>JAZBOY010000097.1:0-5216 GCA_036351375.1 Halieaceae bacterium
GACTTTGTGCTGGCGGGCTTCAGCGGACAACTGCAGACCGGCACCCGCGAAGGGGCTATTTCCCCGGATGGGCAGGTGATGTTCCTGATCGATGTGCGTGAGAACGAACTCCCGAGCTTTTCCCTGTACATGCGCGCAAATTAGGGCACACCGTCACACTATTTCTCTCTTCGGGAGGAAGGCACTCAACAGCGAGCAGTCTGCAACGCGTTTAGCAATTTCCGACAAAAATCGCGGAAATAGCGCGAAGTGAACCCCAATTTTGTAACATGTGTTTGCGCTTCCGGCCTGTTCGCGTAGTTTTGGTCTGCAGGTAGGCCCTCAATAGCCACTCTCCATGGTGCGCTGCGCACGGCGACGGAGATGAGGTATGGGAATTACTGACTAAACCAATACTGGATCAATGGGCATGACTGATAGCTCCGTCGAATACAACGTGGTGATAAACGGCGTACTGCCGGGCAACAAGCCCGGCGCGGTCGCCGAAGCCGTGGCGCCTGTCCTTGGCCTGCTGCCATCAGACGCCTTGCACCTGTTTAACGGCGTAGCGCATACGGTGCTGCAGCGCACCGACCTGTCTGCAGCAGCAAGCTTCCAGGCCCAGCTCAAGGCAATGGGGATCGACGCATCAGTTGCCGTATTCGAGGATCGGACGCCTGGAGCGGCCAAAAAATCACCTCCTCCGGAAGCAGCGCCCGCGCCATCGGCAGAAGAGGAAGCTGCTGCGGATATACCAGAGCCAGCAGCAGAGGCACCGTCACCGGCAGAGCCACCTCCAGCCGAGCCACCTCCCACCGAACCACCTCTCGCTGAGCCACCACCCGCCGAGCCACCGCCCGAACCTGTGGAGCCACCACCCGAACCGGTGGAGCCGCCTCCCGAAGCTGTGGAGCCAGCACCCGAACCCGCAGAACCACCCCTCCTCACCATGGATTTCGAGGCCGAGGAAGAAGCGCCCGCGCCGGAACCGGTTGAGGCACCAGCCAGCGACGGCGACAAGGGAGGCGATAACGACTTTGAACTAGACCTGTCGCTGGTGGACCAGGCGCAGTCGGCGTCGGAAGAACCGGAATCGGAAGACATTTTCGACACCTTCAAGAAGGAAGCGGCCGAACGGGAAGACGAGGAACAAGCCCAACAACCAGCACAGACAAGCAAAGCTGCCGAGCCTGAACCTGAACCTGAGCCGAAGGCGGACGACCCCTTGCAGGTGCCGGACCTGGACCTCGACGAAATGTTCGACACTGGCGAGGAAACGCAGCCCGAACCTCCTGCCCCTCAGCCGCAGCCCGACCCCCCAGCGCCGCCGCCCGCAGCCGAGCCGCCGGCGCTCGCCATGGCCGAGCAACCAGCCGAAGCGGTGGCCAGTCCCGCGGCGGTGGTGACGGAAGAAGTCACGGCGGTGGACACCGGTGTCGATGCTGCCAGAAGCCTCGACGCTTCGCCTATCCAGAACGCGGCACCAGGTTCGAATATGCTGTGCCCGTCCTGCAACACGCTGCAGCCCCGGGCCGACGAATGCCCGGGATGTGGCGCGGTAGTCAACGCTGCCAGCGGGCCAGATACCGGGAAGGAAAAAACAAAGCTGCCACCGCAGCTGCCGCAGGCCGCCATCGTCACCGCGGCCGTGGCCGCCCTGCTCAGTGCCGGCGTATGGCTGGCCCTGGGCTATGCCACAAAGATCGATACCGGGCCCATGGCGCTGGTCACCGGCGTGCTGGCTGGCCTCGCCTGCGGTTTGCGTGGAGGGCGCGGTGCGCAGTCCGGAGCCTCCGTCGCCGGCCTGGCGCTGGTCGCCATCGCCGGCGTCGCCTATCTGCTGCCGCGCGAGGGCGCGAAGGATCTGCCCGCGCCGCCGCAACCCGACCCCGTGGAAGTGTGGTCAGAGGCGCTGGCGCCCCAGTGGTATGACGAGGCCGTCGATGACGCCGAGTTCTTCATGACCATCGACGGTTCCTCTGCCGCGGTGCGCAAGTTTATGATCGAGCACGATTACACCAAGGCCCGGCGGGCAGACCGGATTCCGACTGCAGACCTGCACTACTTTTACGATGTGGATGCAAAAGACCTGACCTGGCTGGTAGAGAACCAGCCGGACTATGACACCTGGCGCCAGCGTATGCTCGGTCACCTGGGTGGGCGCCAGCGAGTGCGCCTCAATGTGTCGGCGCCGCCCATCGAGCCGCCGCCGCCTGTGGTGACTGGCCTGCAGGCCATGTATATGTTGGCGGGCGCCATCGCTGCTTTTGTGCTGGGTTTTATCGGCCTCAGGCGCAAGGCCTGAAGCCGAAAGTAACTGCCCGACCAGGACGCCGGGAGCAAGGAATCGCCGGCCCCTGGGGCAGGCATCTGGCGGGCACAGGACAAGAAGTCAGCTGCGGCGAGCCAACGGGGACCTGGTCCCCGAGAGCCGCCGCAACATTCAGCAGGTAACTCCCTGCCTGCGGGTTGAATCCCACATCGAACATCAGGCTGCCAGCCCTGCCGCGGTGGCCTGCATCGGCACAAAGCCCGGCAGGTTCTCGACGCGTCGCAACCAGGCCCGCACATTGGCGTAGGCAGACAGGTCTACCCCACCCTCCGGCGCGTGAGCGATGTAGGCGTAGTTGGACACATCGGCAATCGTCGGGCGGGCGCCAACCAGCCAGTCACGGCCATCCAGGTGGGCATCCAGCGTGGCCAGCACACCGTGTGCGGTTTCAATGGCGCGCTGGTGATCGAGGCCGGCGCCAAATACCGTGACCAGGCGCGCAGAAGCCGGGCCGCTGGCAACAGGTCCTGCCGCCACACTCAGGAAGCGCTGCACGTCGGCAGCACTGCCTGCATCTTCCGGCAACCAGCTGTTGCTGACATCGTACTTGTTTGCCAGGTACACCAGGATGGCATTGGAATCCGAGACGATGGTGTCGCCGTCTTCCAGCACCGGCACCTGGCCGAAGCGGTTCAATGCCAGAAATTCAGGCTGCTTGTGGGCGCCACTCAGCAGGTCGACGTCGACCAGCTCGGCGTTGATGTTGAGGATCGACAGGAACAGCTCGACCCGGTGGCTGTGGCCCGAAAGGGCGTGACGGTAAAGTTTGATGGTGCTCATGGGGTTTTCCCTCCAGTTGGGTGTGTGTTTCAAAGGCCCAGATCGCTGAGGCCGGGGTGGTCATCCGGACGACGGCCCTGGGGCCAGTGAAACAGTCGCTCGGATTCTTCGATGGGGAGATCGTTGATACTGGCGTGGCGCTCGCGCATCAGGCCGTTTTCATCAAACTCCCAGTTCTCGTTGCCGTAGGCCCGGTACCACTGGCCGCCAGCGTCGCGGTACTCGTAGGCGAAGCGCACCGCAATACGGTTGTCGGTGTAGGCCCAGAGTTCCTTGATGAGCCGGTAGTCCTGCTCACGTTCCCACTTGCCGGCGAGGAACTCGCGAATCTGTTCGCGGCCGCGAGGAAACTCCGCGCGATTCCTCCAGCGACTGTCTGCGGTGTAGGCCAGGGCCACCCGGTCCGGGTCGCGGCTGTTCCAGCCGTCTTCGGCCAGGCGTACTTTCTCCGCGGCGGTGTCGCGAGTGAAAGGCGGCAGCGGTGGGCGTTGTTGTTCGGTCATATCTGTCATCTCCGTTAGCAGCGCTTGATCAGGAAAAACGTTCCAGGCGGATGCGGTCGCGGGCGAAGCCCACCGCGCGAGCCGCCGCCATAACGCCGGCGACCAACCGGTCCGGGCCGCAGATGTACACCAGGGCGTTGGCCGGGGCATCGCGCAGGGCTGCCTCCAGGTCGACGCGCTCGTCGTCCTCTTTGGCGTAGATGGACAGACGCTCCTGCAACTGCCGCTCAAGGCGATCCCGGAAGGCCATGTCACGGCGAGACTGGCCGGCGTAGTGCATCTCGAAGGCGGTACCCCGGGCCTCGAGTGCCTGGGCCATGGGCTTGATGGCGGTGATGCCGATGCCGCCGGCGATCAGAACTGCCGGCGTATCGTCTTCGTGCAGCGGGAAATGGTTTTCCGGTCGTCCTGTGCGCAACACCGTACCGATAGCGAAACTGTCGTGTACTGCCCGCGAACCGCCGCGCCCCTCTTCCTCCCGCAAGACCGCAATTTCATAAGCGTCTGGTCGCGCCGGGTTGGAGGCAATGGAATAGTGGCGCTCGGTCAGTTCACCGCTGGCCAGTCGCACCGGCACCTGCAGGTGGGCGCCGGCCGTCACGGGCGGCAGATCCTTACCGTCGGGATCACGCAGTTCGTAGGCACGCACCCGGGGGGTCAGCTGGCGCACGCCGCTGATGACCAGTTCCAGCGGCCCCTCGCCCAGCACCACGTCGCTCTCGGTGCCCGCATCATTGGCCGCGGCGTTCTCCAGGGCGTGCTTGAGGCGACGGTTCTCCGCCATCAGCTCCTCGACCCCGGCGCGCACTTCCTCTTCGGTGAAGCGCGGGGTGATATGGGCCGGGCAGTTCCAGTCGAAACCGTCGACCGTGATCAGGAAAGCGCGCTCGATCTGAACCGCGTAGTCCGGATCTTCCAGTTGCTCAAGAATGTCGGTTTCGTGTGATTCAACGATGCGCACCCGGCCCAGCATTTTCAGGCGCCGGCGGTTCGGGTAGTCCATAAAGAACAGGCTGACCCGGTCGTCCTTGCGGAAATTGCCGGTGCTCACGTACTGGCGGTTGCCTGAGTAGTCGGCAAAGCCGATGGTCTTCTCGTCCAGCACTTTCATGAAGCCTTTCGGGCCGCCGCGATGCTGCACATAGGGCCAGCCGGTTTCGCTGACGCTGGCCATGTAGAAGCTGTCGCGCTCACCGATGAAAGCACCCTCGCGTTCGGTCAGGCGGTTCGCATAGCGGCTGCCCTCGCTCATGGCGGCGTAGTTGTCACGGCTGCCGTCCTGGGACTGCAGGTCCAGGATAGTCGGGGTGAAGGCGATCTCGTGGTAGCTGTGTGCCATGGTGCTGTCCTCAATGGGTATTGGCTGGCGATGGGTTCACTATGCCCAATTCCCCATTTCGGAAGAATCCCGTAATATCGCAATTTATTATTTCTAAATTTGGAATAATCATGGATCGCTTCCTACAGATGCAGGTATTCGTGGCAGTAGCGGAGGAAGAGGGTTTCTCGGCGGCCGCGCGCCGCCTGGGGCAGTCTGCGCCGGCGGTGACGCGGGCAATCGCTGGCCTGGAAGACCACCTGGGCGTCAAGCTGCTGAACCGCACCACCCGCTACGTGCGCGC
>JAZBOY010000098.1:0-10834 GCA_036351375.1 Halieaceae bacterium
ACCACCGCGGTGGTGGCGATGAACTTCGAGATGTCCCGCTCCGAGCGCAGGTACAACACCTTGGTGAGAATGTGTGGCTGCAGCATCAGCGCAAAGGTGATGATGAATCCGCTGGCAAATACCGAGAAGAAGTCGAAGTACAGGTCGCTGTCCGGGTTATATACAGCGGCCCAGTTCTCGCCCACACCCCTCAGCGTCGTCAGCGGCGCACCCTCGAAATAGTGCCAGCCGTCTGCAAACAGGAACACGGCGATCAGCAGCATCATGATGCCCTGCAGGGTATTGGTGTAGGCGTGGGCGTAGGTACCGCCCATCAATACGTAGGAGAAAACGAACAGCAGCACCAGCACCAGGGCGGTTTTCTGGCTCACCGGGAACAGGCCGGTGACCAGCAGACTGCAACCCACCAGGATCAGTACCACAAACGTCACCGACAGCAGGTTGATCAGGGCGAAAAACAGCCGCAGCCCGGCGCTGCCATAGCGGGCGTGTACCCAGCCCGGAATCGTCATGGCGCCGCCGGCCTCACCCAGCCGCAGGAAGCCGCGGGTCAGCACCAGGAAGGCGCAGAGAATGCCGAGCACCGCAGCCACGCCATAGTGCAGGTAGGCAGACACGCCGTGCACGTAGACAAAGCCCGGGTTGATCACGAAGGTTGCAGTAGAGGAAATAGACGCCGCCAGGGTAATCCCCACCAGGTAAGGGTTCATGTCCTTGTTGCCGATGGTAAAGCCGCGCATGTCGCGGGTGCGGCGCATGCCGATCCAGGACAGCCAGTAGACCAGGATCACGTACAATCCCAGCAGCAGGTACTTGAAAACGTCCGGCGTCATCGGTGGGTGGCCCCCTACTCGCTTTTTTATGCCGGCCCACTATAATGCGAATCAGCAGCTTTTCAACAGTTGTTGAATTAGAAGCGCGGAAGCGGATAACAACGATAAGAGCAATGATTGGCCATGCCAGCACCCACCAAAGCCTCTGACGCCAAGGCAAAAAAGGGCAGCACCGCCGCGGGCAAACGAAAAGCCGCGGGCAAATCCAAAGCTGCGGCCAAGCGCAAAGCCGGCAACAGCAAGGCCGGCCGCGGCAGCGCCAAGCGCGACCGCATACTCGACGTGGCCGAGCAGCTATTTGCCGAACACGGCTATGACGGTGTGACCCTACGGCAAATCGCCAGCGGCGCAAAAGTTGACGTGGCGCTGGCCAGCTACCATTTCGGCAAGAAGCTTGACCTGTTCAACGCGGTGTTCGAGCGCCGCTCCGCCTACCTGAACCAGGCCCGCCACGAGGCGCTGCAAAAAGTACGTGAGGAAGCCGGTGCCGCCGGTCCCGGCGTTGAGCAGATCATCGAGGCTTTCCTGCGCCCGCTCGAGCTGGCCCAGGAAACCGGGGACGAGGGCTGGCGCCACTACCTGGCCCTGGTGGCCTACATCAACAACAGCCCCTACTGGGGCCGGCGCATGATGTCGAAGATGTTCGACAACCTGGTCAACGAATTTATCGACGCCCTGCGGGTTGCCCTGCCCGGCGCCTCCGATACCGACCTGTACTGGTGCTATCACAACATGTCCGGCGCCCTCACCCTGACCCTCGCCGACACCGGGCGCATAGACGCACTGTCCAACGGGCTCTGCTCCTCTTCGGATTTCGAGGCCGCCTACGACCACATGATTCCCTTCATGGCTGCGGGCTTTCGCAGGATCTGCGGGGTCGATTTCGCCGCCTGACCGGCCCGGTTCTGGCGGGTTTACAAGCCCGGGCACCATCACTACTCTAGGCAGCCCGGTTTCGGGTTCACAATAAAGTCCGCAAGCAGTTCGCGGGCCAATAGTCAGGGGAAAGTCGGGCCAACGGCGACAGCCGACGGGCCCGCAGGGGCAAGACGATCAAAGTCAGGGCGCTTTACAGTTCTACCCGGGTGGCGGGCGCGCAATCGCCGTTTGATGCGCTCACCCTCAAGCTGTACTACCCCAGCCGCTTTACCGATTCGGTGGAAGAGCGCAGCACAGGCGTGGTGCGGCCGGACTCCAGCCGCTCGCCGTTCCCTGTGGTCATCCTGCTGCCGGATGAAGACCTGTCCCTTGAAAGCTACGGCTGGCTGGCCTCGGAGCTGGCCCAGGCGGGCTCTGCGGTGGTGACCTACAGCTGGGTTCACGAGGATGGCGATGGCCTGGTCCGCCCGGGGCCGGGCCTGCAGCGCAAGCGCCTCAGCCGCAAGCGCTTCGGCAAGAAGCCCTCCTGCCCGGCCCTGCCGGCGGTGTTCTCAGCACTGAAAAAAATGAATCGCTCTGGCGTGCTCGCCAACCACCTCAACCTCTCCTGCACGGTGCTGGGCGGCCACGGCCAGGGTGGCCGCATGGCGCTGCTGAACGCCAACCGCGACTGGTTTCCGACGGTATGTGGCGCCTTTGCCTACGGCAGCCATGTGCTGGCCGACCCTGAGCAGGGCTGGGACAAGCGCGATGTGTTCCCCCTGGAACCCGACATGTCCATGCTGCTGATCGGCGGTACCAACGATGGCGTGATCGACGCTGAGACGGCCTACCTGGCGGGCAAGGATGCCAGCTCGACCTGGGCGGTGCAGCACAGCTTCAACCGCGGCATCAAGGGCAAGCGCGGCGACCGCCACCTGGTACTGGTCGAGGGCGCCAGCCACTACAATTTTGCCGCACCACGCGACCCCACCACCGGCAAGGAATTCCTCGACCGCCGCGCTCGCGGTCAGGGCAAGTCGGTGCGCAAGTACCTGGCCCAGCTGCTGGTGGTGTTCTGCGACCAGACCTGTCGCGGCGACCCCATGACCACCGCCGATCTCAAAGCCCTCTGCGACAGCAGCCACCCGATGGTGGCGCACGCCGAGAGCAAGTAGCGGCGGGGCTCCAAACCGGCTGTCGGCATGCGTCGTATCTAGCGCATGACTGACAGCACCCAACCCCTCATATACTGGTTCCGCAACGACCTGCGCCTGACGGACGTTCCGGGCCTGCACGCCGCCATCAAGACCGGGCAACCGCTGGTTCCCGTTTACATACTCGATACCGAAGCCGCCGGCCGCTGGGCCCCCGGCGGGGCCAGCCGCTGGTGGTTGCACCACAGCCTGGCCGCGCTGTCCGGTGCGATTGAAGAGCGCGGCGGCGAATTGCTGATCTACGGCGGTGACAGCGTCGCCATTCTCGACTGGCTGGTCGACAAGACCGGCGCCGCCGGCATCTACTGCAGCCGCGCCTACGAACCCTGGGCAGCCGAGCTCGAACGGTCGGTGCACGACCATTTCGAAGAACGCGATACCGTTTTCAAGCGCTACCCCGGCGCGTTGCTGTTCGAACCGGAGCAGATCGCCAACCAGGCAGGCGACCCGTTCAAGGTATTCACGCCCTTCTGGAAGGCCTGCCGCCGCCAGTCAACGCCCAATGAACCGCGACCAGCGCCGGACAGCGGCGTGTTTGCCGACCTGCCCGCGCCGCGACCGGAGGCCGCCTCGGCCCAGAGCCTGAACGGGCTGCAGCTGCTGCCCACCGCGCCCAACTGGGCCGACGGCTGGGAAGAGCTGTGGCTACCGGGCGAAGCCGGCGCCGCCGAGCGGCTGGAGGCTTTCCTCGACACCGGCCTCAACAACTACAGCGACGGCCGCAATCACCCGGCGCTGGATGTAACCAGCCGGTTGTCACCGCATATTCATTTCGGCGAAATTTCCCCGCGCCAGGTCTGGCATGCGGTCGAGGACGGCCGGCGCTCGGGTGACGAGGTTGCCAAGTTCCTGTCGGAGCTGGGCTGGCGCGAGTTTTCCTATCACCTGTTGCACCATTTCCCGAGCATTCCCGAAGCCGCCTTCAAGGACCAGTTCGCCGACTTCCCGTGGCTTGGCAACAAGGATCACCTCAAGGCCTGGCAGCGCGGCCGCACCGGCTACCCCATAGTCGATGCGGGCATGCGCCAGCTCTGGCAAACCGGCTACATGCACAACCGGGTGCGCATGGTGGTCGCTTCGTTTCTCACCAAGCACCTGCTGCTGCCCTGGCAGGCAGGGGAGGACTGGTTCTGGGACACGCTGGTGGATGCAGACCTCGCCAGCAATGCCTGCAGCTGGCAGTGGGTAGCCGGCAGCGGCGCCGACGCGGCGCCCTACTTCCGCATCTTCAACCCGACGGCCCAGGGCGAGAAGTTCGACAAAAAGGGAGAGTACGTTCGGCACTGGGTGCCGGAGATTGCCGCCCTGCCTGACAGGTATCTGCACGAGCCATCAACGGCGCCCGAAGAGGTGCTGCGCGAGGCCGGCATTGTGCTGGGTAAGGACTACCCCGAGCCCATCGTCGAGCACAAGGCCGCCCGCCAGGCGGCGCTGGATGCCTACGGAGAAATCAGGAAAGCCAGCTGAGGCAGGCCTCAGCGACTGGCAACGGCTTCCCGCGCCAGCCGCTCACCGATCGCCACGCAACGTTCATCCTGCTGGGCGGCAATCTTCAGGGCCTGGACGATAGCCGGGTTGAGGTTGTCGTAGCGCTCTACCGCCGCCTTCAGGCGCGCCACGTTTTCCGGTGTACACAGGCGCGGCATCAGGTGATAGGTGACGCGGTCGTGGAACGTGGTGTCGTGCTCGCGGTCGAGACGCGGCAACTGGGCCAGCAACTCCACCGCGTAGGGTTCGGCCAGGGCACGCTGGCTGGAGGAGGGAAACAGGCCTGCCACGATGGTACGGCTGCGACGCAGAGAGTAGTCCTCGCCACTCTCTGTTGCCCTGGCGATCCACTGATACTTGCTCTCGCCACGGGCTGACAGCACCTCGGCGCGCACGGCATTCTCCTTGCCGCGAGAACTGCCGTCACGGGCCAGCTCCGCCGCCACCAGCGCCTGGTGACCGGGCCACAAATGCTCGCTTAGTTTCATCACGATGCGCCAGCGCTGGTCCTGGTCCAGCGCGAACCCGTCCAGCACCAGCCTGCCCTGCAGCAGGTCTTCGAGCCTCTGCCAGGCGGCCTTGTCATTGGCCGAATCGATATACCCCTGCAACCAGAGCTGCCGTGCATCACCCTCGCTGGCCGCCACCTGTTGCCACAGCAGCTTTTCAAAGCGCTGCGCATACTCCGCGAGGTACTGCTCTCCAGAGGGCACCTGGTACAGGTAGCTGAAACCACTGCGCAGGTTACTGAGCAGGTCGGCCAGTACGTTTAGGTCGGTCTCCGACGCCAGGTGATCACCGAGAATATCCAGGTAGTCGGTCAGGTCCAGGCGCGCGTCGCGCATCATCTCGTAGAGGTCGTACCAGGCCATGTTGCGCTGCAACGGATCCTCGAGGCCCATGACGTGCTCACTGATGGTGGCCAGTGAACGCTCATCCAGCGCGACCTTTATATAGGCGTAATCGCCGTAATTGGGGTAAACGAAATCCGGACAGGCTGCGCCCTCCGCCTCCGGCACCGGCGTGCGGGCGCCGCCAAACAGCAGCGGCAGTTGGCGCTGCAGCACCAGCCGCTCACCGTCGAGCTTGAACAGCGCCAGCACCGTGCGCTGCTCGCGCAGGGTCGGGTAATCCGGCGGCGTGCTCTGCTCCAGCACCATGGACGCGATCTTGCCGTCCACGCACTCGTAGCGGGCTTCTACAGTGTTCAGCCCGGCGGTGTAGAGCCACTCCTGGGTCCAGTAGTCCAGCTTGCGATCTGCCGCGGTCGCCATCGCCCCCATGAAATCCTCGAGCTCGGTGTTGCCCCAGGCGTTGGTGGCAATGTAATCGCGCACCGCGCGCCGGAAGGTGTCGTCACCCAGCAGGAAGCCCAGCTGCTTGAGCACCGCCGCACCCTTGCCGTAGGTGATGCCGTCGAAGTTGGTGGTGGCCTCTTCGGTATCGCGCACCGGCAGCTCGATCGGGTGGGTGGTCACCAGCTGGTCTTCCGTGTACGCCCACTGCTTATCGGCAATGAAGAACTGGTGCCAGGTTTCCTTGAACTCGGTGGCATTGGCGAGGGCGTTTTCAGCCATGTAGGTGGCAAAGGATTCGTTCAACCACAGGCCGTTCCACCACGCCATGGTGGTGATATCGCCGAACCACATGTGCGCCATCTCGTGCATGATCACATTGGCGATGTACATGCGCTCACGGCGAGTGGCCTCGCCGCGGAACAGCTTGTTCTCACTGAAGGTGACCGCGCCCACGTTTTCCATGGCGCCGGCGATGAAGTCGGGCACCACCAGCTGGTCGTACTTCTCGAAGGGATAGGGCAGGCCGAAGTAATCGTCGAAATAGTCAAAGCCCTGACGGGTGATCTCGAACCAGAATTCCGGGTCGGCGTACTCCGCCATGGACTGGCGCACAAACAGGCGCAGCGGATAGCGGAATTCCGCATCCTCGTACACCGCGTACTCGCCGGCGTGCAGGGCAAAGATGTAGGAGCTGAGCGGCAAGGTAGCCGGGAAGCGCCAGGTCCACTGCTCCTCGCCGACGTCAATGTCGGTTTCACGGGTAGTGCTCACTACCTGCCAGCCGACCGGCGCGGTCACCGAAAGCGTGTAAGTGCCCTTCAGGTCGGGTTGGTCGAAGTGCGGGAACAGACGGTTGGCGCTGTAGGGCTGGAAATCGGTATACAGATAAACGCGGCCGTCTTCCGGGTCTTCGTAGCGATACAGTCCGGCGCCGTCGCGGCTGTAATCGTGCAGATACTCGATGCTGACGCGATGGGAGCCGGTATCCATCAAACCCATGGGCAGGGTAATGAAGTGGCCGTTATAGCGGTAGTCCACCGGTTCGCCGTTTACTTCCACCGACAGCACCGTGCCGTTGCGGAAATCCACGGTCAGCGGCCGAGTCTCGGCGCCGTACTGGAAATCGATGTCGACCCGGCCGGCAAAGCTGTCCGGCCCGCGATCGAGATCAACGGCCAGGGTATAGGCGGGCTCGGACACCACTCCGCGGCGGTAGCGGGCTTCTTCTGCGGTCAGCAACGCCCCGACCTCGCGCGGCTCGAGTCCGCGACCCGGCGCCTCCGAGCTGTCCTGGCTGCATGCGGAAAGGACCAGGGCAGACAGGGATAGCAACAGCCGGCCTGCGACGGAGGGTGTATTCGGAAACATCGCTTACAGATCTCTTGTCTTTCTGGGGTGCGCTGGGCTTATCGCCAGGCATTTAGCCCGCGATTATACACGGACACACCCCGACTGCTCGGCTGCAGGCACCGTGCAAAGCGCCTGCGCGGTTGGGTGGCGCTTACTTCGCAGGGTGGACAGATTCGCGACAAAGCCCAGCTCTTCACGGATATGTCATGCGCGCGCAGGTGCGCCGGACTATCCTAAGGGGTGGGCGCGGCACCGTAATCCGCTGTCCGTCGGGTCATCATGGACCAGAACAAAATTACAGAGGACAACCCATGAAACGCGTATCCCTGGGGCTGTTTACCAGCCTCGTCATGCTGTTCAGCCTGGCCGTCCAGGCACAGGACAAACCCAACATCCTGGTCATCTGGGGCGACGACGTCGGCCAGAGCAACATCAGCGCCTACACCTTCGGCCTTGTGGGCTACAAGACACCCAATATCGACCGCATCGCCAAAGAAGGCATGATGTTCACCGACTACTACGGTGAGCAATCCTGTACCGCCGGCCGCTCCTCCTATATCACCGGCCAGAGCGTTTATCGCACCGGCCTGTCCAAAGTGGGCCTGCCCGGCGCGGAGCTGGGCCTGCAGGAGGAAGACCCGACCATCGCCGGCCTGCTGAAAGCCTACGGCTATGCCACCGGCCAGTTCGGCAAGAACCACCTGGGCGACCGCGACGAGCACCTGCCCACCAACCACGGCTTTGACGAATTTCTTGGCAACCTCTACCACCTCAACGCCGAGGAAGAGCCGGAGAACGTGGACTACCCGCAGAACCCGGAATTCCGGGAGCGCTTCGGCCCCCGCGGCGTCATTCATTCCTTCGCTGACGGGGAGATCGAGGATACCGGCCCGCTGACAAAGAAGCGCATGGAAACCGTCGATGACGAGACCGTGGCGGCAGCGATCAAGTTCATCGAAAAGGCTCACGCCGCCGGTACCCCGTTTTACGTATGGTGGAATGGCACCCGCATGCACTTCCGTACCCACGTAAAGGAATCCTTGCGCGGCATCTCCGGGCAGGATGAATACGCCGACGGCATGGTCGAGCACGACATGCACGTGGGCGAACTGCTGGAGACCCTGGATCGGCTCGGCATTGCCGACAACACCATCGTCCACTACTCCACCGACAACGGCCCGCATATGAACACCTGGCCAGACGCCGCCCAGACCCCGTTCTTTGGTGAGAAGAACACCAACTGGGAAGGCGGCTGGCGGGTGCCTTCCATGGTGCGCTGGCCCGGCAAGATCAAGCCCGGCGAGGTGTCCAACGAGATCATGCACCATATGGACTGGCTGCCCACCTACCTGGCGGCTGCCGGCGCGCCGGATATCAAGGAACGCCTCGAGAAAGGTGGCGTGCGCTCCATCGGCCGCCGCTACAAGGTGCACCTGGACGGCTACAACTTCCTGCCGCACCTGACCGGCGAGGCGGAGGAAGGCCCGCGCAAGGAGATCTTCTATTTTTCCGACGGCGGTGAATTGACGGCGCTGCGCTACGACGACTGGAAGATAATGTTCATGGAGCAGAAGGAGTACGCAACGCTGCGAGCGTGGATTGAGCCCTGGACCCCGCTGCGGGTGCCGCTGATCTTCAACCTGCGACGCGACCCCTACGAGCGCGCCTATCGCACCTCGAATACCTACTACGACTGGATGATCGACCGGGTGTTCTTCCTGGTACCGGCGCAGGCATACGTTGCAGACTTCTTGAGCACCTTCAAGGAGTTCCCGCCGCGTCAGAAGCCGGCCAGCTTCAGCATCGACCAGGTCATGGAACAGATGCAGGACGCCACCGGTTCCTGACCGTACCGACTGACCGGCATCAACCTCACAGGCTCGATGCCGGTCATCACTCGCGCCATCACAGCGCGTTGATCTTGTAACCCTCGATAACCAACAGCAGCACGCTGTAAACCAGTGCACCGAGTGCGAAGGCAGTGAATCCGCGCGCCGAGCGGACGCGTGGCAGATCATTCATGGCCGCAACCGCAACAATGCCCCCGGCGATGTAGGCAAAGCTCAGGGCAAACACCGGTGCCGAGATGGTGTACACAAGGCTGCCGAGCCAACCCAGCGCTGTGCTGCCCATCAGCAGGTAGCGCACCACGCGGTTGTAGAACACCAGGTGTCCATCCTGCAGCTCATGATGCAGGCCGAGAAAGTGCGCGCTCATGGCGATGGCGAACAGCAGCGCCGGCTCCGGCCGGTAAATGGGCTGTTCGGCGAGCATGTAGCCGATAAAGGCCGCGTAAAAGCACATCGACACCACGATCGCCGCGTAGCCGTAGCGCGCACCGCGCGGCCCGGACTCAGCAGCGCTGAAGGCGCGGATGCCCACATAAACCCCGAAGCCCAGCAGCGCCATCAGATAGACCAGGTGGTGGGTGAGGTATTTGGCGAGGATGCCGGGCAACAGGACTTCGAGTCCAAACTGCTTGCGCGCCAGGTGGGGCAGCACGTCGATGAACACATAGGCGACGGCAATCCCCGAGATCACGCACAGCAGCCCGCCCCGGGAGCGGTCCAGCGCCAGCAGGCGCACTGCACGGAAATGCACCATGAGCAGAAGCAGCAGGCCCAGGATGGAGCCGAGATAGGCACTCATGGACAGCCGCTCATGAACCAGATCTCATGAAAATGGCACTAGCTGCAGGACATCAGCCGAGTGTGGCCACCATCACCGCCTTGATAGTGTGCATGCGGTTTTCGGCCTGGTCCCAGGAGATGTTGTAGTCGGATTCGAAGACGTCGTCGTTCACCTCCAGCCCGTCGAGGCCGTACTGTTCGGCGATCTGCTTGCCGATCACGGTCTGGCTATTGTGGAAGGCGGGCAGGCAGTGCATGAACTTCACCGAGGGATTGCCGGTGCGCTCCATCACATCGAGGTTCACCTGGTAGGGTTTCATGATTTCCACCCGCTCGGCCCAGGCGGAAGGTTCCTCCCCCATCGACACCCAGACGTCGGTGTGCACGAAGTCCACGCCCTCCACACCCTCACCGAGATCTTCGGTCAGGAGAATCGTGGCGCCGGTGTCCTCAGCGATCTCCAGGCACTCATCCACCAGTTCCTCATCGGGCCAGAAGTCCATCGGGCCCACCAGCCGCAGCTCCATGCCCATCTTGGCGGCGCCTACCATCAAAGAGTTGCCCATGTTGTTGCGAGCATCCCCCAGGTAGGCGAACTTGAGCTTCTCCAGGCTGCGGCCGCCGCCATACTCTTCCATGGTCAGCAGGTCGGCCAGCACCTGGGTGGGGTGAAACTCGTCGGTGAGGCCGTTCCACACCGGCACGCCGGCGTATTCCTCCAGGGTTTCCACATCCGCCTGGCGCGCACCGCGAAACTGGATGCCGTCATACAGCCGCCCCAGCACGCGCGCGGTATCGGCCACCGACTCCTTGTGGCCCATCTGTGAACCCCCGGCCAGCATGGTGACGTTGGCGCCCTGGTCAAAGGCCGCCACCTCGAAGGCGCAGCGGGTACGGGTGGAGGTTTTCTCGAAGATCAGGGCGATGTTTTTGCCGGTGAGCTGTGGCTCTTCCTTGCCGGCGTACTTCTCCGCCTTCAGTTCTTCCGACAGGTCGAGCAGGTAGCGAATCTCCGCCGGCTCAAAGTCCAGCAGCTTCACGAAAGAACGGCCTTTCAAATCTACAGCCATGGGGGCTCTCTCCCTGGGAAACCGCACACTTAAGCATAATAGTCTGGCCACTGCCAAGGCGCCGCGCCGACAGCTTGCGCAGAATCAACT
>JAZBOY010000099.1:0-2402 GCA_036351375.1 Halieaceae bacterium
CAAACTGCTCAGCAAGCACCAGGACCGCTTTACCAAGCAATCTGCCGGGCCAGAGGTGGAAGCACTCTGCGCCGACTACGCCGGGCAACTGGCGGCCAACGGCGAGGCGCAGACGCGTAAGCTGCCCTATCACTACGGCAAGTTTGCAGACGGCACCCTGATTCCCGACTTTGCCCGCTACATCTATCGCGAGGACTACGACTGGGAAGCAAGCCGCGACAACCCCTATGAGCGTGAGGGCTGCGCCAATTTCATGGGCTACCTGAACGAGCCCGTTACGCTGAGGGGCCAGCGCGTACCGTGGATTACCCGGCTCGCTTACAAGCTCTACCAGGCCAGGCCCGACCTACAGGAGGCGTTCCCCGACCTGCGCGGCGCCTATGGCAAACGCTTCGCGGACTGGTTCGTACAGAGTGCCGCCGAGCAGGCGGGCTTCGAAGAACCGTTCATATTGCCGGTACGGCACGAGCTGAGCGAGCTGGGCGCCGAAGAGGCACGGGGCACCCTGCTGCAGCGCGCCGCGCGCCGGCTGAATCGTCTTCTCTACCGGGTTGCCTGGCGCTACCGGCACCTGGTGCGCCCCTTCGTACACCCGAAAATTCGCCACAAGGTTCATGTCGGCCTGGTGGAACGCCTTTCGAGGCAGACACCGGGCACACCGGCGAGAACGCCCAAGGACCCGGGCTTGCCCTGGGGCATCAACCTGTACGGTTACGTTCGTGCCGAGAGCGGCATCGGCCAGTCTGCACGTGCCAACATCGACGCCATTCAGGCAGCGGGTATCCCCCTGGCCGTCGTCGACTTCAGCGAGGGCAATATTTCCCGCATGCAGGCGCGCATACCCGACGGTCTGGCCTCCGAGCCGCGCTTCAATATCAACCTGTTTCACATCAACGCCGATGAAACCGCGAACGCCATTCGTCACATTGGCGAGGAAGTGCTGCGCGGCCACTACAACATCGGCTACTGGGCCTGGGAGCTGCCGGAGTTTCCCGATCGCTGGCTGCCGGCCATCCAGCTACTGGACGAAATCTGGGTGCCGTCGGAATTCTGCCGGGAAGCCATCGCCGCCAAGGCGGATATTCCGGTGACCTGTATCCCCCACGGCGTGTCCCTGCCGGAGCCGGCACCGGTCGCAGACCGCACCGGTTTTGAACTGCCCGGGGACGGCATACTGTTCCTCACCATGTACGATGCACTCAGCATCCCTGCGCGCAAGAACCCGGCCGCAGCCATCGAGGCGTTCCAGCAAGCCACGGCGGCGGGTGATATCGATGCACACCTCGTGCTGAAGGTCACCAACCTCAACGCCGACCCCGCCCACGCCAAAGAGATGCGGCGGCTCGCCGACGACAACCCGCAGGTGCACCTACTGGAAGGCTATTTTGACAGGGAGCATGTTGACCAGCTGATAGCGTCCTGTGACGTCTTCTTATCCCTGCACCGCTCTGAAGGTTTCGGGTTTGGCCTCGCCGAGGCCATGCTGATGGGCAAGGTGGCCCTGGCTACCGACTGGTCGGGCAACCGGCAGTTCATGCGAGAGGACAATTCGCTGCTGGTTGAGAGCCAACTGGTAACGCTGGATCGCACCTACGGGCCCTACGACGAGGGCCAGGCCTGGGCCGACCCGAATATCGAGCATGCCGCAGCACTCATCCGCCGCGTCTGCCTGGAACCGGGGCTTCGCAGCGACGTGGGAGAAGCCGCACGGGCCACCATCGAGCAGGAGTTTTCTCCCCCGGTGCTGGGCGCCAGGATTCTTGAACGCCTGACCACGGTGGGCACGCAGACCGCGGGCCTAGCCAGAGCGGGATAACCAGGCTTTCAGGGCGCGCAGCGGGCGGGTCAGGCGCCAGCTCAATGAGTGGGTCACTGCATCGAGAGCGCCCGTGGCCGCCTCCAGCTCTTCTGCAAGCGCTCGTTCCCGCGCGCTGGCGTCTGCTACCTCGCGCTCGCGCATTTGTTGAAACTCCTTCAGCTGCTCTCGCAGCGCCCCGGCATGGCGTTCCGCCTCATCGGCACGTTCTACCTGGTTCTTCGTTCGCCGCTCTAACGCATCGTAGCGTTCCCGCAGCTGCCGCAGACGCTCACCCAGATCGGCCAGGCTGTTTTCCGCAGCGGCCAACTGTGGGCTCGCAGCTTCCGCCGCATCGAGACGCCGCGCCAACTGTGCCGACTCAAGCAGCTGCAGGGCGACAGCATCCACTGCCTGCTGGCTGAAGCTCCGGCCGCCCGGCGACGGTTCCACTTCCGCGCCCACATCACAACGCAGGGACAGCCCGAAAGTCTCGCGCAGCCACTCGATATCCGGCGCCGCTTCAGCAGCCACCCGCCGCCTGGCTTCCATGTCCAGAGTAAAGGCCTGACCCGCTGTTTCCGCGACTATCCGCCTGGTATCTCCG
>JAZBOY010000100.1:0-109331 GCA_036351375.1 Halieaceae bacterium
CGTGCCCTTGGGTACGCCACCCAGCGTCGCGATGCGCTCTGCTACCTGGTCGACCATTTCCCGCACGGTGTCTACCTGCGGATCCAACATTTCATGCACCCCGATAAAGTTCGGGCCTACCACGTTCCAGTGGATGTGCTTCAGGGTCAGCCCAAGGTCAATCAGGGCGACCATACGCTCGTCGAGAATGGCAATCGCCTGTTCGGCGCGCTTTTTCTCCAGGCCGGGCGCAGTGAAATTCGTTACATTGTCCTTCAGATTGTTGGCTGCGTTACTAATAACGTGCCTCCTGTTTTCTGATGAATGGAGGCCGGAATGCAGACGGCGATGATTTGCCGTTGTGTGTACTTGTCCCGAGCGACTAGTACCGAGGGTGGGTTACCACCGATACAGCCGGCGGGCACTGCATTTGCCGGCATGTGTATAGGAACTTACGCATTTCCCGGAAGATCGGATCACTTCCGGTATTTTCTGCGACTTTTAAGGGGGTCAGAGCCCCATTGAGACTGACGGCGCACCCGTCAGTAGAGCTTGCGCCCGGCTACCAGCACGCCGTTGTTGTCGGCATAAAGCCAGTCGCCGGGGTGGATATTGACGCCGCCCAGGTGCAGTGGAATGCCTTGCTGACCGTGGCCCAGCTTTTCGGTTTTCAGCGGAATGGTCCCCAGCGCCTTGACGCCGAGCTCGGTAACGCCAATTTCGTCCACATCACGCACCACACCGTTGATCACCAGCCCGGACCAGCCGTTCTCTGCCGCTTTGGCGGCCAGCATATCGCCCAGCAGCGCCCGGCGCTTCGACCCGCCGCCATCGACAACGATCACCCGGCCTTCACCGGGCGTGCCCACCAGCTCCTTTACCAGTGAGTTGTCCTCGTGGCACTTCACGGTCACGATTTCGCCGCAGAACGATTTGATTGCACCGTAGCTGCGAAAATCCAGCTCGATGGCGTGTACGTCTTCCGGGAATTCGTCGGCAATGTCCGGGGTGGGCTTCACAGCCAGTTCTCCGCGTAGTCGAGCAATGCGTCGCCGCCGGCAATCGCCCCGGCAAATCCTGCCGCCCGCGGCAGGACGCTCTCACAATAAAAGCGCGCGGTGACCAGCTTGCGCTGGTAGAAGGGATTATCGCTGCCCTCATCGAGGCGCCGCCTTGCGACCAGTGCCGAGCGCAGCAGGTGCCATGCGCCCATCACGTAGCCGGTCTGCATCATGTAATCATAGGCGCGGGCCAGTGCCGCGGGGCGATTGTCCTGCCAGTTGGCCAGTATGGTCGCCGTGGAATGGCGCAGCTCCGCCAGCGCAGCCGCCAGCGGTCCGGTCAGTTCAGGCATATCACTCGCCGCAGCCAGCGTCTCATCGATCTCTGCCAGCAATGCTTCCATGGCGGCGCCGCCGTCGCGGCCCAGCTTGCGACTCACCAGGTCCTGGGCCTGGATGCCATTGGTACCCTCGTAGATAGGCGCAATCCGCGCATCGCGCAGGTACTGCGCAGCGCCGGTTTCTTCCACAAAACCCATACCGCCGTGCACCTGTACACCCAGCGATGCCAGCTCCATGCCCACTTCCGTCAGCCAGCCCTTGACCACCGGAATCATCAGGTCCAGGCGTGCCTGCGCGGCTGCATCCTTGCCGTGGTGCGCATGGTCCATGGTCACCGCTTCCGTGTAGGCAAAGGCGCGCATGGCCTCATTGAGCGAGCGCATGATCAGCAGCATGCGCTTTACATCCGGATGCTGGATGATCGGCACACCGCCCTGCACACGATCGCGGGCGTAGGCCACCGCCTGCTGATAGGCGCCCTCGCCGATGCTCAGGCCCTCAAGGCCAATCTTCAGCCGCGCCTCGTTCATCATCGTGAACATGGCCCGCAGCCCGCCGTTCTCCTCGCCCACCAGGTAACCGATGGCGCCGTCGTTGTCGCCAAATGCCATCACGCAGGTGGGGCTGCCGTGGATGCCCAGCTTGTGCTCCACGGATACCGGGTACACGTCATTGCGCTCACCCAGGCTGCCGTCTTCGTTAACCAGGTATTTGGGCACAACGAACAGGGAGATACCCTTGCTACCTTCCGGTGCGTCCGGCAGCTTGGCCAACACCAGGTGCACAATATTGTCGGTAGCATCGTGGTCGCCCCAGGTGATGTAGATCTTCTGGCCGAAGATGCGGTAGCGGTCGCCGTCCGGCACCGCGCGCGTTTTCATCACACCGAGATCAGACCCGGCGCCCGACTCCGTCAGGTTCATCGTACCGGTCCATTCGCCGCTGTAGATCCTGGTCAGGTAGGTCGCCTTCTGCTCATCACTGGCGTGGGAGGCCAGCGCCAGCGCCGCCCCCATCGAGAGTACCGGGCACAGCGACAGCGACATATCCGCACTGGCCCACATCTCACAGGCGGCGGTGGTATAGATTTCCGGCAGACCCTGCCCCCCAAACTCCTCCGGCGCCGAGATGCCCAGCCAGCCGCCCTCGCCCAGCTGCTTCAGGGCATCAGCGTAACCCGGCGTAATCGTCACCTTGCCATCGGCACAGGTCGCCCCCTGGGTATCGCCCACACGACGTAGCGGACCCCACACATCTCCAGTCAGTCGGGCAGATTCATCCAACAACGCGGTGGTCAGATCTGCGCCCACGCCCTTCTCGGCGAAGTTGTTGATGGGTCCGAGGTTGGTCTCGATGTCACACAGTTCGTCGATGACAAACTGCATGTCCTCAACCGGCGCGCGGTAATGGCTCATGTCTTGGTCCTATTGGCACTGAGCCCGAGGGGTTGGCGCGTGTCTGGGGCGGGACCGTGCGCAGCATGGAGGCTGGGGGCCGCCAAGGCCGGCCGAGCCTACAGGGACGTATTCACGGCGTGTCCCGCGCCAGATATGCGTCAAGCCTTCGGGCGGTGGTTAAACAATGCGACGTATTGTACTGGGCCTTGGCTTGATTTGCCGTCGCATCACCAGGCTGGGAATTATCGCGACCACGTGATAATTTTCCAAATCAATCATCTTCATTGTAAGCATTCAGCCAGTGAATATTAACCGCGTCGACCTCAACCTCCTGGTGTACCTGGACGTGCTGCTGCGCGAACGCAACGTCACCCAGGCCGCCAACCAGCTGAACTTGTCCCAGCCCGCCATGAGCAACGGCCTGCGGCGCCTGCGGGAAGTGTTCAACGACCCCCTGCTGGTGCGCACCAGCGATGGCATGACCCCCACCGAGAGAGCCTTGGAGCTGGAGCCGCTGGTGCGGGATATTCTCAGCAAGGTCGACCAGGCCCTGCAGCCGACCGCGGACTTCGACCCCGGCAGCGCCGAGCGGGTATTCCGCATCATGGCCAGCGACTACGCCGAGAGCACCCTGTTGCCGGCCCTGCTGGCCAAGCTGCGCAAGGACGCGCCGGGCATCAGCCTGGACATCATGACCCCCAGTGACGTGAGCTTCCTGGACGTGGAACGCGGCAAGGTTGACCTGGTGATCAACCGCTTCGACTCCATGCCCCAGTCCTTCCACCAGAACACCGTGTGGACCGACAGCTTTTCCTGCCTGTTGAGCGTGGACAACCCGCTGCTGCAGGACTTTACCCTCGACAACTATCTCAAGGCCCAGCATGTCTGGGTCAGCAAGACCGGCATGGGCGTCGGCGTCGGCGTGAACCCGGAAGACGTGCAGCGCCTGGGCTGGGTAGACGCCGCCCTGGCCAAGCTGGGCAAGAAGCGCCATATCACCGTATTCACACGCCACTACCAGGCCGCCATGATCCTGGCAGAGCGCAACGACCTGGTCGTAACCTTGCCCACCCTGGCGGCCCAGCTGCAGCACGAAAACCCGCGGCTGGTCATCAAAACGCCGCCGCTGGAGATTCCGCCTCTGGAGCTGAAGCTGGCCTGGAGCCCGTTGCTGCAGCATAACCCCGCCAACCGCTGGCTACGCCAGCTGATCGTGGAAACCGGCCGCGAGGTGAGCTGGGACCACTGAACAGCCGCGCGAGTCGCCGCAGCCGCATTCAGCGAGTGTATGGTGGCGATAAAGGCTATTGATTGGATAAATTTTGGTCTCCCCCTAAACTAGCGGCAAATCACCGAATTAACGATGTCCATGTCCGAACGCATCCCGCAAGCCGGCCTCTTGGTCGCACCCGAAATCCAGGCCCTCGTCGACGAGATCCTGCCCATTACCGGCCTCGAGGCCACTGCCTTCTGGGAGGGCGTGGCCACCATATTCTCCGACCTGGCACCGCGTAACCGGGAGCTGTTGGCGATTCGAGAAGACATGCAGGCAAAGATCGACGCCTGGCACCGGGAGTACCCCGGGGCAGACTACGACCGCGCAGCCTACCGGGCTTTCCTGGAGGAGATCGGTTACCTGCTGCCACAGCCCGGCGAGGTGAGGGTCAGCGCCGCCAATGTCGACCCGGAAATTGCCACCACCGCTGGGCCGCAGCTGGTGGTGCCGGTGATGAATGCCCGCTACGCCCTGAATGCCGCCAATGCCCGCTGGGGCAGCCTCTACGATGCGCTCTACGGCACTGATGTGATCCCGGAAGACGACGGCGCCGATCGCACCGGCGGCTACAACCCGGTGCGCGGAGATCGCGTGATCGCCTGGGCCCGCAGTTTCCTCGACGATGCCGTGCCACTGGCCAGCGGCAGCCATGCCGATGCTGTGCTGTACGCGATTGTCGACAACAGCCTGCAGGTACGCCTGGGCAGCGGCGACACCGTCGGCCTGGCCGACCCCGCCGCGCTGCAGGGCTACCTGGGCGAGCCCACCAACCCGCAATCAATACTGCTCAAGCACAACGGCCTGCACATCGAGATCCAGGTGGATCACAGCCACCCGGTCGGCAAAACCGATGCCGCCGGCGTCAAGGACGTGGTACTGGAAGCCGCCATCACCACCATCCAGGACTGCGAGGATTCCATCGCCGCAGTGGATGCCGAAGACAAGGCGCTGGTCTACCGCAACTGGCTGGGCCTGATGCGCGGCGACCTGAGCGAGAGTTTCCAGAAGGGCGGTGAGACCCTGGAGCGCCACCTCAACCCCGACCGTGAGTTCATCGGCCTTGACGGCGCACCACTGGTGCTGCCGGGACGCAGCCTGCTGTTCGTGCGCAATGTCGGCCACCTGATGACCACCGACGCCATTCTCGATGCCGACGGCAATGAACTGCCCGAGGGGATTTGCGATGCCATCTTCACCAGTGCCATCGCCCTGTATGACCTGAAGGGCGAGAACCGGGTCAGCAATTCCCGCGCCGGCAGCGTCTATATCGTCAAGCCGAAGATGCATGGCCCCGAGGAAGTGGCCTTCGCCTGTGAATTGTTCAGCCGCGTGGAAGACTTGCTGGGCCTCGAGCGCAACACCCTGAAGATGGGCATCATGGACGAGGAGCGCCGCACCACGGTCAACCTCAAGGCCTGCATCGAAGTGGCGGCGGAACGCCTGGTGTTTATTAACACGGGCTTCCTTGACCGCACCGGTGATGAGATACACACCAGCATGGAAGCCGGGCCCATGGTCGCCAAAGGCGCCATGAAATCGCAGCCGTGGATACTCGCCTACGAGGACTGGAACGTGGACACCGGCCTGGCCTGCGGCCTCAAGGGCCGCGCCCAGATCGGCAAGGGCATGTGGGCCATGCCCGACCTGATGAGCGCGATGATGGAACAGAAAGTCGGCCACCCTTCTGCCGGCGCCAGCACCGCCTGGGTGCCCTCACCCACGGCCGCGACCCTGCACGCGGTGCACTATCACCGGGTAGACGTGGCGGCGCGCCAGGCCGAGATCGGTCGCCAGGCCCGCGCTGCCCTCGAGGATATTCTCGCCATCCCGCTGGCAGAGGCGGCACCGGACGCAGACACCATCCAGCGTGAGCTGGACAACAATGCGCAGGGCATTCTCGGCTACGTGGTGCGCTGGATCGACCAGGGCGTGGGCTGCTCCAAGGTACCCGACATCAATGACGTGGGGCTGATGGAAGACCGCGCCACACTACGCATCTCCAGCCAGCACATCGCCAACTGGTTGCGCCACGGCGTCTGCAGCGAGGAGCAGGTCATGGAAACCCTCCAGCGCATGGCCGCGGTGGTCGACCAGCAGAACGCCGGCGACGCCGCCTACCGGGCCATGGCACCGGACTTTGAGGACAGCGTGGCCTTCCAGGCTGCCTGCGACCTGGTCTTCAAGGGCTGCGAGCAGCCCAGCGGATACACCGAGCCGGTGCTGCACGCGCGCCGCCGGGAGGCCAAGGCCAAACAGGCAGCGGACAGCAGCGCCGCCGCCTAGGCCATAACAGCGGCGGAATATCGCCGGGAGCGTGAACCGCGTCACTGCTGGCAGCTTGGGCTGCTTTTGGGGCTGCGGTAGACTCTGGGTTTGACCTGGAGTGGATACATTCCGCATGCCCCACCCTGACCCGGGCTTTTATCAGGGAATCCTGCAGCGATCGCCTGCTGATCGGTACGGGATGCCGTGCCCATGACTGAGCTGCTGTCTCCGAGCAACTGGCTCCCACCCATCCTCGAGCGAGCCCTGCGTCGCATCAGCCCGCGCGCCCTGCGCCTGGCCGGGCCCTATCCAGACTGGTCAGCGGCCAGCCGCGCAGCCTCAGGCTACGACGCCGAGGCCATTCTCGAACGCATTGCCAGCGCCCAGCGCGCAGTACGCAATGGTGAGGCCTGCTACGAACGCGACGGCGTGCTGTTCGATACGCCGGACTTCGAGTTCTCGCTGGTGGCCTTGCTGCAGCGCGCCGCCGCCGACAACCGCGGCAAGCTTACCGTTCTCGACTTCGGAGGTTCTCTCGGAACCTCCTACATCCGCAATCGCGCCCTGCTCGACAACATCAACACACTGCTCTGGCAGGTCGTGGAGCTGGGCAAGCGGGAATTTGAAGACCGGGCACTCAAGTTCGAAGACAGTATTGCCGAGTGCCAGCCACCGGACGTGGTGTTGTTGCGCAGTGTCCTGCAGTACCTGCCGGAGCCCCATGCGCTGGTCGAGGAACTCGCCACCCTGTCGCCGACCTGGATATTTGTGGACCGCACCCCCTTCACGCGCAGCGGGGAAGAGGCAGTGATGCTGCAAAAGGTACCGGCCAAGGTCTATCGCGCCAGCTACCCGGCCTGGGTGCTGTCATGGGATAAGCTGTGCGCCCAGCTGGCCACTCACTACTCCCTGGTGTGTGAGATTCCCTCCGCCGAAAATGACGCCGGCAGCGGTCGCTTCCGGGCTGACTACCGCGGCGGAATCTTCAGAAGGCAGGCTTGAGTGAAAGGCGCACACCATGACTGACGGCAACAACCCGAACGAATTCGCCGGCGCCCGCGTCCTCATCACCGGCGGCCTGGGCTTCATCGGTTCCAACCTCGCCGCCAAGCTGGTTGAGCTTGGCGCCGAGGTTACCCTGATCGACACCCTGGTACCCGAATACGGCGGCAACCGTTTCAACATCGATCCCATCCGCGACCGGGTCACCGTCAATATCTCTGACGTGCGCGATACGGACAGCATGCGCAGCATCATTGCCGACCAGCAGTACCTGTTCAACCTGGCGGGACAGACCAGTCACATGGATTCCATGGAGGATCCCTACACCGATCTCGCCATCAACTGCGGTGCCCAGCTTTCGATCCTGGAGGCCTGCCGCAACTACAATCCCGAAATCAAGGTGGTATTCGCGAGCACCCGGCAGATCTACGGCAAGCCCGCCTACCTGCCGGTGGATGAGCAGCACCTGGTACAGCCGGTGGACGTGAACGGCATCAACAAAGCGGCCGGTGAGTGGTACCACATCCTCTATAACAACGTTTATGGCGTTCGCTCCTGTGCGCTGCGACTGACCAATACTTACGGCCCGCGCATGCGCGTGAAGGACGCGCGCCAGACTTTCGTGGGTATCTGGGTCAAGCTGCTGTTGCAGGGCCAGCCCATCGAGGTCTGGGGCGGTGATCAGCTGCGCGACTTCAACTACGTGGACGATGTGGTGGATGCCCTGTTGACCTGCGCTCGCAACGATGCCGCCTGGGGCAATGTCTTCAACCTCGGTGACAGTGAAATCATTGACCTCAAGTCGCTGGCGGAGCTGATGATCGACGTTCACGGGGGCGGCGACTACCGGGTTCACGAGTTCCCCGAGGAGCGCAAGAAGATCGATATCGGCGACTACTACTCCGACTGGCAGAAAATACACCAGGCCCTCGGCTGGCAGCCGCAGACCAGCCTGGCCGCGGGCATGGCACACACCTTCGAGCACTACCGGGCACACCTGGACCACTATCTGTAGGCATTCACTATGACAGCCGATATCAAACAGGTAGACCCGCTCGCCGACTACCTCGAAGCCCGGGATGAAATCGACGGCGCCGTGGCCACTGCGCTGGCCAGCGGCTGGTATGTGCTGGGCCAGCAGGTAAGGGATTTCGAGGCTGAAATGGCCGGCGACCTGGGTGTCGCCCACGTGGTCGGCGCCGGTAACGGCACCGACGCCCTGGTGCTGTGCCTGCGGGCGCTGGGAATCGGGCCTGGCGACAGCGTACTGACTGTGTCCCACACTGCCGTGGCAACGGTAGCGGCGATCGAGCTGGTGGGTGCAGAAGCGGTGCTGGTGGATATAGAAGCCGGGGGCTTCAACCTTGACCCGGAAGCCCTGCGACAGACGATTCTCGCCCTGGGCGGCAAACGGCGGCTGAAAGCAGTGGTTGCCGTGCACCTGTACGGCTGTCCACTAAACCTGGAGGCCGTCACCGGGCTGTGCCAGGAATTTGAGCTGGCCCTGATCGAGGACTGTGCGCAGGCGCAGGGCGCGCGCTAT
This sequence comes from Halieaceae bacterium, assembly GCA_036351375.1. Classification (GTDB taxonomy): domain Bacteria; phylum Pseudomonadota; class Gammaproteobacteria; order Pseudomonadales; family Halieaceae; genus JANQIO01. The sequence goes on from JAZBOY010000100.1 coordinate 8,806, forward strand.
CGGGGGCAGCAGGTCGGCAGCTTTGGCGACATGGCGGCCTTCAGCTTCTACCCCACGAAGAATCTCGGCGCCCTGGGCGACGGCGGCGCCGTGGCCTGCAGCGACGATGGGCTCGCACTGGCCGCCCGCGAAATCGCCCAATACGGCTGGCGGGAACGCTTTATCAGTGAACAGGCCGGGCTCAACTCCCGCCTGGACGAACTGCAGGCAGCAATACTGCGGGTGAAACTCCAGCGGCTGCATGCCAACAACCAGCGCCGCCGGGACATTGCCAGCCAGTACACCGCTGCACTGGCCGGCCTGGAAGGCCTGCAAACTCCGGCAGTTCCGGAAGCCTGCGAGCACGTCTATCACCAGTACGTGCTGGTGCTGGATGAGAAGGATGCGCTGGCGGCACATCTCAAGGCCGCGGGCATCGGCACCGGCGTGCACTACCCGCAGCCCGTGCACGTGCAGCCTGCCTACCTTGGCCGGGTGGCGCTGGGGGCAGGCGGCCTGCCCAACACCGAGGCCCTGCGCGGGCGGATTCTCAGCCTGCCCATGTACCCGCAGCTCTCTGCCGCAGAAGTGGCGCGCATCTGCGAGGCAGTGCAGGACTGGCGCAGACAGACGCAGCGCTGATGCATCATTTCTGTACGCTGTTTGACAGCAACTACCTGGTTCGTGGCCTGACCCTGTACGACAGCCTGCGGGAGCACTGCGGGCCGTTCCAGCTGCATATCCTGTGCCTGAACGATGCCTGCTACGAGTTTTTCCAGCAGCATTCCCTGCCCGGCATCGTACCGGTGGCGTTGGCCACGTTTGAGAACTCGAGCCCGGCGCTGGCGGAAGCGCGCGGCAATCGGACGCTGATCGAGTACTACTTCACCTGCTCCTCGGCGTTCACCCATTTCGTGATGCAGCAAAACCCGGACATCGAACTGGTGACCTACCTCGATGCCGACATGTACTTCTTTGCCGACCCGGCGCCGATCTTCGCCGAGCTCGAGGGTCACAGCATCGGCATCAGCCCCCACCGCTTTCCCGGCAAGCTCAGGAAGCTCGAGCGCTACGGACTTTACAACGTCGCCTGGGTGTCCTTTCGGCGCGACCCGGACGGCCTCTCCTGTCTCCAGCACTGGAACGACCAGTGCCTGGAGTGGTGTTATGACCGTCTCGAAGGGGAGCGCTTCGCCGACCAGAAATACCTGGATGCCTGGCCCGACCTATACCAGGGCGTCCGCGTCATCGAGCATCCCGGCGCCAACCTCGCACCCTGGAACGTGGGGCGCCATCGTATCCAGGAGAGTGACGGCCGCGTGCTGGTCGACGACCAGCCGTTGATCTTCTACCACTACCACGGCTTGAAGCGTGTCGGCAGCCTGCCGGTCTACGACACCAGCCTGGGCTACAACCGCGCGGTGCTCACGCGAACCCTGCGCGAGAAGGTCTACCGCCCCTACCTGCAGGCACTGGTGGATGCCAGGCGCCGCTGGCTGGAGGCAGACGCCGACGGCGCGGAATTGAGTGGTATCAGGAACTTCGTCAACGAACTGTGGCGCAGCCAGCTGTCGCGCTCGCTGTCGAAGCTGGCCATCAATCTCTACAGTCTGCTGGTGTGCCGCGCCTTCATGCGCTTCACGCCGGCACCGCCGACGGCAGGCAGCCAATCGGGTAACCGCTAGTCGCACTCAAGCCGCAGCTGGCCTGATTCAATCGGTGCGTGACAGCTTCGCCAGCAGCGAGCGAACGATCAGCTCAAGGGACGTGGCGTACACGGCGTAACGCAGCACTTCGCGCAGCAGTGACAGCAGTTTCGCCAGCGCGCCAGGCGCCTGCGACTCATCGACGTAACCGAGGGCCATGGCTTCTTCCCGCACCACCCGCTGGATCAGCCAGATGTCGCCCGCCGACAGCTCCCGCCGCGCCTTGCCGATGGCCCCGGTGTTGAAGCCCGGCTGGGTGTTGCTCAGCTGCCAGGGGTTGCGCTGGGGGGAGAACAGGCGGCCGGCCTCCTGCTCAAAGCCGGTGAGCAGCCTGTCGGAAAAATCCAGGCCGTAGAACTCGCAAACGCGACGCACGGTCTCCTCCGGCGCCCGCACCAGGTCCTCGTAATACAGGTGCAGGACATTCGCCTGCTCCGGATAGAGCATGGCTGCACGCACGCAGTGCTGCCAGGAGCGGGCATAGCCGGTGATCGGTTCAAAGTAGAGCATCCTGAGGTCAGAGAGTTCGCCGGGCTTGATGCGTTTGTGTGAACCCACCACGTCCACCGGGTCGCGCACCAGGTGCACGAACTTTGCCTCGGGGTAGAAGCGGCGAATCAGCCACATGGCGCGCACGTGGCCGGTGGTTTTCTCGACCCAGCGCGGTTTGCCCTGCTCGTTGTAGGAGGCCAGCAGCGCCTCGAAGCTTTCCCGCACCGTGGCGCCGCTTTCCAACTGACCCTGCAACTGCACCTCGAGGCCAGTGGTGTAGTGGAAGTCCTGCTCGATGACCGCAAGCTGGGCGGCCGTGAGGGTGGCGTCGGGATGATTACAGCCGACGCCGAGCCGGGGCACGATGCGGTTGAAGAACGACGTCTCCGGGGCGGAGTAGATCTCCTCATGCCGCGACAGGATCGACTGCAGCAGTGTGGTACCGCTGCGGGAGGCACCGACGATAAAGAATCCGGGATGATTCATGAGCCCAGCAGCGCCCTCGGGTTGAGCTGGGCATGGGTCCACAGCCCCGCGTTGCGGCGTGAGAAGATCAGCATCGCGACATTTTGCAGCGCCATGGCGATTGCGGCAACAAGGGCGACACCAAAGGCACCAAAGGGTCGCACCACAACCGCCATCGCGGCCACGGTGAGCAGGCCGCTGATGGCCGTAATCCACAGCATGGTCCACTGCGACCCTGTCATCAGCAGCACCAGGCCACAGGGCCCGGCCAGCAGGTTGGCCAGGCGGCCGACGGCAATCACCGCCAGCAGACCATAGGCCTCGCGGTAGAACTCCCCGTAGATCAGCGCCAGCAGCCAGTCACCCAGCAGCAGGCAGCCGGCAAAGGCCAGCAGCCCGGCGTAGCCGGCAAGCCCAGTGGCACGCCGCAGTGACGCCTGTAGTGCGGAGCGGGAATCGGGGCCGCTGCTCTCAGCAATATAGGGCGGCACCACGGCATTGAGCACAAACAGGGGAAAGCTCACCAGGGCCGCCACCTGCAGCGCCGCGCCATACAGGGCGACCTCCTGCTTGGCGAGAAACATACCCAGCACCCACAGGTCTGCCTGGTTCAACAGCAGGTAGCTCAGGTTGGTCATCAGCATGGGCAGGGCCAGGCCACCCAGCTCCGCCAGGGGTAGCCAGCGGCCGCCCGTGCCGGGCGACGTGTGGCGCAGCAGCAATACACTCCCCAGTGGCAACACCAGCAGCGTGCACACGGCGGCCAGGGCCACCGCGGTAGCCGTGGTGATCTCAAGGCCGAGCGCAAGGGTGACAGCCAGCACCAGGGCCAGGCCAAGGGCGGCCAGGGGGCCGCCGAGAAAGGCCGCGGCGGCAATTCGCTTGATGCCGCGCAGCGACTCGCTGAGCAAAGACTGCAGGGTGAGCGCCAGCGCCCACAGGGCCACCCAGCCGAGACAGGCGAGCAGCAGCTCTGACCTGAAGACCTGCAGCGCCAGCGCCTCGCCCAGCGGTCCGGCAACAAGCAGTGCTGCCAATACCGCACCCAGCCCGCCTACCATCAGTACCTGGCGCAGGGTCGCCCTCGCCGCTTCGGGTGGCGCCTGCCCCAGCAGACGCACCACGGCATTGTTGAGTCCCAGGCAGGCCATCACGCTGGCTACCGTCGCGATGCTCGAGGCGAGCAGGTAGGTGCCGAAACCGGCGGGATCGAGCAGGCGCGTCAATGCCGCGTTGACCGCAAAGGCCGCCGCGATGGCGAGTACCTTGGTCAGGGCCGCCCAGGCACTGCCGGACAGGAAGGCCCGCAGCAGCTTTCCCTCACTGGACATGGCTTGCATTCCCGGCCGCTTGCCCGGCGAACTCTGCCGCCAGGGCGTCGGCGAACCGCGTCGTGGATTCTTCCCAGCTGTTGATCACCCGGTAGTCGACGCGGCCTCTGTCGAGCTGGCGCTCGATGGCATCACAGAGCAGCCGGGCATCCTCTGCAGGTACCAGCATGTCCGCGTGCTCCGCCAGGATCCAGCGGGTGGCGGGCGTTTCGGTAGCGGCTACCGCGATCGAACAGGCCATCGCCTCGTAAAGCTTGACCGGGTGGCTGTGCTGCCCGAAGGCAGAGTCCTGGTTGCACACCACCAGCACATCCATGGCATTCAGCAGCGTCGGCACCCTGTCGTCTTCAAGGTAACCGAAAGACTCAAGCCACGCCGGCAAAGGCACATCGGCCCAGGTGCGGCCACAATGGACGAAACCGACATCCGGTCGCCGCGCATGCAATAACGCCATGGCCTCGAACAACAGGTCGACGCCCCGGTTGCGGTGCAGGGAGCCACAGTAGCCCACCAACGGCGCCTGCTCGTTGAGCCCAAACTCGCGCCTCGCCGCCGCGCGGTCACCGGGCTTGAAACCGGTGGGGTCGGCGGCCATGGGGATCACCGCAGCCGCACCGCTGTTGCGGCCACGGGTCATCAGCGACAACAAGCCAGGACCTGCGGCGGTCAGCAGGTCGGCCCGGCGCAGCGCCCTGCGCCAAAGCCAGTGCAATGGTTTCAGCCAGGAGATGTAGCTCTCGTAATTGTCGTAGGCATCGACGCAGGCGCGCAGGCCAAAGCGGCGCGCATAGTGCTCAGCGAGAATGCCATACCAGGTATCCGAAAAACCGACCAGCCAGTCGGGTGCGTCCCGCCGCAGCTCCTGTTTTATGACCCGCAGGTAATGCAGCGGACGCGTCGCGGCAAACGGTACCGAGAGCCAATGGATGCCCTCGGCCTGCCGGTCGATGAACTCACCGCCCTCGTAGTCCAGCAGCAGTATGCGCACCTCGTGACCGCGCTCGGCCAGCAGGCGCGGCAGGTAGTAAAAACGGCCATAGGGCCGGCTGACCAGGTCCCGGCCGAGCGGACGCCGCTTGCAGAGAAACATGAACTTCACGTCCGGCTCACCTGCCCGGTTTCACCAGCAGCCAGATGCAGGGCGACATCCAGGGCAGCCGCCGGGCGACAAATCCCGCCAGCCGCGCTTTCAGTGAGCCCGCCGGCAGCATGTACTCCACCCGGTAGCGGTCGGGCTCGGCAATGACCCTGGCGGTGTAATTGTGTACCTCGAAGGCCGCCATCAGTCGTCGCAGGGCGCCGTAGCCCAGGTGTTTCTCGTGGTAGTAGCGGCCCTTGCCGGTGACCCGCAGGTAGAGGTGCGCCAGCGGTCGCGGCAGCAGTGACAGGAACGGCAGGTTGTAGTGCGGCTCTTTGATCATGATGCGCACATTGCCGGAAAAATAGCAGGCGCCACCGGGCCGCAGTACCCGGTAAATCTCTGCCATCAGCTGTTCCGCATCCGGCACATGCTCGTAGACATGCGAGCAGATCACGACGTCGAAGCTGTCATCGGCGAAGGCCAACTGCATGGCATCACCCACATCGAATTCGAGGTTGTCGCGCACAAAATTCTGGCGGGCGTAGTCGATGGCTTTCTGGTCGATATCGATACCCACCACGCGGCCCAGCTCCTGGGCCAGCCGGTGGTCGATGACCCCGGTCGAACCGCCGACATCCAGGCAGCTCAGTGCAGCCAGCGGCTCATCGAAAAAGTCTTCCAGCACGGCCAGCGTGGTCAGCGCCTTTCGCTCCCGCGCCTCGCGGTCATAAACCGAGGGCATGATCTCGGAGTAATCGTACTGGTAGTCTCTCGCCATGCCGTCGCCCCTCAGTGTTCCGCTGCCAGCGCCAGCGCTTCGCTCACCTGGCGATGGTAGCGCGGCCAGGCAAAGCCCTCTGCAAAACGACGGCTGGAATCCCTCAGCGCCCCCGGATGACGCAGCACGTCCAGCAGCGCAGCGGTGAAACCGGCGTAGTCGCCCGACTCCACCAGGTGGCCGCTGACGCCCTCGGCCACGGCATCGACCACACCCCCGACCGCAAACGCGACCGTTGGCGTGCCCAGCGCCGCTGCCTCGATCGCCACCATACCAAAGCCCTCGATATCGCCGGGGGTCGGTACCAGGGGAAACACCAGCACGTCGGCCGCCGCAAAGGCATCCTGCAGCTGCTCGTCATCCACCTGCCCCAGGAAGTGCAGCGCACGGTTCAGGTGCAGCCGTTGCGCCACAGCATTGACAGCCTCGAGTTCCGGCGACCGGGTCGCCAGGCCCTGGTCGGGATGCTCGCCAACGACCACCAGGCAGCTGTCAGGCTCTGACTCGAGCAGGCCGGGCAATGAGTGTTCGAGGAACCGGCGCAGGCCTTTGCGCGGCGTGACACGGCCCACAAACAGGAGCACATTCCGGGCCTCGATGGCATGGCGTTTGCGAAATCGCGCAGCGGCCAGCTCGCGATCCGTTTCCGGCAGCCCGGTGCCGGGGTGTATGACTTCGATGCGCTCGCGCGGAACGCCGGCGGCCGCTGCCAGGTCCGCCGTGTTGCGACTGTTGGTGAGTACCGTATGCAGGCGTCTGAAGCAGGGTACGAACAGGGACTGGTAGACGCGGTTGTCCACGACAATGTCCAGGCCGTGCAGGAACACCGCGGTACGCACCTGGCATAGCCACTGCAACAGCAGCAGCACCGGCCCGAGCAAACCGCTGCCGCCCAGTACGCGCTGCGGCCTTCGCCGCCAGCAAATACCGATGGCGTGCAGCAGGGCCAGGGGCAGGAAGAAGGCGGGGCGCGGATCCAGCTCGACCACTTGCGCCTGCGCGGGCAGGTACTGGCGACAACCTCTGGGGCCGATCACGGCGAGGTCGGTCACCTCGGCCAGGCCCTCGGCAGTGTGCTGCATGAGCCTTTCCATACCGCCAACCAGCGGCGGCAGGTTGCGGGTCACCAGCAGCATGAAATCCCTGTCCGCCGCCATGAGAGCTAGGCCTGGCGGGGGCCGCCGGGAGTCCCGGACGCGGCACGCGACGGCGACAAGAGCTTCACCGCTGTTGCTCGATCTTGTAGGTCAGGTTGCTGATCTGCTCGGAAATCAGCCCGATGAGAAACACGATAACGCTGGACACGAACAGCAGCAGGCTCATGTTGGTAAAGCGGCCCATGCTGAAATAGGTGTAGGCATAGTAGGAAAGACCTGCCAGAAAAATCCCGGCGGATATCGGAAAGAACAGCTTCAGCGGCGAGTACAGGGTGCCGATCTTGAAGATGATAAGCAGGAAACGGGTACCGTCTCGCCACAGCTTGATATGGCTCTTGCCTACCCGCTGCAGGCATTCGATGGGCACGAAGGCCACCGAGTAGCCGGCCCGGTAAAAGGCCATGGTCGATGTGGTCGGATAGGAGAAGCCGTTCGGCAGCAGGTAGAGGAAGGACAGGAACTTGTCCCGCCGCACCGCACGCATGCCCGAAGTGAGGTCGGGAATGTCGTGCCCCACCATCCAGCTGGCGAACATGTTGTAAATCGAATTGGCGCCCCAGCGCGCCAGGCTGGCCTGCCCTTCCCCGCCCTGGCGCGCGCCCACCACCAGGTCGAAGCCTTCTTCGATTTTGAGCAGCAGCCTGGCGACGTCACGCACCTGGTGCTGGCCGTCGCCGTCCATGAACAGCAACACTTCGCCGTTTGCGGCCCGCGCGCCGCTCTTGATGGCGGCGCCGTTGCCCTTGGAGTATGGGTGGCTCTCGACCCGCGCGCCGGCCTGCTCCGCCACGGCGGCAGTGTCATCGGTGGAGCCGTCGTTGACAACGATCAGTTCTGCTTCCGGGTAGGCCGTGCGCAGCTCGGGCAGAAAGCCGGCCAGGCCCTCGGCCTCGTTCTTGGCCGGGATGATAATGGAGACGCTCAGGCTGCTCATGTGGGCGCACCCCTTCGCAGGTTGTACTTCACGATGCAGTAGAAGGCCCGTACGCCATCGCGCCAGCCGATTTTCTTGCCCTCTTCATAGGTCCGGCCGTAATAGGAGATACCGACTTCGTAAATACGGGCGCGCGAGGCGGCCAGCTTGGCGGTGATTTCCGGCTCAAACCCGAAGCGGTCCTCCTCGATGGTGAATGACTGAATCAGTTCGCGGCGGAACACCTTGTAGCAGGTTTCCATGTCCGTGAGGTTGAGGTTGGTCAGCATGTTAGAGGCGAGCGTCAGCAGACCGTTGCCCACCCGGTGCCAGAAGTACAGCACCCGGTGCGGCTCTGAGCCCATGAAGCGGGAGCCGTAGACGGCATCCGCCTTGCCCTCGATGATGGGCTTGATCAGGCGCGGATACTCCTGCGGGTTGTACTCGAGATCGGCGTCCTGAATGATGACGATATCGCCCTCAGCCGCGGCTATGCCGGTACGCAGTGCCGCGCCCTTTCCCTGGTTGAAATCGTGCAGCAGTAGTTTGTCGATCAACGGCTGGTACTCGCCCTGCAGTCGCTCGCGGGTGCCGTCGGTGGAATAGTCATCCACCAGGATAATCTCGTACTCGTAGGGAGCCGCCTCGCGGACCTCCTGCAAGAGTTCACCCACGGTATCAACCTCGTTGTAGCAGGGCACGATTATGCTGAGCTTCACTGTCATTCCATTGCTTCTCCGGTAAGCACCTCGAGGTTGTAGCGCTCCTGGGCATTCAGGCGCCCTTCGTCACGCGCCCTGGTCAGCGCGGCAAGACTGTCCTCGTAATCTGCAGATCGACCCAGGTTGGCCGCAAAATACAGTCGCATCATCTGTGCCCTCAGGTCATTCGGCGAGCGTTGTAACAAGCGGTTCACATAGTACAACGCCTGCTCATAACGCTGCAGGTGATTCTCCAGAATCGCCAGTGACAGAAAAAGCTTTGGCGTCACTTTCTGTCGATCAGCTCGCAATACCAGCCCGCCCCAGTGATCCGCCAGCGCGACCAGGTCGGTGCCGGGACAGGCGCCGCCAATCAGCTTCCTGGCAAGGTTGTAGCTGTTCTCATTGACCAGGCGGTCGCGGAAGTCATCCTCACTCATTTCCCAGGCCAGGAAAGTCTCGTCAGGAATACGCCCCTCGGCCCGGCAATACACCATGGCCTCCGTAAGCCGGTGTCGGAAGCCGCCCTCGGGATCCAGCGCCTCCACCCTGGCGACATAATCCAGCGCCAGTGCGGCATCGCCGAGGGCCGCCATTTCCAGCGCCAGCCCCTCGTTGGCACGCACCGAGTCAGGGAAGCGTGATTCCGCCACCAGGTGAAACATCCGGCCGTTGGACCAGATCTGCGTCTCCACCGCGGTGGCGAGCAGCGCGTGCAACAGCAACACCGCCAGCACACCTCGCGACCAGTACAGGGCGGCGGGAAAGTTCGCCACCACAGCGGCCAGCGCCGTCACCAGGGCGACGAACAAGCCCACCGCCGGCAGGTAGTTGCGGTGCTCGAAATAGAGTTCCAGGGGAAAGATGCTGCCCTCCAGGACATGCCCCACGAGGAAAAACAGCAGGCCAAAACCAACCCCGCGCCAGCGCTGGAAACGCAGCGCCAGCAGTGCAGCCGGTACGACAAGTCCCCAGCCCAGAAGGGCCCAGAGCGTGGTCCCGGGACGGGTGAGACCGGTGGAGTAATGATAGGCGTCGTGATACAGACCCAGCGCGTCGCCGTCTACCCACAGCAGCTGGGCGAGGTAGTGCCAGAGAACACGCGGCTGGGTAAGCAGCCGCTCGCCGAGGCTGAATTCCCTGATGCCATAGCCCGCCAGCAGCGAATCGTAGAACAGCAGCAGGTAGGCCAGCACGGTTACCAGGCCAAGCGCCACCAGGGCAAGATGCAGTTTCAACAAACGGTCGATCGGACCGCCCTGCTGGCGCGGATGGTCGCGGGGCTGCAGCACCGCCAGTTCCAGCAGCACCAGCAGGGGCAAGGCCAGCACAGCGTTTTCCTTGCTGAGGATGGCCAGCACCACTGATATCAGGGCCAGCGCCCACCAGGGGCTGCGCCATTCGGCGCGACCATCGCGCCGCCAGCGCAGGTAGGCACACAGTGACATCAGGCTGAACAGCGTCGCCAGCTGCGCCATGCGCTGCACCATGTACAGCGTGGTGCTCACCAACAGGGGAGCCAGCAGCCACATCGCCGCCACCCACAGTGCGCACTCCCGGCGCCGTTGCAGGCCGAGTGCTGTGAACAGCTGCAGGCTGAACAGCCAGACCAGCACGCCGGTCAACAGGTGAATCAACAGGTTGCTGAACTTGGCGCCCCAGATACCGCCGTCCAGCAGGTAGAGATCGAGCATGAAACTCGCCATCGACACGGGCCGGCCCAGCGGGCCGGAGGGATTGTCCGTCAGCACGTCGACGGCGAACCCTTCTTTCGCCACCAGCGCCTGTACCCTTTCCAGGTTGGCGGCATCGTCCAGCAGGATCGGCCCGGCCAGCCCCGGCCAGTAGATCCAGCCGGTGAGAAGCAGCAGGCCCAGCAGCAATGCCCCGGTGCGCACCTGGGTTCGGATCATGGCAGTACCTGCCCGGCGCTGCGCAGCGCAGCGAGATCACCGTCCTGCTCCAGCAGTTCACCGAGCACGGCGGCGGCGCCGGCTTTATGGCCCTGCGCCAGGTACCAGCTGGCCAGCTGGTAATAACCAGTGGGGTGAGTGGGCCGGCTGTCGATGGCTTCACGGCTCAGCATGATCGCCCGCGCCAGGTCGCCCCTGACTTCTCCGTAGTAGCGCGCCAGGAATGCCGGGTAGGCAGGGTTGTCTGGATAGCGTGAACGCAGCGCGCTGACCATCGCCAGCAGACGCTCCTCGGGTATCTCGCAGTAGCCCGCCAGCAGGCAACGGTTGAGGAATTCCAGGGCATTGCCGTCGGAGGGTTCCATCACTCGCTCCTCCGCCGCCCGCTGCAGCGCTTCCAGCGTCGGCTCGCGGGACATGGCCGGGAACCAGCGGCTGTCGACATATAGCAGGCTGACCAGCGCCGGAAGGTGATGCGGGTCGAGCTCCAGCAGGTATTCAAAATAGCGTCGCGCCGCCAACACATGTTGCTGCGAGGCCGCAAGGTCCTCGACTTCATCCGCCAGGCGCATTCTCAGGTTGGCGTAGTAGTAGACAGTGTGCTCCGACTGCGGATGGTGGCGCAGCTGTGCCTCGTACAGGCGCAGTTCATTCCCCCATTGCACGCTGCGCAGGCCCAGAGCCACGCAGAGGGGCAACAGCACGATGGCCAACACCACCGGTCGCGAGGCCGCGGGCACGCGCGGGTATAACAGAAACACCGGCAACAGCGCGAGGGCGGCATTGCCGAGGTAGCTGCGATGCTCATAGGCGAGATCCAGCGGAATCACACTGGATTCGATGGCGTGGGTAATCAGAAAGAAGCCGACGCAAAAGGCAAACAGGGGCTGCCGCTTCACAGTAGCCAGACTCACCGCCACCAGGGTCAGCCACCCGGCCACAGCGGTGGCAGTGGTCCAGGGCTGCAGCCAGCCGCGCGAGATGGCAATGTCGTCGTGGAACAGGCTCATGCGACCGATGTCGGGCCAGTAGAACAGGCTCACATAGTGCCACAGCACACGGGCCTGGGTGAGCAGACGTTCATCGCTGGCGATGCCGCGCCAGCTGCTGCGCTGTTGCAGCCATGCGGGCTCCGCCAGGGCAACCAGCGCAACACCGACCAGCGGTGCGAGACAGGCAATCCCGGCCAGCCATTGCAGCCACGGCAATCGGCGGCCGGCATAGCGACCGCGAAACAGCAGCGCCTCCATCAGCGCCAGCAGTGGCAGCAGGAGAATCCCGTCTTCCTTGGACAGGACGGCGGCCAGGGTAAGCAGAACCAGAAGGAACAGGGTTCGCGACAGCTCGACCGCGCTCGCTGTCTGCTCGAGCCATCGACTGCGATGGCGGGTGTAGAGGTAAAGCGCCAACAGGGTAAACAGCGCCGACAGCTGCTCCATGCGCTGCACGCTGTACAGCACCGTGGAAAGCTGCATCGGATTCAAAAGCCACAGCAGGCCTGCAGCCAGGGCGCCCTGCCCCGCCTGTTCCTCGGACCAACCAAGAGCGGGCGTGCGCAGCAGCAGGCGCAGCCACTGGTAGAGCACCAGGGCCGCCAGCATGTGAATGACGAGATTGACGGACTTCTCCAGGAGGGCACTGTGACCGATGAGGCCGTGACTCAGTGCAAAACTCAGCATGCTGACCGGTCGGCCAGTAGGCCCTGCACTGGAGCTGTCCAACGCCACCAGCCAGGCCTGGAAACTGCCCGGGTCAGCACCCAACGCAGGGTTGCGGACCAGAGCAATCACCGAGTCGAAGGTAAAAGGGCCAAACAGGCCCGGCAGATAGAGCAGCAGGCACAAGAGAGCCGCCACCCACAGCCACCTGTGTTCAATCATCTAGGCGTTCCGTCATGACAAAAAAAACCCGGGCAGAGCCCGGGTTTTTCACTGAAGCGGGTATTAGCCGCGGCAGTTGGCCGGCAGGTACTTCGAGGGTACTGCAGTAGTGGTCGGAGTTGCACCACCGGGGCGGCATTTCCACTGGACCGTACCACCTTGAGTACCGGTGAGGGACAGGGAAATCATGAATGCAGATGCATTGATGTCGCCACCAACGTCACTGGCCACTTCAACCGTAACAACACCCGTAGAGGTGTAGGATACGGAATCAACGATCGGCGTACCGATGTTGGTGCGCAGGCCGGCCTGTGCAGCGCTGCTCGGCAGACGGTTGTTAGCGATGTAGAACTCGGTAACGTTGGTCTTGCCTTCGCCCAGCAGAGCAATCGGCTCAGACATCTTGGCGCGAATGGTGTAGTCCTGGTACGCGGGCAGAGCCACGGCAGCCAGAATGCCGATGATCGCAATAACGATCATCAGTTCGATCAGGGTAAAACCCTTTTGGACTTGCTTGTTCATTGTATGTCTCCTGAAAAGACTCGTTTGTTTACTTTAAGTTTAAGCCCGGTGTTGCCTGTCCGGACGCGCCAGGCTTAATCCCAGCAACACCCGTTACTAAGCACGGCCTGTGCCAACTTTTCACACTTCGCCGAATTTTCGTGTTTTCTGTCTATTTTTCAATAACTTAAGTCATAACTAGCGGGGGCTAGCACTCCTCTGCACCGCAGCCTGCGGCAAGCCAGCGAATGTCAAAGTATGACAATGATTGTCAGTGTGTGACGGACCGCACGTACTGGCAGGGGCACTCTGTGACAGACCGCAAAAATCGGGGGATTCGACACTGTAAGGCCGCATTTATGGCGGGTATACTCGATCGAGTATCAGGTGTCACCAGCCTGTATAGCGCGTTCACGAGACGCGCGGGTACTGGTGGAGCTTCCTCCTGGTCAGGCTGCGACATAAAGAATGCTGCAATATAAAGAAAGCAATTAAGAGCATCAGACTCGAACATGACAAATAAACCCCCAACCCAGCTGAGTGGCCTGGCGGGCCGCCTGGTAGCCGACGGTCTCCTCGAAGCCGAGGATGCGCAATCCGCGCTGGCCGAAGCGGCACGGGAAAAAACTCCCTTTGTTACCCACCTGGTTGAAAACGATTATATCGGCGGCCAGCAGCTGGCGGAGATGGCGTCTGAAGAATTTGGGGTGCCGCTGTTCGACATCACAGCGTTCAACCTGGAGTCGATACCCAAGGATCTCGTATCACCAGGCCTGGCAGTAAAACACCACGCCCTACCCCTGTTCCGCCGCGGCAATCGCCTTTACATCGCAGTTTCTGATCCCACCAATCTTACCGGCCTCGACGAACTCAAGTTCCACACCGGCATCAATACTGACGCCGTACTGGTCGAGGAAAAGGCGCTGACAGCAGCCATCGGCTCCTGGGCGGACTCCGAGGATGCGCTGGGCGGCGACCTGGGTGACCTGGATGACGCCGGGCTGGAAGACCTGGACGTCGAGGCGGTCGACGAAGACGGCGGTGGTGGTGCCGACGACGGCGGCAATGTCGACGAAACGCCGGTGGTACGTTTCGTCAACAAGGTGCTGCTGGACGCGATCAAGTCAGGAGCCTCGGATATCCACTTCGAGCCCTACGAAAAGATTTACCGCGTGCGCTTCCGTACCGATGGCATCCTGCACGAGGTGGTCCGCCCACCGGCTAACCTGGCCGGTCGCCTGGCGGCCCGACTCAAGGTCATGTCGCAGATGGACATCTCCGAACGCCGCGTGCCCCAGGACGGCCGTATCAAGATGAAGTTGTCCAAGAACCGCGCCATCGACTTCCGCGTGAACACGCTGCCACTGCTGTTCGGCGAAAAAATCGTGCTGCGTATCCTCGACCCCTCCAGCGCCCAGATGGGTATCGATATGCTGGGTTACGAGGACTTCCAAAAAGACTTGTACATGAACGCGCTGGAGCAACCCCAGGGCATGATCCTGGTGACCGGCCCCACGGGCTCAGGCAAGACAGTATCACTCTACACCGGCCTCAATATTCTTAACACTCCCGAGCGCAACATCTCCACCGCGGAAGATCCGGTGGAGATCAACCTCGAGGGCATCAATCAGTGCCACGTAAACCCCAAGGTGGGGCTTACCTTTGCCGAGGCCCTCCGGTCCTTCCTGCGCCAGGACCCGGACATCATCATGGTGGGCGAGATTCGTGACCTCGAGACGGCTGAAATTTCTATCAAGGCAGCGCAGACGGGCCACATGGTGATGTCTACCCTGCACACTAACAGCGCTGCGGAGACCATTACCCGCCTGCTGAACATGGGTGTACCGCCTTTCAACCTGGCCACTTCGGTCAACCTGATTATCGCCCAGCGCCTCGCCCGCCGACTTTGCAAAGAGTGCAAGGAGCCTGCCGAACTGCCTGATAGCGTTCTCAAGGATGCAGGCTTCACCGATGAAATGATCGAAAAGGCGACCATCTTCAAGCCGGTTGGCTGTGCCAAGTGCGCCGGCGGCTACAAAGGGCGGGTTGGCGTTTACGAGGTTGTGCGCGTGACCCCCTCAATCGCTCGCATCATCATGGAGGAAGGCAACTCCATCGAGATTGCAGCCAAGGCGCGCGAAGAGGGCTTCAACGACCTGCGCATGTCGGCCTTGCGCAAAGCCATGTTCGGGGACACCAGTCTCGAAGAAGTCAACCGGGTTACTACAGACTAAGCGCTAGCGCTTATAACGGGTCAATAACAGGACAAGCAGGCAACGGATCAAGCTATGGCTACCAGCGCATCGAAAGGACAAATCTTCACCTGGCAGGGCACCGATAAACAGGGGCGCACTAGCAAGGGCGAAATTGAATCCGTCAGCCTGGCGATGGCCAAGGCGCAGCTGCGCCGCCAGGGTATCAAGCCAAAAACGGTCAGGAAAAAGGCCAAGCCCCTGTTCGGCGGCGGCGGCAAGAAGATCAAGCCGATGGATATCGCGATCTTCACGCGCCAGCTCGCTACCATGATGAAAGCCGGCGTGCCGCTGGTCCAGAGTTTCGATATTGTCGGTGAGGGTCTCGAGAATCCCAGCATGCGAGAGGTCGTCTTCAGCATCAAGGCCGACGTCGCGTCGGGTACCGGCCTCTCGGTAGCACTGGAAAAATATCCCCAATACTTCGACGACCTGTTTGTGAGCCTGGTGGCGTCGGGTGAAACCTCCGGTACCCTGGAAACCATGCTCGACCGGGTTGCCACCTACAAGGAAAAGTCGGAGGCCCTGAAAGCCAAGATCAAGAAGGCACTGACCTACCCGATCGCGGTGGTGGTGGTGGCCCTGGTGGTAACCGCGCTGCTGCTGATCAAGGTGGTACCGCAGTTTGCCGAGACCTTTTCCTCCTTCGGATCCGAACTGCCAGCCTTCACCTTGTTCGTACTGAACATATCGAATTTCACACAGGACTGGTGGTTCATCATTCTCATCAGCCTGATCGTGATAGGCGCCGTCTACAAGGAAGTTCACAAACGTTCGTTCGCGTTCCGGGAGGCACAGGACAAGGTGATGTTGAAGATGCCCATCATCGGCGACATCGTCTACAACTCTGTGATCGCGCGTTTCTCCCGCACGCTGGCGACGACGTTTGCCGCCGGTGTGCCTTTGGTTGACGCCCTGGAATCTGTGGTCGGTGCCGCCGGGAGCATTCCCTATGCCAAGGCTATCCGCAACATCAAAGATGATGTAACCACCGGTTCTACGCTCTATAGCTCGATAAGCCAGACGGGCATGTTCCCGCTGATGCTGCTGCAGATGGTGTCTATCGGTGAGGAATCCGGTGCCCTTGATGAAATGCTGGAGAAAGTTGCCACCTACTACGAGGAAGCGGTGGATAACGCCGTCGACAGCCTCAGCTCGCTGATGGAACCGCTGATCATGTCCGTGCTGGGTGTGCTGGTCGGTGGCCTCATGGTGGCCATGTACCTGCCCATCTTCATGCTGGGTTCGGTGGTCTAAGGCTCACAGCTCACCGCCCGCAAGCCTACCCCCACAAGCCATGGAAATTGTCGCCGCGCTGAATCAGCAGCCGTTGCTGCTGTATGTGTTCCTGCTGTTGCTGGGCATGACGGTCGGCAGCTTCCTCAACGTCGTGATTTATCGTATCCCGGCGATGATCGAGCGCGAAGAGCATGCCTACTGCACTGCCCTGCTGGAGGGCGGTGAGCCGCCTGAGCAGGAGCCCTTCAACCTGGCCACTCCCGGTTCGCGCTGCCCCCACTGCGGCCACGCAATCAGACCCTGGGAGAACATCCCGGTGATCAGCTGGCTGCTGCTGCGCGGTCGCTGCAGCAGTTGCCAGGCTGGCATTTCCATTCGCTACCCGCTCATCGAGGCCAGCTGCGGCGCACTGACGGTGCTGCTTGGATTACAGTTTGGCGGCCTGAGCGCAGCGCTGGGTATGGCCCTGCTGTTCACCTGGGCCCTGCTGGCGCTCACCATGATCGACATTGACACCATGCTGCTGCCGGACGCCATCACCCTGCCGCTGATGTGGCTGGGGCTGCTCGTCAACCTGTTCGGACTGTTTGCACCGCTGCAGGACGCGGTGATCGGCGCCATGGCCGGCTACGGCGTTTTGTGGAGCGTGTTCTGGCTGTTCAAGCTGTTCACCGGCAAGGAAGGCATGGGCTATGGCGATTTCAAACTCCTCGCCGCCCTCGGCGCCTGGCTCGGCTGGCAGGCACTGCCGATGATCATCCTGCTGTCTTCTTTCGTCGGCGCGGTGCTGGGCATCCTGGTGATGGCGCTGCAAAAGCGCGGCAAGGATGTTCCCATTCCCTTCGGTCCCTACCTGGCCATCGCCGGCTGGATCGCCCTGGTCTGGGGTAACGACATCATGGCCTGGTACTGGGCCAACTTCACCACCGTTACGGTCAGCTAGCGCCCGTGGAGCCCAACCCACCGGTCGTCGGCATTACCGGCGGCATCGGCAGCGGCAAGACCGCGGTAACCGAACAACTGCAGCAGCTGGGCATTGTCGTGGTGGATGCTGACATGGCGTCCAGGGTCATCATGGAGCCAGGGCGACCGGCGCTGGCCGCCGTGGCCGAGCGCTTTGGTGATGACATCCTGCTACCCGATGGCCAGCTCGACCGCGCCGCACTGCGCCGCATCGTGTTCGCAGACCCGCAACAGCGGCGCTGGCTGGAGCAGCTTACCCACCCGCTGATCGGCGAGGAAATCCTGCGTCAGCTGTCGGCTGCGGAGTCGCCCTACGTGGTGTTGTCCTCGCCGCTACTGCTGGAAACACAACAGAAGGACCTGTGCCGGTGGATCGTGGTGGTGGATGTCCCCGAGGCGGTGCAGCTCGCACGCACCATGCGCCGGGATGACAATGACGAGGGCCAGGTACGCCGCATCATGGCCGCGCAGCTGGCGCGCACGGAACGATTGGCGGGTGCCGACGCGGTAATTGACAACAGCGGTAGCCTGGAAGATCTGCAGGCACAGGTGACTGCGCTGCACGCTGACCTGATGAGACGCTTCGCCGGCACGCCCCCGCAGGCTGAGGACTAGAACTAGAGCGCCAGGCAGGCGTCGACAATGGGCTGGTTGGCCGCGGGAAAATCGTAGTTCGTCAACGCCGCCGGCGCGCACCAGGCCAGGGGCTGACCTTCCCGCCCCATAGGCTCGCCATGGAAACCGTCGATCACCCACACGTCCAGGAACACCTGCTTGTCGGCATAGTCGTGATGTACTTCCAGCAGGGCGCGACAGGAAGTCACGCGAATTCCCAGCTCTTCCTGCAGCTCCCGATCCAGCGCGGCCTGCACTGTCTCACCGGCTTCCACCTTGCCGCCGGGAAACTCCCACAACCCGCCCTGATGGGCATCCACCGGGCGCTTGCTGATAAGAATATTGCCGTCCGGGCCGAGGATAACGCCCACTGCCACGTGTACCCGCGACATCAGGTGCGGTACTCCGCGTTGATGCGCACGTAGTCGTAAGACAGGTCGCTGGTCCAGACGTTGGCAGACTGCTCGCCACGCTGCAGCAACACCTGTATATGGATATCGTCAGCGGCCATGGCGGCGGCGCCCTGCTCCTCGGTGTAGCCCGCGGCGCGCCCCCCGGCTTCTGCAATCAGCACACCGTTAATGCGCAGTTCCACGCGGTCGACATCGAGCTCAGGCACGTCAGCCCGGCCTATGGCGGCCAGCAGGCGCCCCCAGTTGGGGTCACTGGCAAACAGCGCCGTTTTCACCAGGGGCGAATGGGCAATCGTGTATGCCACTTCCAGCGCCTCGGCTTCGCTCGCCGCCTGTGCGACCTCCACCGTTACGAATTTGCTGGCGCCCTCGCCGTCGCGTACCAGGGCGTGGGCCAGCTCCAGCGCCAGCGATGCCAGCGCCTCATGCAACATCGGCAGGCGCGGGTCTGCAGGGTCAGAGATTTCCGGCACGCCAGCGACGCCGGTAGCCACCAGCATGGCGGCATCATTGGTGGAAGTGTCGCCGTCCACCGTTACCCGGTTAAAGCTGTGGTCAACCACCTCGGTCCAGAGTGACTGCAGGAGCGGTGCTGCCACAGCGACGTCGGTGGCCAGGAAGGCAAGCATGGTGGCCATGTTGGGCTTGATCATGCCGGCGCCCTTGGCCATCCCGGTAAGCGTCACTGGAACGCCGTCCAGTTCTATCTGCCGCGACGCGGCCTTGGGCCGGGTATCGGTGGTCATGATGCCCTCGGCGGCAGCCAGCCACTGGGCCTCGGCCAGGCCGTCGAGGGCGGCCGGCAGCGCCTTGGTGATGGTGTTGACCGGGAGCGGCTCGCCGATGACGCCGGTGGAAAATGGCAACACGGAATCGGTAGTCACCCCGGCAGCCTCCGCCAGGGCCCGGCAACAGGCCAGCGCATCGGCGCGCCCGGCTTCACCAGTGCCGGCGTTGGCATTGCCGGTATTGACCAGGAAGTAGCGCGGTAAGGCCGTCTGCAGGTGATGCCGCGCTACCTGCACCGGTGCAGCACAGAAAGCGTTGCGGGTAAAAGTGGCAGCGACCCTGGCACCCTCGGCCAGTTCCAGTATTACCAGGTCGAGCCGTCCCGGCGTCTTGATGCCGGCGCTGACGGCGGCGAGGCGCAGCCCGGCCACCGGCAGCACGGCCGCCTCAGAGGCGGCCATGGCACTGCTTGTACTTTTTGCCGGAGCCGCAGGGGCAGGGTTCGTTGCGGCCCACCTTGGGCTGCTCGCGCTTGAAGGGCTGTTCCGGCGCCGCCGCGCCAGGCGCCGCACCCGCGGGTGCAGCGGCGGATTCCCCGAGAGCGGCCTCTTCGGCGGTCATGGCGGAGGCATCCGCGTGCTGGAAGGCAAGCTTTTCCCGCGCCGCTTCTTCACGGCGCTTCTGCTCCAGCAGCTCCGCCTCATCGCGGCGCTGAATCTGCACATGGCAGAGGAAGCGGGTCACTTCAAACTTCAGGTTGTCCAGCAACTGCTGGAACAGCTCGAAGGACTCGCGCTTGTACTCCTGCTTGGGGTTTTTCTGGGCGTAAGCGCGCAGGCCGATGCCCTGGCGCAGCTGGTCCATGGTGGCGAGGTGCTCCTTCCACAGCGTGTCCAGCACCTGCAGCATGATCTGCTTTTCCAGCCGACGCATGTCCGGCCCGACTTCGTCGCACTTGGCCTGGTAAGCGGCTGCCACCGCTTCCTCGATACGCTCGCGCAGGCCCTCTTCCGCCAGGTGGTCGTCCTCGTCTAGCCACTGCTGGACCGGCAGCTTGATGGCGAACTCCGCCTCCAGCTGGCGCTCGAGGCCGGCGATATCCCACTGCTCTTCCAGGCTCATGGGCGGGATGAATTCGCTGATGGCTTCGCTCAGTACATCGCTGCGGATGGCGGCAATGGTGTCGGAAATATCTTCAGCATCCAGCAAGTCATTGCGCTGCTGGTAAATCACCTGGCGCTGGTCGTTGGCGACGTCATCGTACTCGAGCAGCTGTTTCCGGACGTCGAAGTTGCGGCCTTCCACCTTACGCTGGGCCTTCTCGATGGCGTTGGTGACCATGCGGTGTTCGATGGCCTCACCGCGCTCCATTCCCAGGGCCTGCATGAAGTTCTTGACCCGGTCGGAGGCAAAGATCCGCATCAGGTTGTCTTCCAGTGACAGGTAGAAGCGCGAGGCTCCGGGATCGCCCTGGCGGCCGGCGCGACCGCGTAGCTGGTTGTCGATGCGCCGTGACTCATGGCGCTCGGTGCCGAAAATATGCAGGCCGCCCGCGGCCAGTACCTGGTCGTGGCGCTCCTGCCAGGCGGCCTTGATCTTCGCCACCTGCTCCTCGCCGGGATTCTCCAGCGCCTTGAGCTCGGCTTCCCAGTTGCCGCCCAGCACGATGTCGGTACCGCGGCCCGCCATGTTGGTGGCGATGGTCACGGTGCCTGGCACACCCGCCTGGGCAATGATGTGGGCTTCCTGTTCGTGGAACTTGGCGTTCAGTACCTGGTGTTCGATCTTCGCCTGCTTGAAGCGCCGCGACATTTCCTCGGAGGTCTCGATGGAAGCAGTACCAACCAACACCGGCGCGCCGCTCTCGATGCAGGTTTTCACATCCTCGACAATCGCCTCGTACTTCTCATCCACCGACAGGTAGACCAGGTCGTTATAGTCGGTGCGCTGGGTGGGCACGTTGGTGGGTATCACCACCACGCTCAGGCCATAGATCTGGCGGAATTCAAACGCCTCGGTGTCGGCGGTACCGGTCATGCCGGCCAGCTTGCCGTAAAGGCGGAAGTAGTTCTGGAAGGTTGTGGAGGCCAGGGTCTGGCTCTCGCTCTGGATGGAGACACCTTCCTTTGCCTCGATAGCCTGGTGCAAGCCTTCGGACAGGCGGCGACCGGGCATGGTGCGACCGGTGTGCTCGTCGATCAACACTACCTGGCCATTCTGCACGATGTACTCGATATCGCGGTGGAACAGGGCGTGGGCGCGCAGCGCCGAATGCACGTGGTGGAGCAGGTTGAGGTTGGTGGCGGCGTACAGGCTGTCGCCCTCCTCCAGCAGCTTTTCCCGCACCATCAGCTCTTCCACGAACTGGTGACCGTTTTCCGTCATCTCGACCTGGCGCAGCTTCTCGTCGATGGTGTAGTGGCCTTCGAGCCCTTCATCATCGAGCTTGAGCTCGGGAATGATGCGATTGATGCGCTTGTACAGTTCCGAGCTGTCCTCAGCGGCGCCGGAAATGATCAGCGGGGTTCGCGCCTCGTCGATCAGGATGGAGTCCACCTCGTCGACAATGGCAAACGCCAGCTCGCCCTGCATCTGGTCGTCCTTCATGAACGCCATGTTGTCGCGCAGGTAGTCGAAGCCGAACTCGTTGTTGGTACCGTAGATGATGTCCGACTGGTAGGCCTTGAGCTTGTCCGCCGGGTTCTGCCCGGAGCGGATCACCCCCACTTCCAGGCCAAGGAAACGGTAAAGCGGTCCCATCCAGTCGGCGTCACGGGCAGCCAGGTAGTCGTTTACCGTCACCAGGTGTACCGGCTTGCCGGTGAGCGCGTTGAGATAAGCGGGCAGCGTGGCCACCAGGGTCTTGCCCTCGCCGGTGCGCATCTCGGCGATCTTGCCCTCGTGCAGGGTGATGCCACCGATCAACTGCACATCGAAATGACGCATGCCGAGCGTTCGCTCGCCGGCCTCGCGCACCACCGCGAAGGCCTCGGGCAGGACCTGGTCGAGGGTTTCGCCGGTGGCAATCCGGCGCTTGAACTCTTCGGTTTTTTCGCGCAGCTGCTCGTCGCTCAGCGCGGCGGTGCTTTCAGACAGCTCGTTGACCTTCTTGACCACTTTGCGCATGCGCTTCAGCTCGCGGTCGTTGCTGCTGCCGAAAATCAGTTTCAGGAACTTGGAAATCATGGGACCCGTTCGCAATAGGTTTGGGGGTATATGGGGACGCCGAACGGATTTTCATCCGCCCGGCCGGGATTTTAACTGGAAATGGAGGTCAGCGCCGGGTGCGGCGCACGTAAGTTGCGGGGTCGACGGGACGACCGTTCTTGTAGACCTCGTAATGCACATGCGGGCCGGTAGAACGGCCGCTGGAACCCATGTGCGCGATCACCTGGCCCTTGCTGACGATATCGCCAACCTTGACCAGGTTTTCCTTGTTGTGGGCGTAGCGGGTGGAGTAGCCACCGCCGTGGTTGATCTCTACCATTTCGCCGTAGCCGTAGCGCTCACCGGACCAGGTCACGACCCCGCCGGCGACAGCCACGATGTCGGAGCCCAGCTTGCCGGCAAAGTCCACGCCCTGGTGCCAGTCGGCCCGACCCGTAAAGGGATCCTTGCGCTGGCCAAAGCGCGATGACATCCAGCCCTTTGTGATAGGACGGCCGGACAGGTAGATATCTTTCTGCAGCTGACGGTTGGACAGCACCGCCTGCAGGAAATCGAGTTGCTGCTCACGATCGGCGATACGGGCTTCCAGATCGCTCATTTCCGCGGCCAGGGTGGAAGGCGCGGCAGCCAGCAGCTCACCGTTCTCGCCGGTATTGAGCGGCCCGCCCAGTGCCGGCGTGGCGCTGAAGTCAAATTCGCCGTCGTCGAGGCCGGCCAGACCGGTCAGGCGGCTGCCCATGGCGTCAAGGCGCACCAGGCGCGCTTCCATTTCAGCGACGTTCAGGGAGATAGACTGCAGGCGACGCTCGGCATCGGCGCGCAGTTCGGCGATGGCCTCGTTCTGGGCCTCGACCTCATCCTGCAGCGGTGCCAGCGACTGGGGCACGCCCGCTGACTGGGCGATCTGGTATCCGAGACCCACCATGCCAAGGGGCAGGCCGATCGCGCACAGTGACAATACTGTGCGAGACCACTTCCCGAGCGCGATAACCCGGGAGGCTCCTAGCCTCTTGTCAACGAGAATGATCTTCATTTTGGCGGTCGATATCCCCAGAAAGCGTGAATATTCGCATAAGTGTTTGTGAAATACTACGACTTAAAAGACGCCCTGTGACCTGCCAAAGCCACTGAAAACCCACGAAATTTGGGCGTTTTGGGACCTTATTCACATAACTGGAGCGCTTACTAGCGTTTTTCGGGCGCTTTCGGGGTTAATTCGCGCGGAAAAATGAAAATGGCCGGGTTGCGAACGCAACCCGGCCACGCGGCAGCGGTCCGGTCAAGGCAAGGGGTCAGCCTGGGCCGACCCGCCGCCGCGGGGTCGAGCTGGCCCGGCCCGTCAGGGCCGTTCCGAAACGAACAGCGGGGCCTGGCCGGGCCTCAGTCTGCCTGGCGTCGCAGGAAGGCCGGAATGTCGAAGTAGTCCTCCTGGCCCACTGCGGCTGCCAACCCGGTCTCTACCGCCGCTTCCGCGGATGCCGGACGCTCCTCGGTTACCGCCCGGCGCCGGACCGGCGCTTCCGCCGGATCGACCTGCTTCGGCGCGCTGTCGACCACCTGCAGCGGCGCTGCCCTGACCGCCTCGGAGCCGAGGCCGGTCGCCACTACCGTCACCTTGAGGTCATCTGCCATATCCGGGTCGATCACCGTGCCAACGACTACCGTGGCATTGTCGGAGGCGAACTCTTCCACGGCGTCACCTACCTCAGAGAATTCACCCAGCGACAGGTCGAGACCTGCGGTGATGTTCACCAGGATGCCGCGAGCACCCTCCAGGTTGATGTCCTCCAGCAGCGGGCTGCGGATTGCCGCCTCGGCAGCCTCGCGGGCGCGGTTCTCACCGCGGGCGGCGCCGGTGCCCATCATCGCCATGCCCATTTCGGACATCACGGTGCGAACGTCAGCGAAGTCGACGTTGATCATGCCGGGACGGATGATCAGGTCAGCGATGCCCTGAACAGCGCCCAGCAACACGTCGTTGGCTTCCTTGAAGGCTTCCAGCAGCGAGGTGCTCTTGCCCAGCACTTCCAACAATTTCTCGTTGGGAATGGTGATCAGAGAATCCACATGATCCTGCAGCTCCTTCATGCCCTCATTGGCAATCGCCGTGCGCTTCTTGCCCTCGAAAATGAACGGCCTGGTGACGACTGCCACTGTCAGGATGCCCATCTCGCGAGCCACCTCTGCCACCACCGGGGCGGCGCCGGTGCCCGTGCCACCACCCATGCCGGCTGTGATGAACACCATGTCGGCGCCGCGCAGTGCATCGGCGATGCGATCGCGGTCCTCCATGGCGGCGGCGCGACCGATGTCCGGGTTGGCACCGGCACCCAGGCCCTTGGTGATATCACCGCCCAGTTGCAGCACCGTGCGGGCAGCCACATCGTTCAGCGCCTGGGCATCCGTGTTGGCACAGATGAAATCAACACCATCAACCTGGTTATCGATCATGTGGCGAACGGCGTTGCCACCGCCGCCCCCTACACCGATCACCTTGATGACGGCACTCTCTGGTACGTTGTCGATCAGTTCAAACATTTCTTGTTTCTCCCCTTTCCATAATATGGCGGTGCTTGCACCACCCCTTACCACTTACGGCCTCTCGGCCATCTAAAAATTGTTCTTGAACCAGCCCTTCACCCGCTCCAGCAGGCTCGGTTCGACCGGTCCTCGCGCCGCCGGCCGCGGTACGCTGTCGTCCTGGCGCGCGGCCCCGTACTGCAGCAGGCCCACACCGGTGGAATAGATCGGGTTGCGAACTATGTCAGTCAGCCCGGTCACCGCCTGCGGGAAACCCACCCGCACCGGCATGTGGAAGATCTCCTCGGCCAGCTCCACCACGCCTTCCATTTTCGAAGTACCGCCGGTGAGTACGATGCCCGCGGGCACCAGGTCCTCAAAACCGGAGCGCCGCAGTTCCGCCTGTACCAGGGTGAACAGCTCGTCGTAGCGCGGCTCAACCACCTCTGCCAGGGCCTGGCGCGAGAGGTCGCGCGGCGCCCGGTCACCGACGCTGGGCACCTTGATGGTTTCGTCGGCCCCGGCCAGCTGGGTCAGCGCGCAGGCGTACTTGATCTTGATTTCCTCGGCGTGCTGGGTCGGGGTGCGCAGCGCCATGGCGATATCGTTGGTGACCTGGTCGCCGGCAATCGGGATCACACCGGTATGGCGAATGGAGCCCTCGGTGAAGATGGCGATGTCGGTGGTACCGCCGCCGATATCCACCAGGCAGACGCCCAGCTCCTTCTCGTCCTCGGTGAGCACCGCGTAGCTGGAGGCGAGCTGCTCGAGGATGATGTCCTCGACGTCGAGGCCGCAGCGGCGGATACACTTCTCGATGTTCTGTGAGGCATTGGTGGCGCAGGTCACCAGGTGCACCTTGGCCTCCAGGCGCACGCCGGACATACCCAGGGGTTCCTTGATGCCCTCCTGGCTGTCGATAACGTATTCCTGGGGCAGGATGTGCAGCACCCGCTGGTCGGCGGGAATGGCCACGGCCTGTGCCGCGTCGATTACCCGCTCCACGTCCAGGGCGTAGACCTCGCGATCGCGGATCGCCACGATGCCGTGACTATTGAGGCTGCGGATATGGCTGCCGGCGATGCCGACGTAAACCGAGTGAATCTGGCAGCCGGCCATCAGCTCTGCCTCTTCCACTGCGCGCTGGATCGACTGCACCGTGGATTCGATGTTTACCACCACGCCCTTCTTCAGTCCCTTGCTGGGGTGCGAGCCGATGCCCACCACTTCGATCGTGCCGTCACCGGCAATCTCGCCAACGATGGCAACGACCTTGGAGGTGCCTATATCCAGCCCCACGATCATCTTCCGGTCCTGTGCGCTCCCCATGAGCCCCTCTCCCTCGGTCCTAGGTCTCTTGTTTTTTATCTGTCAGCCAGGCCACCGCCGCGCCCTGGCTGTAGCGCAGGTCGACCCGCGCCAGTTCATCCCGGCGCGCGGCCAGCCGCGCCCGATAGATGGATGTCAGTCGTGTGAGCTTTTCGTCGAGCCCATCACGACCGAATACCAGTTCACCGCCGCCTTCCAGCTGTGCGGTCAAGCCGCCCCGGGAACTCATCTGCAGCGCAGTCACCTTGAGGCCCAATGGCTGCAGCTGTTCCTGTACCTTGCGGTAGCGATTCATCAACTCAGCCTGGCTTCCCTCCGGTCCGCTCAGGGTCGGCAGGCCAGCCAGCGGCTGGACATTGCCCGGGCGGAACACCTCGCCGGCATGATTGAGGTAGGCGTCGTCGCGCCAGTGCGCAATCGGACGCTGCTCAACCACCTGCACCTCGATGCTGTCGGGCCACTGGCGCCGGACCACGGCGCGGTGCACCCAGGGCAGCGACTCCAGCGGCTCGCGTACGGTCTGCAAGTCCAGCCACAGGAAACCGCCGCTCAGCGAATCACTGATGACCGCCATCAATTCATCCCGCGACAGCTGCTGCATCTCCCCGCTCACCACTACCCGGTTTACGGGCAGCGACAGCAGTTGCCAGCCGGCCAGCGCAACCAGCGCCAGCAGGCCGCAACCAACAGCGCCGGCGACAATCCGCCGCAGCCAGATCCCGCCGCCGGTGCTGCGGGGCTGTGCTTTCATCTTGCGGGTCGCACCAGTCGCCATTACGCCTCCAGGCTCAGGCAGGCAATGCGGCCCACCAGCTCATCGAATTCAATGCCACGGGCGGCAGCCGCCATCGGCACCAGGCTGTGATCGGTCATGCCCGGCACGGTATTCACTTCCAGCAGGTAAAAGCTGTCGTCGGCATCACGCATGAAATCGACCCGGCCCCATACCCGACAGCCCAGCGAATCGAAAGCGGCCTTTGCCAGAGAGGCGAGCTCTTTCTCATCCTCCGGCGCCAGGCCGCAGGGACAGAGATAGCGAGTGCTGTCGGACAGGTACTTGGCCTCGTAGTCATAGAAATCGTTGTCAGTCTCAACGCAGATGGCCGGCAGGACCTCGTCACCGAGGATCGCCACCGTGTACTCGGGGCCACGGATCAGGCGCTCTGCGATCAGCGGGCCGTACTGCCGACAGTCGCGCCAGGCAGAGGCCAACTCCTCGGCGCTTGTCACGCCGCGGGTGCCGATACTGGAGCCCCCCGCTGCCGGCTTGACGAAGGCTGCACCCATGGCATCCATCACCGCCTGCCAGTCGGTATGTTCCCCGAGCGCCACAAAGCTCTGGGTAGGCAGGCCCAGGCTGCCCCACAGCTGCTTGCTGCGAGGCTTGTCCATGGCCAGTGCCGAGGCCAGTACCCCTGAGCCGGTGTAGGGCAAGCCCAGGGTTTCCAGCATGCCCTGCACGGTGCCGTCTTCGCCGTCGGCGCCGTGCAGCGCTATAAACACCAGCTGCGTGTCGGCGAGCTGTGCCCACCACGCCCGCTCGGCGGTATCAATCGAGGTAACGCGGGCGCCCAGTGCGGTGAGCGCCCGGGCGATGGCGCCGCCGCTGTTCAGCGACACGTCGCGCTCCGGGGAGTTGCCGCCCAGCAGCACGGTGACGGTCATATCAGCCAGCTTTGCGAGCTTCACGCGCCACCTCCTGCGAAGTCATGGCTGCGGAGCTGCTCCGCCACCTGCACCACGTTGCCGGCACCCTGGGTGAGCACCACGTCTCCGGGTTCCAGCAACCCCTGCAGGACGCCGGGCACTGCATCGCGCTCGTCCACATAGATCGGGTCGAGTTGCCCGCGCTGGCGGATGGAGCCGGCCAGTGAGCGAGAATCCGCACCGGCAATGGGGGCCTCCCCCGCCGGGTAGACATCCAGCAACAGCAGCATGTCGACAGCGGCCAGCACCTTGACGAAATCGTCGTACAGGTCGCGGGTGCGCGAATAGCGATGGGGCTGGAAGATCATCACCAGGCGCTGCTCCGGCCAGGCCTGGCGGGCGGCTTCGATGGTCGCCTGCAGCTCCGTCGGGTGATGACCGTAATCGTCCACCAGCACCGCGCTGCCGCCGGGCAGCGACAGGTCGCCGAGTATCTGGAAGCGCCGGCCCACGCCCTGGAAGTGCTTGAGGCCGGCCACGATGGCGCTGTCGTCGAGGCCTTCGTCGCAGGCCACGGCCACCGCGGCGGTGGCATTGAGCACGTTGTGCAGGCCCGGCATGTTCAGCTCCAGCTCCAGCGTGTCGCCAGCCGGGCGCTGTACTGAGAAGCGCGTGGCGAGGGCGCATTTCTCTACCGCGACGATGCGGTAGTCAGCGGCTTCGCTGAATCCATAGGTCAGGGTGGTGCGGCCGACTTCGTCAAGCAGCCCGGCAATGACAGGGTCATCTACACACAGCACGGCAACACCGTAAAAGGGCAGGTTGTGCAGGAAGCCGATAAAGGTATCTCGCAGCTGCTCGAAGTCGCCGCCGTAGGTTTCCATGTGATCGGCTTCGATATTGGTCACCACCGACACCATGGGCTGCAGGTGCAGGAAGGATGCGTCGCTTTCGTCCGCCTCTGCAATGAGGAAGCGGCTCGCCCCCAGCTGGGCGTGGGTGCCGGCGCTGTTAACCAGGCCGCCGATCACGAAGGTGGGGTCGAGACCCGCCTCGGCAAAGATGGAGGCGATCAGGCTGGTAGTCGTGGTCTTGCCGTGGGTGCCCGCCACCGCGATGCCGTGCCGGTAGCGCATCAGTTCGGCGAGCATCTCGGCACGGGGCACAACCGGCACCCGCGCTGCGCGGGCTGCCACCAGCTCCGGGTTGTCCTCGGCGACGGCGCTGGAGATCACCACCACGTCCGCGCCTTCCACCTGGGCGCTGTCGTGGCCAATCGCCACCGGGATGCCCAGCTCCCGCAAGCGCGCGGTCACCTTGCCGTCGCGAATATCCGAGCCGGATACCGCATATCCCAGGTTCAGCAGCACCTCGGCGATACCGCTCATGCCGGCGCCACCGATCCCGATCATGTGGATACCCTTGATGCGGCGCATCTCCGGCACCTGGAAGCGCGTATCAGCGTCCACGACGCACCTCCTCGCAGATATCTGCCACCTCGGCGGTCGCGCGCGGGCTGCCGGCTTCCACCGCAGCCGCGGCCATGCTGGCAAGCCGCGCCGGGGATGCCGCCAACTCGGCAACCAGGGCCGCCACCGCGGCGGCGTCCATGTCTGCCTGGGGTAACACCACCGCGCCGCCCGCCTCCGCCAGCCACGCCGCGTTGTGAGCCTGGTGGTTATCGATGGCATTGGGCAGCGGTACCAGAATCGCCGGGCGTCCGATTATGGTCAGCTCGGCCAGGGTCAGCGCACCGGCCCGGCACAACACCAGGTCCGCCCAGCGATAGGCGGCGGCCATATCTTCTACATAAGGAAGGATTTCGACCTCCCCGGCTTGCTCGCCATACAGTGCGGCAACCGCATCGGCGTGGGCCGGACCGGTCTGGTGGCGCAGTTCCACCCGACAGTCGTCGGGCAGCGCCTGGAGCGCGGCGGGCAGCACCTCGTTGATTGCCCTGGCACCGAGGCTGCCGCCGACCACGAACAGTCGCAGCGGCCGGCTGCCGTCGAATGCGTAGGGCGCGGCGCCGTCGGCCAGCAGCTCGGCGCGCACCGGGTTGCCTACCTGCCGGGTGGCGGTCTGTGCACCAAAAGCATTGGGGTAGGCCGTGCAGACGGCTCGCGCGAAACGCCGCAGCA
Organism: Halieaceae bacterium; assembly: GCA_036351375.1. Classification (GTDB taxonomy): domain Bacteria; phylum Pseudomonadota; class Gammaproteobacteria; order Pseudomonadales; family Halieaceae; genus JANQIO01. Next base: position 38,719 of record JAZBOY010000100.1, read on the forward strand.
GGCGATTGGTGGTACCGGCTACCGAATTCTGCTCGTGAATCACCAGCGGCACCCGCAGCAGCCAGGCGGCGAGACCCGCCGGGCCCGAAACATAGCCGCCCATGCCCAGCGCACAGGCCGGCCGCAGGCGCATCAGGGTGCCGAGAGACTGCAGCAGGGCGAGGCCGACGCTGAACAGGCCGCGAAGCCGGGCCAGGACACCCTTGCCGCGAATACCGCTCACTCGAATCAGGTGCAGGGGCAGGCCCGCCTCGGGTACCACTCGCGCCTCGAGGCCGCGTTCGGTTCCGAACCAGTCGATGGCGTAACCACGAGACGCCAGTTCGCTGGCCACCGCCAGCGCCGGGTAGACATGGCCGCCGGTACCGCCGGCAAAGATGGCGACGCGCTTATCGGCCACGGCGATGCTCTCCCGTCGGTTTGTCCTTCACTGGGGACAGGGCCGCCTCGCGCTCCACGCGCAGCACCAGCGCAATCATGGCGCTGCAGGCAATCAGGCTGCTGCCGCCGTAGCTGACCAGCGGCAGGGTCAGGCCCTTGGTCGGCAGCAGACCGGTGCTGACACCGATATTGATGAATGCCTGGCTGGCGATCACCAGGGCCACGCCGTAGCAGAGCTGGGCGCCGAAACAGTCGCCTGCTTCCACGCGCCGACGCGCCACCTGGAACATGCGGTAGACCAGTGCCAGGAACAGGCCAATCACCAGCAGCGCACCGGCAAGGCCGGTCTCCTCCGCCCAGATCGAAAACACGAAGTCGGTATGCGCTTCCGGCAGGTAGAACAGCTTCTGCACGCTGTTTCCGAGCCCCACCCCGAACCACTCGCCGCGACCAAAGGCAATCAGCGACTGGGTAAGCTGGTAGCCGGAATTGAACTGGTCCGCCCAGGGATCGGTGTAAGCGGTCAGGCGTTTCAGGCGATAGGGCTCGCTGATCACCAGCAGGGTGAGCGCCATGACGCTGCCCAGCACCACCAGCAGGAAATGCTTGAGCTTCACGCCGGCCAGGAACAGCATTCCGAAGGCAGTGCCCACTGTCACCACGGTAGCGCCGAAATCCGGCTCTGCCATCAGCAGCAGGGTCACCGCGAACACCACCGCCATGGGTTTGATAAAGCCCTGCCATTCGCTGCGCACCTGTTCCTCGCGGCGCTGCAGGTACCCCGCCAGGTAGATGACCAGGAACAGCTTGGCGAACTCTGATGCCTGCAGGGTCAGGGGACCGAGGTCCAGCCAGCGGCGGCTGCCATTGACCTTGACGCCAATCCCGGGAATCAGCACCAGCGCCAACATGGCCAGGGCCAGGAACAGCCAGGCCCAGCCGCTGATAGCCCAGAAGCGAATCGGGATCACCAGCACCACCGCCGCCGCCACCGCCGAGAGTCCCAGGTAGATGAGGTGGCGATGGGCGTGATGCATGGGGTCGCCGTAGTGAGCCGCCGCGTATTCCACCGACGCCGAGGTAATCGCCACATAGCCGATCAACACCAGGGCGAGCGTCGGCAACAGCAGCCTGAGGTCCAGTGCGGCGGCATCCACATTGGTGGGCAAGCGCAGGGAGGTGGTGGCGCTGGCGGCGGTCATGCGACACCTCCGTCCAGGTAGCGAGCCACACTCTGGCAGAAGGCGTCACCGCGCGCGGCGAAGCCTGCAAACATATCGAAGCTGGCACAGGCCGGCGACAGCAGTATTACGTCACCCGGTTCGGCAGCGGCCACGGCCGCGTCGACGGCGGCGTCCATACTGGCTACCCGTTCGCGGGAAACGCCGGGCGGCAGTGCGGCATCCAGCAGGCCCGCGTCTTCGCCCATCAGGATGACCCGGCGGCAGCCTGTCGTGGCCGCTGCCAGCTCGGTGAAATCGGCGCCCTTGCCCTGGCCGCCGAGAATCAGCACCACGCCCTTGTCGAAGCCCCCCAGGGCCGCCAGCGTCGCACCGGGGTTGGTGGCCTTGGAGTCGTTTACAAAGCGCAGCTCGTTGGCTTCACCCACCAACTGGCTGCGGTGCGGCAGCCCGGCAAAATTTGCCAGCGCTTCGCGCATGGCGTCTGCCGGCAGGCCCAGCAGCTCACCCATGGCCAGCGCGGCGAGGGCGTTGGCAAGATTGTGACGCCCCACGAGCTTTATTTCCCCGGCCGGCATCAGTGGCTGGAACTCACGGAAGATGTAAAGGCTGCCCTCGTGTTCGCGCAGGCCGTAGCCGCGGCGGTCAGGTGCGTCCAGGCCGAAGCTCCAGGCGGGAACGGTGTCGGCCTGCAGCGGCCGTGACAGCGGATCCTCACGGTTGAACACCGCGGCGCCGCAGTTGAGGAAGATGCGGTGCTTGGCAGCGTGATAGGCCTGCATGTTGTGGTGCCGGTCCATATGGTCCGGCGACATGTTCAGCACCGTGGCCAGGGCGAGGCCGAGTTTGCCGGCACGCTCCAGCTGAAAGCTGGACAGCTCCAGCACGTACAGCTCCACGGCGTCATCCAGCAGGTCCAGCGCCGGGGTACCGAGGTTGCCCCCCACCGCCACCCGACGACCGGCCGCCGCTGCCATCTCACCCAGCAGTGCGGTGACCGTCGACTTGCCGTTGGAGCCGGTGATGCCGACGACAGGGGCAGCAGCTTCCTCGCAGAACAGGTCGATATCGCCGCACACCGGGACGCCGGCCTCGATAGCTGCGGCGACTGCAGGTTCATCCAGCGCCACGCCGGGGCTGACCACCAGCCGCCCGGCGCGCATAAGCACCTCGGCATCCAGGGCCTGCACCGACAGCTCGGCATCGATGCTCTGGAGCTCGTCCAGACCGGGCGGCTTGGCGCGGGAATCCGCCACGGCGCAGGGAATGCCCCGCGCCGTGAAATATCGTACGCAGGACAGACCGGTACTCCCCAGGCCCACCACCAGGGGCGACTCGGAGCTTGCGATCAGTCTGTCAGCCATGGCGACTCCCATCTCCCTAGCGCAGCTTCAAGGTGGCGAGGCCAAACAGCACCAGCATCACCGTGATAATCCAGAAGCGCACGATGACGCGCGGCTCCGGCCAGCCTTTCAATTCGAAGTGATGATGGATGGGCGCCATGCGGAACAGGCGCTTGCCGGTCAGCTTGTAGCTGGCCACCTGCAGGATCACCGACACCGTCTCCAGCACGAAGATACCGCCCATGATGAAGAACACGATTTCGTGGCGGGTGATCACCGCCACCGCGCCCAGCGCTGCACCCAGTGCCAGCGCGCCGACATCCCCCATGAACACCATGGCCGGGTAAGTGTTGAACCAAAGGAAACCCACCCCGGCGCCGGCCATGGCGCCGCAGAACACCACCAGTTCGCCGGTACCCGCCACGTAGGGAATATGCAGGTAGTCAGCGAACTGCACGTTGCCGGTGGCATAGGCAATGATGCCCAGGCCGGATGCCACCAGCACCGTCGGCAGGATGGCGAGGCCGTCGAGGCCGTCGGTGAGATTGACGGCGTTGCTGGACCCCACCACCACGAAATAGGCCAGCAGGATGAACAGAGGGCCCATTTCCCAGGCAAAGTCCTTGAAGAACGGCACGAACAGCTGGGTGGACACCGGTGTCGTCGAATAGAAGTACAGGTAGAGGGCAAAGCCCAGCCCCGCCACCGACTGCCAGAAGTACTTCCAGCGCGCGGGCAGCCCGGTCGGGTCCTTGCGCATCACCTTGCGCCAGTCGTCGATCCAGCCCACGGCACCGAACACCAGGATGACAAACAGCACCAGCCATACGTAGGGATTGCTGAGGTCACTCCAGAGCAGCGTGCTCACAAAGATGGCGACCAGGATCAGCGCGCCGCCCATGGTCGGTGTGCCACTCTTGCTGAGGTGGGACTCCGGCCCGTCGTCGCGCACGGCCTGGCCGATCTGGTGATAATTGAGCCGGCGAATCATGGACGGACCCACCAGCAGCGAGATGGCGAGGGCCGTCATGACTCCGAGAATGCCGCGGAAGGTCAGGTACTGGAACACGGCAAAACCGGAATCCAGGGTCGCCAGGTACTCCGCCAGGTAGAGCAGCATCTACTGGCCCTCCCCGTTGGCAGACTCTGGCAGCAAGGCGGCCACTACCTGCTCCATGCCCGCACTGCGCGAACCCTTGACGAGAATCACGTCGCCGGAGGCGACCAGTTCCGGCAGGACAGCCAGCAGCGCATCGCGAGACTCGAAATGTTCCGCACCCGCCCCGAACGCCTCTGCCGCGCGGCCGGTGTGTACCCCCGCCGTCCACAGCGCGTCGATGCCGGCGGCGCGGGCATAGGCCCCAACCTCCGCGTGCAGCTCGTCGGCCGCGTCACCGAGCTCGGCCATGGTGCCGAGCGCCAGCACCTGGCGGCCGGGCATTGTGGCCAGCACATCAATGGCCGCCTGTACCGAGCCCGGGTTGGCGTTGTAGCTGTCGTCAATCACCGACACTCCGTCGCGGCCACTGCGCAGCGACAGGCGCCCGCCCGTGGCTTCAACCCTGGCCAGCCCGGCCTGCACTTTTTCCACCGGTGCCTCGGCGGCAATGGCCGCCGCGCCAGCCGCCATGGCATTGGCGACGTTGTGGCGGCCGGGCAGCCTGAGCTCGACCGGGAACACAGTGTCTTCGACATGCAGCGTAAACCGCGCGCCGTGTTCATCGAGCTCCAGCTCGCTCACGTGTACCGGAGCCGCATCATCGAAACCAAATTCCAGGCAGTGTGCGCGGGCCGCCACTTCGCGCCAGTAGGGTGTGAAGCGACTGTCAGCGGGGAATATCGCCACCCGCGCGTCGGCGAGAATCGCGCCCTTGGTCTCGGCAATACCTTGCAGGGAGCCCATGCGCTCCAGGTGAGCCGGCATCACGTTCAGCAGCAGGGAAATCTCGGGGCGCGCCAGCTGCGCCAGGTAGGCAATATCCCCCGGCTTACCCGCCCCCATCTCGATGACCGCGTAGCGGTGCTCCGGTGCCAGCCGCAGCAAGGTCAGCGGCACGCCGATTTCATTATTGAGGTTGCCCTCGGTGGCCAGCGTCGGGCCACACTCTGTGAGAATGGCCGCCAACATGTTCTTTACCGAGGTCTTGCCACTGCTGCCGGTGATGCCCAGCAATGGACCGGAGAACTGCTCGCGATTGAGGGCGCCCAGCTGGCCCAGCGCCTGCTCGGTGTCTGCCACCTGCAGCTGCGGCAAATCCAGCTCGGCGGGCTGGTCCACCAGCGCTCCGCAGGCACCCCGCGCGGCCACGTCGGCAAGGAAGCGATGGCCGTCGAAGCGCTCGCCGCGCAGGGCGACGAACAGGTCCCCCGCCTCGAGGCGGCGGCTGTCGGTGCTGACCGCCGCAAAGCTCACGTCGCTGCCGTGCAGGCTGGCACCGAGCGGTTGCGCGAGGGCTGCCAGCGAAAGCGTCCGCATCATTGCGCACCCCCGTCGCCTGCGAGCGCGCGCCGCAGTTCTACCACATCGCTGAAATCGAGGCGCTCAGCCCCAACCTGCTGATAGGTTTCGTGCCCCTTGCCCGCGACCAGGATGCAGTCTCCCGGCGCCGCGGTAGCCACTGCCAGGGCGATGGCCCGGGCGCGGTCCGGCTCCACTTCGTGGGCCCCGCTGATACCGGTGAGGATTTCATCGATGATGGCCATGGGCGGCTCATGGCGTGGATTGTCGCTGGTAACGATCACCCGGTCTGCCAGCTCATCGGCGGCCCGGCCCATGACCGGCCGCTTGTCGCGATCGCGATCGCCGCCGCAGCCAAACACGCAGTGCAGCTGACCCTCGGTATGTGCTCGCAGTGCGCGCAGGGCCTGGGCCAGCGCATCCGGCGTGTGGGCGTAATCGACGACCAGCTGCAGGTCGCGCTCATTGGCAACATACTGCATGCGCCCTTCAACGCCCTTGAGTTCGGGTATCACTTCCAGGGCCAGCTCAAGCCCCATGCCGTTCAGGCAGGCCGCGCTGATCGCCGCCAGCAGGTTGGCCAGATTGAAATCGCCGGCCATGGGGCTGTGCACCAGGCCGTCGCCCCAGGGCGTGTGCAGCTGTGCTTCGAGGCCGCCGTGGTGATAGCTGATGTCGCTGGCCCTCACCGCGGCAGAGCTGCTCTCGATACCGTATTCAATCACCTCCACGCCGGGGGCGACGGCCGCGCGCATGACTGCCGCGTAGTCGTCGTCGCCATTGATGACCGCGTGCTTGAGGCCCTCAACGGCAAACAGCCGCGCCTTGGCTGCGGCGTAGCTGTCCATGTCGCCGTGATAGTCGAGGTGATCGTGAGTCAGGTTGGTGAACACGGCTGTATCGAAGGTGATACCGCCGACGCGCCCCTGTACCAGGCTGTGGGAGGACACCTCGAGCACGGCGGCGGCCACGTCGTCCGCCACCCAGTCTGCCAGCTGGCTATGCAGGCTCACCGCGTCGGGCGTGGTGTTGGCGGCTTCGACGGTGTCATCTCCCAGGGTGGCGCCCAGGGTGCCAATCACACCGCAGCTTCCGAAGCCGGCGCGCAGCAGCTGGGCCAGCACGCGGGACGTTGTTGTCTTGCCGTTGGTACCGGTAATACCGACAGTGGCCAGGCGCTCGCTGGGGTGGCCGTAGAAGCGCGCCGCTATCCTGCCGGTCTGCATGTCGAGTGCCGGAACTTCCACTATCGGCATCTGGCCAGCGGCCGAGCGCTGGGCCGCGCTGAGACCCGCCTCCACGACCGCCGCGCAGGCACCCGCCTGCGCCACCGCCGCCAGGTAGTCGCGGCCGTCATGCTGCTCGCCCTTGAGGGCCAGGAACAGATCACCCGGCTGCACGCGACGACTGTCCAGCGCCAGCCCGTAGACCGGCAGGGCCACCGCGTCGGCGATGCCCAGCAGCAAGCGGAACAGTGGTACCGCGTGCCCCGGTGAGGTCGGCAACGGCATCACGCCTCACCCCCTGCCGCCTGTTCGCGAGACGCAAGGTCGCGGTCCGGCCGGTTGGGCACAACGTTGAGCATGCGCAGGGCGCCCTCGGTAATGCGGCTGAAGACCGGAGCCGCCACTTCACCACCGTAGTAGCGGTCGCCCTTGGGCTCATCGATCAACACCACTGTCACCAGGCGCGGCTCGCGCACCGGTGCAATGCCGGCAAAAAATGCGAGGTAGCGATCGTCGGCGTAGCCGCCGCTATCGACCTTGTGTGCGGTACCGGTTTTGCCCGCCACCCCGTAGCCTTCGACCCGCGCGCTGCGCGCCGTTCCGTCCTCGCTGGTGACGCCGTGCAACACTTCGAGCACCTGTTGGGCAATGCGCGGCTCCACCATCTGGCGGGCATCCACGGCGGACTCGTCATCCAGTTTCAGCAGGCTGGGCGTGAGCAGCCGGCCCTCGTTGGCGAGCACGCCGTAGGCGCGCGCCAGCTGCAGGGGCGTGACGGCCAGCCCGTAACCATAGGCCAGGGTGACGCGTTCGATATCGCGCCAGCGATCCCTGAAGGGCAGCACGCCGGCGCTCTCGCCGGGGAACCCGGTGCCCGGGTTTTCGCCCAGGCCGAAGCGGGTAAAGGCCTGCCAGACGGCCTGCTCGTCCAGGCTCAACGCCATCTTGACGATGCCCACCTGGCTGGATTTTGCCACCACCCGCGCGACACTGAGCTCGCCGTAATTGACCGGGTCGAGCAGCACCTTGCTGCCCACCTGTACCCGTCCCGGTGAGGTATCGATGACCGTGTCCGGTGTGTACAGGCCGCTCTCAAGCGCGGCCACCAGGGTCAGCGGCTTCATGGTGGAGCCGGGCTCGAAGACGTCGGTGAGCGCGCGATTGCGGGTGCTGCCGGTTTCCAGGGAACCGCGGCCGTTGGGGTTGTAGCTCGGGTAGTTGACCAGCGCCAGCACCTCTCCGGTGCGGCTGTCCAGGCTCACTACCGTGCCCGCACGGGCGCCGGAGGTGGCCACCGCGCGCTGCAGCTCACGGTGCGCCAGGTACTGCAGGCGCAGGTCGATGCTCAACTGCAGGTCGCGTCCCGGCTCGGCGGCACGCAGTTCGCCGATATCCCGCACCACTTCACCGTGCAGATCCTTGATAACCTGCTTGCGACCCGGGGTGCCCTTGAGCCAGTCCTCAAAGGCCAGCTCCATACCCTCGATGCCGCGATCGTCCACGTCCGTCATGCCCACTACGTGCGCCGCCACTTCGCCCGCCGGGTAGTAGCGCTGGTACTCACGGTGACCGCCAACGCCGGGAATCTTGCGGCGCAATACGCTGCGCGCCTCCGGCGGGGTCATGTGTCGCTGCAGGTACATGAATTCTCGGTTTGCATAATTCTCCAGCCGGGTGACCAGGACGCCTGGCGCCAGGCCCAGGGCAGACTCCAGCTCGTCGACACGGTCGGAGGCCGCCAGCTGCCGGGGGTTTGCCCACAGGCTGATCACCGGCGTACTCACCGCCAGCGGTTCTCCGCGGCGGTCGGACACGATGCCCCGGTAGGCCGGAATCTCCGCACTGCGCACGTAGCGTGCCGCGCCCTGGTCCTGCAGGAAGGCGTAGCCGCGATCACTTTCCAGCACCTGCAGGCTCAGCACCCGCCACACCAGCAAGGCGAATAATAGGGTGATAATTGTGGCCATCAGATGGCTGCGCCAGGGCGAAACCGGGTTGTAAGTGGTCCGGCTCATGGCGCGACCACATCAAGTTCGGCGGCTTTCGGCAGGCGCATGCCCAGCTCGCGGCGCGCCAGTTGCTCCACCCGGTGGTGGGCGGCCCAGGTGCTCTGCTCGAGCAGCAGCTTGCCCCACTGCTCCTGCATGTTCCATTGGCCGGTCTGCAGCGCGGCCAGTCGTGCGTAGGCCTGCCGACAATGGTGAGACGCGCCGACGATGGACACAGCCGTCGAAACAATCGCCAGCACCAGCACGAGGTTAAGCACCACCCAGCCGCGCAAGGGTTTCTGCGCTGAGCGAGTCATGCGGCCAGCCCCGGCAGGCGCTCTGCCACTCGCATGACTGCGCTGCGGGAGCGCGGGTTGGCCGCTATTTCTTGCGCCGAGGGTTTGATCGCCTTGCCGACCGCTGCCAGCTTCTTCTCGACCTGGCTCTCCATCACCGGCACGCCCCGCGGCGGCTGTTCGCCCCGGCTCATGCGGCGAATGAAACGCTTGACCATGCGATCTTCGAGGGAGTGGAAGCTGATGATCACCAGGCGTCCGCCCGGCCGCAGCAGGTCAACGACCTCGTCGAGCAGCAGCTCAAGGTCGACCAGCTCGCGATTGATCCAGATGCGAATGCCCTGGAAGGCACGGGTGGCCGGGTGCTTGTGCTTCTCCCAGCTGGGGTTGGCCTCGGAGACGATCTGGGCCAGCTGGCCAGTGGTGTTGATGGGGCCTGCTTCGAGAGCGCGCAGGATGGCACTGGCGATACGACCGGCGTGACGTTCCTCGCCATACTCGCGCAGGACGCTGGCGATATCACCGTGAGAGGCACTCGCCAGCCACTCGGCCGCGGTCTGCCCCCGGGTAGTGTCCATGCGCATGTCCAACGGCCCATCCTGGCTGAATGAAAAACCCCGCTCGGCCTCATCCAGCTGCGGGCTGGAGACACCGAGATCCAATAAAATTCCATCAACTGCGCCGATCCCCAACCGACGCAGTTGATGGGGAAGCCGGGCGAACGAATCGTGTTCGAAGTCGAAACGGTCGTCGCCCTCCTTTAACTGTCTGGCGACCTCGATCGCCTGCGGATCCTTGTCTACGCCCAAGAGATGACCCTCCTCGCTGAGCGCCGCAAGAATTTCGCGACTATGGCCACCGCGCCCGAAGGTGCCGTCAACGTAGTAGCCATCTCGCACCGTCACGAGAGCTTCCACCGCCTCTCGCAACAAAACCGTCTGGTGCACACCGACCCCCTAGAGCGTCAGCGACATCAATTCTTCGGGAAGCGCCGCATCCGGACCGGATTCCGACAGCGCCTGTTCGCGCTCCGCCAGCCACAGGTCTTCCGACCACAGCTCCAGCTTCTTGCCCTGGCCCACCAGCACCAGCTTCTTTTCCAGCCTGGCGTAGTCGCGCAGCGGCGCTGGCAGCAGGATGCGGCCGTTGCCATCCAGCTCAAGGTCGGTGGCATAGCCGATGACCAGACGCTGGAAACGCTTCACCGCCGGGTTCAGGGCAGGCAGGTCCTGAATCTCCTGCTCAATTTTTTCCCATTCGGGCAGGGGGTAGATAAAGAGGCACTGCGACTGGGTATCAATGGTCGCCACCAGTTGGCCGTCGCAATGGCTCATCAACGGCTCGCGCTGGCGAGCCGGCATAGCCAGCCTGCCCTTGGCGTCCATGTTGATATGTTGCACCCCGCGAAACATCGCCACTGATCCCCACTGAATGGTTCCCTAAAACCACCGAAAACCAAAAAATCCCACTTATTCCCACTTTTCGACACTATAGGTACGCACCAGTGACACTGTCAATACGGCGCGACTGAAAAAACCTTGGGATTTCAGTGAATTACGTCAAGAAAATGGCAATCCAGGCGAGATTTCAGGGCAATTTTCCTGCGCAAAAGGACCACCAAAACAGCCTCATATGGGGCACTTCTGACACTTTACTTTAAGTTGACGACCGTTTTCTTCTTAAAAAAGCCGCCCCTTATTCGAAAATCATCTAGATGAGTCTGCCGTGGGCGTCGGCAAGGCCAAATCAAGGCCCCTGGTCTATCATTTGCAGCGTGATAACGGCCCGCGCGTGGGCACGGGAGAGTGGTATGAGCAAGCTGAAGCACGAGGCCGAACTGGTAACCGAAGCCCTGCGCATCGGGGAGATCTACGCCCGCAAGCGCGGGGTCGGCGCCTTCGAAGCCACGGACTCCGCCCACGACAAGGTCACCTACCTCTACCGGCTACTGGTCCACGACAAGCTGATACAGCCCCTGGCGAAGGGCCACGAGAAGGTCCCGGAGATGAAACACAAGCTCGCGCTCTGGATCTCCCGTCAACTCCCGGACGACCACCCCCTCAAACAGGGTTGACCCATGCCTGTGAGGTGCGCGCCTGCGATGCCGCACGCGCTATGCCTGGGGTACTTCCGGGACACGCTACAAGCATGACATCCCTGTCTCGCTCGGCTGCGCGGTTCCCCGCCGGGACCGTCCTGGCCGCAGACGGTCCCGGAAGTACCCCAGGCATCCCGCGCGCTCCGATGGCGCCACAATTAGTCAGTGGTTCCTTGCACAGACAAAGGTAATGCGAGATAGGAGAGTACGGTTGGGTGACTTGGCGCCTCCACCCCACCTTAGGGGCAGAGACCTACAGCGGTAAGAAGCAGGAAGGCGATGTAGCGCCTCCACCCCACCTTAGGGGCAGAGACCTACAGCGGTGTTATAAAGAGCCAGTCGATAAGCCGGGTTCTGTCGTGGACGATCATTCATCTGCGACAGGCGTCGCCGCCTGCCTGTAGCGACCTACCCGAATCCACTGCGGGCCGCAGCTATGGATTCCTATTTGGTCTTGCTCCGAGTGGGGTTTACCATCGCCACGCCTGTTGCCAGCCGCGCGGTGCGCTCTTACCGCACCTTTTCACCCTTACCCCCGCAAAGACGGAGGCGGTATCCTTTCTGTTGCACTTTCCGTAGGCTCGCGCCCCCCAGGCGTTACCTGGCACTCTGCCCTGTGGAGCCCGGACTTTCCTCCGCGCTTGCGCACAGCGATCGCCTGACCAACTCCGGCCGCAAGGTTAGCGGGAAATGAGGTAGTCGTACAGCGCCTTCTTGCGCAGTCCGAAGGCATCGGCCACCAGCCCCGCTGCCTGTCGCGGTGGCAGGGTTTCCGACAGCAGCTCGAGCATGCGGGCAATTTCCGGAGTGATTTCTGTCGCCACCTGCTGTGTGCCCGCGACCAGCAACACGATTTCGCCGCGGGCCTGGTTGCTGTCCTGCTCTACCCGCTCCACCAGCTCGAACAGCGGTGCCCGCAGCACCGTCTCAAAGGTCTTGGTCAGCTCCCTGGCCAGCACGGCCAGCCGGTCTGCGCCAAGCACGTCGCGCATATCCCGGAGCGTTTCCAGCACCCGGTGCGGCGCCTCGTAGAACACCAGGGTTGCGGTCTCCTGGGCCAGCGCCTCAAGTTCGCTGCGGCGGCTGCCGGACTTCGCGGGCAGGAAGCCCTCGAAGCGAAACCGGTCAGTCGGCAGGCCCGCGACCGACAGGGCAGCCACGGCGGCACTGGCGCCGGGCACCGGCACCACGGTCCAGCCGCGTTCGTGGGCGTGGCGCACCAGCCGAAAGCCGGGATCGGATATCAGCGGCGTGCCGGCATCGGATATCAGGGCGACGCTGCCGCCACCCTCGATGCAGCGCTCGATGCGAGCCAGGGCGCCGCTATCGCTGTGGTCGTGGTAGGCCATCATGGGCGTTTCGATATTGAAATGCCTGAGCAAGGGGGCGCTGTGACGGGTATCCTCTGCAGCGATGAGGTCCGCCGACTGTAGTATTTCTACGGCCCGGGGTACCATATCGCCGAGGTTTCCGATCGGCGTGGCAACCACGTAGAGTCCGCTCTCCATCCTGCTCCCCCAGAGTGTTGGTAGCGCCACGGCCGGGTCGTCACCAGTACCAGCAGCGCTTGTCGCAAGCTTTTTCGTTTATTTGCAGCTTCAGCGTTTTACTTGCATTGACCCACTCAACAGTGACACAACGCCAACCGTGAACAGGACCAATTCGACTTTCAGCCTCCGACCGCTTTCCATTCTTGCCGCGCTGGCGCTGCTGAGCTTGCTGGCCAGCTGCGCTTCCGGGCCGGTGGAACAGACGCGCCGGCCCCTGCCCGCCGACGATATCGTCACCCTGCCGCCGGAGAGCGGCGAAGAAACCGCCTACACGGCAAGACTTCGTGAGGCCGAGCAGCTGCTGGCAGAGCGTCAGCTATTGCCCGCGGCCAGCATACTGAGGGACCTGGACGCCGACAAGCTCAGCGCCAGCGAGCGAGTGCGCTCGCTGGCCATGGAAACCGAACTGCTCTACCTGCAGGGCGACACGGCGACGGCACTGGCAGGCTTGCGCGAAACGGTTGCACTGCTGGGCCCTCTCGATCCCGCCCTGCGCGACCCCCTGGACCGCTGGCAGCTGCGGCTGGTGTTGACCGAAGAGGGCCCGCTGGCCGCCGCCCGCCTCGCCGATCGGCTGCTGCTGACCAACGAAGACCCGGCGCGGGAAACCGCCCTGCTGGAATTCATATGGCACAACCTGCAGCGCACGCCGGTGGACACCCTCGATGCGCAGCTGCAGCAACCGGTCAGCCAGCACTGGCGAGGCTGGCTGGAACTGGCGGTGCTGGCCGCCGATGTCATGGAGAGCCCGGAAGTGCAGCTCGCCCAGCTCGACCTGTGGCGCGAGCGGCACGCCTCGCACCGGGCGGCGCTGCAACTGCCCGGCGGGCTCGCCGCCCTGGACAGCACTCAAACGCCAGGGCGCATCGCCCTGTTACTGCCACTGAGCGGCGGTGCCCGCGACAACGCCCAGGCCCTGCTGCAGGGCTACCTGGCCGCCCAGTTCGAGGCGCGCCGGCGCGGCTGGCCGGAACAGGAACTCATGGTCATGGACAGCGCGGCACAGCCGGATTTCAACAGCGCCTACCAGGTGGCGGTAAGGGCCGGCGCGGAGCTGGTGATCGGCCCGCTGACCCCGGAGGCATTGCTGGACTGGCAACCGCTGCCGGAGGACCCGGTACCGGTAATGACCCTGGCCTGGCACCCCGCCGCGGAACGCTTCGCACCGCGTCCGGCGACGCCGTTCGAGGGGGTTGAGGGTGTCGAAAACCTCGAGGAGCTTGAAGCGGTCGAGGCAATCGAAGCTGTCGAGGAAGGTACCCCCACCCTGCAGCCGCCCGTGCAGTTGGGCCTGACCGCCGTCGACGAGGCCCGCCAGCTGGCGCGACTGGGATACGACAGCGGCGCCCGCACCGCGCTGCTGATCCGCCCTGCGGGTGACTGGGGCGACACCATGAGTGATGCCCTGGGGCAGGCCTGGCGCGAACGCGAAGGCGAGCTGCGCGCCATCGCCACCTTCACCGGCCAGACGGATTACTCAAGCAGCCTGAAGGCCGCCCTGAGCCTGAGCGAAAGCGAGAGTCGCGCCACCCGCATGCGCCGGCTGCTGGGGGAGCCCACCGAGTTCACGCCGCGCCGCCGGCAGGATATCGATATTGTTTTCCTGCTCAGCGACAACCCCCAGCACGCTCGCTCCATCAAACCACTGATTGCCTTTCACTACGCCGGCGACCTGCCGGTCTACTCCACCTCGGCGATCTTCAGCGGTCGCCGCGACCCGCAGCGGGACCGCGACCTGAACGGCATCCGGCTGCTGGAGATGCCGTGGATGCTGGCGACCGAGGGCGGCCTGTCGGACAGCCTCGGCACAGAAAACGGCGAAGACGAACGTGCCGGCCTGCACGCCCTGGGCGCCGATGCGTTCATGCTCACCTGGCGCCTCGCCCAGCTGCGGGATTCCGGCGACGCCCGCGTACGTGGCAACACCGGCCTTCTGAACATGGATAATGTCGGTCGCGTGCACCGCGAGCTGGTGCCCGCCCAGTTCCAGGGGGGCGTCCCACAAACCCGCTAGGCCAGACTGCAACAGCCGCCAGTGACAGGGAGGTCACATGGACAAGGGCAGAAAATTCGAAGACCGCGCCGCCCGCCTGCTGCGCGACGCCGGCCTCAAGATCATCACTCGCAACTACCGCTGCAGGGCCGGCGAGATCGACCTGGTCTGTCGCGACGGCGACACCCTGGTATTCGTCGAGGTGCGCTTTCGCAGCGCGCGCGGCTTTGCCAGCGCCGCCGCCTCGGTGACACCTGCCAAGCAGCGCCGCCTGGTAGCCACCGCCCGGCACTACCTGCAGCAACAGCGCCTCTCGGAGCGCGTTCCCTGCCGCATCGACGTGGTGACCTTCGACAACACAGGCCCACAGCCAGGGGCCGGCGGCCGGCGACCCGGCGGCCGGCGACCCGGCAAAGATGAGATACAATGGGTCAAAAATGCCATTGGCAGCTGAAACATGAGCACATACGAGGTCATTGCCGAAGACTTCCAGCAGATCCTGGAACTGGTGTCGGTATCCGTCGACGAGTTGGTGGCACCACTTGATCGTGCGGTCGAGGCCTTCACCGGCGCGCTACTCGCCGAACACAAGATTCTCTGCTGCGGCAATGGCTCCGGCTCGGCGGTGGCCCAGCTGTTCAGTATTGGCCTGGTGCATCGCTACGAGCAGGAGCGGCCCGCCCTGCCCGCCCTCAACCTGAGCGGCAACGGCGCGCTGCTGACAGCCATTGGTACGGTCAGCAACAACGAGGTCTACTCACGCCAGGTGCGCGCCGTGGGCCAGGCCGGTGACGTGTTGCTGGCGGTGGCGGCGAGTGACAACAATGGCAGCGTGATCCAGGCTATTCGAGCCGCTCACGAGCGTGAGATGTTGGTGGTATTACTGAGCGGCGGCGACTGTACCGATGTATCGAGCCTGATGCTGCCGGAAGATATCGAAATCCATG
Organism: Halieaceae bacterium; assembly: GCA_036351375.1. Classification (GTDB taxonomy): domain Bacteria; phylum Pseudomonadota; class Gammaproteobacteria; order Pseudomonadales; family Halieaceae; genus JANQIO01. Next base: position 54,180 of record JAZBOY010000100.1, read on the forward strand.
TGAACTCTTCGCGGGGTCCGCGGATCATAGAAATGCAGACCATGATTGTGCACTGCCTTTGTAAACTGATTGATCAATCCCTGTTTGGTAACTACAGCTGATGAAGTACGCATTCCCCTCCCTGGCCCTCGTGTTTGCCCTCGCCCTCAGCGGCTGCGGCAGTTTTTTTGCCGCCATCGGCCCGGTAGAAGAGGATCCCGGCAAGCGCACCAAGGGTGCCCGGGTGGAAGACGAGTCAATTGAAACCAAGAGCATACGCCGCATACGCGCCCTGGGAGAGCAGTACGCAGATGCCAACGTCAGCGTTACCAGCTTCAACGGCTTCGTACTGATTACCGGCCAGGTGCCCGAGGCATCGATGAAAGCCAGCGCCTCTGACCAGATTCGTGAAATCCGCGGCGTGCGCCGCATTTACAACGAGCTGGTGGTATCCGGCAATACCTCTACCCTGACCCGCTCCAGCGACACCTGGCTGACCACCAAGGTGAAATCGTCACTGCTGGCGGCGGAGGAGATCCAGGGCAATCGCGTCACCGTGGTGACCGAGGACGGTGTAGTGTACCTGATGGGGCTGGTCTCCCACGCCGAGGCGGAACGCATCGTCAACGTCGCACGTTCCACCGGCGGTGTCGAAAAGGTGGTGCAGATCTTCGAGTGGATTGATTAGGTTGGGCCGCACAGGTCGGGCCGCGTAGGAGCGGCCGGCCAGGTCGGGCCGCGCAGGTCGGGCCGCGCAGGTCGGGCCGCGTAGGTCGGGCCGCGTAGGTCGGGCCTCACAGCCCGCAGCTACTTGACGACTTTCAGCGAGGGGCGCTTGTCGCCGCCGTTCTTGCCACCGCCATTCTTGTCGCCGTTCTTGCCGGGTGAGCCTCCACCCCCCGGCGGCCCTTCCGGGGGCTCGGGCCAGGGATTGTCATCGCGGTCGAATACCATTCCCTGGCCGTTCTCGCGGGCGTAAATGCCGACCACCGAAGCCATCGGCACAAATACATCGATGGGCACTCCGCCGAAGCGACCGTTGAAGTGCATGGCGTCGTTGTCGATCACCAGGTCGACCACGGCGTTGGGCGAGATGTTGAGCACGATCTGGCCGTCCTTCACGTACTGCTGTGGTACGTCGACTCCGGCCTCTTCCGCATTGACCAGCACATAGGGCGTGCAGTCGTTATCCAGGATCCACTCGTACAGCGCCCGCATCACATACGGCCTGCTGGAACTCATGGTCATGGTATGAGGGTCCGACGCGCGCCCTAGAGGCGCATCTCCCGCTCCTGCTCGGTGAGACTGGACTGGAAGGCATCGCGGTTGAATACGCGATCCATATAGGCCAGCAAGGGCTTGCTCTGCTTGGTAGAGCGGAACTCGATACCAAGGGTCGGCAGGCGCCACAGCACCGGCGCCAGGCAGCAATCCACCAGCGTGAATTCCTCACTCATGAAGAAAGGCTTTTCGCCAAAGATCGGCGCCACGGCCAGCAGGCCCTCGCGCAGTTCCTTGGTGCACTTCTCCACAACGTTGTCGGAGCGGGTGTTCTGGATCTGGTCTACCAGCGCACACCAGTCCTTCTCGATACGGTGGATGTAGAGACGGCTCTCGGCCCGCGCCACCGGGTACACCGGCAGCAGTGGCGGGTGAGGGAAGCGCTCGTCGAGATACTCCATCATGACCTTGGACTCGTACAGCACCAGGTCGCGGTCGACCAGGGTCGGCAGTGAGTTATAGGGGTTCAGCTCCGCGAGCTCTTCCGGGGGATGGCCGGCGTCGACTTCGACCACGTCGACAGTTACGCCCTTTTCAGCAAGTACGATGCGGACACGGTGACTGTAGTGGCTCTCACTGTCCGAGAAAAACGTCATTGAAGACCGCTTGGCGACAACACCCATGGAATTCCCCCAGGAATAGAATTATTAGTGATCAGAGGCGCAGCTATTGCGCCCCTGAGACGTCGGCTAGTGGACGTCTTTCCAGTACTCGCGGTTCAGCAGCCACGCGAACACAAAGAAGATGGCAATAAACAGCAGCACATAAACACCGATGCGCTTGCGATCAATGGCTGACGGCTCACCGACATAAGCGAGAAAGTTGACCAGATCGAAGACGGCCGCGTCAAATTCCTCGGGGCTCATGGTGCCCTCTTCCACCAGCGTGAAGCTGCCGCAGGGATCGTCGAGAATATCCTGGTTGGTCAGCGGATCGCGCTTTACACCACCGTTGGCGGCAGTAGTCGGGCCGGCAGCACACTCCTGCAGGCCCTGCAGCTCGATCAGCGCATGGGGCATGCCCGAATTGGGGAATGCCTTGTTATTCACGCCCAGCGGGCGGCTGGGATCTGCATAAAAAGTGCGCAGGTAGGTGTACAGGTAGTCGGTGCTCTTGGAGCGAGCGATCAGGGAAAGATCCGGCGGAACTACACCAAACCATTGCTTGCCCAGTGTTTCCGTCATGGAGTTGTCCATCAGGTCGCCGATCTTGTGATCCCGGTTCATCACCAGGTACTCCTCGGCCAGATCCTTGGGAATATCCAGGTCGCTGGCGACCCGCGTATAGCGCGAGTATTTCAGCGAATGGCAGCCAGAACAGTAGCTCATGTAGAGGCCTGCACCGTGCTGCAGGGAGGCCTTGTCAGTCAGGTCTGGCTCCATGTGATCGAGCTGAATGCCGGGGCCGCCGGCTGCCACCGCCTTGAGTGGCAGCACAGTCAGAACCGCAATCAGCGCCAGCACGCCCAGCGAGCCAAGAGGGCCAATACCACCCTTCATGTTCACACGCTCCGGTACCGGCTTGGTCTTTTCCATGCTGGTCCAGACGGGCATCAGCAGGAAGAAGGCAAAGTAGAGGACCGAGCAAATCTGCGCCAGCAGAGTCCGGCCAGGCGTTGGCGTCCACACGCCCAGCACGCCGAGGATGATGAACGACACCACAAACACCACCAGGGCTACCTTGGTAATGTTGCCGCGGTAGCGCCACGACTTGACCGGGCTGCGGTCGAGCCAGGGCAGCAGAAACGGAATGGCTACTGATGCGGCAAAGGCCACGAAGCCCCAGAACTTGTCAGGCACCGCGCGCAATACTGAGTAGAACGGCGTGAAGTACCAGACCGGTGCAATGTGCTCAGGCGTCTTGAGGTTGTTGGCCTCTTCAAAGTTGGCGTACTCGAGGAAGTAACCGCCCATTTCCGGGGCGAAGAACATCACCGCGCAGAACACGAACAGGAACACACCAATGGCCTGCAGGTCGTGGACCGAGTAATAGGGGTGGAAGGCGATGCCGTCGAGCGGAATGCCGTTTTCATCCTTGTGCTTCTTGATGTCCACGCCATCGGGATTGTTGGAGCCCACCTCGTGCAGCGCCAGGATGTGCAGCACTACCAGCGCCAGCAGTACGATAGGCAGGGCCACCACGTGCAGGGCGAAGAAGCGGTTCAGGGTAATGCCGGAGATCAGGTAATCACCGCGGATCCAGGTCACGATGTCTTCGCCCACCACGGGTATCGCGCCGAAAAGCGAGATGATCACCTGGGCACCCCAGTAGGACATCTGGCCCCAGGGCAATACATAGCCCACGAAAGCTTCAGCCATCAGCACGACGAAAATCAGCATGCCGAAAATCCAGATCAGCTCACGGGGCTTCTTGTACGACCCGTAGATAAGCGCACGGTACATGTGCATGTATACCACCACGAAAAACGCCGAAGCGCCGGTGGAGTGCATGTAGCGGAGAATCCAGCCGTAGTCGACATCACGCATGATGTATTCGACCGACGCGAACGCGTCGTCAGAGCTGGGGACATAGTTCATCGTCAGCCAGATGCCGGTCAGCAGCTGGTTGACGAGTACTACCAGCGAGAAAACCCCGAAGTAGTAGAAGAAATTGAAGTTCTTGGGCGCGTAATACTGCCCCATGTGCGTGTTCCACGCACGCATGATAGGCAGGCGGGCATCGACCCAATCGCGCAGCCCTACCAATGCATTGTTCATCAGGCGACCTCCTCATCCACACCGATAACCAGTGTGATTTCGTCCTCAAAGGAATACGGGGGAACAACCAGGTTGGTTGAGGCCGGCACCCCGGAATACACTCGTCCGGCCAGGTCGAACTTGGAACCGTGGCAAGGGCAGAAGAAGCCGCCGCGCCAGTCGTCGCCGCCGAGGTCGGCCGCGCCCACTTCGGGGCGAAACTTCGGCGCACAACCCAGGTGCGTGCAGAGCCCCACGAACACCATTATTTCAGGTTTAATGGCACGGGCCCGACCTTCCACGTACGCCGGCTGGTCTGAAATTTCCGAATCGGGGTCCTTCAGTTTGCCGTCCAGGCGCTCAAGATCGGCCAGTTGCTCTTCGGTACGCCGCAACACGTAAACCGGTTTGCCCCGCCACTCGACAACTGACATCTGGCCTGCTTCGATCTTGCTGATGTCAAATTTGACCGGTGCACCGGCCGCTTCGGCTTTTGCACTGGGATTCCAGGAGCCCACAAAGGGCACCGCCACGCCAACCACACCGGCGACGCCGACTGCGCTGGTGGCCGCGGTCAGAAACCGACGGCGACCGGTATTGACCGTATCACTGCTCATGCACTTCTCTCCCAATTTCACCAGCCATATAACGGCTGTAGTTGCATTCCCGCCCGTGGCCACTTCAGCCAAGGCTTATCCGCTGTCTTACCTAAATGACCCGGAGGCAGGAGGGGGGACAAAATTTAACCGGTGCAAATGGTAATGACTTTGCCCTTCCCTGACAAGGAAAAGCACCTAAGTGTCGGTATTTTCGGGAATTTCTCAGACAAGATGCGAACAGAAAAATGCCCGGAAACCGCTTTCGGCCCGGGCATCTGTATTCGCGATAGTTTTGCTTAAGCGTGCGGGCGTGAGCGCCCACCCGGCAAAAGATTAACGCTTGGAGAACTGCGGACGCTTGCGCGCCTTGCGCAGGCCAACTTTCTTCCGCTCGACCGCACGTGCGTCGCGGGTAACAAAGCCGGCGCCGCGCAGTGTGCCGCGCAGGGACTCGTCGTACTCCATGAGCGCACGGGTGATGCCGTGACGAATCGCACCGGCTTGGCCGAAGCTGCCGCCACCGGCAACCGTTACGTTGATGTCGAACTTGTCTTCCGTCTCGGTGAGCTGCAGCGGCTGGCGCACAATCATGCGTGCCACTTCGCGACCGAAGTACTGATCCAGCGGCTTGCTGTTGACGGTGATGTTGCCGTCACCGTTCTTGATGAATACACGGGCCGTGGAGGTCTTGCGGCGGCCGGTGCCGTAGTATTGGGTTGCAGACATAGTTTGACCTTAGATATTCAGGGGCTGGGGCTGCTGAGCCGTGTGCGGATGCTCGGCGCCGGCATACACTTTCAGTTTCTTGAACATCGCGCGACCCAGCGGGTTGCGCGGCAGCATGCCCTTGACGGCACCCTGGAGCACACGCTCCGGCGCCTTGTCGATCAGCTTCTCGAACGACATGCTCTTCAGACCACCCGGGTAGCCGGTGTGGTGGTGGTACATCTTGTCGGTTGCCTTGGCACCGGTCACCTTGATCTTCTCGGCGTTGATCACGACGATGTAATCACCGGTGTCCACGTGCGGCGTGTATTCAGGCTTGTGCTTGCCGCGCAGGCGGTGCGCGATCTCGCTGGCGAGGCGACCCAGGGTTTTCTCCGAGGCATCGACTACGAACCAGTCGCGCTGCACGTCTTCTGCTTTTGCGCTGTAAGTCTTCATTCTGCTTTCTACTTAGCCTCCGGGAGGCCTCCATTTTCGAGAGCGCGAATTCTACAGTTGCACCCCCTTCATTACAAGCCCGCGACAAGCGGTTTTTCTCAGGAATTCACGAGCTTACGCCATCCCGCAACTGGCCACTGCTTGTAGCTCCAGGGCCCCGATTTCGCCGGACCCCAGCCACTCAAGGCATTCCAGCGAAAGCCCTCGCCGCAGACCGCACAGGGCCAGGCTGTGGCCCTCCATCTCCGCCAGCCACTGGCTGGTGGACTCTGCGGCCCCGGGGACCAGGCACTCCAGGCGGCTGCCATCGAGCCGGTAGCCCACTTCACCGAGGGCCGTGGGCAGGGCACCGCCATGGGCCTTGGTCCAGGCCTCCTTGAGAGTCCAGAGCCGGTAGAAATGCCGGTAGTAGTCCTCGCCGTCCAGGCGCTCGAGCTGCTCGGTCTCCGGTGCCGAAAAGTAGCGCCGCGCCAGCCGCGCCACCGGCCTGTGGCGCTCGAGCTGCTGCACGTCGACCCCCACCGGAACCCCGCCTGTTACCGCTACGACCAGCCAGCTCCCGGAGTGGCTCAGGTTGAACTCCAGTGGCACTTTCTGTACCAGCTCATCGGCCAGCTGCGGCTTGCCGTGACGGCCGGTCTCAAACACCCAGTCGGCGGGCGCCACGTCCGCATAGCGGGTCAGCAGGTAGCGCAGCCAGGTACGGCCCAGCGCCGCATCGCGATGTCGGCTGCGCTCTGTTTCGCTGAGTACGCTGTCGTCCAGTGCCTCGGCCCGCTCCGGAGGGCACAGCCATAAGTGAACCTGGGTCGGGCCCGGTAGCTCAGAAGCGCTGGATTTGCTTGCCGATAAGGCGGTCACGCACCTTCCAGAACAGGTTGTCGGGGTTTACCACGACGATAAAGATGCGGCGCAGCCGATCTTCCGGGCAATGGATGGGCCGTACCGCGTGCCAGGCGTGATCGGTACGCAACATCAGGGCACTGTAGTTGCCGATGGAATCCATCTCGTGGACCGAATCGAACTCTTCCAGGGCCGGGGCCGAGTCATAGCTGAGGCGGCCGCCGTCGTCGAGTACCAGGGTGGAACCGCCCCAGGCCGGGTCCCAGTCTTCCTCGGAATTGAAGTAAAACAGGTGGGATCCGTGCTCGCGGCGGGCGTCGCAGTGGGGTGACACGTCGCAGCCGGTCGGGGTGTAGTGCCAGTGAAAACGGAACTCGGCTTTTTTCGCACCCAGCAGACGCTCAATCTCGCGCCGGTAGTCATCGCTGCACAGCTCGCCAATAAACTCTTTCCACGGCAGCGGGACCTCGGTGTCCGGGGTGTATTCCAGGGAATAGCGATCGTGCGGTGCCTGGCCGGCGCGACGCTCCTTGCCGAAGATCTCACCAAAGGTCTCCAGCGGTGGCATGTTATGCAACAGGTCCTGGAAGCCCTGCTCGGTCAGCAGCCCCTCGGTGTTGAAGAAGGGGTAGGGTTTGGTCGCCATGAACTCCTCGCGGCCGAGGCTGCGGAGCTTCTCGATATCCAGGTACTTCATTTACAGCTCTCCAGTGATCTTCTGCCGGCGGCTCAGGCGGCGAGCGCAGGCTGCTCTGCCAGCGGCGGCGTGCGCTCGAGCACTTCGAAAGCGTCGTGGCGCACATGGTTCTTTGCCATTTCCTCGCGCACCAGGGACTCACTGACGTGCCCACTATCCAGGCACTCTTTCAGCAGGCCGAAAAAGAAGGCTTCCTGGTTGCTGTCGGGATGGGGATGGTAGTGACCCAGCAGGCCGTATTCCCCAAACAGCTTTGCGCGCAGGCGATTCAGCGATGCCAGCAGCGGTTTGTCCTTGAATTTGTCCGCCGGCGTGTAGTCCACCGGCAGGCCGGTCTTCCAGGGCTGGGTGCGACGCTTGGTGTTGTGCAGCAGCCGGGTGTCGGCGTTCAGGTGGTCGAAATCGTTCCAGCAGTCCTCGAGGTAGCCGATGTTCCCGGGTTCCTCGTAGGCCAGCACCATCCACTCCTTGTAGTCTTTCTCGAAGCGGAACAGCGCATCGAAGTCTGCCTCGGCGTCCCAGTGCTTGAGCTTCGCGCAGTCCAGCAGCATGACGCTGGTGGCTACCTGGTAGGCCTTGCCCTCCTTTGCGGAGCGATGGCGGCCCAGCACGGCCTTGCCCTGCATGTCCCGGTCCAGCAGCTCATTGATGTCGCCCACGGCGAACACATCCGGGTCGGTGACCACGGCACGGCCGCTGTAATTCATGAGCTTCGGGGGCAGGAAGCGCAGCGGCGTGAAGGATTGCAGGTCGTCCATGCGCCAGTCGCGGGTGGTGCCACCGCGCAGGAAGGTCTCGCCCTCCTTGGCCGCAAGGAACGGGTAGTCGCGGGTGTGGATGAATTTCACATCGAAAGCGTCGGGGTTGCGGGAATTGCGCTTGAAGGAATACTCCGCCACCAGCGCGCCCAGCCACTGCCGCTCATTGGTATGTATGAAGACGCACTTTTCCATGTTCACGACTTGCTCAACTGTGCTGCTGCCGCGCCCTGTTCAGCGCTGGTATAGCCGAACGCCGGCAGCAGCCGGGAATCTACCATGGCCGTCAGTTCGTCCACTTGATCATCGTCAAAGTAGTCCCGGAACCCGCCCACCTTGGCCTTGCGGACCTTGTAGGTGTTGGGGTCGTTGACGTCCTTGGCCTGCACCCGCGAGCCGCTGCGCCAGAAGTAGTTTTCCTGCTCTTTCTTGCGCAGGTTTTCCACCGAGGCGAACTCGGCCATGTCTTCCAGGTACTCCCGGTTGGGCTCCATGCCAAGGAACTCCACTACCCGCGCCATCTCGCTGGCAGCGTCGGCGCGCAGGTCCTCGTAGCGCACCACCAGCAGGTTGTCGATCTTGTCGAGTTCACGGGCCCAGGCGTTCATGAAGTCGATGATGTGGTTGAGCCCCTGCCCCTCGTGCTTAACAAAACCGTACACCGAGATATCAGCTTCGTGGTCCGGGTAGTTATTCATGGATTTCTTGTCGGGACGCATGCGGAACTTCCACTGGAAGAACTGGGACACCGCAACGTCGCGGGGGTCGCGCACCAGCAGTACCGTCTTCTTGTGGTAGAAGTCCTGCTTGGAATCCAGGTTGCCGGTGAACTGCCGCAGGTAGTTGTCGTGGGTGAAGAAGATCTTCGGGATGCCCTTCTCCAGCCGCTGGTAGTTGTCAAAGCCCATCAGGATGTTGTCAGGCAGCTTGTACACCAGCTGGTAGTAGCGGGAAATCATTACCCGCACCCAGGTACGCCCGCTCTTTCCGTAGGAGGCGAAGATGTAATCGCAGTTGTTGTACTTCCAGAACTCCTCGCGACCGCGGCGCCAGCGTTCAAGCTGGTGACCTTTCTCTTCGGGCAGGAATTTCTTGATCGCGCGGACCAGCCACTTGATCAGTCGCTTGATGACAGCGTGCATGTATTGTCCCCGGAACCGGGCAGGTTAAAAAACGCGCAGGGTAAAGGATGCGTGGTCCATGCACAAGATTCTGTGGTATTTTTGCCGCCTTTCGCCGTCCCCAAGTTATTGATCTCAATGGAAATCAGGCAAATTCGAGGCTTCCTGCTCGACCGCGGCATGCTGTATCTCTACAGCCTGTTCATCGCGGGCTACTTCCTGCTGCCGATGGCCTCGGGGCACCGCCGCCTGTACTACCTGCTGGTATTTCCCGCAATACTGCTGCTGTGGCGCGAACTGCTGGCGTTCTACCGCCGCAACCTGCTGCTGGGCCTGTTGCTGGCCTATACCGCCTGGATGATGCTGACCCTGGCCTGGACCGCCGATTTCTCCCTGCAAGGCGCCGGCTGGCAGCTCTGGCTGAGCCTCAACCTGCTGTCCTTCGTGGCCATCAGCGGCTACCTCTGGGTCAACCAGGCGGAGCGCATCGACCTGTTCGCCCGGCGCCTGCCCTGGCTGGCCGCGGCAGCGGCCCTGGTGTCCATCGCAGCCTGGTACGCCCAAAACCCTTTCCCCAGCTCCCGGCTCGAACCGCTCGGCGTCATGCACCACCAGAACAAGGCGGGTGCCGCCTACGGCCTGTTCCTGGTACTCAGCGTGCAGCTGGCCATCAAGGATCGGCCGCGGCGCGCGGCCTATGCCGGCCTTGCCGTGGTTCTGGCCGCACTGGTGCTGCTGACCCAGTCGCGCACCGCGCTGGCCGGGGTGTGCATGGGGCTGCTGGTATTGTTGGGCTGGCGCGCCCTGCTGCTGGCCCTTGTCGGTGGCGCGCTGAGCTGGGCGCTACTGGCCACCAACCCGGGCGAATGGTCCACCCGGGTGGAAACCTTCTCCTTCCGCCCGGGCATCTGGGCCCAGGTGCTGGCCGACATGAAGGGGCACTGGCTGTTCGGCAGGGGCTATCTCACCGACCCCCATGTCAACGCCTACAACCAGGTCTTCAATCATGCCCACAACAGTTACCTCGCCACCCTGCGCGACGGCGGCCTGGTCGGGCTGCTGCTATTGCTGGCGCTGCTGGGCACCGCCCTGGTCCAGGCGCTGCGCCTGGCGTACGGCCGCGGGGAACGACTTTATCTCGCGCTACTCTTATACGGCATGACCTGTATTTTCATGGACTTCGACCGGCTGTTCGTGCACCCCAAGGAAATGTGGCTGTACCTGTGGCTGCCGCTGGCGCTGGTGGCCGCCGCCTACCCGCAGCGTGCAGGCACTGCGCTGCCGCGCCTGGGTGGGAGCCTCGCATGACACGCCTGCTGATAACCCTGCTGCTGTTGTTGCCCTGGCAGGCAGGGGCTGAAGATTCCAGGTCGGAAGACCTCCGGCCACTGCCCGACTGGCGTGTCCTGGTGTTCGAGGAGAAGGCTTTCTGGGCCACCGCCCGTTCCGAGCTCCTGCTGGATGCCTGTGCGGGGCCCGGCGACGCCTGGTGCCTGGAGGCGACCAGCAGCGTCGCCAGCAACCGGGAACGCATTGAGCTCAGCGCCAGGCCGGACGGCCACCTGCTGGAGCGGCGCCGCTTCAGCGAGGGCAGCAACCGGCGTCGCAAGCGGTGGGCCTACGGCCTGACCGGCATTACCCGGGAACGGCTGGAACCTGACGCCAGCGGCGAATACCGGCTCACCAGCCGCCGCAAGATCGGCTATCCGGACGGGGAGCGACAGGTGACCGACCCGCTGTTGCTGCTGGCCCTGCTGTCGCCGGCATCGGCGCCGCAGAGCTTCGTGGTCAACACCGACCTCAACCTGTACCGGGTCACCGCCACTCCCGCCGGTGAGGACCTGGTCGAGGTCAGCCCTGGCCTGGGTGGAATCGACAGTCGACACCGGGATACCGACCTGCTGCGGATCGAAGCGGAATTGATCGACCCCGCCCAGGACCAACCGGATTTCACACTGCTGGGCCTGTCGGGCGAGCTGCTGGTGGCCTTTGATCGCGCCACCGGCCTACCTCTGCAGGTGCGCGGCCGGGCACCGCGGCTGGGCTATGTGGCGCTGACCCTGAAATCGGCGGAGCTGCGGGAAGCCGCTCCGTGAGCCGCCTTAACGCCGGGGCACCGGTCGGCCTGGTGAGCAACCCGGCCAGCGGACATAACCGCGATCAGTTCGAAACGCTCAGGCAGCGTATTGATGCCAGCCCCAGCATCCACCACCTGATTACCCGCAGCGCCGCTGATATACCCGCCGCGCTTGGCGAGCTGCGCGACCGCGGTGTCGAGGTACTGGCCATCAACGGCGGCGATGGCACCAACGCGGCGATGCTGGGGGCCATGTTGGAGGGGGACTATTTCGACACTCCCCCGCTGGTTGTGCTGCTGCCGGGTGGCACCGCTAATATGAACGCCGGTGACGTGGGCATGACCGGCGCACTGTCGCGGGCGGTTGCTCGCTTCTGCGACTGGTGTGACGGCGACCGCAAGCTGGCAAACCCGGCGCGGCAGCGCAGCCTGCTGCGAGTGCAGGTAGACGGCGCACTACACCACGGCATGTTCCTGGGTGCGGGCGCGGTCATCCAGGGCACCGAATACGCGCACCGTGAGATTCACTCGCGGGGCCTGCGGGACGATTTCAGCCTGGCCCTGGGAACCATCCGCACCGTCTGGGGCGTGGTGCGAGGCCAGCCCGAATTCACCGGCCACCAGCAGATTGGCCTGGCCCTGGATGGCAATCCGCGCCGGGACCACGACACGCTGATCCTCGCGGTCAGTACGCTGGAGCGGCTGGCTTTCGGTATGCGCCCGTTCTGGGGCGAAGGCCCCGGCGCCCTGCGGCTGACCTTGATGGAACAGGGCTGTAGCAGGTTCGCCCGCACCTTTACCAGCATTGCCCGCGGCAAACCCGGCCGCAACGCGGTTCCGGCGGAGGGCTACTTCAGTCACAATGCCGAGCACCTGCAGCTGTGGATGGAGGGCAAGGTGAACCTGGACGGTGAGATCCTGCCGGTGAACGGCAGCGTCGAGATCAACACCACCCGACCGCTGACTTTTCTACAGCCTTGAGCGACGGAAGACGGCCTTGAGCGACGGAAGACAGCCTTGAGCGACGGAAGACAGCCCTGAGCGTGGGACAACAGCCTTGAGCGCAGAAGAAACATCCATGAGCAGCTACCCACAGGTCACCGGACCCGACACAAGCAGCGAGCCCGCTCTCGGCGCGCTGGTCGCCGAACTGCGCCGACGCCACCACGACGCCATCAACGCGGTGCTGGTGTACGGCTCGTGCCTGCGCAGTGGCAACATCTACGACGGCTTGCTGGACCTCTACCTGGTGTGTGACGACTACACCCAGGCCTACGGCCACGGTGCCCTGGCGCTGGCCAACGGCCTGCTGCCGCCCAACGTGTTCTATGCCGAACAGGCCCACGACGGACAGGTGCTGCGCAGCAAGGTTACAGTCATTTCGCTGGCGGACTTCCGGCGCGGCTGCAGCCGGGCATGGTTCCAGTCCTACATCTGGGGGCGCTTTTCCCAGCCCACCCGCATCGCCTGGAGCCGCGATGCGGCCTCCCGCGCCGAGGTCGAGGAGTGCCTGCTGGAAGCCGTCCGTACCCTGCTGCTCCGGACCCTGCCGGCGCTGCCGCCGCAGGGGACCCTGGCCGACCTCTGGGAAGCGGCACTCGGGCTCAGCTACGGCACGGAGCTGCGCACCGAACGCAGCGGTCGCGCCCGGGAGCTGGTGCTCGCCGCCGGGGATTTTTATGAAATTGTGACGCGCTACCACGCGGATTCGCTTGTTTTCCCGTTTCGCGTGTATGATGGTGCGTACGCAAGCGACATACCGCAGCGCCTGCGCACTACCTCCCGGTGGGCGTGGCGATTGCGGGTGCTACAGGGAAAGACACTGTCAGTGCTGCGCCTGGTCAAGGCACTGTTCACGTTCGAGGGGGGACTCGACTATATCGCATGGAAGCTTGAGCGCCATTCAGGGGAAACCATCAACATCCCTGACCGCGTGCGCCGGCGTCCATTGATACATATGTGGGGATTTTTCTGGGGTCTCTACCGTCGCGGTATATTCAAGTAGTTAGCTAGCATGACAGTCAGCGCTACCATCGACCTCAGGGTCGCTATCTGCGTGTGCACCCACAGCCGCTCCCAGGGGCTGATGCGCCTGCTGGTGGCCCTGCAGGACATGGACCTGAGCGGCTACAACCCCGGCTCTGTCGAGCTGATCGTGGTGGACAACAACCCCAACCCGGAAACCGAGGCCATCTGCCAGCGCGCAGCCCCGCGCCTGCCGATTAGCGTTCACTACGTGACCGAACCGCGCTCCGGCATCACCTATGCCCGCAACCGCAGCGTAGAGATTGCCCTCGAGCGCGGCGCTGATTTTGTGGCCTTTATCGACGACGATGACCAGCCCCAATCGGACTGGCTGATACAGCTGCTTGACCGGCAGGCCGTGACCGGAGCCGACCTGGTGTTCGGCACCTGGGTACTCGATTCCCTGATGCCCCAGTGGGCGCGGGAATCCGGCATCTTCCGTTCACCGGTCAAGGCCAAGCATGAGAACAAGGGCGGCCGCTACGGCCTGCCGGGCTGCGCCTCCACCTGCAACGCCCTGGTCGGACGCAGCATCCTGCAGCGGGTCGCCACCACCGGCCCGGTGTTCAACCACACCTTCCGCTTCAGCGGCGGCGAGGACAAGGATTTCTTCATCCGCGCCCATGAACTGGGGGCCAAGCTCGCCTCGGCGGACATGTCGGTTATCCACCGCAACCACGAGCCGGAGCGCTACACCGCCAGCGGCCTGCTCATGCGCGGCTTCAAGAACGGCTGCTCCCAGGTCGGCATGGCCCGCGCCCACGGCACCGGCGCACGCGCCGCCAAGCTCTTGACCGCCTCCCTGGCGAAAATCGTTATGTCATTGGTTTTATTGCCTTTTTCCGTTCTCTCGAAGGGCATGCTGATGCACAACCTGTACCGCATGGCCAAGGCCTTCGGGGTGCTCTACACCGCCGTCACCGGGCGCAGCATCAACTACTATTCACGCTGAGCCCGACCTGGACGAGGGGCGGATTGCCGCCAGCTACCGCATAGAAAATTCCGACGCTTTGCTGTACAGTTGCGCGCCTATCGAGACCCCTTCCAGACCCCTATGAAAGCCTGCGTATTCATCCAGACCAACCACAAGCAGATCACCGGCGCACTCGTCGCCGAGCACGCCCTGCGCCGCTACTCCACGAACAACGACAAGTTTGAAGTCCGCATAATCGACAGCCGCGACTACTCGTTCTTCGCCGAGTTCGAAGGCAAGGAATACCTGCGGGATGGGGTCCACCGGACCTGGCTTAACGACGACCTGCAGTCCTTCACCCCCACGCGCTTCATGCCGCCGAAGCTGATGGGTTACGAGGGCCGTGCGGTAGTCATCGACCCGGATATCTTTGCCGCCGCCGACATCTGGGAGCTGCTGTCTCGCGACATGCAGGGCAAGGCAATCATGTGCCGGATGCGTTCAGGACCAAAAGGGCTGGTGGACCGCTGCATGGCATCCAGCGTGATGCTGCTGGACTGCGCCCAACTGACGCACTGGGATGCGGAAGCCAAGTTCCGCGCCATGTTTGACTTCACCCAGGACTACCAGCCCTGGGTCTGCCTCAAAGAGGAAGATCGCGACAGCATCGACTTCTTTGAAGCTGAGTGGAACGACTTCGACAAGTTCACCACCGACACCAGGATGCTGCACACCACGCGCCGCAAAACCCAGCCCTGGAAGACCGGCCTGCCCACCGACTGGCGACCCGCGGAGCGCTTCCGCCTGTTCCCACCGGCGGCCTGGATCATGCGCGCCCGTCGCAAGCTGTTCGGCGAATACGCGTTTCTCGGCAGCTACAAGCAGCACCCCGACCAGAACCAGGAAAACTTTTTCTTCGGCCTGCTCAAGGAATGTATGGAGCAGGGCAAGATCAGCGAGGATTTCCTGCGCAGCGAGATGGAACAGAACCACGTGCGCCACGACGCCTTTGAAGTGCTGGCGCGCACGCCGGACCTGCCGCCCGCCTCACAGCACCCCCTCAGCGCGGTGGCAAGAGCTGCCTGACCGCCGCCGCTGAGCGCACCAGCTCGGCGCCGCTGTCCGTCGCGACTGCGGCCCTCGCCGTAAACTCTGAATCCCCGGTAAGCCAGGCAGCCTGCCCGGCATGTACCAGCGCATCCTGGATACGACCCACATCCCGCCGGAACCGCATTGGCGCCAGCGTCATGGCCAGCCGGTGGCTGAGTGGCTTGTAGCGGTAGTTGTAGGACCGCCGCCACCACCGCCCATCGGCGTCCGCCAGGTCAAAAATGTACAGGGCTTTACCGGTGGCCGACGCCTCGCCCAGCATGGACATGGATTCCCCGGTCACCACAAAAGCGTCGGCGCAGGCCAGCAGTGCCTGGTAGGGATTGTCTCCGCCCCAGGGAAAATGCAGGCCGGGGCCGTCCGCCGCCGCCACCATGGCATCAAAAGCGGACTGCGGCGTACGCGGGCTGGCGGCGCTGACCAGTGAACCCCCACAGCGCCCGGCGAGGCCCGCGGCCAGCTCGCCAAGCCGGCGCCCCTTGTCGTCGGTCATCACGAACTTGCCGCTGTCACCACCCACCAGCACCGCGACCAGGGGCCGTGGCAGCGCCGCAAACCGCTGCTGCCAGTCCTGCGCTGCCGCCTTCAGCCGCTCCGGTTCCTGCCGGTGCAGCGGCAGCTGGTTGTGGAGGATATTGGGCTGCGCCGGCAGGAAATACTGGGGCGTGGTAATCACCAGGTCCCAGCAGTCCGGCGCGGCCCAGGGCCTGCCGATATGCACGAGCCTGGTACTGCCGCCGGACTGGCGGCGAATCCACCGCGCCACCGGTTCGTTGCGGCGGCCGGCGCTGATCACCAGGTCCGGCCAGGGCGCGGCCAACTCGCTGGAAGCCCCCCGGTCGATGCCGAGCAAGGTGGTGCGCAGCAGCAGGTGCGGGAGCAGCTCCCAGCCGCGGGCCGCGATATGTTTTTCGGTAAAACTGACACCCAGGGCTTCTGCCAGGGAACGCACCTGTGTATTATCGCCGGCCTTCCTGCCCAGCAAGCACCAGATATTTGGCTCGTGTTCGCTCATGGCGCTAGACTATCCCAAGCCTTGAACTGCCGGAAACAATGAAACCCACGGTATTTATTCACACCAATCACAAGCAGATGCTCGGTGCATTGGTGAGCCGCTACTCCCTGAAAAAGCACGCGGCGGATCCCGACGCCTTCGACGTCAAGTTCATCGAGGTGAAGGACTTCCCCTGCATGGCCGAGCACGAGGGCAAGCGCTTCCGTCGCGACGGCGAAATGCGCCCCTGGGTAAACGACGACCTGCAGTCTTTTACACCCCTGCGCTTCGCCCCGCCGCAGCTGATGAACTACAGCGGCCGGGCCGTGGTGATGGACCCGGATATCTTCGCACTGGCCGACATCATCGAACTGCTGGAGCGCGACATGCAGGACAAGGCCATCCTCTGCCGGCCGAAGTCCGGGCGCAAGGGCCGCAAGGGCGCCTGGGCATCCAGTGTCATGCTGCTGGACTGCGCCAGGCTCAGCCACTGGCAGTTCGAGAAGAACTTCGAGGAAATGTTCGAGCCGGACGTGCAGCGCGATTACATGGACTGGGTATCCCTGAAGCTGGAGGACCCGGCCACCATCGGCGTGCTGGAAAACGAGTGGAACGATTTCGACAACCTCACCGAGCACACCAAGCTGCTGCACAACACGAAGCGCAAGACCCAGCCTTGGAAAACCGGCTTGAAGATCGACTACCGGCCGGCGGACACCTTCCAGCTGTTCCCGCCGCGGCACTGGTTGCGCCGCGCGCGCCGTGCGCTGTTCGGCGACTACAAGTTCGCCGGCACCTACGCCCAGCACCCGGACCCTGCCCAGGAGGCATTCTTCTTTGGCCTGGTGCGCGAGTGCCTGGACGCCGGGGAGATCAGCGAGAGCCAGCTGCAGGAAGAGATTCGCCTCGGCCACCTGCGCGAGGACGCCTTCGCCCTCGTTGACGCCGCCCGGGCCGCCTGAGCACAGGCTTGTCCAACTACGATCTCATCGTATTGGGCACCGGCGGCGTCGGCAGCGCCGCGATGTACCATGCCGCGCAACGCGGCCTCCGTTGCCTGGGCCTCGATCGCTTCCCCCCCGCTCACGACCGCGGTAGCTCACACGGCGAATCGCGACTGATTCGCCTGTCCTATTTCGAGCACCCCGATTACGTACCCCTGCTGCGGCGCAGCTACGAGCTCTGGGACGCCCTTGACCCAGCCCTGCTGACCCGCAGCGGTATCTTCTACTCCGGCCCCGAAGACAGCGAAATCATTAGCGGAGTACTGGCGTCCGCCCGCCAGCATGACCTCAGGGTCGATACGGTGGACCCCGCAGACTTCCCCCAGTACGCCGTTCCCGACGGCTACGTAGCGCTGCTGGAGCCAGACGCCGGCTGGCTGCCGGTGGAAACCTGCGTTCTCACGCACCTCTCGCAGGCGTGTGCCGCCGGTGCCGAGCATCGCTGGGGTGAAACGGTGCGCGGCTGGCAACAGGACAGCGACGGGGTGAGGGTTGTCACAGACCAGGGAGAGTACGCCGCGGGGGCGCTGGTCATCTGCGGGGGCGCGTGGAGCAATCAGCTGATTCACGACCTGGAGCCGCCGTTAACAGTCACCCGCAAACACCTGCACTGGTTCGAGTGTGACGATGCCCGCTATGCCAACGGCTTCTTCTTCGAGCTGCCCCATGGACAGTTCTACGGATTTCCCGCCGGTGCCGGCCGCCTCAAGCTCGCAGAGCACAGTGGCGGCGAGCCGATCAGCGACCCGCTCAACGCCTCCCGCGAGCCGGACCCTGAGGACGCAAGCCGCATCGAGGATTTTGTCGCACAGCACCTGCCCGGTGTCGCCGACCGGCGCCTCGAACACGCCAGCTGTTTCTACACCATGACGCCCGACGGCGATTTTATTGTCGATCGCTACCCGGGCTGCGCCAACGTGGCCTTCGCAGCGGGCCTGTCGGGCCACGGCTTCAAGCTGGCACCCGCCCTGGGCGAAGTACTGGTTGACCTGGCCACCGGATCAGACACACCGTTCGATACCCGATTCATAGCGCTCGGAAGATTCGCCTGACAGGCAGAACGCCTGCCAACTGGAAAAGTTTCAGGAATAGCGGAACAGCGGGTCCAGGGACTCGGCCAGCTGACGGTCGATGGCGGCCACTTCATCATCGGTGAAGTAATCGCGGTAACCACCTACCTTGGCGCGGCGCACCTTGTAGCTGTTCGGGTTGTCCTTGTCCCGCGGCATCATGCGACCACCGGCAAGACGGAACTGCTGCTTGCTCTCCATCTTTTTCATGTTTTCGTAGGAGGAGTATTCCACCGCCGCATCAACGTGCTCATCGGAGGCGTCCACCTGCATGAAATCAAGTAGCTCGCGCAGCTTGCGGTGTGGTTCAGCGCGCAGGTCTTCATAGCGCAACAGGTGGAAGTGCCCGACCTTGTCGGCCTCTGCCGCCCAAAGGTTGAGATAGTCGCAGACCGCCTTCATGGCGCCGCCATTGTCGCCGGTGACGAAATCAAACAGGCTGATATCCGAGCCCCGCGGCGGGTAGTTGTTGATAGCCACCTTGGAGGGCTTGATCCGGAACTTCCACTGGAAGAACTGTGATACCGCGACATCGCGAGGATCGCGGGCCAGCAGCACCACCCGCTTGTCGTAGAAGGGCTGCTTGGTCTCGAAGTCGCCGGTGAAATCCTTGATGTAGTTGTCGTGCGTGAAGAAGACTTTCGGCACCGCGCGATTAAGGTTGTGGAAATTGTCGAAGCCGAGGATGGCATTGTCGGGCAGGCCGTACATCACGCGGAACAGGTGCGACACCATGACCCGCAGCCAGGTGCGTCCACTCTTGCCGAAGCTGACCACCACGATGTCAGCCTGGCGCAGCTTGTCGTACTGCTCGACGCCGCGCAGCTTGCGCTCCGCTTCCAGGATCTCGGCCTCGGATTGCCCGCGCATGCGCCAGTGCAGCAGCCGTCGCGACAGCTTCTTGTTGGCGGTTTGCAGTGCCTGGCGCAGGTTCTGGCGCAGGTTGGAGAGGGCGAGGCTCATACGCTGGCCTCGCGCTGGGGTGCCTGCGCGCCGTAGCCGAACTGCGGGTCGAGCTGCGCCACCATGGCGTCGAGTTCGGCACACTGTTCATCGGTGAAGTAGTCACGGTAGCCGCCGACCTTGGCCTTGCGCACCTTGAAGGATTGCGGGTTGTCCTTGTCACCGGGTTTGACGCGGGCGCCGGAACCCTTGAAGTGGCTCTCCTGCTCCATCTTCTTCATGTTTTCGTAGGCGGCGAACTCCACCGCCTCGGTGATTTGCGCATCGCTGATGTCCGTACCGGTGAAGTCGAAGATTGCCCTCAGCACGGCGGCAGGGTCGCTGCGCATATCCTCATAGCGGATCACCAGCACATCCCTGAGCTCCGGGATGGCTCGCGCCCAGCCGTTGAAGTAGTCGACGATGCGGGGCACGCCGGCGTCGCTGTCCTGGACAAAGTCCCAGACATCGATATCGGCGCCGTGGGGCGGGTAGTCGTTGATGAACTTCTTGTTGGGGCGCATGCGGAACTTCCACTGGAAGAACTGGGAGACCGCCACATCGCGGGGGTCGCGCACCAGCAGCACGATCCGCTTGCCGAGAAAGTGGGCCTTGGAATCCCAGTTGCCGGTGTAGTTGCGCAGGTAGTTGTTGTGGGTGAAGAAGACCGCCGGCAGCGAGGCGTCACTGGCCCTGAAGTTGTCGAAGTCCAGCAGCTCATCGGAGGCCAGCCCGCCCTTCAGCTGATAGGCTCGTGACAGCATCACCCGCAGCCAGGTGCGTCCGGATTTCCCCCAGCTCATCAGCACCCAGTCGGCGCGCTCAAGCTTCTTGAATTCCTCCCTGCCCCGCAGCCAGCGCTCCAGGCGCTTGCGGCGCTGGGCCGGCAGCCAGAAGCACAACAGCATGATGAGGATGCGCGCGGCGGCGCGGGCTTTATCGCCCATGGGCGGGGAATTCTCCGGTCTGAAAAGGCGGCGCATGATACAGGATTTCTTGATATGCCGCACTATTACCGGGCCCCCGGCTTGCTGACGTTTCCCGGCAGGCCGTACAATCCGCGCATGTCTTTGATCAATCTGGAAGCCGTTCGCGCAGCGGAGCTCATCAGCGAGCCATTTGACTTCATGGTGGCGCCGAATTTCCTGTCGGCAGACGCCCTGGCGCAGGTCAATGCCGACTATCCCGCGATCGACACGGCCGCCAACCACTCGCTGGACAACCTGAGTTACGGCCCGGCGTTTGGCGCGCTGATGGAAGAAATCCAGGGCCAGGCTTTTGCTGAAGTCCTTGGTGAGCGCTTCGACATGGACCTCGCCAGCCTGCCTACCACGGTGACCGTGCGCAAGTTCTGCGAGCGCACCGACGGCAACATCCACACCGATCACAAGAGCAAGGTGATCACCGTGCTGGTGTATTTCAATGAGGGCTGGGACCACGAGGACGGACAGCTGCGCATGCTGCGCTCAAAGTCCGACATCGAGGATTACGCCGCCCAGGTACCGCCACTGGGGGGAACCCTGCTGGCCTTCCGTCGCACCGACCACTCCTGGCACGGCCACACACGCTATGTGGGTGAGCGCCGCATGGTGCAACTCAACTACCTGGACCAGAGCCCACTGGCAGTAGCCGCCCAGCGCATCAGTCGCTTCGGCACCCACTTCATGAAGAACGTGCTGGGGATGCGGTAGACGCTACCACCCCCGAACCGCACCTCACTTCCCTTGCGGAAACAGCGCCTCGATGCGCCGGATCACCACCCCGACATCGTCGGGCAGGGATACTTCTTCCTTGCGGAACGGCTGGCCCGCCCAGGTCGCGTAGCCCTCGTCTACCAGCATGCGGTGGAAGGCACGGAAATCCCGCGTCGCACTGAGGATCTTGAAGTAGTCGATATGGTGCACACCCCGGGCCACCGCGTGGCGCAGGCGGTCGAGGCCGGATTCCAGTCGCGGCCTGAAAAGCCAGTGCGCCAACGAACGTCGCAACTGGTCGATCCTGCCCAGCCAGCCCCCCGGCAGCGGGAAAATGGCCAGGGGTTTGTGCAGCTTGATCACTTCCACCATCATTGAGACGCTGTCGCCGGTGACGATAAAGCCGTCGGCAGCGCCCAGCAGCGCCCGGTAGGGATTATCGGTAGCCTCCGCCGACCACTCGAAATAGACCGCCTGCTCAGGCAGCTCGGCCCGCAGCACTTCCAGCACCTTGGGCGTGGTGCGGCGGCTGGTCGTGATATAGGGAGTGCCGCCCAGCTCATCCACCACCCAGCGGGCGGTCGCCACCAGGTCGCGGGCCACCTTGCGGTTCATGATAAAGGGATTGGTTTCGCCGCCGATCAGCAGGGCGATCAGCGGGCGCCGCAGCCCGGCAAAGCGCTCTGCCCAGGCCTCGGCTTCACGGGCAACGTCTGCTTCGGCAATGCGCATCAGCGGCAGGGTCGTGGCCTGGAAATTGTGCAGCGGCGGCATCTGGTTCTCGGCGCTGGCCACGACCAGCGAAAAGTCCAGCATATGCCCGGAGGGCTTGCCCACCAGCACAATCTTCGTGCGGTTGCCGGACTGCTGGCGAATCCACAGGGCCACCATGGACGGGCGCCGCCCCACCGTGATGATGAGATCGGGCCAGGGCGCCTCCAGCGCATCGGACTGGCTCAGGTCGAGGTGATCCAGGGACGGCCGGTAGCGCGGCTTGCCCAGCACCCACTCCGGCTTCATGTGTACGTACTTGTGCTCCACGGGCCAGCCGAGGGCGTCGACGATAGTGTCTACCTGCCCATTATCGCCCCGCTTGTCACTGAGGATGACCCAGGTGCGCGGTGGCATTTCAGGGCTCGCTTGAATCCTGGCAGTAGCCGAGCTGCGGGGTGATGTGTTCGCGTACCAGCGCTTCCAGTTCGGCGACCTGTTGCGGGTCAAAGTCTTCCCGGTAGCCACCCACCTTGCCGCGCCGCACTTTGTAGGTGCTGGGATCGTTCTTGTTCACCAGCTTCATGCCACCCTGGCTGAAGGTGCCGCTGGTTTCCAGCTTCTGCAGGTTGTCGAAGGAACCCCATTCCACCGCGGCGCGCACCTCCTCCTCGGAGAAATTCTCCCCCATGTGCTGGACGATCCTGTGCAGGGTCGGCACCGGGTCGGCGCGCAAGTCTTCGTAGCGCACCATCAGGCCCCGCGGCAGCTTCTGGATCGCCTCGGCCCAGTGGTTCTGGTAGTCGATCAGGAAGGGCAGCCCGATATCGGAGTGCCGCACAAACTCCCACATGCCGACCGTATGACGGTCAATGGGGTGCTCGATGGAATGGTTGATCAGCTCCTGCTTGGCGCGGGACTGGCGTTTGGTGAACTGGTGGTACCAGCTGACGGCGATATCGATGGGGTTGCGCGCAAGGAACAGCACCGGCTTGTGACGCAGCGGGTTATCCGCTGCGTCCGCTGCCAGCAACTTGCCCACTTCGCCCTCATAGCTGTAGACGCCGTTGGTAGCGGCCAGTCGCGGGATCTCGGGAATCTTGCGGGCAAATTCATCGGTGTTGATGAGCTTCGATTCCGGCAGGTCGTAGCGCAGCTGGTAGAGCCGGGAGATCATCACCTTGAGCCAGGTGTTGCCGCTCTTGGGATGACCGATTATGAGGAACTGGGCGGCGTGGGCCTTGGCCAGTTCCAGGTTGGCCAGGTGCTTGCGGCGCAGGGCCACGCGGGTTTTTGCGGGCAGGGGCTGCGTGGGAATGAGTATCAGCGCCTTCTTGACGCCGTCGCTCAGGTTAAACATCCAACGTTCTCATGAATTCGGGCCGGAGACCCGGCGGTAGATTCGGGCAGGAGGCCCGCCGGAATCTGCCGGGGGCGTCGCTTCAAAAAGCGCGCAATTATGCGCCATGCGCGCCAAAATGGCCAGCAGCAGCGGCCCCTGAACCCCTGCCTCCCGGGCCGGTCAAACCGGCATTGCGTTACAATGCGGTGTTCTCCGCGCGGACAGGAACCGCTTGCTTGATCGTCGATCGCTACATCAGCCTGGAAATACTACGCCCCTTCGTGTCCGGCCTTGGCCTGCTGGTACTGGTATTCATAGGTTATTCCGCCTCGGTACAGCTGGGCCTCGCGGCACAGGGCAAGCTGGATATGGTCACCGCTTTCAAACTGGTGGGACTGAACACGCTGGTGACCCTTGAAGTGCTGCTGCCTTCGGCCTTCTTCTTCTCGGTGCTGGCGGCCATCGGCCGCATGTACCGGGACGCCGAAATGAATGCCCTGTACGCGGCGGGCCTCAGTCGCGCACGCATCCTCGAGGCGGTGTTCAAGCTGGCCGTGGTCATTGCGGTGATCACCGGCGTCATTTCCATGATCGGCAGGCCCTGGGCCTACCGCGAGAGCTACCGGCTGGAGGCCGAGGCGGCAGCCCGCTTCGACCTCAAGAAAATGGCCGCCGGTGAATTCGTGAACATGCAGGGCAGCGACTACACCTTCATCGCCGAAGGTCTGGACCTGGAGCGCGGCCTGCACAAGGGTGTGTTCATGCAGAAACACTACCCCGGCAAGGGCCGCGAGGAAATCATCATCGCCGAGTCCGCCGCCCTGCCCACGCTCAACCCGGGTCAGGCGCTGACGGCGGAGTTTCACAACGGCTACAACTACCTGCTCGACAAGCGCAAGCGCCAGGACATCACCCTGAAGTTCCGGCGCATGGAGGTGAGCCTCGCCAACGAGGAGGCCCGCGAACAGTATCGCCGCAAGGCAGAGACCACCCTCAACCTGTCCTATTCCGAAGAACCCAAGGACATCGCCGAATACCAGTGGCGGATTACTACACCGCTGGCCACGCTGCTGCTGGCGCTGGTAGCGGTACCGCTGGGGCGAACGGCGCCGCGGGAGTCCCGGCTGCGCAGCTTCTTTATGGCGCTGGCGATCTATATCGGCCTGCTCAGTCTCACGGCGGTAATGCGTACCGGCATCGAACAGGGCACCGTGCCGCGCTTCCCGGGTCTGTGGGCGGCCCACGCGGTAGTCGCGGTCATCCTGGTGCTGCTGGTCAACCCGCTGCGACTGCGACGGCGACCGCGCACGGCATCGACAACGTGATCCTGCGTCGCTACATCGCCCTCAACCTGGTGCGTGGCTGGCTCATGGTGCTGCTGGTGGTGGGCTCCGTGTTCGGACTGATTGCCTTTATCACCGAGCTGGAGCGCACCCGCTTTGACTATGACGCCCTCGCCGTGGCGCGCTACACGCTGTCTACCCTGCCCCAGCAGTTGGTGGGATTGGCCCCGGTAATCGCGCTGCTGGGCAGCATCATGGCGCTGGCGAACCTGGCGCGCTACAACGAACTCACGGTAATCAGCTGCGCCGGGGTATCCCGCAAGTCGCTGCTGACGGCGATTGCGTTGCCGACCGTGCTGCTGATGGGCCTGCTGTGGGCGAGCCTCGAGTTTGCAACACCGCGCCTGCACCAGGTCGCCGAGCAACAGCGCCATTATCTGCGCTACCGCGGTGACGTGCGGATTCCCGACGGCGGGGTCTGGTCGCGCAACGAACGCCGCTACGTGCACCTGGCACGGCTGGATGAAAAGGGCGTGCCCGGCGGCATCAACCTCTACGAATTCGATGAGGACGGCAAGCTGGTGCGCACGCTGAGCGCCGGCTCAGCCGAGGTGCTGTCCGGGCGACGCTGGCTGCTGAAACGGGTGCGCGAGAAGCGGCTGGTGGACGGCGTGTTCCAGACCCGCGGCTACCCGGAGCTGGAGGTGGGCGGCATGTGGGCGCAGGATGAATTGCCCACCCTGTCCCTCACCGCCGACAGCATGACTCTGTCGGTACTCTATCGCTACGGCCAGTTCCTGAGAGCCAACGGCCAGTCCTGGCGCAGCTACATGGGAGCCTTCTGGCAGAAGCTGGCGCTGCCCCTCACCGTTGGCGCCATGGTGCTGCTGGCCACGCCGATCGCCGCCAGCCTCGGTTCCCGACGCAACAGCAACTTCGGCGTCAACCTGGGCATCGGCGCGCTGATCGGCATTCTCTTCTACCTGGGCGCCCAGATCATCTACGCCCTGGGCCAGCTGCTGTCGCTGCCGGTGGCCGTGGTCGCCTTCCTGCCCACCGGCATTGTCCTGGCCGTGGCCCTGATGCTGCTGCGCGGAATGCGCTGGTGAGCCGGCGCGGTTTGAGAAGCGCCGCCGCTGTCGGCATAATGCCGCGCTTTGCCGCCCCCACCGGGACTCTCCCATGAAACTCATGCTCAGCTTTTTCAGGGCCTATCGCCTGCATACCGTGCTGATGCTGGTGGCCCTGCTGCTGTCGGGGATTGCCGAGGGCGTGGGGCTATCTGCCCTGCTGCCGCTGCTGAACATCGCCGTCGGCGGCGAGGCCAGTTCGGCGGCCAGTGAGCTGGGCCTTGGTGCACCCAGTGAGGCGCAGTCCGGATTCGAAGCGGCCGTGCTGAATACCCTGGATCGGCTCGGCATCCTTCCCACGCTGGGCAATATGCTGCTGATCATTGTGGCCGGCGTGGCGCTGAAGAGCTGTTTCCTGCTGGTGGCACAGCGCCAGGTCGGCTACACCGCGGCCCAGGTCGGCACCGACCTGCGGCTGGAGATGCTGCGGGCGGTGCTGCGCAGCAAGTGGGAGTACTT
Source organism: Halieaceae bacterium (assembly GCA_036351375.1). GTDB lineage: Bacteria > Pseudomonadota > Gammaproteobacteria > Pseudomonadales > Halieaceae > JANQIO01. The sequence goes on from JAZBOY010000100.1 coordinate 80,072, forward strand.
CCTGCACCAGCCGGTCGGCAAACTGACCAACGCCCTGGCCACCGAGGCGCAGCGCTCTTCGGCGTCCTTCGTGCACGGCGCCACGGCCATTACCTTCCTGATCCAGGCGTTGATCTACGGCGCCGTGGCCTTCGCCCTGTCCTGGCAGGCATCACTGGTGGCCATAGGCGCCGGCGCCGTGGTGATCGGCCTGTCCCACTTCCTGGTGCGCATCACGCGCAAGGCCGGCCGCAAGCAGACCAACCTGATGACCTCCCTGATCGCCAACCTCACCGACACCCTGCAGTCAGTGAAGCCGCTCAAGGCGATGGCCCGCGAGCACCTCGCCGACACGGTGCTGGCCCACGAGACCCGGCGCCTGAACAAGGCGCTCCGGGTGCAGGTACTGAGCGCGGCGGTGCTGGATTCGGCCCAGGAGCTGATGTTCGCCCTGTTCATCTGCCTCGGCATCTACGTGGCGCTGGAGGTTTACGGGATGCAGCTCACCACGGTCATGGTGTTGGTGGTGACCCTGGGCCGGGCCTTCAGCTTCCTCGGCAAAGTACAGAAGCAGTACCAGAAGCTGGTGCAGGGTGAGAGCGCCTACTGGGCCATGCTGGACAGCATCGAAGCTGCCAACTCCGCCCGCGAACAGTTGCACGGCGGCAGTGCGCCGACACTGGAGCGCGGCATCCGCTTCGAGAACGTCAGCTTCGCCTACGACAAACACCCGGTGTTCAAGGAGCTGACGCTGGACATTCCCGCCGGCTCCCTGACGACCCTGATCGGGCCCTCGGGTTCCGGCAAGACCACCATCATCGACCTGACCATCGGCCTGTTACGCCCGGACAGCGGCGAGGTTTCGCTGGACGGCCAGTCCCTGGAAGCGACCGACATTCGCGCCTGGCGCGACATGATCGGCTACGTGCCCCAGGATACGGTGTTGCTGCACGACAGCATTCTGCACAACGTCACCCTGGGTGACCCGGAGCTGACAGTGGAAGATGCAGAGCGCGCCCTCAGGGCGGCCGGTGCCTGGGATTTTGTCGCCCGGCTGCCGGAAGGCCTGGACACGGTGGTCGGTGAGCGCGGCGGCAAACTGTCTGGCGGACAGCGCCAGCGGGTGGTTATTGCCCGCGCGCTGGTCAACGAACCCGGCCTGCTGATTCTCGACGAGGCTACCAGCGCCCTGGACCCGGACAGTGAGGCCGCAGTCCGGGAATCCATGGAACAGCTCAAGGGCCGGCTGACCATCCTGGCGATTTCCCATAACCGCGCCATGGTGAGCGCAGCTGACCGGGTTTACCAGCTGATCGACGGCAAGGCGCGCCAGTTGGAAACCGACGCCCTAGGCCTCACCAAGTAGCGCTCGAACAGCGCTGACTGCACGGGCCAGGTCACTCACCGGAGCAGCCGCCGGCGGTGCCGCCTCCCCCAGCCAGCTGGCCTGCCCGGCAGCCACCAGCTGTCGATGCACCAGCGTGATATCGCGACTGAGCCGCTGCCAGAACCAGCGCATCAGCAGCGCATAGAAAAATCCGCCCCAGCGAAAATCACGCTCGACGGTCACGCCCTCGCGCATGCCACCCAGGTCAAAGATGTACACCGGTTTACCGGTCGCGCAGGCCTCGGAGAGCATGGCGATGCTGTCGCCGGTGACCACGACCCGCTCCGCCAGCGCCAGCATACCCAGGTAGGGATTGTTGGGATCGTCCGCCTGCCAGCGATAGACGTGGCAGGGCACATCGATGGCCTGCTCCAGCCTGGCCGCGGCAGCGGGGGACGTACGCGAGCTGGTGGAGACCAGCAGGGAGCCGCCCAGCTCCCGGGCCAGCGCCGAGGCGCCCCGGGCCAGTCGCTCAGCAGCGTGCGACCCGAAGGTGAAAGGCCCGCTGTCGCCGCCGATATTCACGGTGATATAGGGCGCTGGCAGTGCACTGAAACGCGGCGCCCAGCGCTCGCCGGCTCGCTGCAGGCGCTCGGCGTCCAGGCTGTGCAGGGTGAGGCGGTTGTTGACAACATTGGGCCTGTCCGGCACCCGGTACTGGGGTGTGGTCACCACCAGGTCGAAGCTGTCGAGCCTTCCCCAGGGCCGCCCCAGGTGCAGGTAGCGCGTGCGGCCGCCCGACTGCTCGCGAATCCAGCGACACACCGGTTCGTTGCGCACCCCGCAGGTAATCACCAGTTCCGGCCAGGGGGCGGACAGCTGCTCACGGGAGGATGCGGTGATGCCACTGACGCTGGCACTGCCCAGGATATGCGGCAGGATCACGTGGCTGCGGTACTCGAGCTGGATGCGCCGCAGCGGCCAGTCAAGGGACGCAGCCACCGCCTCTGCCAGCGCACGCACCTGACCGCGCTCACCGGCGCGGTAAGCGTCTATTAACCAAATCGCTGGCATAGCGGGGGTTCCGTGGGTATAGTTCCGGCTTCGAAATCTAGCGACTTGCCAACAGTGGCGCAAGGGAACAGGCAGGATGGCCGACTACCGCGAATACCTCGAATTCATGTACGGCGCGCTTGGGCCGCTCAACAAGAAAGACGTTGAGCTCACGGAGACCACCGACCTGGTGGCAGACATTGGCCTCAGCTCCCTGGAAGTCATGGAGTTCATCGAAAAGATCGAGGACCACTTCGATATCTCCATCCCCCTCAACATCCTTCCGGATGTGAATACCATCGGTGAGCTGGCGCAGAAGGTCCAGGAACTCAACCCCTGAGACTTTGACGCCGGTCGTCCCGACGCCGCCGCTGGACCGCACTGCATCGCACTGAAACAACACGACAGGGTGTAAAGATGCTATTCGACAAATTCCAGGAAATGGCTGACTTCCAGGCGGAGCTGGCCGGCAAGGAGGTCAAACCCTTTGGTGCCGTCACAGAGGAACTGGTCTCGGCCACCGAGGGCATCGTGCAGGGCAAGCAGGTCATTCTCGCCGGCACCAACAACTACCTCGGCCTGTCCTACGACGCCCGCTGCATCGCAGCGGCGCAGGCAGCACTGGAAAAGTGGGGCACCGGCACTACCGGCTCGCGCCTCGCCAACGGCTCCTTCGCCGAACACCAGGCCCTGGAAGCCGAGATGGCCGATTTCTACGGCGTGGGCCACGCCATTTGCTTCAGCACCGGCTACGCCGCCACCATGGGCATGACCGCGACCCTGGCAGGGCCCGGCGACGTCATCCTGCTGGATGCCGACAGCCACTCCAGCATCTATTCCGGCGTCAAACTGTCCGGCGCCGAAATCATCCGCTTCAAGCACAGTGACCCCGACGACCTGGCCAAGCGCCTGCGGCGCCTGGGAGATCGCACCGGCAACACCCTGATTGTTGCCGAGGGCATCTACAGCATGCTGGGCGACGTGGCGCCGCTCAAGGAGATCGCCGCCATCAAACGCGAATACGGCGGCTACCTGATGATCGACGAGGCCCATTCCATGGGCGTGATGGGAGACACCGGTCGCGGTGCGGCGCAGGCGGCGGGCATCGAGGACGACGTCGACTTTTTCGCCGGCACCTTCAGCAAGAGCCTGGGCGGCATCGGCGGCTTCTGCACCAGCCGCCACCCGGAACTGGAAGTAATTCGTTTCTGTATTCGCGCCTATATCTTTACCGCCTCCTCGACCCCCTCGGTGGTGGCGTCGACCCGCGAGGCCCTGCGCATCACTCGCGCGGAACCGGAACTGCGAGACAGGCTGTGGGACAACGCCAACCGGCTCTACAGCGGCCTCACCGACCTCGGCCTCAGCCTCGGCCCCGCGGTCAGCCCTGTGGTGGCTGTGCAGCTGGCGGATCGCGCCCAGGCCATCGACTGCTGGCAGGCCCTGCTCAACGCCGGCGTCTACGTCAACATGGTGGTGCCCCCGGCCACACCGTCCACCAATTTCCTGCTGCGCAACAGTGTCAGTGCGGCCCACTCCACGGAGCAGATCGACCAGATCATCGGCGCCTACGCGGGGCTTATCGACAGCGGCCTGATCAGTCCCGACCAGGCAGCCTGATGGACAAGATACACGTTACGGGCAATGGCCCGTTGCGCGGCGTAGTGCGCATTGCCGGCGCCAAGAACGCCGCCCTGCCGGTCATTGCCGCCGGCCTGCTGAGCGCCGAGCCGCTTGAGCTCTCCAACATCCCCGCGGTCAAGGACATCGACACCGCACTGAAGCTGCTGGAGCTGCTGGGCTGCCGCGTCACCCGCGATAGCGGCGCCCTCAGCATCGACAGCAGCGCGGTGGACTCGGTGCGCGCCCCCTATGAACTGGTCAAAACCATGCGCGGCGCCATCCTGCTACTGGGGCCATTGCTGGCGCGCTTCGGCGAGGCCGATGTTTCGCTACCCGGCGGCTGTGCCATCGGTTCACGGCCGGTCAACGAGCACATCGCCGGGCTGGAAGCGATGGGCGCAGAAATCAATATCGAGGGCGGCTATATCAAGGCCAAGGCCGCGCGCCTCAAGGGTGCGCACTTTGCCTTCGACATTCCCTCGGTGACCGCCACCGAGAACCTGATGATGGCCGCCTGCCTTGCCAAGGGCACCACGGTGCTCGAGAACGCTGCCCTTGAACCCGAGGTGGAAGACCTGGGCAAGCTGCTCAACGGCATGGGCGCCAAGGTGACCGGGGCCGGCACCGGTACGGTGACGATCGAGGGCGTTGAAGCCCTGCACGGCACTGCCCACAGCGTTCCGCCCGACCGCATCGAAACCGGCACCTTCCTGGTGGCGGCGGCCGCCACCCGAGGCTCCATCAGCGTGCTCGACACCCGGCCTGACTTCCTGCAGCACGTGCTGGCCAAGCTGGAAGCCGCCGGTGCCGAGATCGAGGTCGGCGACGACTGGATCAAACTCGACAGCCACGGCAAGCGCTGCAAGGCGGTGCATGTGAGCACGGCCCCCTACCCGGCCTTCCCCACCGACATGCAGGCGCAGTTCATGGCGCTGAACGCGCTGGCCGAGGGCACGGCCACCGTGATCGAGAACATTTTCGAAAACCGTTTCATGCACGTGGCCGAGCTGCAGCGCATGGGAGCCGACATCGAGCTGCAGGGCCATACCGCCATTGTGACCGGCCGCGAGCGCCTGCAGGGCGCCCCGGTCATGGCCACCGACCTGCGGGCGTCCGCCTGCCTGCTGATTGCGGCACTGGCCGCCGAGGGCGAAACCACCATCGACCGGGTCTATCACCTCGACCGGGGCTATGCGAATATCGTCGACAAGCTCGCGGAGCTTGGCGCGATCATCCATCGCGCCTGACCAGCAGCCGACCCAGGGGCAAGCCTGACATGGCGCCACCGATGGCACAGCAGTTTGCGCAGGTCTCCGACCCGCACCTTACTGACCTGGCGGGCGTGCGCCCGTCCCGGTTGCTCAGCAAGCGATTCCTCAGCTACCTGTCCTGGCGCCGGCGCCGGCGCTTTGAACACCGCCGGGAAGTTCTCGAGGTGCTGGCCGACGACCTGGCCGGCCAGGAGCTGTGCCAGCTGCTGGTGACCGGCGACCTCACCCACACCGGTCTGCCGGAGGAATTTCGCCAGGCCAGGAACTGGCTGGAATCCATGGGTACGCCGGACACTGTTGCCGTTATTCCCGGCAATCACGACGCCCTGGTGGCCGACGATCCCGCCGAGACTTTCGACCTCTGGCAGGCCTACATGGCCTCGGACCCGGGGCTTGCGGAGGCGTTTCCGAGCCTGCGGCTGCGCGGCGAGCTCGCCTTTATCGGCCTCTCCAGCGCCTGCCCCACGCCGCCGCTGCTGGCCAGCGGCAGGGTCGACGAGGCGCAGCTGCAGGCGCTCCGGGACGCGCTGGAAAGCCACCGCGACAAGTTTCGCGTGGTTTATGTGCATCACTCACCGGTGGACGGTGTAGAGAAATGGCGCAAGGCCTTGCGCAACGCCGATGCCGTAGCGGCGGTGATTCGCGACTGCGGTGCCGAACTGGTGCTGCACGGCCACGGCCATCGCTCGCGGCTGGACTACCTGCCTGGGCCACAGGGCGAAGTGCCGGTGATAGCAGTGCCCTCAGCCTCGGCTCGCGGCCTGTACGGCGCCGATGTGGCCGGCTACAACACCTATCGGGTTGAAGCGCAGGCAAACGCCTGGACGCTCACTGTGCAGCGACGCGCCCTGGCAGCCGATCAGCAGCAGTTTGAAACGCTGGAGGAGCAGGTACTGCGATTGCCGCGGGGATGAGGGAGAGACAGGCGTCCCGGACTAAGCGTGCCTACGCGGCCCGCCCGAACTACGCGTGCCTGCGCGGCCCGCCCGGACTACGCGTGCCTGCGCGGCCCGCCCGGACTACGCGTCCCTATCCACAGCTTTTTCGAGGGAACCCTTGACCAGCATGAGGTCGGCGATGGAGTCGACATCGATTGCGGCATTGGCGTAGGGCAGGATCACCGCCCGCATGCGCAGGCCCAGTCGCTTGGACAGTTTGGCCAGGGCGTCTTCCAGCGGCAACAGGCCCAGTCGGTAGCGAATCACCGCCCACCAGCCCAATAGCCCAATCACCAGCAGGGGTTTCTTGCGCTCCTGCTCTATCTTGCGCCAGAAGTTGGCGGCCCGCCGGCCCTCCGGCGTCAGGAAAGCAAACAGGTTGCAGCCGCAGAACTCGCCGTCGGCAAAGCGCAGCACGGTTTTCTTGATCCCGGGATAGGCCTCGGTTACCAGCGCGTGGGGCGCCAGCCCCACCGCCACGTCGACGTCATCCGCCAGGCTCTGACGACCAAAGGCGTCGACGATCTCCGGGGTCAGCAACGGGTGGTCTGCGGTGGTCAACAGGATGGGTTTGTCCGCATCCACCGCCTGCATGGCCTCGAAGGCGCTGGTCGACGGGCTGTTGGCCGGCGCGCGCCAGTGAACCTCGCCTGCCTTCACCAGGGCGCTGATGCCGGCATCGGTTGCCAGTTCGTGTTCCTCCGGGCCCGCCATGGTGATCTCCGCCACCACCTTGGACGCGCGCAGCGAATCCAGCACCCGTCGCACCATGGGCGTGCCGTCTATATCGATGAGCGCCTTGCAGCCCGCGGGTGACTGGTCCACCAGCGAGTCTGCCTTGGTGCGGTCACCGGCCAGCACAATGGCGGTCATCTGGTGGGATTCTGGGTCCAGTTGCATGGGCAGCTCCTACAGCGCTTTCTCGTACACGCGGTAGCGCTTGTACGCCTGGCCGCCGATGGTCTCAATTATATTGCGCATACCGTCGTTGTCCTCAAGTATCCAGCCCATTTCCACGTCTTCCACGCCGCGGGCATGCAGCGCTTTGCGTACGGCGTCGATCACCATGAACGCCAGGGTGGGTCCAAGGCGCGAGTGCTGGAACTCCTGCTTGACGCCCATCAGCGGGACGCGGGCGGTACGCGGGTGGCCCACCTTGAGCCGCCACAGCAGCTTGAGCCAGCCGAAAGGGAACAGCCGGCCGCGCAGGTCATGGGCGGCCTCGTTGATATTGGGAAGCGCAACGATGAACGCCACCGGCTCTCCGTCGTACTCTGCGACCTGGATGTAGTCGTCGGGCATGATTTTGGTGAGGGTTTTGACCGTATCTGCCCACTCCTCGACAGCCAGCGGTACGAAGCCCCAGTTGTTCTGCCAAGCGTCGTTGAAGATCTCGCGCATCACCTGCGCTTCGGCGTCAATGCGGGAGCGGTCAAGGGGCCGCACCTTCACACGGTCGGAAACCCGGTCGGCCAGGCGGGTCATTACTCGCGGCGCCTCGAAGTCGGGGCGGATATGGTAGGCCAGCAGGTCCCGGGCGCCGCGGTAACCCTGGTTTTCGATGCAGTCCCCGTAAAACGGCCTCGCGTGCCCCATCAGCACAAAGGGTGGGGCTTCAAAGCCCTCGACCAGCAAGCCCACTTCCTCGTTGATATGCAGGTTGAGCGGCCCACGCACCTGCTGCATGCCCTCGCTCCTGAGCCAATCCTCCGCTGCGCCAAACAGCGCCGCAAACACCTCGGGGTCGTGCTCCGCTTCGATCATTCCGAAATAACCCAGCCGGTCGCCGTGCTGCGCCTGGTGCAGTTCGTCGATCTGGGCGGTGATACGACCCACTACCACGTCATTACGCCGGGCCACCCAGCCACGCCAGCGGGCGTGCTGGAAGAAGTGATTCTTAGGCGAGAACCGCTGGCGCTGCTCCAGGGTCAGTGGCGCAATCCAGGCCGGGTCGTCGGCGTACAGGCGGTGCGGCAGCGCCAAAAAATCGCGCAGTTGAGACGGCGTCTCCAGGGTCTCCAGGCTGACGGCCGCCGCGCTCTGGTTGTTCATGGGGTTTTTACTCGGTATCCGGGAGGCGTGGCGCGGGCAGTATAGCCGCGAACCGGGTGATGACCAAACGGTGTAGAAAAAAGAGCTTAAATAACATATAGTTGCGGCTCGCCAGCGTTAGTGGCGAGGGGATGGCGATGTAACAGAACGGAATCTGCACGCCGCACGCACCCATTATGAGACGAATCGCGTATAAAACCCCTCAATTGGCTGTCAGGCTGCCGCTGATCGATTGGTATTATTACCTATAAGTTACAGTGTTATCGGTGCTACCATTTTCGCCTATCGGGTGAGAATAACAAAAGGCCTGAGAGCATGGCGCAAGTGGTTGTAAACGGTCGTGAAAACCGGTTCTCCGATGAGGATGCGACCACAGCAGCGCGAAAGACCACGTGGGGGCAGGAAATTGGTCTTCGACTCTTCCGGATTTGGACCGGGAAAAGAGTTGAGGGGCCTTGTTTGATTTTGCATTGTTGACGGGGCGAGGCCTCGGCAGCAAAGCGCGGCGGGTGAACCGCCAAAAATGAGGGGGATTCATTTTTGCAACCTAACGCTACGCCGACGAACCACGACCTGGCATTCCGCGCGGCAGACTTCGACACGCTGACCGATGCGCTGGACTATGCTGCTCAAGGCGAAACCGGCTCGAACTTCTACACCGGTCGCGGCAAGATCTACGCCAGCATCCCCTACGCTGACCTGCGCAAGCAATCGCAGGTCCTGGCGCGCAAACTGCTGGGCCTGGGTCTGCACAAGGGCGACCGGGTTGCCCTGGTTGCCGAAACCGACCCCGAGTTCATCCGCTTCTTCTACGCCTGCCAGTACGCCGGCCTGATCCCCGTTGCACTGCCGGCCTCCGTCAAGATAGGCGCCCACAGCGCCTACGTGGCACAGCTGCAGCGGCTACTGGAAGCGAGCGATGCCGCTATCGGCGTTGCCTCCGAGGGCTACCTGCCCTTCCTACAGGAAGCCAGTGAAGATCTGCCCATACGCATGGTGGAGGAGCCCGAGGCCTTCCACGCGCTGCCGGACACCGGCCAGGCACTGCCCGAGATCAAGCCCACGGATATCGCCTATATCCAGTACACCTCTGGCAGCACCCGGTTCCCGCGCGGCGTGGTGATTGAGCACCGCACCGCCATGGCGAACCTGCAGGCCATCATGCAGGGCCTGGCCATGAGCCCGGATGATCGCATGATGTCCTGGCTGCCCTACTACCACGATATGGGCCTGGTCGGCTTTGTGCTGGTGCCCATGTCCGCCCAGGTCTCCATCGACTACCTGGACACTCGCGAATTTGCCATGCGCCCGCGCCAGTGGCTGAACCTGATGACCAACACCCGCGCCACCATCTCGTTTGCGCCGTCATTCGGTTACGACCTGTGCGCGCGCCGCGTGCGGCCCGGCGATATCGAACAGTACGATCTGAGCGCCTGGCGCGTGGCCGGCATCGGCGCGGAGATGATCCGCCCGCAAACCCTGGAGCACTTCGCCGACATGCTCGAGCCCGCGGGTTTTGATCGCCGTGCCTTCCTGGCCTGTTACGGCATGGCCGAGTGCACCCTGGGCATCAGCTTTTCGCCGCTCAACACCGGTTTCACCACCCACCACATCGACAGCGACCACCTCGCAGATCATCACAAGGCGGTACTGCTCGATGAATCAGAGAACAGCAGCCGCGGGCGCCACTTTGTGAACTGTGGTTTCCCGCTGCCCGGCTTTGAGGTGGAAGTCCGCGACGACGATGGCAAGGCCCTGCCTGACTGGCACAGCGGCGTCATTTACCTGCGCGGACCCAGCGTGATGTCGGGCTACTTCGGCCTGCCGGAGGAAACCAGTCACGCACTCTGCGAAGACGGCTGGCTCAACACCGGCGACATCGGCTATCTGGCAGACGGCATCATCACCATTACCGGCCGCAAGAAAGACCTCATCATCATCCACGGCCGCAACATCTGGCCCCAGGACCTGGAGCACATCGCCGAGTCCCAGCCCGAGGTACGGGTGGGTGACGCACTGGCCTTCTCGGCTCCCGACCACGAGGGCGACGAGCTCTGCGTACTGGTCGTGCAGTGCCGTGAAACTGACCCCAACAAGCGCAGCAACCTGGTTCGTCGCCTGACGGCCCTGGTGCGCATGGAGCTCAGCCTCGACTGCTACGTGGAGCTGGTGGCGCCGCATTCACTGCCGCGGACCTCCTCCGGCAAGCTGTCGCGCTCCAAGGCGCGCCAGGACTTCATTGCCGCCCACGACGACGAGCGCCTCAACGCGGTGGCCGAGGAAGTGCGCCTCAGGGTAGCCACGGCCTAACACGCCAGGATGGCGTAGCAGGCGTGGGCAGACAGGTTGCGCTGACCGGCGCGACAGGCTTTATCGGACAATCCCTCTGTGCGCTTCTTATGGAGCGCGGCTACTCTGTGCGCGCGCTGGTGCGCAGCCGCGAGAAAGCCGCTCGCCTGCCCTCCGGTATAGAACCCAATCCCGGCTCCCTGCAGGACCCTGCCAGCCTCGAGTGCCTGCTGGAAGGCGCAGATGCCGTCATCCATCTCGCAGGCAGCGTGCGCGGCAACAGCGAAGCCGAGTTCATGGCAGTCAACCGCGCCGGCACCGAGGCGCTGCTGGCCGCGGCAGAGAGTGTTGCGCCGGCGGCGCGTTTCCTGCACGTATCCTCACTGGCGGCGCGCGAACCGCAGCTGTCCTGGTACTCCCTCAGCAAGCGCGCCGGCGAGGAACGGGTCATGGCCAGCGGGCTGGACTGGATCGTGTTGCGACCGCCGGCGATCTACGGCCCCGGCGACGAAGAGATGCGCGCCATCTTCGACTGGATGGCGCGGGGCATCGCCCTGGTACCGGGTGCGATCGAGTCTCGCACCTCGCTGCTGCACGTGGATGACCTGGTGCGGGCACTCGAAGCCTGCCTCGACCGCCGGGTGGCGACGGGCCAGGTGTTTGAACTGGGGGATGACAAGAGCGGCGGCTACGACTGGCGCGAGATGGCCACGATTGCCGGTGCCGTCTACGGACGCGACGTCCGACTGTGGCCGGTTCCCGCGGCCCTGCTCAACACGGTAGCCGCGCTCTCCCTGGGCCTGGGACGCCTGACCGGCCGCTCCGCCATGCTGACACCGCCAAAGCTCAGGGAGCTGCGCTTCGAGAACTGGGTGGCCGACAATCGAGCGATCACCGAGGCCACCGGCTGGATGCCGCGTATCAGCCTGCACGACGGCCTGCTGGCACTGGCAGACGCGGCACTTTGACACGAAATTCGCGGCCCGCCGGGCGCGCGCATTCGTTATAATAAGGTCTTGATTTTTTTCTATTTTTCACACGCTCGCTGACAGCAGAATACGACCACCGGCATGGCAGAATTCATCCTCGGCAGCCCCCTGCGCAAGCTCGCGCGCCGTCACCCGCCCCTGCAGCGGGCGCTGTGGCGTGCCGACTTCGTGTTCGTCTGGGTGCTGGTCAAGCTATTCACCCTGCTGCCGGTGGACTTTGCCTCGCGGCTGGGCCGGCGCGTGGGTCGCTGGATCGGGCCGCGCATGAAGCGCAAGACAGCGATCTTCCGGGAAAACCTCGCGGTGGCTTTCCCGGAGCTGGACGATGCCGTGCTGGATACGCTGGTGGTTGACGCATGGGGGGCAGCCGGCCGTGTGCTGGCCGAGTACCCACACCTGGGCACCATTCTCAAAGACGAACAGCGGCTGGAGATTGTCATCAAGGAGCCTGGCTTCACCCGGCCCTGCGTGGTAGTTACCGCCCATGTCTGCAACTGGGAGGTGGTGTGTTCGGCCATGGCGCGACTGGATATGCCCAATGCGAGCCTCTACTCTCCGCCGACCAACCCCTACCTCGACAAGATGCTGCTCGACAGCCGCCAGGCCCTGAGCTGTGAGCTGCTCTCACGGGACAACAGCGCCCGGCTGCTGATGCGGGCCCTCAAGCAGGGCCGCACCGCCGGCGCCGTGATGGACCGCCGCGTCGATGAGGGTCAGCCCATTCCGTTCTTCGGCCGCGACAAGCTGAGCACACTGATGCCCGCCAAGCTGGCCCTGAAGCACGCCTGCGACTTCGTCCCCGTCCAGGTGGAGCGGCTCAAGGATGCCCGCTACCGTGTCACCTTTCACGCGCCGATTCGTCCCACCGACCTCACCTTGAGCGAGACCGAGCAGGCGGTGGATATGACGACGCAATTACATCAACATTTCGAAGCCTGGATCCGCCAGCACCCGGAGGACTGGTTTGCCTCCAAGCGGCTCTGGGACAAACAGAAAACTTCCGCCCCCGCCAATCCGGCCAGAGGCGACACCGGTATAGACAGCTATGCAGCCTGAGACGCAACAGAAACAGCCACACCAGTCGATTCGCCTGTTCGAGAACGACACTCTCGAGCGGCTCTCCCATGTACACCCGATTACTCCCCTGCTGTTCTGGAGCCCGGTGGCCGCGTGGTTGCTGTGGCGCAGCCTAACCCTGCACAGCTTCGGCGCCGGCGCACTGCTGGCGATGGCGGTGGCGGGCATGTTCGCCTGGACCCTGGCCGAGTACCTGCTGCACCGCTTCGTGTTCCACTTCCCGGCGAAGAGCCGCATTGGCAAGTGGTTTGTGTTCATCTTCCACGGCAATCACCACCACGATCCCAAGGACAAGACCCGGCTGGTCATGCCGCCCGCGGGAGGTGTGCCGATCATGGCACTGCTGTACCTGCTGTTTGGAATGGTCATTCCGCAGCCGTGGCTGGAGCCGTTCTTTGCCTTTTTCATCATCGGTTACCTGTGCTACGACTACATCCACTACGCTACCCATCACTTCCCGATGCGCAGCCCGGTGGCCAAGTACCTCAAACACTACCACCTGAAGCATCACTTCTCCGGCGAGGGGGGTCGCTACGGCGTCAGCTCGCCACTCTGGGACCACGTGTTCGGCACCCGGCCCGACCTGAACCAGCAGCGGCCCGCCAGCCAGGCCTGACCCGACCGCGTCGCAGACCATGCCTGAGTACTACCTGGTACCCAAGCGCGCGGCTCGCGCCTGGCCGTGGCTGGGCCGAAGCGTGCAGTGGCTCGAAGCGCGCCTGTTCCGGGCCGTGTTTTGGCTGCTCGATCGCCTGTCACCGGAACGTGCCAGCGCCTGGGGCGCCGCCCTGTTCGGCTGGTTGGGCCCCTACTCCGACAAGGCCCGCAAGGCGGACATCAACCTGTCGATCGCGTTTCCCGAGCAAACGGAGAACTGGCGCCAGCAGCAGGTGCGCGGCATCTTCCGCAGCCTTGGCAAGTCCGCCGGCGAGCTCATCAAGCTCGGGCAGATCTGGCGCGAGCACGAGCAGCGACTGGAATTCGAGATAGCACCGGCGGCACGCTCGGCGCTGGAGTCAGGCAAGGGCGCGGTGTTCGTAACTGCCCATATCGGCCCCTGGCAGCTGACCAACCTGGTGTCGCTGCATATGGACCTTGAGATCAGCACCATCTACGCGCCGGAATCCAATGCCGCCCTGCGCGAGCAGATGCTGATGCTGCGCGAGTCCTTCGGCGTGAACCTGATTCCCTCGGACGCCGGTGCCCGGCCGCTGCTGCGCGAGCTCAATGCCGGGCGCTGCATCGGTATGGCCATGGACACCCGCCTGGATACCGGCGTGCTGATCCCCTTTTTCGGGCGCGAGGCGTTGACCAATACCACCGCCGCCCGGCTGGCACTGAAAACCGGCACCACCCTGCTGCCGATCCGCGCCGAGCGGCTTGGCAAGGCCCGCTACAAGGTGACGGTCTACGACCCGGTGGCAGCGCCTGAGGAAGGCGACACCGATGCGCGCGCCATCGCCATGACTGAGGCGGTGCACCACCACTTCGAACAGTGGATCAGCGAGCAGCCGGACCAGTGGATTTGCCTGAAAAGGCGCTGGCCCAAAGCCCACAAACTCTGAGTGCCGAACGCAAGCGCCTCAGGCGGCGCGAGCCGGCGTTAAAGCCCTGCTCGGGATGCTCATTTACTGGCGTGTAAATTCCGCTCCCTCCCAGGGCTTTGCCTTGGCTCGCACCACCTGAGACGCTTGCAGCTATGCACGGTGGGAACGGGCGAGGTACTCCTGCGACTGCATCTCCTGCAGTCGGCTCTGGGTACGCTGGAACTCGAATTCCAGGCGCCCGCCTGAATACAGCTCCAGGATCGGCACCTCCGCCGACAGGATCAGCTTGACGTTGCGGTCGTAGAACTCGTCCACCAGGTTGATAAAGCGCCGCGCCTGGTCGTCCATGGCGGCGTCCATCTTCGGCACGTTGCCGATCAGTACCGCGTGGTAGATGCGGGCAATTTCGATGTAATCGTTCTGGCTGCGCGGCCCGTCGCAGAGCTCGGCAAATTCAAACCACACCACGTCGTCCGCCACCCAGCGGCTGCTGAGGAAGCGCCCATTGATCTGCAGCCGCTCCCACTGCTTGCCGGCCTCCGGCGCCAGGCTCTCGAAACTCTTCAGCAGGCTGGCATTGGCGCTGTCGTCCAGTGGCGTGTGGTATAGCTCGGCCCGCTGCAGGGCCCGCAGTCGATAGTCGATGCCGGCATCGACGTTGATCACTTCGGTATGGCGCTTCACCAGGTCGATAGCCGGCAGGAAGCGCTGCCGCTGCAGGCCGTCCTTGTAGAGCTCGTCGGGCACGATATTGGAAGTCGCCACCAGGGTCACTCCGCGTGCAAACAGCGCCTGCATGAGGCTGCCGAGTATCATCGCGTCGGTGATATCCGAGACGAAAAACTCGTCAAAGCACAGCACCCTCGCCTCGCCCGCGAGGCGGTCGGCGATGATCTCCAGGGGGTTGGGCTCGCCTTCCAGCTCGGTCAGCTCAGCGTGCACACGCTGCATGAAGCGGTGGAAGTGAATCCGCAGCTTGCGGCGGAAGGGCAGGCAGTCGTGGAAATTATCGACCAGGTAGGTCTTGCCGCGGCCCACCCCGCCCCACAGATACAACCCGCGGATGAGCACAGGCCGTTCACCCCGCCAGCGATACCAGGCGCGCTGCAGGCTGGTGCGCCGCTCCAGCACGGCTTCGGCGGCCACCAGCTGGTGATAGAGCGCATCCAGCTTTTCCACCGCGGCGCGCTGGGCCGGATCCTCCTGGAAACCTTCCCGCTGCAGATCCTGCGCGTAGCGCTGCAGGGGGCTGATTGGGAGCGAGCCACTAGTCATGGCCGCTCACTTTAGCGAGCCGCATGAGGCCGCGCAATGCAGGCGAAGCCAGCCGTTGCGCGTTCTGCCGGCAAGGGGTGATGCACCCGCAGGGAAGCCGCTATACTGGCGGCAGCAGTCAACGCGAGGTGTGAACGTGTACGAATTGAGCAGTCTCCTGATGACCGCGCTGATCGCCCTGGTGGTCGGCGGCGGGCTGGGCGCCCTGGTGGCGCGTCGCTATTCCTTTGACGGGCGCAAGCAGCGCGAACTGGAGCGCAGTGTCGACAAGCTGCTCCAGCAGCAGAAAGACTACCAGCATGAAGTGGTGGAGCATTTTACCGACACCGCCAAGCTGCTCAACAACCTGGCCGAGAGCTACCGCGACGTCCACAACCACCTGGCCACCGGCGCCAGCCAGCTGTGCGCCGATGAGGCCGGCTCCATCCTGCGGGCGATCCCCGAGGGCAGCCTGGCCCAGGTCACCTCGTCCCAGGAGCCGCAATCCGTACAGCCGCCGCTGGACTACGCGCCCAAGGCGTCACCCTTCGCCACCGGCACCCTCAACGAGGAGTTTGGCCTGGACAAGAGCCGCCCGGTGGGGCCGGATTTCGTGGCATCGGAGCCCGCGATTGTCGAGGAGCCTGCCGTCGCCGAAGAGCGCGAGGACGTCGAAAAAAGCGCCTGACGGCGACCTGTTCTTCAGACCGGGTTGTCGATATCGATGAACTGGTGCTCCAGGCCCAGCTCCGCAGCCACCGCCTCTCCCAGGGCTTGCACCCCGTAGCGCTCGGTTGCGTGGTGGCCGGCGGCGACAAATTCTATGCCCTCTTCCCGCGCCACGTGCACGGTCTGCTCTGAGGCCTCGCCGGTCAGGTAGAGATCGGCGCCGGCGGCTACCGCTGCCTCGATGTAACCCTGGGCACCCCCGGTGCACCAGGCAATCCGCTCAACCCTGCGACTCACATCTCCCACGTGCAGGGGCTCCCTGTCCAGCGCCCGCTCTATGGTCTCCAGGAACACGGCCACCGGTGTGGGCGCCGGCAGGCGACCCACATTACCCACCGCGGCAGGGTCGCCAGGGTGCAGTGGCGCCTCGCTGGTAATGCCGAGCCGGGCGGCCAGGGTGGCGTTGTTGCCGTACTGCGGATGGGCATCGAGTGGCAGGTGGTAGCCGAACAGGCTGATGTTTGCCTCCAGCAGGGCGGCAATGCGGCGCCGCTTCATCCCCGTCAGAACCGGGGCCTCGTTGCGCCAGAAGTAGCCGTGGTGCACCAGTATGGCGTCGGCCCCCGCCTCGGCGGCCGCATCGACCAGCGCCTGGCAGGCAGTGACCCCGGATACCAGGCGCTGCACCTCGGACCGGCCCTCTACCTGCAGCCCGTTTGGCGCATAGTCGCGAAATCGCGACGGCTCCAGGATACGGTCAAAAGTCGCAGTGAGTTCTGACAGTGCGACGGCCATGCAGCGTTCTCCTCATATTGGCGGTGTATAATCGCTGGCTCCTGCAATTCACAGGCTGCCCATGCGAAACCTAGTGCAGTTTATCACCTGGCCAGCGGTGGCCGGCATACTGGCCGCCGCCCTGATCCTCCAGTGGACCGCTGGCCAGCGTCCGCCGGCGCCGCCGTCGGCGGCGCAGCTGGTGCAGCAGAACCCCAGGGTCAGCTTTGCGGAGGCCGTACAGCGGGCCATTCCCTCGGTGGTCAATATCTACACCGCCAAGGTGGTGCGGGAGCGCATTCCGCCAATTCTCGAGGACCCGGCCTACCGGCGCCTGCTGAACAGCGACAACCGCCGCCGCGAGCGCCTGCAGCGCTCACTCGGTTCCGGGGTGATCGTCTCAAGCCAGGGGCTGATCCTGACCAGCGGCCACATTATCGCCGGTGCCGACCAGATCCTGGTGCGCCTGCACGACGGCCGCACCGCGCTGGCCGACGTGGTGGGCAGCGATGCGGATACCGACCTGGCGGTACTCAAGATCGACCTGGAAGACATCCAGCCCATCAGCTTCGGCAACCCGGACCAGGCCAGGGTCGGCGATGTGGTGCTGGCCATCGGCAACCCATACGGCTTCGGCCACTCCGTTTCACAGGGCATCGTCTCGGCCGTGGGGCGCTACGGGCTGCAGCTCAGTACCTACGAGGATTTCATCCAGACCGACGCAGCCATCAACGAGGGCAACTCCGGCGGCGCCCTGATCGACACCGAGGGCCGCCTGCTGGGCATCAACGCGGCCACCTTTTCCCGCAGCCGTGAGTTTACCGGCATCGGGCTGGCGACCCCGGCCGACCTGGCCATGGGTGTCGCCCAGGACCTGGTGGCCTACGGGCGAGTCATCCGGGGCTGGATGGGTCTCGACGTCCAGAACATCTTCATGACCGGCGCCGACACACCCTCCCTGCTGGTCACCGGCACCCATCCGGAGGGGCCGGCCGCCCGCAACGGCATCCGCGAGGGTGATGTCATCACGCATATCGACATGCAACCGGTGGTGGACGGGCGCCTTACCATGACCCAGATTGCGCTACTGCGCCCGGGGGACGAGGTGGAGTTGAGCCTGCTGCGCGATGGGCAGCCGCTGAACGTGGACGTGATCGTGGGGTCGCGGCCGCCGCGCAGCAGCTAGTCCGACTCCGACAGGCGGTACTCCGCCGACAGGGCGTGGGCCTCGAGGGATTCACCTCGCGCCAGGGTGGAGGCCACCGGCGCCAGTTGGTCGATACCCTCGCGAGAGCAGTGAATGACCGAGCTGCGCTTCTGGAAGTCGTAGACACCCAGCGGTGAGGAAAACCGCGCCGTTCCCGAGGTGGGCAGCACGTGATTGGGGCCTGCACAATAGTCGCCGAGAGCTTCCGCGCTGTAACGGCCCATGAAGATGGCGCCGGCGTGATGAATCGCCCCGAGCAGTGCCTCGGGGTCTTCCAGCGACAGTTCGAGATGCTCCGGGGCCACCCGATTCGACACCTCGGCCGCCTCGGCAAGGTCGCGGCACAGCACCAGCGCGCCGCGCTTTTCCAGCGAGGCGCGAATGATCTCGGCCCGCGCCATGTCCGGCAGCAGCCGTTCGATACTCTGCTCGACTGCGTCCAGGAAGTCTGCATCCGGCGACAGCAGGATAGACTGGGCATTTTCATCGTGCTCGGCCTGGGAGAACAGGTCCATGGCTATCCAGTCCGCCGGCGTCTGGCCGTCACAGATCACCAGGATCTCCGAAGGCCCCGCCACCATGTCGATGCCCACCTGCCCGAATACCCGACGCTTGGCGGTGGCGACGTAGATATTGCCGGGGCCGACTATCTTGTCGACCCGCGGCACCGTCTCGGTCCCGTAGGCCAGCGCCGCCACCGCCTGGGCACCGCCGATGCCAAACACCCGGTCGGCGCCGGCCAGTGCCGCCGCCGCCAGCACCAGCGGATTGATCTCGCCGTCGGGCGTGGGCACCACCATGATGATTTCACCCACCCCGGCGACTTTCGCGGGAATGACGTTCATCAGCACTGAAGACGGGTAGCTGGCCTTGCCACCCGGCACGTATACGCCCACCCGCGACATGGGGGTAATCTTCTGGCCCAGCACACTGCCGGTGCCGTCCTGGTATTGCCAGGACTCTCCCAGCTGACGCTGGTGGTAGTCCTGTATGCGTCGGGCGGCCACTTCCAGCGCGTTGCGCTGTTCGGCGGGCAGCCCTTCGAGGGCGGCGGACAGCCGCTCACGGGGAATTTCCAGCGCGGCCACCGATTCCTGTTGCACGCGATCAAAGCGCTCCGTGAACTCCAGCACCGCCGCATCGCCACGGGCTATCACCGCATCCACGATGGCATCCACGGTTTCCACGATTTCCCGATCGACGCTGTCCTGCCAGGCCGTCAGCCGGTCCAGCCGGGTCAGGAAATCCGCCTCACGGGTGTCCAGTCTCTGCATCATGCCACCACCTCGCGCAGGTCGGCGATCAACGCCTCGATAGCCGCATGCTGGCTGCGCATGGAGGCCTTGTTCACCACCAGGCGGGTGCTGATATCAGCGATCAGGTCGCGCGGTTCCAGTCCATTGGCTTTCAGTGTATTACCGGTATCGACGATATCCACGATCACGTCAGCCAGTCCCATCAGGGGCGCCAGTTCCATGGCTCCGTACAGTTTGATGAAATCTGCCTGGCGACCCTGCTCGGCGAAAAAGCGCCGGGCGATGCCGGTAAACTTGGTGGCCACCCGCACCCGGCCCGGGCCGGGCGTCCATCCCACCGGTGCTGCGGTCATCAGCCGGCAGCGTGCGATACCGAGATCCAGGGGCTCGTAGAGACCATCGGCCCCCTCTTCCAGAAGGATATCCTTGCCCACCACACCGAGGTCCGCGGCGCCGTGACGCACGTAGGTGGGAACATCGGTGCCGCGCAGCACCAGCAGTCGCACGCCCGGGCGCGTGCAGTCAAAGACGAGTTTGCGGCTGGAGGCGATATCTTCGGCCGGCACGATGCCGGCCCTCGCCAGCAGCGGCAGGGTTTCCTTGAGGATGCGCCCCTTGGTGAGCGCGAGGGTCAGCGTGCCGGACATGTGGCTGGCGAGGCACTCAGTCGTTGCGTGCCTGCCACTCGGCAGGCGTGAAGGTGCGAATATTGACCGCGTGAATACTGCCGCCGGTGATCAGGGGATTGAGCACCTTGTAAACCGCCTGCTGCTTCTGCACCGGGCGCAGGCCGTCGAACATCTCACCCACGACCAGGATGTCGTAATGGCTGCCCTCGCTGCGCACTTCCACCTCGCAGCCCGGCAGCTCATTCGTCAACAGTGCTTGCAGCTCTTGCGCCTGCATGATTATCCCCGCGGTAAAAAAGCGTGAAGTTTAGGAGAAGTGGTGACCAATAGCGAGTCTGGCGGCCCGCCGCGCTACACCTGTTTCAGTCCGCCGAGGCGCCGCTTTCCGGTGTTGTCCAGTTGTCGATCACCGCATTCAGGTCGCCGTCTGCGTCACGCGCCGCCGCCTGGAACTGGTTGCGATAGATAACGCCGAGGTTGATGGTTTCAACGATCATATTGCGCAGGCGCCAGCTACCGTCCTTGTCCCGGCGCATCTGGTACTCAATGACGTAGGGCTCCGGCGCATCGCTGTAGATGAGCTGGCGGATTTCAGCCTTGTCACTCAACTCAGTGGGAGCGTCGGGGCGCTGAATTTCCACACGACTACCGCCAAACGCCAGCAGGCCCTTGCCGTAGGTTCTCACCAGGCCCTCGCGCATCACCTCGGTGAAGCGCTCGACCTGTTCCCGCAGCTCCTGCTTGCCTTCGTCACTCAGTGACTGGTAGCGCTTGCGGCTGGCATAGGGTCCCATAACCGCGCGTGAGAAGTAGGCAAAATCCACCACCTCGTCAAGAACCGCCTGTAGCTCGCGGAAGTAGCGCTCGGGGTCTTCATCGGCATAAGCGTTGGCCTCCTTCACCAGGTTCATGATCTGTGTGGTATTGCGTTCGATCACCTGGTACGCATCTTCACCACTCGCATCCTGTGCCGTCGCCGGCGGCGTGCCGAGGGAGGCGAGCGCGATGGCCATCAGCAGTGCAATCACTGCGTGGCGGGCAGAAGCTACCCTGTGGACAGCAACGCTTGAAATAATCTGGGGCAGCGCAGTCATGTTCATCCCTGAGTCCTGGATCGTGGCCGACGCAAACGGCCACTATAGTCTGTTTCTGTATTTGAGCCACGGTACCAACGCCGGGCAACACCATTATTACAGGCCCAGCGGCGTGCGTTTCAATAGCCCGGGCACGCTTATATAATGCAGGCGCCCGCGGCATGATACGATGCTTCCTGGTCCTTGGACCGCAGCAGGCCGGCACCGTTCTGCCAGCCACTGCGCGCCAACGATAGCTACGCATTGCAAACTGGTGCTGTGCACCATTAACTGGACAATGGCTTTGACAGTGCCGGCCCAGGCGAGTTCACGACAGCGGCTACTCAGGTAACTGTTCAGATACTCAGGTAAAGGGCCAGGTAGCTGGAACAGGCAGGACCAAGAGTTAACGTGCCCTGGTGGCCGTACTCAGCAGCGGCGTAACTGTAACAGGAATAGAGTTTTTATGCTGATCGCTTCGGCCGCCATCCTGGTCGGCTTCATCATCCTGGTCTGGAGCGCAGACCTGTTCGTCGCCGGAGCAGCCGCCATCGCCGAAAACATGGGAATGTCGCCCATTCTCATCGGCCTCACCATCGTCTCCCTCGGCACCTCCGCCCCGGAAGTGCTGGTCAGTATCAACGCAGCCATCGCCGGCGCCGGCGAGCTGGCGGTGGGGAATGCCATCGGTTCCAATATGGCCAATATCGGCCTGGTGCTGGGCATTACCGTACTGATCGCACCGCTGCCGGTACACAGGAATCGGCTGCGCCGGGAGCTACCCACCCTGCTGGCGGTTACTCTCGGCTGCGGCCTGCTGCTGCTGGACTTCGAGCTGGACCCTATCGACGGCCTGCTCATGCTCGGCGCGCTGGCCTTCATCCTGTTCGAAATGATCCGCTCCCAATCGCACGACCCCAACGCCGAAGAGGAAGCCAACGTCGAAGAGCTGCCGCACATGAACCCCACCCGGGCGTGGGCCAGCTTTGCCATCGGCCTGGTGCTGCTGGTGTTGAGCTCCAAGGTGCTGGTGTGGGGTGCCAGCAATGTCGCCCTTGAGCTTGGCGTCAGCCCGCTGGTGATTGGATTGTCCATCGTCGCTGTCGGCACCAGCCTCCCGGAGCTGGCCGCTTCGCTGGCCAGCGCCATGAAAGGCCACGCCGAGATTGCGCTCGGTAACGTCATGGGCTCCAACCTGTTCAACCTGCTGGGCGTGATGTCACTGCCGGGCCTATTCGAAACCCAGGCCCTGGACCAGGAAGTCCTGCTGCGCGACTACGCCGCCATGCTCGGTATTACCCTGCTGCTGGCTGGCAGCCTTTACGCTCCCAGCCTGCGGCGTATCGCCATGGGCGGCCCGCCCTGCGAGCACCAGATTGGCCGCGGCCTGGGCGTGCTGTTTCTCCTGCTCTACGCGCTGTATTATTACTGGCTCTACAACACAGCCCGCTAATCTTCCGGAACCCGTCCGTGTCCAGACCCGAACACCCCGATTTTCTCGGCGCCGTGCGCCGTACTGTCGAGCTTGAGCGCGATGCCATCAGCGACCTGCTGGCGCGACTCGACGATTCCTTCGCCCGCGCCTGCGAGATCCTGCTCAGTACCCAGGGCCGCGTGGTGGTGACCGGAATGGGTAAATCCGGCCATATCGGCACCAAGATCGCGGCCACCCTGGCCAGCACCGGTACCCCCTCTTTTTTCGTGCACCCCGGTGAAGCCAGCCACGGCGACCTCGGCATGATCACCCCCCAGGACAGCGTGATCGCACTCAGCAACAGCGGTTCAACCAGCGAGGTGGTGACACTGCTGCCGCTGCTGAAGCGCATGGCGGTGCCACTGATCACCATGACCGGTAACGCCAACTCCGTGCTGGCGCGAGCAGCGGACGTCAACCTGGACACCAGCGTGGCGCAGGAGGCCTGCCCCATGGACCTCGCGCCCACCTCCAGCACCACTGTCTCGCTGGTGGCCGGCGATGCCCTGGCGATTGCCCTGCTGGAAGCGCGCGGGTTTACCGCGGAGGATTTCGCCTTCTCCCACCCGGCGGGAGCGCTGGGTCGCAAGCTGCTGCTCAAGGTGGACGACATCATGCACGGCGGCGATGAGCTGCCGCGTGTCAGCGCCGGCACGCTGCTGGATGAGGCCCTGGTAGAGGTCAGCAGCAAGGGCCTGGGACTGACCACGGTGCTCGACGCGGACGGCAAGCTGCTCGGCGTCTTCACCGACGGCGACCTGCGCCGGGCGCTCGACAACAACGTCGACATCCACAGCTCCACCATCGAGTCTGTGATGAGCGTGGACCCGATCACCATCGACAAGGAGATCCTCGCTGCCGAAGCCCTGCATATCATGGAAGAGCGAACCATTACCGGGCTCATTGCAGTTGATGAGAACCACCGGCCCACCGGCGTTGTCAAACTGCAGGACATTCTCAAGGCGGGTGTGGTTTGAGCATTGCACTGGAGAAAGCCAGGCACATCAGGTTGCTGGCGCTGGACGTGGACGGCGTGCTCAGCGATGGCCGGCTCTATTACGGCAACGCCGGCGAGGAGCTCAAGGCCTTTTACACGCCGGACGGGCTGGGCATCAAGCTGCTGCAGGCCGCGGGTATCGAAGTCATCATCATCACCGGGCGGCGCTCGAGTATTGTTGAACGCCGGGCTGCGGAACTCGGTATCAAGCGCATTGTCCAGGGGAGGGATGACAAGCTGGACGCCCTCAAGGAAATGCTGGCCGGCACAGACCTGGCGCTGGAGCAGGTCGCCTACATGGGCGACGACCTGCCGGACCTGGGCGCGATCCAGGCTGCGGGGCTGGGCATGACGGTGGCCGGTGGCGATGAGTTTGTCGCCTCCCACGCCGACTGGCGCAGCCAGCACCGCGGCGGCCGTGGCGCCGTGCGCGAGGCCTGCGAGTTCATTCTCGACGCCCAGGACCGACTGGAAGAGCAGCGCCAGCGCTTCCTGGTTGACCAGGGTCAGTAATGCAGGGCACGCGGCGCTTCAAGCAACCCCACGGCAGGCTCTATACTGGGGCCATGGCGAACTACCGCAGGCGACAGACGGCCCGCTGGCTGCCCCTGCTGGCGGCTGTGCTGGTGTGGGCCTGCGGCCAGGCCGTGGCCCTGCCCGACGATACCGAGCAACCCATCCACATCACCACCGACGAGGCCCTGCGAGACGAAAAGACCGGACGCACGGTCTACCAGGGCAATGTGGAGCTGGTGCAGGGCACCATCAAGATTACCGCCGATCGCATCACCTTCTACCGGCTGGAAAACGAGGCCGAGCGCATTGTGGCGGAGGGCTCGCCGGCGCGCATGCAGCAGCAGCCCGAGCCCGACAGCCCGCTGATGCACGCCCACGGCGACATCATCGAGTATTTCCGCAGTGAAGAGCGTGTGCAGCTGCGCGAAAACGCCCAGGTCGAACAGGACGGCTCTACCGTCCGCGGCGACCTGATCGACTACTTCATCAACCAGCAGTTGGTGAAAGCCGCTGCGGAGTCCAATACCAACAGCCGCGTCGAGGTCGTCATCCCGTCCCACAAGCTGGAAGAAGGCGAATAGGCGACGCTCTCTTGGCCGTTCTCACCGCTAGCAACCTCGCGAAGAGCTACCGCGGCCGCGCCGTGGTGCGGGACGTGAGCCTGGAAATCGAAAGCGGCCAGATTGTTGGCCTGCTGGGCCCCAACGGCGCCGGCAAGACGACCTGCTTCTACATGATTGTCGGCATCGTGCCGCCGGACCGCGGCATGATCACCATCGACGGCCAGGACCTGACGCGGCTGCCCATGCACGGCCGGGCCCGCAAGGGCATCGGTTACCTGCCCCAGGAAGCCTCCATCTTCCGGAAGCTGTCGGTGGAGGACAACCTGATGGCCATCCTCGAGCATCGCCGTGACCTCAAGCGGGCCCAGCGCCGCGAGAAGGTCGAGGAGTTGCTGGAGGAGTTCCATATCACCCATATTCGCGACAGTGCCGGCATGTCGCTGTCGGGTGGCGAGCGGCGCCGGGTCGAGATTGCCCGGGCACTGGCCAATGAGCCCGATTTCATTCTGCTGGATGAGCCCTTTGCCGGGGTCGACCCGATCTCGGTCAATGACATCAAGGCCATCGTCTCTCACCTACAGTCGCGGGGCATTGGCGTGCTGATCACCGACCACAATGTGCGTGAGACCCTGAGCATCTGCGAGAAGGCCTATATCGTCGGCGAGGGACACATCATCGCCGCCGGCAGCGCCGACGACATCCTCGCCGACCAGCAGGTACGCTCGGTTTACCTGGGCCACGAATTCCGTCTTTAGGCGCCCGAAGCCCCCGGGGATGGGGATTCGCTCACATTTTCACCAATTTATTCCGGCTGAAATAGCCCTCCCACCTAAAAGCCATGCTAGTTTCATGCCAAAGTTGCCTCGTCACTGTAGCAGGGCTACACTGGCCGCAGGGAGCAGCCAACCACTATGAAACAATCCCTACAACTTAAGCTTGGCCAACAGCTGGTAATGACACCCCAGCTGCAGCAGGCTATCAAGCTGCTCCAGCTCTCTACCCTCGACCTGCAGCAGGAAATCCAGGAAGCCCTGGATACCAACCCTATGCTGGACGTGGAGGAGTCCCTGGAAGCCGACAGCGGCGACAGCCAGGACACCGAGCAACGCAGCGACAGCACCGCCAGCGCCGAGCGTGAACTATCCGATTTCGACGCCAGCATCCCGGACGAACTGCCGGTGGATACCCAGTGGGATGACGTCTACCAGTCGCCGATGGGCTCAGCACCTGCGGCAGCGCCGGAGGGCGATTTCGATTTCGACAGCCGCAACGCCAGCGGTGAAACCCTCGGCGATCACCTGCTCTGGCAACTCAACCTGACCCGGCTGTCAGATACCGACCGCGTGATCGCCATGGCGATCATTGACGGCACCGACGACAACGGCCGCCTGACCGCACCGGTGGAAGACATCTGGTCGGGCCTTGCTGCCGACCTCGACGTCGAACTGGACGAGGTGATGGCGGTACTGCACCGCCTGCAGCAGTTCGACCCGCCCGGCGTCTGCACCCACGACCTGCGTGAATGCCTGCTGGTGCAGCTGCACCAACTGGCGCCGGATACTCCCTACCTGGCCGAGGCGCGGCTGGTGGTCAATCGCTACATCAACCTGTTGGGCAATCGCGACTACGCCCAGTTGATCCGCCGCAGCAAGATCCGCGAGCCGGAGCTGCGCGAGGTGCTGGCGCTGATACAGTCGCTCAATCCCAACCCCGGCCAGTCCATCGGTACGGACAATACCGAGTACGTGGTGCCGGACGTATTTGTCAGCAAGAGGAACGGGGCCTGGGTCGTGGAGCTGAACCCCGACATCGCCCCCCGCCTGAAGATCAACACCGACTACGCGGGACTGGTGAAGCGCGCCGACAACAGCGCCGACAACACCTACATGCGCGACAGCCTGCAGGAAGCCCGCTGGTTCCTGAAAAGCCTGCAGAGCCGCAATGAAACTCTCATGAAGGTCGCCACCCGCATCGTCGAACACCAGCGCGGTTTCCTCGAGTACGGCGAAGAGGCGATGAAGCCACTGGTTCTGCACGACATCGCCGAGGCGGTGGAAATGCATGAGTCGACGATCTCCCGGGTCACGACCCAGAAATACATGCACACCCCGCGGGGCATCTTCGAGCTGAAGTATTTTTTCTCCAGCCACGTCAACACGGCGTCGGGCGGAGAGTGTTCCTCGACGGCTATCAGGGCCTTGATCAAGAAGCTGATCGCCGCCGAAAATCCGAGGAAGCCCTTGAGCGACAGCAAGATCACCAGCCTGCTCGCAGAACAGGGTATCAAGGTGGCGCGCAGGACCATCGCGAAGTATCGAGAGTCCCTGGTGATCCCACCCTCAAACGAGCGCAAGCGACTGGTCTAGGCTTACAAGACCGGCTGGCGCCCACGCGTAACAGGAGCGACATATGCAAATCACAATCAGCGGTCACCATGTTGACGTCACGCCCGCGCTGCGGGAGTACGTACTCACCAAGTTCGATCGACTGCAACGACATTCTGACCAGATCACGAACACGGACGTGACTCTGATTGTGGAGAAGCTGGTGCAAAAGGCGGAGGCAACGGTACACGTATCCGGTGCCGATATCTTCGCCAATGCCGAGTCAGAGGACATGTACGCCGCCATCGACATGCTCGCGGACAAGCTGGACCGCCAACTCATCAAGCACAAGGAAAAAATGCGCGGCCACTGATGTTCCAGCTAAAAGAGCTTCTGAGCCCCGCGCTGACCTTCTGCGCGGCGCCCGGCACCAGCAAGAAAAAGGTCATTGAAACCGCGTCGGCGCTCATCGCCGAGCGACGTTCAGACCTGGAAGCTGCCGAGATCTACAACAACCTGCTGGCTCGCGAGAGACTGGGCAGTACGGCGCTGGGGGACGGCATTGCCATTCCCCACTGCCGGCTGACCGCTTGCCAGGAACCCGTGGGCAGCCTGATTACCCTGGAGGAACCGGTCGACTTTGACGCCAGTGACGGCCAGCGGGTAGACATCCTGTTCATTCTCATGGTGCCGGAAGAGGCCACCCAGGAGCATCTGGACATTCTCGCCGGACTGGCACGGCTGCTGAGCCAGGCCGCGTTCTGCGACGCTCTGCGCGCGGCGGAGAGCGACGAAGCGCTCTATCGGGCGGCAGTCGACTACGAGCTCTGAACCGGCATGCGGTTGGTCATCATCAGCGGACGCTCGGGCTCGGGCAAGAGCACCGCGCTGCACCAGCTTGAGGACGAGGGTTTCTACTGCATCGACAACCTGCCGGCGACGCTGCTGCCCGCCCTGGTCGAACGCGGCCTGTCAGAGCCGCTCTCCCCGGCCGGGCTCGCGGTCTGTATCGATGCCCGCAACGCCCACGTCGACCTTGAAAGTTTCTCCACGCTGCTGGCGGAGTTGCCCGCCAGCGTGGACATGGACATCCTGTTCCTCGACGCCGATGACGCCAGTCTCATCAAGCGCTTCAGCGAAACCCGCCGACGCCACCCGCTCAGCGCAAGCGATACGCCCCTGGCCGACGCCATAGCCCGGGAACGGGCGATTCTCGAGCCCATCGCCAGCGCCGCCTCGCTGGTGATCGACACCAGCCAGATGACGATCTACGAGCTGCGTTCAGCCATTCGCGAGCGGCTGGTGGGCGCCCGGTCCGGCGAGATATCCGTGCTGTTCCAGTCTTTCGGTTTCAAGCGCGGGCTGCCGTCCGATGCCGACCTGGTATTCGATGTGCGCATCCTGCCCAATCCGCACTGGGAAAAGTCGCTGCGCCTGCAAACCGGGCGTGACCCGGAGGTAGTGGCATTCCTCGAGGAGCAGCCCATGGCACTGGAGCTGTTCGATGAAATGGCGAGCTTCCTCGATAGCTGGCTGCCGCGCTACCGCGAAAGCAATCGCAGCTACATCACGATTGCCGTCGGTTGTACGGGTGGGCAACATCGTTCAGTATATCTCGCTGAGAAACTCTACCGTCGCTTCCGCGAGGATTACCCGCAAGCCAACCTGCGACACCGCGAGTTGCAGGGCAGCCCACCACCCCAGGCCGGTGACGGCGCCGCAGACAGGCTGCAGCAAAACCCCGAGTCATAAGCACAAGGCAGAACATGCTCCGGCAGAAAATTACAATAATCAACAAGCTGGGTTTGCACGCGCGAGCAGCCGCCAAGTTCGTCAGCTGTGCGTCCACCTTCTCCAGTACCATCCAGGTCGGCCAGGCCGGCAAACTGGTGGACGGGAAGAGCATCATGTCGGTGATGATGCTGGCCGCCGGCAAAGGCACCGAGCTGGAGCTGCAGGTTGAGGGCAAGGACGAAGAGGAAGCGCTGGCCGCCATTACGCAACTGATCGAGAACCGCTTCGACGAGGGCGAGTAATGCGTTGCCCGGCGCACGCTGGTACACACAATGCTGTGCCATGCCCCAGGAGTGCCGGGTAATGGGCCAGGCCACGGAAACCAATCGCACCCAGGCGCAGCTCGAAGAGCTGACACGCGCGCTGGGCAGCGGCACCTTCGTCAACGTGCGGCACATGCTCAACGCCCTCCCCGCCCCCGAGGTAGCACGCCTGCTCGAATCCTCACCGCCGCCGACCCGGGCCGTACTCTGGCAGCTGGTGGACGAGGAGGACGAGGGCGAAATCCTCCAGGAGCTCGGCGATGAGGTGCAGTCGGAGTTCCTGCGCGGCATGGATGCGGCGGAAGTGGCCGCCGCCACCGAA
>JAZBOY010000101.1:0-10424 GCA_036351375.1 Halieaceae bacterium
AGCCAGCGCAAGACCACAGAGACTTCCCACTACACACGGGCACCGGCATGAAGCTCACTTCGGGCATTTCAGGCCTCCCGGGGTGTTTTAGCTCCGTAGCTCGGGCGTGATCTGGGTTGGCCTCCTCCACGGACACGCTACAAGCATGCCATACCCGAAAAGAGGGGCAGGCCCTCCATGGCTCGCTCGGCGCCGGCCGTCCTGGCCGGCGACGGTCCGCGGAGGAGGCCAACATAGATTCCGCCCGTCCTACGGAGTCAAATCCACAGAGCAAGTGTTTGTTCAGGAGACAACGAAAAAGGGGCCCGAAGGCCCCTTGGTGTCTTCTGTGCCGGTGAGGGCGCTAGAAGTTGTAGGTGAAATCCACGCCGCTGATGCGGCCCGGGTTCGGGTGGTTGAAGGAACCGCCGAATTCCGGTGCCGGGATTATTTCCTCGAGGTAGTCCTCGTCGGTGATGTTCTGGCTCCAGGCGACGACTGACCACTGCTCGCCGTGCAGGCCGACTCGCAGGTTCATGGTGAAGTAGTCGTCGCGCTCGGTGTTGGAGTATTCGCTGGTGCCGAAGCCGAAGCCCGGTACACCGTAGACGTCAGACAGGTCGGTGAAGAAGTTCACCGTCTCATTGCTCTGTACCGAGTGGAACCAGGTGGTGCCCACGTACTGGTAGTCGACGCGAGTAGTAAACTCCAGGTCGCCGAACACCGGGGCGCTGAAGTCCAGGCTCAGGGTGCCGTTGGCTTCCGGTGCGTAGGGCAGGTCGTTGCCCTCGGTGTAGGGGCGGTTCTGGTTTTCCTTGATCTCGGTATCAACGATGCCGTAGCCACCGGAGAAGGTGAAGTACTCGTTGAAGGCCCAGGCGAAGTCCACCTCGGCGCCCCAGATCTCGGCCTCGTCGATGTTGGTGACTACCCGCAGCAGGCCAAAGGGGCCGGCGAAGAAGTTGAAGAACTGGTAGTCATCGATCTCGGTGTAGAACACTGCAGCGTTAACGCGCAGGCGATTGTCCAGCCACTTGGACTTGACGCCGATCTCGTAGGTGTCAGTCACTTCCTTGTCGAAGTCGTCGCGCACGTTCTGCGGCGCCGTCGGATAGGTGCCGAAGGTGCCGTCCACGGTGGCCTGGCTGCCGATGCTGTTGAAGCCGCCGGAGCGGAAGCCCACACCGTATGAACCGTAGACGTTCAGGTCATCGGTAAACGCATGGGTGTAGCTGATTTTCGGCTGCCACTCATCAAAGGTCTCGTCGCGATCCGGGATCGTGTCGGTGCCGGAGCCGTCAAAGGCCGGGTTGATGGGCGGGGTCTCGCCGAAGAAGCCGAAGATCTGCGCGGCGCGCACGTTCGGCACGTTGTTGGACACTTCGCGCTGCTCCTCGTCATAGCGCAGGGCCAGGGCCAGCTCGCCGCGCTCCCCTACATCGATTTCCACCTGGCCGAAGACGGCGAATACCTCGGTATCGAAATCATCCCAGAACAGCTGGTCGGTAGGGTTCGGCCCTTCCGGCGGCACGTAGGGCGCCTTGATAAAGCCAAGACCCAGGTCGGCGCCGTAGGCCACTACGACTTCGCGCTCGATGTCGGCGTAGTACATGCCCGCCACCCAGCGGAACGCGCCTTCCTCGTTCGAAGTCAGCTTGACCTCGATGGAGGTGCTCTCCTGGTTGCGCTCCTGGTACTGGTAGCCGTCACAGGTGGTGGGAGAATAGGCCGGCAGCAGCCCGTTCAGGCCGCCGAACTCGGGCACGAAGGTTCCCGGCGGGTTGCCGTCCTGGATGGCGTAGAAGGGGCTGACCAGCAGCGAGGTGTCAAAGCTGTTGTAGGACTCGGTACAGGCCGCCTGCGATTCCGGGTTGCCGAGCGAATAGCCGCCAAAGGCTGCGCTGGTACCGTCGGAGATCAGCGATTCCTCCAGGTCGTCGTAGGCGCCGATCACGGTCAAGGTGGCGAAATCCATTTCGTAATCTGCCTTGATCGAGAAAAAGGTGTTTTCCTGCTCGTTCTCGCCTGGCACGTTGAAGATGAAGCGAAAGTCGGTGTCGTTGACGTCCTTGTTCAGGTCCGGGTTGCCGAGGAACTCAGCCGCGCCAGGCAAGGCGAAGGTGGCGTTAAAGTTAATCGCCCCCGCTTCCACGTCGCGGTAGAACAACTGTGAATCCAGACTCAGCCGCTCACTGGGTTCCCAGACCAGACGCAGGCGCGCGCTGGTGTCTTCCATGTAGTTGATTGCGTCGTCGTCACCGGTCAGGTCGTTGTCGAACTGGCCGTCGGTATCGCGATAGCTGATGGTGGCGCGGCCGTACAGCTCATCTTCTATGATCGGACCGCTGACCATGGCCTGGCCCTTGACCAGGTTGTCGTCACCCACGCCGCCCTTGATGCGCGCTTCAAACTCATTGGTCGGCCGCTTGCTGTTGACGATGATGGCGCCGGAGACCGCGTTGCGGCCGTACAGCGCACCCTGCGGGCCCTTCAGGATTTCGATCTGTTCGATATCAAACAGCTCGCCGTTGAAACCGTTGGGGTTGGTAATCAGCACCCCGTCCAGCACGTAGGCAAAAGAGCTTTCCGAGTCGCGGGTGGAGTACTGGCCGCGAATGGTCACCTGGGTGTCACCGGTATTGGCGGTGTCCACGATGGTGACGTTGGGGGTCAGCATGATGAAGTCTTGCGGCCGCTCGATACCGGCGGCCTGGATCTGGTCGCTGGTAAAGGCGGTGACGGCGATCGGCACGTCCTGCAGGCTTTCGGAGCGCTTACGCGCGGTGAC
Organism: Halieaceae bacterium; assembly: GCA_036351375.1. Lineage (GTDB taxonomy): Bacteria > Pseudomonadota > Gammaproteobacteria > Pseudomonadales > Halieaceae > JANQIO01. The sequence goes on from JAZBOY010000101.1 coordinate 2,768, forward strand.
CACGATTTCCTCGAGCAGTGCCTGTGCCGATGCCGCCGGCGGCAGAGCGATACCCGTTCCCATGATGGCGGCTGCAACCGCCTGACAAACCACACGTTTTTGCATTGTTATACGCCCCTCAAGATGGACTGTTATCTGTCCATGAAGCTGGACAATTGCTAGACGTACGTGTGAAAAACGGTTTCAGACCAGCGGCGGATCAGCGGTCCAGCAGGGCGATCACCTCGTCCAGGGACAGGACGTCGGCGTACTTGGCATTCATGTCGTGAAGATTGGCGGCGTGGGCCTCAGGATTGCGGTCTCCCACCGCCTCCCGCGGCACCACCACCGGCAGATCATGCTGCAGCCCGTCCACCACCGTGGCGCGCACACAGCCGCTGGTGGTCAGGCCGGTCACCACCAGCGAATCCGCCTCCGCCGCGCGCAGTTGGGCCGCGAGATCAGTACCGAAAAAGGCGCTGGCCCACTGCTTCTCCAGCACCACTTCCCCCGGCCGCGGGGCCAGTGCCGGGTCGACCTGCACCCAGTGCGAGTCGGGCTCGAGCACGTTGAGCGCGGGCAGCCGATTGCGGAACACCTGCGCCTGGCCATCGTCGTGATAGACCACGGTGGTGTAGAACACCGGCAGTTCATGGCGCCGAAACGCCTCCAACAGCCGGGCGTTGGCGGCTACCACCTCCGGGCAGTCACTGCCCAGGGGGCAGGCCGGGTCGGTAAAGCCGTTGATCATATCCACCAGCAGCAGCGCCGGGCGCTTCCCCAGCCCCACCGCTTCGCGTTCAAGATCCATTGCCATCCTCACACAGCTGCAGTTGGGCACCGAAGGTGGCCTCCAGCGGCAGGTCGGCCACCCGCCAGCCATCGAGGCCGCTACGTTCCTGGCCCAGGGACAGTCCATCCCCGGCGATGCCATCGGCGGCCGCGTCAAGATCGTCCACCGCCAGGGACAGCAACATGAAGCCCTCGCCGTGCTCGCGCAGCAGCCGGGCCGGTTCGCCCTCATCCGAGGTCGGCTGCACCAGCACCAGCCAACTGTCACCCAGGGGGAAACGCGCGGTCTCGACGCCGCGACCCGGCAGTTCGCCACGGATAGCAGGGCCCAGGCTAAAGAGCTGGCGATAGCGCGTTTCGGCGGCGTCCAGGTCGCGGACCAGGAAGTTGATATGGTGGATACCGCGGATGTGAGCTGCCATGAATGGGTCCCGGTGCGGGGTGGATTTTGCTACGCGACGACGCCATGGATAGTTTGGCGTGCCGGAAATTCAGCATCATAGCACTGGAGACACCCGCCAAAGGGCTTTACACTAGCGAAACAACAAGGCCAACGGGCGGACAGCTGGTGATAAACCCCCAGATCCTCGCAAACTTGCCCAACCTCGAAAGCTTCCTCGGTCACTGCGAGCGCAAGCGCTTCAAACCACGCTCGATTATCGTCGAGGCGGGGGAGCCCAGTGAGTCCTTTTTCTTTGTCATCGATGGCACGCTGGCGATCAGCATCAAGAGCGATGACGACCAGGACCTGATTCTCAACTACGTCAACGCCGGCGACTTCTTCGGCGAGATGGGCCTGTACAAGCGGGTCAGCAAGGTACGCTACGCCACGGTGCAGGCCAAGACCGAGTGCGAAGTGGCCGAGATCGGTTACGAGGCCTTCCAGGACCTGAAGGATGCATACCCGGATGTGCTCTACCACATCGGTGCACAGATGGCGGAGCGCCTGACCCAGACCACCCGCAAGCTCCACGACCTGGCCTTCGTCGACGCCCGCGGTCGCATCACCAACGCGTTGCTGGACCTGTGCCGCGAGCCCGCCGCCCTTACCCACCCAGACGGTATGCAGCTCAAGGTGTCACGCCAGGAACTGGCGCGCATTGCCGGCTGTTCCCGGGAAGTGGCGGGTCGCATGCTCAAGAAGCTGGAGAGCGAGGGCATGGTGGAGGTCAGCGGCCACACGATCGTGGTACGCGGCGAACGCGAAGTCCTGCAAGCACCTGAGATGCCTGAACGGGCCTGACCCCCTGAAATACTAAGTGCGGGAAAATCGGCATGGGCGGCTGTCAGCGCGTTTGTGGTTTGACCCTCAGAGCGATGCGAATCGAACTGCTTGCTGCAGTTGCGAAACGGTCGCTGCATGTTGCCCGCTAAAAGCTGCTGCGCAACTCGACCAAAATCGCTGCGCGATTTTTGGGACTCGGACAGTGCTCGCAGAAAGCCCTTCTAGCGGGCAACATGCAAAGCGCGCCCTGAAGGTTTCGCAACTGCAGCAAGCAGCTCGATTCGCCCCAGCATCTCAGCCAATCTAGACGAACTCAGTTGAACAGCGGATCTTCGTCCTACTGGTTATCCATCTGATCGCGGCGTTCCTGCTCCGCGTTCTGCATCATGGCTTCGACGTCTTCGGCTTTTTTCATCGAGTCGAGCTGGTGCTGGGGGATGGCGCCGGTGGGTTCTTCTTCGGCGGCGCAGGCGGCGAGCAAAGTGGTGGCAGCAAGTGCCAGCAGGATTCGGGTCATGACAGGGCCTCCTCGAGGAATCGGTCGATGGCGGCGATGCTGTCGGGCTCGTCGAGAATCGGGGCGTGGCCGCGATTGGGTATCTGGGCCACGCTCAGGTCCGGCTTGCGGGACTGCATCTCCGCCACGCAGTCCTCTGCGAGTATGTCAGAGAGCACGCCGCGAATCACCAGTGTGGGTATTGGCTTGAGGGCGTCGAAGGCGGGCCACAGGTCGGGGGGTACGGCGGCATCCTGGTCTTCGGTCATGGGCTGGGAGATGGCCGGGTCGTAGGCCAGTACGGGGATGCCTTCGTCGTTTTCCCGGTACAGGGCGTGGCAGAAGTCCAGCCACTGCTGCTCGCTGAAATCCGGGAACTCCTTGCCGTTGATCGCTTTCTGCTGTGCAACTGCCTCGCCCCAGCTGCCGACCGGGCCGGACTTGCCGACGTAATCCTTGATGCGTTCCAGGCCTTCGGGGTTCACCACCGGGCCGATGTCGTTCATGATCACGGCGCGCAGGCGCTGGGGCTGCATGGCGGCCATGATCATCGACATCAATCCGCCCAGCGAGGTGCCCAGCAGTACTACCCGGTCGAGCCCGAGCTGGTCGAGCAGCGCAAACATGTCCTGCACATAGACCGCAGGCTGGTAATTGGCTGCGTTGCTGTCCCACTCGGAAAGGCCGCGGCCGCGCTGCTCTACCACGAGCAGCCGATAGTCCTTTGCCAAGTGGTCGGCGATGCCGGCGAAGTCGGCGGAATTCCGGGTCAGGCCGTGCATGCAGAGAATGGTGGCTCGCGGCGAGGAATGACGGTAGTCGCGGGCGTAGAGCTTGAGGCCGTCGTGGCCGGGATAGTAGAAATCATCAAAGCTTGCCATGCGCTTTTCCTCCACCGGGTTCAGTCGTAGCTTAGCTTGGCGAACTGGCTGCGCAATTCGCGCTTGAGAATCTTGCCGTTGGGGTTGCGCGGCAGCTCTTCGACCACCAGCACATCCGCCAGCCGCTGCTGGCGGCCAAGCTGGCCGTTGGCCCAGCTGAGTACGGCATCGGCGTCAAAACCCGCCGCCTGCTCCGGTACCACCAGGGCTACCGGGGTCTCACCCCAGCGCTTGCTGGCGGCGCCGATCACCGCCACATCGTTGACGCCATCGTGGCGCACCAGCACCGCCTCGATATCCTGGGGGTAGATGTTCTGGCCGCCGGACAGGATCATGTCCTTCTTGCGGTCGACAATATAGAGAAAGCCCTCCGGGTCGAGCTTGCCGATGTCGCCGGAGCGCAGCCACTGCACGCCGGCCTCGTCTACCAGCGCCGCCTCGGCATTGGCATCGTCGCGTTGCCAGTAACCGGGCATGGTGATGCGGCCGCGGGATACGATCTCGCCGCTCTCTCCCGCCTGCACTTCCGCACCGCTGTCATCGACCAGGCGAATATCGGTTCCCACCAGCGGTTTGCCGACGGAGGCCCAGCGGCCCTCGGCATCTTCCGGGTCCAGGGTGGTGATGATGCCTTCAGTAAGGCCGTACAGCTCGATGATACCGCAGGGAAATGCGGCGAAGATGTCGCGCTTGAGTTGCTCGTGCAGCGGTGAGCCGCAGGACATCATCGCCTGCATGCTCGAGACATCGTCATCCGGCCCCAGCGCCTCAATCACCCGCTGGAACTGGATGGGCACCATGGCGGTATGGGTCACGCGCTCCCGGCGAACCGTGTCGATAAAGTCCCGGGCATCGAAGCGCCGGTGAATGACCAGGCTACCGCCGCCCAGCAGGGTACACAGCATGCCGACCCAGGAAATATTGGAGTACAGGCCGATGGTCAAAAGGGTGCGGGCAGCGCCGTGGTAGCGCAGCGCAATCGCCAGGTCGTAGGCCCAGTCCAGGCGGCCGCGGTGGCTGTGGGCAATACCCTTGGGCTGGCCGGTGGTGCCGGAGCTGTAGATGATATTGACCAGCGCGTCGTCAGCGAGGGGAATACCTGGCAGGTGCTCGGGCTGGCCGTTACCTAGCGCTTCAATCGAGGCCCAGCTTGAATCCGGCGGCGTCTCACAGAGCTTCAGCACCAGGCTGTCCGGCAGCGCCTCTGCCGATACCCGCGCGAGCTGGTCATCGGTGACGATGAGTGCGCGCACGCCGGCATCGCCCAGCATCGACTGCAGGGCCTCGTTACTGACCGAGAGATTGATGGGTACGGACACGGCACCGGCTGCCATGGTACCGAACAGGGCCTGCAGCATCGGCAGCCCGTTGGACATGACGATGCCGACCCGATCGCCGGGCTCGATACCCGCCGCCAGAAGGCCGTGGGCAAAGCGGTGGTTGGCGGCCACGAACTCGCGCCAGCTGAGCCGCTCGCCCTCGCAGCACACCGCTTCGCGATCACCCCGCCAACGGCCGTGCAGGGCCAGGATTTCAGGCAGCAGTGGGGCCTGAGACTCGAATGCGCTCATGAACATTTTGCTCGGGAAAACGTGCTCGGGAAAAAATCGGGCCACATCCCTGCGGCCCGGAGTCACGCACTACTGAAAGTTGTACTCAACGGTAGCCGTCCAGGTGCGCGGCGGCGCGTAGAAGACCGTAGTGTTGTTCTCGAGGCCCAGGGAAGACGGACAGTCCTGGAAGCCGAAACAGTAGCCGGCGGTGCGCACGTCCTCGTCCCCCAGGTTCTTGCCGTGCAGTCCCAGCGACCAGGTGCCCTGCGGGCTCAGCCAGACGGCGCTGGCGTTATAGAGGCTGTAGGAGTCCTGGTCGATATCCGGGGAGGCAATCTCAAACTGCTGGATGTCGTCCTTGTAGGACCAGTTGGCATTGAGGTTCAAGGTGCCGCCGAAGGCATCGGCCACGTAGGTCAGGCCCAGGAAGGCCATGTTCTCCGGCGTGTTCTGGATGGCCCGGTCGTCGGATACGTCGACGCCGTTGAGGATCCACTCGGTGATCTCGGCATCCAGGTAGCTGTAGGCAAACTGCGCCGAGAAGCGCTCGGTCAGCAGCCAGTTACCCTCGACCTCGATACCGGAAATCTCTGATTGCCCGGCGTTGGTAACGGTGCCAACAAAGTCGTCATTGACGCCGTCGCCGTCTGTGTCGACGCCCACTGAGCCGGGAATCTGCATGTCATCGTATTCGCTGTAGAAGGCAGCGATGTTAGTGCGCAGTCGGCCGTCCAGCCAGTCGGCTTTCAGACCCACTTCGTAGGAGTCCAGGGTCTCTTCATCAAAGCCCTCGGCTGCCTCCGGCGTTTCGAAGTTGGCGCCCCGCGGGTCGAAGCTGCCGGCCTTCCAGCCCTGGCTGTAGCCCGCATACACCTGCGCGTCTTCATTGATGCGGTAGGTGACGTTGATACGCGGCGCCAGGTTGTCGAAGGTCTCGTCGTTCTGGTAGTCACTGGTGATGGCATTGAGAATCGCATCGTCGTTACCGAAGGCCGGCGAGCCAATGCCCAGATAGCTGGCGCGGAACACGTCGGCATCACGCTCGTCGTCGGTCCAGCGCAGGCCGACGGATACCGACCACTTGTCGTTGATGTCGTAGGTGACGTCGCCGAACACTGACCAGGCCTCGGTGTCGATCTGGCCGCCGGTGTAGGCGGTCAGGCCCAGACCTGGAACCAGCTGAGCCAGCACCACGTCAAAGTCGTTACCGGCCTCGGCATCCAGGTAGTAAACACCCAGCACCGCGTTCCAGCGCTCGTTGCTGTAGAGCATCTGGAATTCCTGGCTGAACTGTTCGTTCTCGTAGATGACCTGGGCGTCGAAATCCATCTGCGGCAGGCTGTCGAAGTCGATGACCGACTCGGTGTCATCCTCGCGATAGGCGGTGATGGAGCGCAGGGTGATGGATTCGTTCAGGTCCCAGTCGATGCTCAGGCTGCCGCCCTTGACCTCGACCTCGTTGTTGCCGCCGATGCCGGCGGTGGAGGGCTGGTCGGCAGCGCCGGCGAAGGTATCACGGAGGTTACCTAGTACTGGCTCACCGGTGGTCACCGCCGGGAACGGCCGGTGGCCGGCCACCGGGTTGGTGTCGTCCTGGGTGTCGTCGTAGGCAAAGCGCACCAGCAGGTCTTCGGTGGGCTCCCACTCCGCGCTGACGCGGAAGGCAAAGATGTCTTTCTCGTACTGGTCGTCGCCGGTAGTGAGGTTTTCACCGAAACCATCACGCTGGAAGGAGGCCACGGTGCCGCCGACCCGGAAGGTGTCAGTCAGCGGGTAGGAAGCGGTACCCACCAGGTCCATCTGGTCCTCTTCACCATAGGAGGCGCGCAGGTTCAGCTCCGGCTTGTCAGACAGGCGGCGGGTGACGTACTTGATGGCGCCGCCCACGGCGTTGCGGCCGTAGAGGGTGCCCTGCGGGCCGCGCAGTACCTCGATGCGCTCGACGTCGTAAATGTCCAGCAGCGAACCCTGCGGTCGCGCCAGGTAAACATCGTCGATATACAGCGCCACGCCCTGCTCGAAACCGGCCAGCGGGTCCTGCTGGCCAATACCGCGGATGAAAGCGGTCAGGGTGGTGTTGGTGGCGCGCGAGGGTTCCAACGTGACGCTGGGCGCCTGCTGGGCCAGTTCGGTGATGTCAGCCGCGCCCCGCAGCTTCAGGGTTTCACCGCTGAACGCGGTCACTGCGATGGGCACATCCTGCAGGCTTTCGTTACGGCGCCGGGCGGTAACGGTGACTTCTTCCAGCATTGCCCCTTCCTGTGCACTGGTCGGCATGGGAGCAAAAGCTGCAGTGGACGCCAGGGCCACAGCCACGGCGAGACGATTGCGGATAGGGGAGTGGTTCATTGTCAGATACCTTTTATATTTATTGGTTTTCAACATTTGTTGAAATGTTGTTGCAAAATATTCAACAGGCGTTGAATTGTCAAGCCCGAAAAATGGCATTCATCGGCAAAAGTGCTCAGCTCGCCGACCGGAGCCGGAGCAACGCCAGGGCGGCCAGCGCATAGGCCACCGAGGCAATGATCGCGTAGCTGGCGGAAACAGCCGGGTTGCTGACGCCGCCAAACAGGTTCAGCAGCAGGTGCAGAGCCAGGCCGAGGCCCGCCGCGCTACCCACCAGCCACACCGGTAGCGCGCCGCGGTACAGCACGCCGAACAGGATCGGCACGGTGGATGCCGCCGCCAGGCCGTACACGCCTTTCTGGGCAAACAGCCCGATCAGGGG
>JAZBOY010000102.1:0-2283 GCA_036351375.1 Halieaceae bacterium
CCGCCCTCGCACCGCGAGTTCTTCGGCGAGCCCACCCGCTTCGGCGACGCCGTGGTCGAGTAGGGTGGGAAATAGCCAAGAATATACCTGCAGAGTTAGACGTAACCTATTGAAAAATATCAATTAAATAAAAATAACCCAAACGAGTGATGCGCCTGCATGGCGACGCCGTTGTAATGGGAAGCATTCAGTCCCAGGTGGAGAACAGGAAGATGACTGCACAAGCCAAGATCGGGGCGATCAGCCCCTACAGCATGGGTTCACCGCGGGCAGACGCCCTGCTGGCAGCGGCCCGTGAACTGGCGCCGGTGCTGCTCCAGCGCAAGGAGCAGTGCAAGCGTGAGCGTCGGGTGCCCGATGAGACCATCCGCGACTTCCACGATGCCGGCTTCTTCAAGATTCTGCAGCCCGAACAGTACGGCGGCTACGCCATGGATCCGCAGGTGTTCTATGCCGTGGGTCTGGAGATAGCGAAGGTCTGTATGTCCAGCGCCTGGGTGCTTGGCGTGGTCGGCGTGCACAACTGGCAGATTGCGCTGTTCGATGAGCGCGCTGCCGAGGACGTCTGGGGCGAAGACCCTGAAGTGCTGATTTCCTCGTCCTACGCACCAGTGGGCAAGGTCACTCCGGTGGAGGGTGGTTTCCGCCTCAGCGGTCGCTGGAGCTTCTCCAGCGGTTGCGAACACTGCAAGTGGGTTTTCGTGGGCGCCGTGGTGCCGACCGAAGACGCGCCCTTCGACATGAAGAACTATCGCACCTTCCTGGTGCCGATCGAAGACTACGAGATCGTCGACAACTGGGACGTGGTAGGCCTGCAAGGTACCGGCAGTCACGATGTGGTGATGGAGGACGTGTTCGTCCCCGAGTACCGAAGCCACAAGGTCGTGGATGGCTTCAACTGCGACAACCCTGGCAATGCAGTCAACTCGGCGCCGCTGTACAGGATGCCGTTTATGCAGGTATTCGTGCGCGCCGTATGTACCGCCTCACTGGGCGCCCTGGAGGGCCAACTGGGAGCCTACCAGGAGGTTGCAAAAACCCGCGTTGCCGGTCCTGTGCCCATGCGCAACGATCCTTTTGCGCGCCGCATCGCCGCTGAAGTGCGTTCGGAGCTGGAGCAGATGAAGCTGGTGATGTACCGCAACTTCGACCAGATGATGGACTGCACCCGCGAGGGCGAGCCTATACCTATCGAGGACCGGGTCCGCTACCGCTATGACTCCGCTATCGTCGCCGACCGCTGTGTCGAGCTGTCCGGGCAAATGCTCAAGGCGGTGGGCTCTTCGGGTATTCGCAATGGCAGTGACGTGCTGGCAAACCACCTGGACATCCTCGCCAGCCAGGCCCACGTGGCGAATCACTCAACGCCGTTTGCAGTCAATATGGGTGGCGTGCTGCTGGGCGAGGACAACGCCGACCTGGGGCTCTGAGCTTGGGCGCTGATGCCGCGCCCTGGGTGCGCGGCGAGCCGGAACTGAAGGGCGTACTGCCGGAGCACCGCTACGCGGTTTGCGCCAACGGCTACCGCATGCACTACATCGATTGCGGGGAAGGGCCGGTGGTGGTCTGGCTCCACGGCTCCGGCCCGGGCGCCAGCGGCCACAGCAACTTCAAGGGGAATTACGCCAAGATCGCCGCCAATGGCTATCGCTCCATCGTGCTCGACATCGTCGGCTTCGGCTTTTCAGACAAGCCCGAGGACGAAACCTACACCCTCGACTTCTTCGTGGAATGCGTAGCGCAGGCGCTCGACGCCATCGGCGTTGAGCGCTGTGTCTTGGTGGGCAATTCACTCGGTGGCGCCATTGCTATAGGCCTCGCCCTGGCACGGCCGGCGCTGGTAGAAAAGCTGGTACTGATGGCGCCGGGCGGCCTGAGCAGTATGGCCGAATACGGCCAGATGCCCGGCATGCAGAAGATGTTCCAGGTCTACGGCTCCGGCGAACTGGTTACCCACGAGGTCATGAAGGAGCTGTTTGCCTTCGGCCTGATGCACGACTCGCGCCACGCCACCGACGAACTGGTCAAGGAACGCATGCAGGTCATGCAACTCATGAACGGCCAGGTCATGTCCTCCATGCAAATCCCCGAACTCGGCGAACGCCTGGCCGAACTGGAGTGCCCGGTCCTCGGCTTCTGGGGCCTCAACGAACGCATGATGCCCGACAGCGGTATCCGCAACTTCACTGACAACTGCCGACAACTCCGCCTGGTTCTGGTCTCCGAGTGCGGCCACTGGGTCATGGTGGAACACGAAGCCATGTTCAACCGCCTCACCCTCGA
>JAZBOY010000103.1:0-4181 GCA_036351375.1 Halieaceae bacterium
GATGATCAGTTCATCTCGCTTTTTTTCATCGCAATTTGGCACGCGCTTTCACCGGCTCCTGTAGCCCAGAACACGGGGCTGTGGTCCTCACATTCTGGGAACGCGATTCTACGGAATAGGTCGGCGGGTGTCTACTAAATAGCGGTTGCGCTCGGCGTTTAAAGGCATATGATCTGCGCCTTTCACGGGGAAACAAGAAGAATGAGCTATTTCGAGGGGAAAAGCGCTGCGGTGACCGGCGCCGGGTCGGGCATTGGCCGGGGCCTGGCGATCGCACTGAACCGCGCCGGCTGTGCCCTGGAGCTAAGCGACATCAACGAAGCCGCCCTGTCCGAGACCATTGCGCTGCTGGAGCGCAAGAACCTCAGCGTTGAAGGTCGGACGGTCGATGTAGCCGATCGCCATGCCGTGTTCGGCTGGGCCGAGGCCGTCGCGTCCCGCCACGATCACCTCGATATCCTCATCAATAACGCCGGCGTGGCCCTGGGCGGCACCGCCGAGGAAAACAGCATCGAAGACGTCGAGTGGCTGATGGGCATCAACTTCTGGGGCGTGATATACGGCTGCAAGGCCTTCCTGCCTCTGCTCAAGCAGGCCAGGGGCGGCCACCTGGTCAACATCTCCAGCGTATTCGGCATTATCGGGGTGCCCACCCAGACCGCCTACAATGCTGCGAAGTTTGCGGTGCGCGGCTATACCGAGGCGCTGCGCCAAGAACAGGACATGGCAGAGACCGGCCTGCATGTCTGCTGCGTACACCCCGGCGGGGTCACCACCAATATCGCCCGGGCCGCCCGCACCAACCGCAGCGATGCTGAGCACGCTGAGTTTGCCCAGAAATTCGAGGACATGACCGGTACCACGCCGGCCTCGGCGGCAGACCAGATTCTCGGCGCCATGCAGCGCCGCAAGCCGCGCCTGCTGATCGGCCGCGACGCCAAGGTCATCACCCTGATCAGCCGCCTGTTCCCTACCGCTTACCCACGTATCCTCGCCGCACTGGGCGGCAAGGAACTGAAAGAGTTGGTCTCGGGAGGCGGAATTGTCTGACACCATGCAGCCGACGATCCTGATCGGGGTCTACAGCGAAGACCCGCTGTTTGCCGAACGCTGGCGCCAGGGCCTGTGGTCCTCGCTGGAAGAGGACTACCCGCGCAGCTCCATCGATTTCAAGCAGGCGACCTGCACCGAACAGCTCAACGAGCTGCTGGGCGAACCGCACCTGCAGGCCCTGCTGATTCACAGCCACGCCGCCATGGACGTGGTGCCCAGGTGCCTGGCGCGGCGGCCGCATGTGAATCACTTCGTGATCCTGCCCCAGAGCGAGCGCGGCCGTATCGACGACCTGCTGGAACTCAATATCGACGGCTACCTGGATGACAGCGAAGAGGATTTCTTCTCCCTGCTGCGGGAAGTGCTGGCAGCCATCGATCACAAGGCAGCCACGCCCTTTGCCGATACGCTGCGGGACTATGTGCGCAGCGCCAAGGATGCCTGGCACACACCTGGCCACTCCGGCGGCGACAGCATGAAAGACAGCCCCTGGGTGGCAGAGTTCTACCACTTTCTCGGCGAGCACATTTTCGATGCCGACCTGTCGGTGTCGGTGCAGATTCTCGACAGCCTGCTGGAGCCTCACAGCGTGATCCAGGACGCCCAGGAGCTGGCGGCGCGGGCCTTTGGCGCCAGGCACACCTTCTTTTCCACCAACGGCACTTCCACCGCCAACAAGGTGATATTGCAAAGCCTGCTGCACCCCGGCGACAAGGTGCTGCTGGACCGCGGCAGCCACAAGTCGGCCCACCACGGCATCATTCTATGTGGCGCCATGCCGGTATACCTGCCCTCCTCGCTCAGGGTGCGCTACGGCCTTTACGGCCCCGTGACCCGGGAGAGCATCTTCCGCGCCATTGACGAAAACCCGGACGCCAAAGCCCTGCTGCTCACCAGCTGCACCTACGACGGCATGCGCTACGACCTCGCCCCCATCGTCGAGCGCGCCCATGCCGCGGGCATCAAGGTGATCATCGACGAGGCCTGGTATGCCCACGCGGCTTTCCACAATGCCCTGCGTCCCACCGCGCTGGAATACGGTGCAGACTACGTCACCCAGTCGACCCACAAGATGCTGTCGGCCTTCTCCCAGGCCAGCATGACCCATGTGAACGACCCGGACTTCGACGAGCAGCGCTTCCGCGAGCACTTCAATATGCACGCGTCCACCAGCCCACAGTACGCCATCATCGCCAGCCTCGACGTGGCCAGGAAGCAGATGACCATGGAAGGCTACGCCCTGCTCAAGCGCACCCTGGAACTGGCGGAGCGGCTGCGGGAATCCATCAACGCCACCGGCGTGTTCCGGGTGCTGGAGCTGCCCGACATGCTGCCCACGGAACTGGCCGACGATGGCATCCGCCTCGACCCGACCAAGATCACCGTGGACATCAGCCAGACCGGGCGCAGCGCCGAGGCGGTGCAGGTAGAGCTGTTCGAGAAATACAACATCCAGGTGGAGAAGACGACCTTCAACACCATCACCCTGCTGCTGACCATCGGCACCACCCAGGGCAAGGTCATGAGGCTGGAGAACGCGCTCAAGCGCATGGCCAAGGACGCTCGCTCCCGCGGCGATGACATCGAGCTCAAGCCGCCGCTGGCCCTGCCTCCCACCGGCGAAATCGCCCGGCTGCCTCGCGATGTATTCTTCGAGCGCGGCGAGGTAGTGCGCCTGATGGACTCTTCCACCGAGCTCAACCCGGCACTGGAAGGCGCGATCAGCGCCGACCAGATCACCCCCTACCCGCCCGGGGTGCCGGTATTGGTACCGGGCCAGGTCATCAGCAGCGAGGTGCTCAACTACCTGCGTTCCATCCTCCTGTCCCAGCGCCACATCGAGGTGCACGGGCTGACCTACCGCCAGGAACTGCCTCACCTTCGTATTGCCCGCAGCGAGGCAAACTGAACGACTGAGGCGGACCTGCCGCTGGGGGCAGGGTACACTGTGCGCCCCTTCAGCAAGCGGAGCGCGACATGGCCGAGGACCTCAACGGCATGAACATCCTGGTCACCGGCGGTGGCACCGGCATCGGCAAGGCCTGCGCCCGCCGGCTGGTGCAGGATGGCGCCAGCGTTACCATTTGCGGCCGCACCGCGGCGACCCTCGAAGCGGCGGCGGATGACATCGCCGCCGCAGGGCTGCCGGGGCACATCCAGTGGCTGGCCGGTGACATCACCAGCGAGAGCGATGTTGCCGCCATCGCCGGGCGGGCCGGCGGCGAGCAAGGCCTGCTACACGGCGTGGTGGCCAATGCCGGCGGTGGCGGCATGCCAATGCCTTACGGCGAACTGGATACGGAAGAATTCCTACGGGTGCTCAACCTCAACGTGCTCGGCACCATGTTGTGCATGAAGCACAGCATCCCGCTGATGCTGGAAGCGGAAGGTGGTTCCTTTGTCGGCATGTCATCGCTGGCGGGCCACATCACCCACCCCTACTTTCACGCCTACTGCGCCGGCAAGGCAAGCATCGAGGCCATGATGCGCAACGCCGCCGATGAATACGGCAAGGAAGGCCTGCGCTTCAACGCCATCCGGCCCGGGTTTATCGCCACCGAGATCATGGCCGGGATTCCCGAAGACAGTGACACCTACCTGTCCTATATCGAGAACACACCGATGAACGACGTGGGCCAGCCCGAAGACGTGGCCGAACTGGCGCGTTTCCTGATTGGGCCAGAGTCGCGCTGGATTACCGGCCAGTGCATCAACGTCGACGGCGGCCACAGCCTGCGCCGGGGCCCCGACTTTTCCAGCTTCATTGCCTGACCTTTGCCGGTGAGTGACTACCCGGGCCTGTCCCGCACCCAGTCTTCGCTGCTGGTTTTCAGCCTGCTGACTGTCGCCATCGGCCAGTCGCTGGTGTTCGCGCTGCTGGCGCCGCTTGGCCGCGAGGTAGGCATGACTGAGGTAGAAGTCACCTCCATCATCGCCATCTCCGCCATCATTTATGGCTGGATATCGCCGCGCTGGGGGCGCTACAGCGACCACCGCGGCCGCAAGCCGGTGCTGCTGATCGGCCTGAGCGGGTTCACCATCGGCATCGTGTTCTTTGCCAGCGTGTTCCAGGCCGGGCTGATGGGGCTGCTGGTGGGCACGCCGCTGTACATGCTGGCCGTTGTCGC
>JAZBOY010000104.1:0-3992 GCA_036351375.1 Halieaceae bacterium
CAAAGTGGGCCAGCGAGGTCCACACCTTGTGGCCGTTGATGATCCACTTGTCGCCCTTCTGCTCGGCGAAGGTCTGCACGCTGGCGAGGTCGGAACCGGAGCCCGGCTCACTGAAGCCCTGGCACCAGATCTCCTCACCGGAAAACAGCTTAGGCAGCAGCTCGGCCGCCTTGCCTTCCTGGGCGTGGTAGAACACCGTTGGCGCCGCCATACCGAGGCCGATCACGTTGGGGAAAAACGGCGTCTTGGCCGCCTGCATTTCGGAGTTGGCTACCCGCTGGCAGTCGTTGCGGCCACCGCCGCCGACCTCGGTCGGGTAGTCACAGCCCACGAGGCCTGCGTCATAGGCTTTCTTCTGCCAGTCCTGCAGGTAGTGCAGCTGGTCGGTGGTCATGATTTCAAGGGGTGAAAGGGGCAGGCGAACGTCTGTTTCCGGCGGGGAATTTTCCGCCAGCCAGTCGCGGCAGTACTGCCGGAATTCGGCCTGTTCAGGGGTGTCCTTGCGCTCGGCTTCAGCCATTGGCGGGTCTCCTCGATGCTTGATCTGATCTTTAGGAAACCCAAGATAATAGTGGCCTGCCCCGCGCGGGGCAAACCACTGTTCAGGCTCAGTTCATTCTGTTGATCCGGGGGGATCGAAAGCGGCTAGTTGACTTCTCGGGCGCCTTTCATCATGCCGTGTTCCAGGTAGGCGCGCAGGGCGCTGGCGCCTTCCTGCACAGCCACCTCGGGCACGATAGACGGGTCTTCCAGGGCGACCTGGATACTGGCAAAGCCCATGGCTACCGCCACACGTGACTTGCTCACCAGCTCTTCGGTGCACTGCACCCGGTTGAGCTCCGCCCAGATACCGGCGAAGTTGCGGGCCAGCATCCACTCGTTGTCCTGCTGTACTTTCTGCAGCGGCGCCATGGCCTGCATGCCGTGCAGCAGCTCGACGCCACCAGGGAAGTCCCGGGTCACCCGGTACACACCCAGCAGCAGTTCGCTGAGGCTTTCCAGCATGGCATAGGGGCCGTGTCCCTCCAGGCGATCCTGCTGCCAGCGCTCGAACACCGCCTTGCGCGCGCCCAGCAGGCGAGAGCCCAGGGCATTAAGCACGGCGTACTTGTTGGGAAAGTAGCGGTACAACGCCGGCACCGTGACTCCGGCGCGCTCGGCGATAATATTGGTCGAGATGCGCTCCAGGCCCACTTCGCGCAGCAGCTCCCCCGTCGCGGCAAGAATCGCCTCGTAGGTCTTGATGGCTCGTTGCTGCTGCGGACGATTTTTCTCGACTAGTTCCACTCTGCGCTCACTGATTGTTGCTGTTTGCATACATCGCCTCCTTGTGCGGTTCATTTTAGTGAGCACTCGCAAGGATTAGCGTGAATGGCTTCACACTTTGCGCGGCGGCGCAGGTACCATCCCGGTAACCGCTCACAGAACGGCACACGAGGAGTCAAAACTGTGAACTGCTACCGGTCGGCGTTGCTGCTGATAATGCTGTTCGGGCTGCCCACCGGCCTCAGCGCCCAGACTTTTGAGCGCACGGAGGAGCGCGCGCCCTGTGAGCACTACATGCCGACCCGGCAAGCGTTGTTCGGTGACCTGCACGTACACACCAGCTATTCCTTCGACTCTTATATTTCCAGCCAGCGCAATGACCCCTGGGCCGCCTACCGATTCGCCAGGGGGGAAGCGATCACCCTGTCGGATGCCGACGCCGAGCAGACGGTGATCGCCCAGCTGCGCCGGCCGCTGGACTTCACGGCGGTGACCGATCACGCGGAATTCCTGGGGCCAATCAATATCTGCACCCAGGACAGCGGCAAGCTGGGCTACTACTTCCCCTACTGCGCCCTGACCCGCAGCGAGTGGTTCATCGCCCAGTTCCTTGCACTGGACTACTGGCAACGCCTGGGCGTCACCGGCGGCACCCCCGGCGCCGATCGCGACGAGTCCTTCGTCTGCACGTTGGAAGACTGCGATGCCGCCCACCGGGAGGCCTGGGGTCGCATCCAGCAGGCGGCGGAAGACCACTACGACCGCAGCAGCGCCTGCAGCTTTACGACCTTTGTCGGCTACGAATACACCGATGCGCCCGATTACAAGAATCTCCACCGCAATGTCATTTTCCGCAATGCACAGGTCACCGACACCGCCATTTCCACCTACGACACCGGCACCCGGAACTTCCAGGCCCTGTGGCAGGCGCTCCGTACCCAGTGCACCGACACCGACACGGGCTGCGATGTCATGGCCATCCCCCACAACCCCAACCTGAGCGGCGGGCTGATGTTTCCAGACCCCGCCAACGCCGAAGAAGCCGAGGACCGGCGCTTTTTCGAACCGCTGGTGGAGCTGGTGCAGCACAAGGCGGCCTCCGAGTGTCGCTTCGACCGGCTCGCCGGCCTCGGCGTCGACACCGAAGACGAGCTCTGTGATTTCGAGCAGGTGGTAGCCGACAACCTGTCCATGCTCGGCACGGTCTACGGCGAGGTGCGCACCGATGAAGCCGCCCCGGTGCCCATCGAGGCCTTCGGCCGCCGCAACATGGTCCGCAACGTGCTGAAGGATGGCCTGGCCCTGGGCCGCGATACCGGCATCAACCCCTTCATGTTGGGTTTCATCGGCTCCACCGACACCCACTCCGCCACGCCCGGTGGCGCCGATGAAGACAACTACACCGGCCACCTGGGCCGCCGTGATGCCGGCTATCGCAACCTCCAGGATCATTTCTTCGACAACCCGGGCGGACTCGCCGTGGTGTGGGCCGAGGAAAATAGCCGCGACGCCATCTTCGAGGCCATGCGCCGCCGGGAGACCTATGCCACCAGCGGTACCCGACCCATCCTGCGCTTCTTTGCCGGCAGCGAACTACCCGCCGACCTGTGCCAGTCCGAGGGGATGATCGAGCAGGCCTATGCCGGGGGCGTGCCCATGGGAGGGGTGCTGGCGCCGGCCGAACGGGCGCCGCGTTTCCTGGTCAGCGCCGCCAAGGATGCCGGCAGTCCGGGACTGCCCGGCACCGACCTGCAGCGCCTGCAGGTGATCAAGGGCTGGGTAGACGCCGAGGGCGAGAGCTTCGAGAAGGTCTACGACGTGGCAGGTAGTGCGGACAACGGCGCCTGGGTCGATGAACAGAGCTGTGCCGTCACCGGCCGTGGCCACACCAATCTGTGCACCGTCTGGGAAGACCCGGACTTCGACCCGGGCGAAGATGCCTTCTATTATGTGCGCGTCCTGGAAAATCCCAGCTGCCGCTGGAGTCCCCGCCAGTGCATGGCGGCTGGCGTCAATCCCTTTGCTGACAGCTGTGCCACCCAGGCCGAGACCATGAACGCGGTGCTCGACGAGGCCGGCGCCATCGGCAAGGTTTATGACCGCTGCTGTCTGGACCCCGCGCAACAACCCTTCTATTCTCCTGTCATCCAGGAGCGCGCCTGGTCTTCACCCATCTGGTACCAGGCGCAGACCAGCAAATACTAAGGACATTCATGGCAAAGCGCCGCACTGAGCACCGTTTCCACGGCGTGACGATGCTCACGTCTTCCCACAAGGATATCCGTCGCATCAAGCGCTCCGACGCGCAGCCTTCCATTCACGGCAACAAGCTGTGGAAGTCGAGCTTCCTGATGATCGACTACCTCAAGAAGAACCCGCCGGAGCACTGCCGCACCGTGATGGACGCCGGCTGCGGCTGGGGCATGGGGGGCATTTTTTGCGCGAAGCGGTTCAAGGCCGACGTCATCTCTGTGGACGCCGACAAGGACGTGTTTCCCTACCTCCATGCCAATGCAGCCGCCAATGGCGTGGAAGTCACGACCCGCCAGTCGAAATTCCAGAAGATCACCACCAAACAACTAAAGGACATCGACCTGCTGATCGCCGCTGACATCTGCTTCTGGGACGAACTGGTGGACCCGGTCTACAACCTCGTGAAGCGCGCGGTAAAGGCCGGTGTCAAAAAAATCGTGATAGCCGACCCGGAACGCTCCCCCTTCTTTGAG
>JAZBOY010000105.1:0-14046 GCA_036351375.1 Halieaceae bacterium
CCCGGAATTCGACGCCCCGGCCATCTGGTGGACCCCCACCATCGCGCCAGGCGACATGATCATCTACACCGGTGACGCCTTCAAAGCCTGGCGCGGCGACGCCCTGGTGGCAGGCCTAGCCTCCCGCGCCATCATCCGCGTGGAACTGAAAAAAGACGGCAGCGCCGAAGAAGCCGAACGCTACGACATGGGCCAACGCATCCGCGCCCTGGGCGAAGACGCCAACGGCGCCATCTGGGTCCTGGAAGACGAGCGCCGCGACCAGGGCGGGCGGCTGCTCAAGCTGACTCCCTAACCAAAACCCGTCATTCCCGCGAAAGCGGGAATCCAGTCCCGCGCCCGTCATTCCCGCGTAGGCGGGAATCCAGCCCTGCCCCCGTCATTCCCGCGTACGCGGGAATCCAGTCCCCGAATGAACATCCCTGGATTCCCGCTTTCGCGGGAATGATGGTGCTGAAGGAGTCGGCGCGCGCTGCAATGACGGTGCTGGAGGAAGCGGCGTGCGCTGCGATGACGGTGCTGGAGGCTTCGACGCGCGCTGGAATGACAGCGCAAGAATAGACAGCGCGCAGTGGGGACGACAAAGCCCCCGCACCACCCCCCAAACCGCACCTTCCATTACCCCAAAATGACAAAACAATGATGTCCAGGTTTTGTTCATGCACCGCCGTCACAATTTTTTACACATAGGAAATATTCACTGATCTCCACCACATCCCGGGTCGTATCGACAGGCGAGCTCACAAGGCTCACCCTGTTGTAATTCCGATTCGGAGATATCAAATGAAAAGCACGACCGTTTTTGCACGCACCGCACTGGGCGCTTTGCTCGCAGCTGCCCCCCTCGCCCAGGCCGCAGATGTATACGTGGGTGCTACCTACGGCATCGTCGACATGGACGACATCGATACCGACGGCACTTTCACTTCTGATTTTGTTACCGGCCAGGTCACTGACGTACCGGGCTCACCGCTGACCATCCCGGCGGGCGAGTCTGTCAGCTGGGAAACCGAGCTGGACGACGGCGACGGTTTCGGCCTGGTCTTCGGCATGAAGTTCGACCTGTTCCGCGCCGAGATCGAATACTCCCTGACCAACAACGACGTTGACTCCCACGGTGGCGTAAACGCCGCGGGCATCGACCTGGACGGCATCGACGCCGGCATCCTGCTCACCGGCAACACCGACGACCTGGGCATCACCGTGGGTGAACTGGTTGGCAACGGCCAGGGCGAGGTGGAAACCTCCACCTTCTTCGTCAACGCCTACTACGACTTCAAGAACAACAGCAGCTGGACGCCTTTTGTAGGTGCCGGTATCGGCTACGCCAACGTGGAAGTCGAGTACTCGCCCTCCAACGTGGACATCATCGACGACGATGACGACGTGTTCGCCTGGCAGATCATGGGCGGCGTGAGCTACGCCTTCAATGAGCAGTTCGAAGTGACCGGCTCCATTCGCTACCGCGAAACCGATGAAGCCGAGTTTAACTCCGACCTGCTGGGTGCCGAGTTCGACATCGAAACCGAAACCCTGATCTACGACCTGGGTATTCGCTACAACTTCAGCTTCTAACGAACAGACCGCTGTCCATAGTCTGATGTGTAAGGGCCCCATTTGGGGCCCTTTTTTGTTTCTGGGTTTTGGCGCAGGCGGCTGCGACGGTTGTACACGCCTTAGTCAGTCCCGCGCACTAACCCGTCATTCCCGCGAAAGCGGGAATCCAGCTACTCGATCTAAACGTGGACTGGATTCCCGCTTTCGCGGGAATGACGGCGGCGAGCGCACATGGAATGCAGAGGCACGTAGCTGACTTATACGATCATGCGTCCGCGTCCGCGCCCGCTTCCTCAGAGGCCAACCCCTTCTGTTCCGCGATGACGGCCAGAAATGCCTCCCCATACTTATCGAGCTTGCGCTGGCCCACACCGCTCAGCTCGGCAAACTGCGACATCGACCCTGGCTGCATCACGCACATCTCCTGCAGGGTGCTGTCGTGGAAAATCACGTAGGGCGGCACGCCCTGTTCCTCCGCCAGCTTGCGGCGGCATTCGCGCAGGGCTTCCCAGAGGCCCACATCGATATCTTCCGGTAGCGGGGTTTTGGTCTGCCGCTTCGCTGCGGCCTGTTTCACCTCCCGGCGCAGGTCGATGGATTCCTCACCCTTCAGCAGCGGCCGGCACTTCGGCTCCAGTCGCAAGGATCCAAAGCCTTCCAGATCCACACTGAAATACCCACGCGCCACCAGCTGCCGGAACACCGAGCGCCATTGATTGGCGTCGAGGTCCTTGCCGACCCCGTAAGTGGGCAGCAGGTGGTGGTCCCACTGGTAGATGCGGTTGTTCTCAGCACCGCGCAGCACATCGATCAGGTGGTTGACCCCGAAGCGCTGGCCGGTGCGGTAGGCCACACTGAGGGCCTTGCGGGCGGCCTCGGTGCCGTCCCAGGTGTCGACCGGCGTGAGGCAGGTGTCGCAGTTGCCGCAGGGCTCAGGCTGTTCCTCGCCAAAATAGCCCAGCAACGCCTGGCGTCGGCAGCTGGTGATTTCACACAGACCCAGCATGGCATTCAGGCGGTGCTGCTCGGCGCGTTTGTGCTCCTCACTGCCCTCAGAACTGGCCATCATCTGCCGCAGCTTGATCACGTCCTGCAGGCCGTAAACCATCCACGCGTCCGCAGGCGCGCCATCACGCCCGGCGCGACCGGTTTCCTGGTAGTAGCTCTCCACCGTCTTGGGCAGGTCGAGGTGGGCGACGAAGCGCACATCGGGCTTGTCGATGCCCATACCAAAGGCAATCGTCGCCACCACGATCACCCCGTCTTCTTTCAGGAAACGGGACTGGTGGTGGGCCCGCAGCTCAGCGCTCAAACCGGCGTGATAGGGCAGGGCGGTAAAGCCCTCGTCGCACAGCCAGGCAGCGGTCTGCTCGGTCTTGTTACGCGACAGGCAATAGACAATACCGGCATCGTTGGGGTGCTCGTTCTTCAGGAATTTGAGCAGCTGGGTCTTGGGGTTGTGGCGCGGCGCGATACGGTAGCAGATGTTGGGCCGGTCGAAACCGGCGATAAACTGCCGCGCCTCACCCAGGTCCAGGCGGCTGACGATCTCGGCGCGGGTGCGGGCATCGGCGGTGGCCGTCAGCGCAATACGCGGTACCTGCGGGAACTGCTCATGCAGTAGACTCAGGCGCAGATAGTCGGCCCGGAAATCATGCCCCCACTGGGACACGCAATGGGCCTCGTCGATAGCAAACAGGGCCAGCCGGCTCTGTGCCAGCAGCTCCAGCATGCGCGGCTGGGCAAGGCGCTCCGGGGCGATGTACAGGAGGTCCAGCTCACCGGCCAGTAGCTGGTTCTCCACCGCATCAGCCTCGAAGGGCGGCAGGGTGGAGTTGAGAAAGCTGGCACGAATGCCCAGCTGTTTCATCGCATCCACCTGGTCCTGCATCAGGGCGATCAGCGGCGAGATCACAATCGCACAGCCCGGCAGCGCCAGCGCCGGCACCTGGTAGCACAGGCTCTTGCCGCCGCCGGTGGGCATCAACACCAGGGCATCGCCGCCGGCCATGACGGTATCGATAATCTCGCCCTGGGGTGGGCGAAATTCGCTGTAGCCGAAGGTGTCCTGGAGTATCTGCTGAGGGTCCCGCATGGGGAGATCAGGTTAGCAGGCTGGCCGGGCAGCGGGAATGGAAATCAGCGCTATTTCGACTGTTTCTTCTTGCGCGCTGCCACCGCCGGCCGCTTTTTGGAGCGCGGCTTGCCTTTGCCACCAGCCGGCTTTTTGCGCGGCGCATCGCCGCCGGATGGGCGCTGGCGCTTGTCGCCATCCATCACGGGCCGTTTGCGCGGCGTCCGGGCAGCGTCTGCCTCCGATCGTTTGCCCGAAGAAGAGTCGTCGTCCGCACGAGCATCCCGCTCCTGGGCACGCTTCGAATCTGCCTTGGAGATCTGCAGCCGCTGGCCGGACACCCACACGGTTTTGAGGTGATCGAACACCTCCTTGGGCATGCCGTCCGGCAGGTCGACGGTGGCGTGGTCGTCATAGATTTCGATGCGGCCGATGTACTCGGAATCGATCTCTGCCTCGTTGGCGATGGCGCCGACGATATTGCCGGGCTTCACGCCGTGGTCGTAGCCCACCTCGATGCGGTAGCGCGTCATGCCCTTGTCGGGGCGGGTGACCTCTCGCTCGTCCTTGCCGGGCCGGCGTGAACCCTCGGGTACCGGCGTGCGCTTGCGCTCGCCGTCTTTCTCGCGTCGCTTGTCCCGTTCCTCGGAGCGGCGCTCCGGAGTTTTGCGCAGCTTCTCTTTGGCAAACAGCGGCTGTTTGTCCTGGGCCATGGCGGCCAGTGCCGCGGCCACCTCGATCACCGGCACCCCGAACTCGTGCTGGTACTGCTCCACCAGGCTGCGGAACTTGTCGAGGTCGTCGGTGGTGTCGAGGGTCTCGGAAATCTTCGCTTTGAAGCGCTTCACGCGCGTGTCGGACACATCCTCGGCGCTGGGCATCTCCATCTTCTCGATGGTCTTGCCGGTGGACTTCTCGATGGCCTGCAGCAGCCTGCGCTCGCGGTTGGAGGCGAACAGTATCGCGTCGCCCTCGCGCCCGGCGCGGCCGGTGCGGCCAATACGGTGCACGTAGGCTTCAACGTCGTAGGGAATGTCGTAGTTGAGCACATGGGAGATGCGCTCCACGTCCAGCCCGCGGGCGGCCACATCGGTGGCCACCAGGATATCCAGGCGGCCTTTCTTCAATGCTTCCACGGTTTTCTCGCGCTGGGCCTGGGCGATATCGCCGTTCAGTGCGGCGGCCGCGTAGCCGCGGGCATTGAGCTTCTCGGCCAGCTCGGCGGTGGCAAGGCGCGTGCGCACGAAAATGATCATGCCGTCGAACTCTTCCACCTCGAGAATGCGGGTGAGCGCATCCAGCTTGTGCAGCCCTGAGACCATCCACACCCGCTGGCGAATGGTCTCGGCGGTGGTCTGCTTGACCTTGATGAGTACCTCGGCCGGGTCCTTCAGGTAGTTGCGGGTAATGCGGCGTATGGCGTCGGGCATGGTGGCCGAGAACAGCACCAGCTGCCGTGCCTCTGGCGTTTTTTCGAGAATCCACTCCACGTCGTCGATAAAGCCCATGCGCAGCATTTCGTCGGCTTCATCCAGCACCAGGCACTGCAGGGTGTCGAGCTTGAGGCTGCCCTTGTTCATGTGGTCCATGATGCGCCCGGGGGTGCCCACCACCACCTGCGGGCCGCGCTTGAGGCCGCGCAGCTGGGTGCGGTAATCCTGGCCGCCGTAGATCGGCAGCACGTGGAAACCCTCGAGATGTGCGGCATAGCGCTGGAAGGCTTCGGCCACCTGGATGGCCAGCTCCCGGGTGGGCGCCAGCACCAGTACCTGGGGGGCTTTCACTGACAGGTCCAGCCGCGCCAGCAGGGGCAGGGCAAAGGCCGCCGTCTTGCCGGTACCGGTCTGGGCCTGGCCCAGCAGGTCGCGGCCGGCCAGCAGATGGGGAATGGTCATGGCCTGGATGGCAGAGGGCGTTTCGTAGCCGACTTCCTCCAGGGCGCGCATGAGCGGGGCCGGCAAGCCCAGCTCGTCAAAGCGGGTTGCCGTGGTTTCGGATGACATGAGAATTCCTCGGCCCGTAGGCCGTTGCTGGTGCATTGTGGGTGGCGCGGATCATACAGGAATATAGCCAGTGGCGGGGCCCATGCGAAGCGCCGGACACGCCATGCGTATGGCCGACGGTGCCACCTGGCAGCTGGCGTCAGCGGGCATCAGCGCCCGGGCGTGCGGTTTGCGGTTGCGATGATCCCGCCCTGGTGTGAGCGAGCTTCACGACAGTCGGAGACCTGTATGCGCCTCTTTTGCAGTTGGGCAGTGAGCTTCTGTCGCTGTCACTGGCAAGCAAGCAGCCCATGCGCCGCTGCGCCGTGCAGGGCTACGCCCCTCGACACGCCAATGGCCTGGCTGGACTGGAAATTTTTTGTCATGCATATTGGCTCGGGCAGTGAGCCGGGATTGTCACCCGGCTTGCGGTTTCAGGGCAGGAATGTCGCAGTTTTGAGGAAGGTGGTAATGGCCAGGGAAGCAGCGCCGGTAAGCGGTCATTCGCGTTGGTTGTGCACAAGGTGGATATCACGCCTGGGGCTGGTGGCCCTGGTAACGCTACTGGGCGGCTGTTTCGTGGTTGAGCTCAACGGCCCCGTCGCCGGCTCAATCGTCGAGCTGAGCGAGTTGCGCAACCCAGACAGGGTGCTGCGGCGTGAACGCACCAGCGATGACCAGCAGATGTCCTTCACCCTGGGCGAAGCCACATGGATCAGCTGGCCCGATGCTCTGCAGATATACAGCCTGGGCGGATTCCAGCTGGGTGTAACGGATATCGACCCCAACAGGCTATACCTGCTGACCGCATCCGGCGGCAGCGATGTCGATCACGACCTCAACAAAACCCGCTATACCTCGATTCTCGGTTTGTACGGCGAACTGTACGCCATCATGTCGGGGCAACAGCTGCTGGAGGCGCAGCAGGGCGTGGGCCGCATCAACCTGCTTACCACGGCCCTCTACAGCTTGCTGTTGCCGATGCTGGATACGCTCACCGATGCACAGGTGCTCGAAATGCTCGACGCCTACGCGGCACAGATGATGAGCGACCTGAACAGCGATGGCGAGGTGACCTATGAAGATGTGCTGCGCTGGAGCCGAGGGCTGCACCAGACTCGGTATCGCCATGCTGCCGACGGTTTTGAGGATTTACTGGAAATGGTCAACCAGCGCTTTACCGTGCCCAGCCAGGCGGTGGCGGCCCGGGTGGTGACCGGGGTTTCGATTCCGGATGCCAACCTGCTGAGCTGCATTCTCGAGTCTGACCTGCTGCTGGACCGGCAGCAGGACACGCTGGCCTGCCCGTCGCGCTCTATTTTCAACCTTGAAGGCCTGTCCCACTTTACGCAGATAAGGCACCTTGACCTGTCCTATAACGGCATCAATGCCGACTCTGTTCGGCAGCTGCATACCATGGAAGCTCTGGAGTCACTTAACCTGCGGCAAAATTCGCTGGGTGCGATCGAGGGATTGGGCGCCAAGCCTTTATTGAAGAGCCTGAACCTGGCGAATACCGGCACCGAGGACCTGTCGTGGCTGGTGGCCCTGCCTGCCCTCGAGGAGGTGGTGCTGGCCGACATCTGGCTCGATAACATCGACGCCCTGGCCGGCGCGCCAAACCTGCAGTCGCTGGTGATCGAGGGCCAGACCAGCATTACCGACTGGTCTGTGTTGAGCAACTTTCCCAGGCTGAAGCGTTTGGCGTTGTGGGGGCCGCGCGTTACAGATGTCTCCTCCCTTGCCAACCTGATCGAACTGGAAGAGCTGCGCCTCCCGGGGCTGAACCAGGACGCGTTGGCAACGCTGCCGCAGCTTGCCAGCCTGACTCGCCTCGAGGTGCTGGATGTTTCCGGCAGCTACCGCCTGGAAGACATCAGTTTCCTGGCCGGCATGACCGGGCTGCGCGAGCTTTATCTGAACGGCACGGATGCCACCGACTGGTCGGTATTGGCCGACAAGCGCAATCTGGAAGTGCTCGACCTGGAGGACATCCTTTTTTACGGCGAGGCCCATCATCTTGCTGACCTGACCGAGTTGAAGTACCTCGACCTTGGCGGTACACGTTGCCAGGGAGTGGAAACACTGGGCAGGTTGACCCGGCTGGAATACCTGTCGGTAGAGGGCTGCTACCTGAAAGACATCAGCTTCATGGCCGATATGACCGCCATGCGCGAGCTGAACCTGAGCCGCCAGCACCAGGAGCTTGCCGACCTTGACGCGCTGGCAGGGATGGTAAACCTGCAAACCCTGCGCATGACCAGCCTGAGCCTGGACAACATGGATGGGCTGGCCAACCTTGAATCGCTCACGTTTCTGGAAGCTAGCGGCACCAACGCGGCGCAGGGCTACGGGCCGTTGGCCGGCCTCTCGCGGCTGCGGGTGCTGCTGCTCGACGGCACCAATATCGAGGACCTGAGCCCGCTCTCCGGACTGCAGAATCTGCGCTATCTTCTACTGATCAACAGCAGGCGGCTGTGGGATGCGACGCCGCTGTATTCGCTGACGGATCTCTATGCCCTGCGTATCGGCCCCTACATCAGCGGGGCGGCGTATGACGAACTCCTGCAGGCCTTGCCGCGCACCAATATCAACAACGGGGTGTGGCTGAACCGCGGCTAGTCGCTGCGTGGAGCAAGCTTGAGTATCTGGCTGTCCTCGAGCAGCAGGCCGATAGCGTCGGGTGTGACCACGATATAGCGCCGTTCCCACCACGGCGCCCGGGTATAGTCCCCGTACTCGATGGTGGAGAGCAGGGCGCCGCTGTCCATGTCATGGGTATAGATACGTGCGTTGCTATTACGCGACAGGCCCAGGAAGTGAAGGCGCCGTGCCTGCGGCTCGGCGTACATTTCTTCCACGTAGTAGTAGACGGGTTGGCTCCCTTCAATGGCTTCGTTGCGGAAGGTGCTGGTCCAGTTGAACTCCCCGAGATCTGTGACGCGGCCATCGCTGTTGAAGAGCCGGCCGTCGCTGATGGCGTATTCGAAAAAGTTGTAGTCTTCGGTGGTATCGGTGCCTACCGCATTGGCAACGGTAATACCCTCACTGGTGATCACCGTGGGCAGCAGGGTGGTGTTGTAGCTTCCACTGGGGAAATAGCCGTAGAAGCTGCCGTCGTCGTCAAATGCCCCCATGTCCAGGTCGCAGTAGCTGGGGTAGCCAACCAGTTGGTCCACTTCCTCCCGCGTGATTTTTGTGGGCAGTCTCACGCCCTCCCGCAGCACCGTGAACGCTTCGAACGAACAGCTCGAGTTGTTGCCCAGCTCAAGTACGATGGTGTCGGGCTCAACCGGCGAGGGGTACAGGGCGTCTGGCCGATCGCGATTGTAGCCGGTGTCGAAGGGATTGATGGGGATGAACTCGACCGTTTCCGCCTGCAGGTCAACCCTGGCCACGTGCTCTCCATCGCGGTCGAGCGCGTAAACCATGCGCCCATTGCCCGACAGCGCAATCTTGTAGGGCTCAAGTATGGTGGGAATGGCTTGCTCGACGTCCAGCGTCTGTGGGTTGAGCACCAGTATGCTCTTGCCAAGCTGGCCCCCGTTGCGCCCGCTGGCCGCAATCAGCTTGTTGGTGCCGGCGTGGTAGACAATATCTTCGATACCGCAATCAAACTCTCGGTGCCCCCGCTCGTCCACACCGGTAAAACCGGCGCAGGCCGTCTCGGACGTGGAGGGGATGTCGGATTTCGCCATGCGCAGCACCTGGCCTTCCTGCAGGAAGAACAGGTAGTCACCGGCGGATACTGTCCTGGTCACATCCCTGAAGGACACTCTGCCCTCGCCGACCAGTCGCAGGTTGTCGAGCTGGTAGCGCTTGATGCTGTTGAAGTCCAGCACGTAGATGGCATTGTCTTGCGTGGAGTAGGCCTGTCCCGTCCAGCCGTTGAGACTGGCGATCTTGTCGGCGTTGGGGCTTGAGTACATGCCGGCCGTATCGAACAGCTTGTCGCCCACGGTGGTGAGCTGCTGGCCCAGGCGCCGACGTGTGAGTTCAAGGTTTTCGATACCGTCTCTTCCCAGCGTCATCCGGGTGAGGGCGGCGGGTTGTGAGCTTGTATTGCGGCCCAGCAGGGCCGTGCCATCGCCGGTGTAGGCGATTTCCACGGGGTTGTCACTACTGTAGGTGATGTTAAGGCTGCTGTAGGTGCCATCCAGGGCCCTGCCGTTGCGCACCACGGTGGTCTCGACGCTGCCGTAGGGTCGGGAACTGGCGGACTCCCAGAGTTGAGAGAAGGCGTACTCGCCGCTGTCGACCGGTGACGGTACCAGGCTCTTGAGGGTGCCGCCGCCATCGTATCGGTAGGTATGCAGCGCCTGCAGGCTTGCCAGGTCGTAGGTGACGATGCGTGCTGTGGAAGCAAAGGCCATGTGCAGGAACTGGCCGTCATGGGACAGCGCCATGTGCGAGGGCGGGTCTGTGAGCTTCAGCGCCACCTCGGCGGAGAGGCTGTCGAGGTCATAGGCCACCAGCGCAGCACCCGAGCTGGCGCTGGTGCGGGCAAACAGCACCCGGCCGCGCGCCGCATCGTAGACGGCATCGCTCGCCACCAGGGCGAGCGGGGTGAATGCAATACCACTGTCGCTGGTGGGGTAATCGCGAGACTGGATGCCTTCGAACAGGGAGTTGCGCAGAAATTGATCCCACCGGTCGAGGAAGAGCGCAGTGGGCTGGAAATTGCCGCCAGCCTTTTTCATCTGCTCGATCTCGCGGCTCGCCACGGTCATGCGTATCGCCGCCCCAGACCGGTCGAAACAGATTTGCGTGCCGACGCTAAAGGCCCGCAGCTGGTGGCTCGCACAGCTGGTTCTGCCACCGAGGATCGCGCTCTGGATCTGCATAGCGGCATCAATTACCGCCTGGTTGCTGCCGCTGCCCTGCGCGTACTTGGTGAGTGAATAATCGCTGAGCACCTCGGGGGCGAAGCGGCTGCCGATGGTGGTGGACTGAGACCCGATGGCGTAGGCCCCGAGGACCATGCCGCCCACGCCACCGCCCCGGGGATTACGCGCCTGGTTACCAATGGCGTAGCGGAAGCTGTGGGCGCCGGCAATCTCGGCGTTCTCGCCGGTTTGCACATCGAAGTAGCTGACGCCGCTGCGGTAGTCGATTTCGCCTTCCAGCTTGATGCCCTCATCGTCCATGGCCAGGTCGAACAGCGTTACTGTGATGCTGCCGTTGAGGTAGAAGTTCAGGTTCGGGTCGAGGCAGTCGAGGAACTCCACATTCAACACGTCGCCCCGGGAGGCGGTGAGGGACTCATCCCGGTCTTCGAGCTCGGAGTAGATGCTGCCCTCCCCGTTGCAGGAGAACTCGGCCGCCGCCGGCGAGCGCATGCGCTCTACACCGCGCTGAACCACGGTGCGTGTGAAGCCGAGCACGATTTCACTCAGGGCGATCGAGAGCGGAATCGCGCCATAGTTTTCCTGGTCCAGCACCGGGACCGTATTTTGCGCCCTGAAGGCGGGCTTGAATGTGTCGGATTCCCCGGTTCGCGCATCGGCCACCGGTGTTTCGCCGCGGATCGGGAACACCAGCGGAGAGGTGGCGAGAAAATCCAGGAATGCGGCATTGCCCTGAAGGGCGCCGGGCTTCACCTGGCAGGGCACGCTGGTGCCGCCGCAAAAGTAGCCTGGGCCGCGGGCCCAGCTGTCGGCATACATGCCGGGGGCCGTTTCCAGGCGGAAGGATTCGCTGAAGGCAAAGTTCGCCACGTCGATGGTGCACACCTGCCCACCGGGACATTCATGGCGGCCCGATTCGGCCACGATGCGGGTGCCCGGCGGTGCCTGCAGCTGAATCTTGCAGCCCGCCAGTACAGTGAAGACCAGCGCAGTCGCCAGACACCTGCTCGAGAAACTCAATGCCCGGCCGCCGACCAGCCGTGAATAAAGCGCTACCACGTGGGTTGTATCCTTGTCACAGCGCGCCAGGCTGACGCGCCTATCCATCTCCTGAGCGGGCAGTTTGCACCGATTATCACTGAATCGCCAGTATGCGCCGGTGCAGTAGTGAGCCCTGAGACGTACCCAAGGCGCATGCTTTCAGCCACAGTGAAGCCTGCCCGGGCCTTGACACCCATCACCGCGGGCGCCAGGTGCATGACCGTGGCAGGCAGTGGTTTAGGCCGGCCACTGTACTAGACTGAAGACACCAAAGAACTGATGTAAGGGGAACAGCAAGGTGATCGAATTCCAGTTGAACGGTGAGACCGTATCGTCGGCAAGCCCGCCCGATACGCCGCTGTTGTGGGTGATCCGCGACGAGATGAAATTGAAAGGCACCAAGTTCGGCTGTGGTATTGCCCAGTGCGGCGCCTGCACGGTGCACCTCGACGGCAACCCGATGCGCTCCTGTGTAACGCCGCTGTCCTCGGCCTCCGGGCGCAGCGTAACCACCATCGAGGGCCTCGACAGCGCCGAAGGCCAGGCCCTGAAGCAGGCCTGGACCGAGGCGCAGGTGCCGCAATGCGGTTACTGCCAGTCGGGACAGATCATGACGGCAGAGACCCTCCTGAAAACCAACAAGAACCCCAGCGACGAAGAAATCACCCGGCACATGACCGGCAACCTGTGCCGCTGCATGTCTTACACGCGCATCCACAAGGCCATCAAGTCGGCGGCCGGCGATGAGGAGGCAGCGTCATGAAGTTTGCTGAGAAGACCATCAGCCGCCGCTCATTCCTGGCCGGTATGGCGAGTACCGGGCTCATCATGGGCCTCGGCGCAGTGCTGCCGGGCTGTTCCAAAGAAGAGGCCGTCAGCGACATGGCCGCGACCGGTGGCAGCCAGTCGTTCTCCCCAGCCGTCTGGTTCGAGGTGAGCAATACCGGTGATGTAACGATCAATATTGCCAAGGCCGAGATGGGCCAGCACGTCGGCACGGCGCTGGCGCGCATCGTGGCGGATGAGCTGGGCGCCGACTGGAGCAAGGTGTCGCTGCACCATGTGGATTCCGACCCGAAGTGGGGCTACATGGTGACCGGTGGATCGTGGTCCGTCGTCAACAGTTTCACCATGCTCTCACAGGCGGGCGCGGCGGGTCGCAAGGTACTGACCGATGCCGCCGCCGCCCTGCTCGGCGTCGAGGCAGCAACACTCACCGCCGAGAACGGCCAGGTGTCGGGCGGCGGGCAATCCTTGAGCTTTGCAGACATCGTCTCCAGGGGCGACGTCAGCCGCAGCTTTACCGAAGAAGAGCTTGGTGCTATGCCGGTCAAGGCGCCGGCCGACCGCTACCTGATCGGCGAGCCGGCGGATGCGCTGGATATTCCCGAGAAGGCCCGGGGCGAGGCGGTCTACGGCCTGGATACCGAGCTGCCCGGGATGGTGTATGCCCATCCGCTGATCGCGCCGACGCGCTACGGCAGCAGCGTTCGCAACATCGATGATTCGGCCGCAAAAGACATACCCGGCTATCAACAGACCATCACCATCGAAGACCCGACCGGTTTCGTGGAAGGTATGGCACTGGTCATTGCTGACAGCTTCCCCGCGGCCATGAAGGCGAGCCGGGCAGTCAAGGTGGAGTGGGATGCCGGCAAGACTGCCGAGGTGAGTGAGGCAGACATCCTCGAAGCAGGCGAGAAGCTCGTTAACGACACTGCTTCAGGCACTCTGTTCGTCAATGCGGGTGATGCGGCTGCCGCGATGGAGGGCGCCGCCGAGACGCTGTCGTCGACCTATCGCACCCACACGGCGCTGCATTTCACGCTGGAGCCGCAGAATGCGCTGGTCGAATTCAAGGACGGTAAGTGCCACGTGCATGCCGGCAACCAGTGGCAGTCGCTGATTATCCCGGTGCTGGCCAAGTCGCTGGAGATGGAAGAAGCGGATATCCAGCTACACACCTACTTTCTCGGCGGTGGCTTCGGCCGGCGTCTGTTCGGTGACCAGATGATCCCGGCGGCACATGCGGCAAGGCAGCTCGGCAAGCCGGTCAAGCTGATCATGCAGCGGCCCGCCGACAGCCGCTTTGACTGCGTGCGCTCGCCGTCGGTAGCAAAGATCGACGCGGCCTTCGACGCGGACGGCAATCTCACCGCCCTTGACCACGCGGCGGCCGCCGGCTGGCCGACCAAATCAATGGCGCCGGGCTTTCTCGGCGAGGGTGTGGATGGCAACGGTAAGTTCGACGGCTTCTCGATCAACGGCGCAGACCACTGGTACTCGGTGCCCAATCACCGGGTGCGCGCCATCAACAACACGTTGGCGCAGGAAACGTTCCTGCCCGGCTGGCTGCGCGCGGTGGGCCCCGGCTGGATCAGCTGGAGTGTCGAGAGTTTCATGGACGAGATTGCCATCAAGATGGGTATGGACCCGGTACAGCTGCGGCTGTCGATGCTGGACGCCGAGGGTCGCCATGCCGGCAGCGCGCCGTTACAGGTGGGCGGGGCCAAGCGGCTCGCGGCCGCGCTCGAGGACGTTCGCG
>JAZBOY010000106.1:0-10078 GCA_036351375.1 Halieaceae bacterium
CAAATTGATGATGCACTTGTGCTCGGGCGTCGGCTGCCACACGTCGATGACCGCGTTGCAGACCTCGATGGCGTAGTCGATCTCGGTGCCGGTAAAACTTTCCGGTGAATACTCGAACACCCATTCGGTCTCCGGGTATTTCGCGGCATATTCCTTGACCATGCGCGCACCGTTGACGGCAATCTCAATGATGCCCTCCCGGTCGAGCTTGAATACCTTGTCGCGCTGTACGGTAG
Organism: Halieaceae bacterium; assembly: GCA_036351375.1. Classification (GTDB taxonomy): domain Bacteria; phylum Pseudomonadota; class Gammaproteobacteria; order Pseudomonadales; family Halieaceae; genus JANQIO01. Next base: position 237 of record JAZBOY010000106.1, read on the forward strand.
AGGTGGAGTTATAGACGTGCAGGATCGCGCGCTTCGCACCTTTCAGTGCCTCGAAAGTCTTCTCGATCAGCTCCGGGCGGGCCTGGGTCAGCACCTGCAGGGTGACGTCGTCGGGTACCCGATTGTTGTCGATCAGCTCCCGCACAAACTGGTAGTCGTGGCTGGAGGCAGAGGGGAAGCCCACCTCGATCTCCTTGAAGCCTACCTGTACCAGCTGGTCGTAGAGACGCGACTTCTGTGCCGCGGTCATGGGCTCGATCAGCGCCTGGTTGCCATCGCGCAGGTCAACGCTGCACCAGTGGGGCGCGGCGGTAATGGTGGCATCCGGCCAGCGCCGGGATGTCATGCGTACCGGCTGGAAGGGCGGGTACTTGCGGTGGTCGAAGCGGCTCATGGTTCGAGTCCACGTATCTCTGAATGAGCCGCTAGTATAGTGGCAAGAAGGGAGAGAAACATCCCAAATTCGCTCCGAATTTGACATGAAACGCTGATCACAGGCTAATAAATTATGCTTTAGTGGCTAACAATGGCGCATATACCGTTTTAATGAGTTTTTCTGTGATGCCTGGCGTGCTCAGGTGGCGACCTCTTGCATATCTGTCTCACCAGGCCACGGCGGGCATTCCGGCTATCCACGGGTGAATAGCCGTTACTACTGCCACGGCCACCAGTGCGATCAGCACGCCGACCACTTCACGCAGCCAGGAGGGTGCTTCCGGTTTGGTCCAGGGCCCGTCGCGGCGGTTGATCAGCGGCATCATCAGAATGCACCACGCACCCAGGCCGCCGAACAATACCAATGAGCGGCTATCTCCGTTGGCCAGCAGGTGGGCCACCGCCCACAGCAGTACGCCGAACAACTGCGGGTGGCGCACCAGGCGGCCAAAGCGACTGGGCCGGTTGGCCGCCGCCATGAAAATGAAGCCGATCACCACCAGCACCAGGCCCGCCAGGCGCATCTCCTGAGAGGGAATATAAATGGACTGGGGCAGGGCGCTGCGCCAGCCAAACACCATGAGCGCGATAGCGGCCAGCATCAGCAGGGAAAATATGCCCTTGTAGCCGCCCTCGCCCAGCGTGTCGATGGCGGACTGGCGCGGGCCGCGACCGATCACGGGCACCAGGTGTAGTGCACTCCAGAGAAGCACGCCGGCAATCAACATCAACATGGTGTCACCCTCATTATTATTGAGTCCTGCAAGCAGGGTATGCCCGCCCGCAGGGCCTGTAAATGCTGGACTCGCCGCCCCCCATGGCGTAGATTTGCGCGTCTATGAGAAGGGTCCTCCGCCACCGCCTCCTGAGACTCCTGCCGACACTGCTGCTGGCGGCCCTGCTTGGTGCGCAAACGGCACAGGCCGCCCATCTTCATATTGACCATCAGGGCGGCACCGACTGCCTGCAGTGCCAGTCCGATATGGGCCACGCGGTGCTGCCCGTCACCGGGCATGCTACCGTCGCCAACTGGGCTGCGGTAAACCAGCAGCCGGCTATCGCGCTGGCACCGGTGTCCACCTACTATCGACTTGCCGCACGAGGCCCGCCGGCACACTCCTGTTAAGCCTTTTCTTTTTTTTATAACAGGAGACAAACATGAAACGCACTCTGATTGCGGTCCTGGTGGGCGCTGCCAGCCAGGCCATGGCACAAGGCCCCGAGAGGATGGAGCACACGCTCGTATCCGTACCTATTCACAAGAAAGCGGCGGAAAGTGCGCTACCCGTCACCATACTGACGGGCGAAGAATTGCGCCGTCTGGCGTCGAGCAACCTGGGGGAAACCCTGGGTGACAAACCCGGCATTTCCAACTCTTCCTTCGGCCCCGGCGTGGGCCGCCCGGTAATTCGAGGCCAGTCCGGCCCGCGCACCATCAACCTCAACAACGGTATTGCGGCTGCTGACGTTTCGAGCCTCAGCCCGGACCACGCGGTGAGCATTGAGCCCATGCTGGCCGAATCCGTGGAAGTGCTGCGTGGCCCTTCAACCCTGCTGTACGGCGGGGGCGCCATCGGCGGAGTGATCAACGTAATCGACAACCGTATCCCGCGCGCACCGATTGAAGGCGTGCAGGGCGCCGTTGAGTATCGTTACGACGACGCCTCGGAAATGGATACCGGTATTGTCAAACTGGAAGCGGGCACCGGCGATTTTGCTTTCCACTTCAGTGGCACCACCCGCGATTTCGACGACCTGGATATCCCCGGTATGGCGATTGACGAGCAGGCTGTTGAAGAGCAGGAGGAACTGCTGGGCGAAGAGCATGGAGAAGAAGAGGGCGAGGAGGAGTTTGAGAATACCGACGGCTTCATCGCCAACACCGATGGTGACGTGGACACGTTCACGGTAGGTGCCAGCTACCAGTTCGGCGAGAAGGGCTTCTTTGGTTTTGCCTACAACAGCTTCGAGACCGAATACGGCATCCCGCCGGGTGCCCACGGGCACGGGCATGAAGAGGAAGGCGAAGAGGAAGAGGAGGAAGAGGAGGAAATTATCCGCATCGACCTCGAGCAGGACCGCTACGACGCCCAGCTTCACTACCATGACCTGGCCCCGGGCCTGGTCGACGTGGCACGGGCCTTCCTGACCTATACCGACTACGAGCACGTGGAACTGGAAGGTGTGGAAGTGGGCACACAGTTTGAGCGCGAGACCTGGGAAGGCCGCCTCGAACTGGTCCGCGAGAGTGACAATCACGGCGTACTGGGTGTTCAGTGGCGCAGTGACGAGTTTGCCGCTATCGGGGACGAGGCATACGTACCGGAAACCGACTCACTCGAATGGGGCCTGTTCTACATCCAGGATTTCCACGCCGGTGACTGGAGCTTCGAGGTGGGCGGCCGCGCCGACTATGTCGAGCGCGACCCTGATGCCGTGACTACCGACGAGCAGGACTTCACCAGTTTCAGCGTCTCCGGCGCGGCGATCTACACCATCAACCCGGAGTGGAACCTGGGCATCGCATTGTCGCGTTCCGAGCGTGCACCCTCTACCGAGGAGCTGTTCTCCAACGTCGACAATACCGCGGCAGACGACAACCTCGTCACCCACGCGGCTACCGGTGTCATCGAAATCGGCGACCCGGACCTGGATGAAGAGGTATCGCTGAACGCTGACATCTCCCTCAACTGGCAGGGCGATGGCTCCTGGGCCCAGCTGACGCTGTTCTACAACACCTTCGAGGACTACATCTTCCTGCTGAATACCGGCACCGAGTTTGAGGAAACGCCGGTGTATGCCTACGAGCAGGACGATGCCGAGTTCTACGGCGTTGAGCTGGAGTCAAGCTTCAGACTGGCCACGGTAGCGGGTGGCGACCTGGCGCTGGGCGTGTTCGGTGACATCATTACCGGCGAGTTCGACGATGCCGGCGACGTGCCGCGCCTGCCGCCGATGCGTATTGGTGGCGAACTGTCCTGGCGCAGCAATTCCCTGGGCGCCTACGTGCGCGTGCTGAACGCCGATGACCAGGACGATCCCGGTGACTTCGAAACTGAAACCGATGGCTATACCCGCTGGGATGCCGGCGTCGACTACCGCCTGCAGTTTGCCGGCGACACGGAAATGCTGGCTTTCGTGAAGTGGAAGAACATTGGCGACGAGGAAATTCGCCTCAGCACCTCCTTCCTGCGCAACTTTGCTCCGCAGCCGGGAGAGAGCGTGGAGGCCGGTATTCGCTTCATGTTCTGATGCCTGCTTGATCTCCAGCAGGTTTCAGTGATTTTTGAGCCCGCCCCGGGTGACCGGCGCGGGCTTCTTATTGCATAGTCGCAGGCATTGAGAACACCATCGGCAGGGAGTTGGAAGAATTTCTGCTGTGGTCCGACGTTCACTAGCTTGCAGCGACAGACGCGAAGGGTGACCGGTTTCCGTACAGGAAAATGCCTGGGGCCGCCCGCTCTACACGCTACACTGGAACCAATAACAAGAATCGGGGTGGTGAGAGATGAACATGCACCGGGGATGGTGGGTAGCCGCACTGGCGCTCGCCTGTGCAGGAAACGTATCGGCCCAGGAAGGCTGGTCGGAACAGCTGTCTGCCGCCGTCAAGGGCGGCACCGTCGAGCTGGACTTGCGTTACCGCTTTGAGTGGGTGGACCAGGACGGTTTCGACGACGAGGCGGAGGCTTCCCTGCTGCGCTCTCGCATAACCCTGAAATCGGCGCCTCTGTATGGGTTTACTGCGCTGCTGGAGGCCGACGACGTCACCAATATCGGCCCCAACGACTACAACTCCACGGAGAACGGCAAAACCGAGTTCCCGGTCGTTGCTGACCCGGAATATACCGAGATCAACCAGGCCTGGCTTGCTTACGGTAATGAAGCCGTCACTGCCACCGGTGGCCGGCTGCGCGTCAATCACCTCAACCAGCGCTTTGTCGGCGGCGTGGCCTGGCGCCAGAACGAACAGACCTTCGACGGCGGCCGGGTGGAGTGGAAGCCGCTAGACGGGCTCTTGCTGGACGCCACCTACGCCTACAACGTGAATCGTATCTTCGGCCCTGACGACGGCGCCAATCCGGCAGATCTCGAGGGCGACACTATCCTGCTGTTGGCCAATTACGACATCGCCGAGGGCCATCGCATCAGCGGCTTCGGCTACCTGCTGGACTTCGACGAACAGGATGACTTCGCCGCCGGCAAGACGGTCAACCTGTCCAGCGATACCTATGGTGTCGAATACCAGGGCAGGTTCGGCATGGTGGACCTGCGCGCCAGCTATGCCACCCAGTCAGACGCCGGCGACAGCGAGCTGGATTACGATGCCGCGTACTACCTGGCAGAGGTAGGCGTCACCGTCGAGGGCATAAAACTGCAGTTCGCCTGGGAAGTGCTGGAGTCAGACAACGGGGTGGGCTTTGCAACACCGCTGGCAACGGCACACGCCTTCCAGGGTTGGGCCGACCTGTTTCTGACGACGCCCACGGACGGGATCGAGGATGCCAATGTTTCCATTGGCGGCAAGATCGGGCCTGTGAACGTGAAGGCGATCTACCACGACTTCCAGGCCGAAGCCTCCAGCGATGATTTCGGTACGGAACTCAACCTGATTGCGACCTGGCCGGTCAACAAGCAATTCACCGTCCAGGCCAAGTACGCCTCTTTCGATACCGACGTACAGGAGCGATTCCCGGATACGGATCGCGCCTGGCTGACCCTGCAGCTAAAGCTATAGGCGCCTAGTCGAGGCCCGCCATATCTACGCCGGACATGTCCGGCAGGCGGTGGGCGATGCCCTTGTGGCAATCAATGCAGGTGCGGTCACCGCTGGCCAGGGCCGTCGAGTGCCGGTTTACCGCGCGTTGGCTCTGCGCCGTGAAATCCATGTAGTCGAACTGGTGACAGTTGCGGCACTCCAGTGAGTCGTTGGCCTTCAGGCGATGCCATTCATTTTGCGCCAGGTGCAAACGGCGAGCCTCGAACTTTTCCGGCGTGCTGATGCTGCCGGAAACCCAGGCAAATACTTCCTTGGAGGCCTGCATCTTGCGGGCGATCTTGTCGGTCCAGTCGTGTGGTACATGGCAGGAGGAGCAGATAGCGCGCACCCCGGAGCGGTTGGTGAAGTGCACGGTGTCCTGCAGTTCGGCGTAGAGATTCTCATGGCAGCTGGTGCAGAACACTTCGGTGTTGGTGAACTCCATGGCGGTGTTGAAGCCGCCCCAGAATATGATGCCCATCACGAAGCCACCCATGGTCAGGAAGCCCAGGCTGTAGTGCTTGCTGGGGCCGGAGATGATGCGCCAGTACTTGAGCAGAAACGCTTTCACAATCTTGCCTCGTGTTCGGTAGCGGGGCTACTGGCCCTGCAGTAGTTCATCGATGTCGACAAATTCATTGGCCAGCAATGGCCGCGCATCTGTCTGGGTCACGTGGCACTGCTGGCAGAAGTAGCGCCGCGGGGAAACGTCCGCCAGGAAGTTGCCGTCGCGATCCATGTAGTGCGTTACGCTGATCATTGGCGCCTGGGTGGCCTCGGTCACCCTGCGGCTGTGGCAGGCCATGCAGCGGTTTACGTTCAGGTCTACCTGGTAGCCGTCGATCTTGTGGGGAATCGTGGGCGGCTGCATGGGGTAGGCGCGCTTGCGCTTGATATCGTTGTTCTCAACCTTGGCAAAGCGGGGAGCATCCTTTTCCTGGGCAATGGCCCCGTCGCGAAGGGTGGCGATATTGTCGCTGGCGAAGGCGGCTGCGCCGGCGAGGACTGCCGCTGCAACCAGGCTGAAGATTTTCCATGCGTTCATGCTGTTGTTCTCCCTTCCAGTTGCATCAGGCCTTGAGAATTTTCACGGCGCATTTCTTGTAGTCGGTTTCCTTGGACATCGGGTCCGTGGCGTCCAGGGTCACCTTGTTGATGAGCTGGCTGGCGTCAAACCAGGGCACAAAGACCAGGCCTTCCGGTGGCTTGTTGCGGCCACGGGTTTCAACACGGGTGCGGATTTCGCCGCGGCGGCTCACCACACGCACCTCGTCGCCGCGCCGCAGCTTGCGCTTGCGGGCGTCCTCCGGGTGCATGAACACCAAAGCATTGGGTACCGCCCGGTGCAGTTCCGGTACCCGGCGCGTCATGGAGCCCGAGTGCCAGTGCTCCAGTACGCGACCGGTAGACAGCCACAGGTCGTACTCGTCGTCGGGTTCTTCGGCGGCCGGTTCGTAGGGCAGGGCGAAGATCACGGCCCGGCCGTCCGGTTTGCCGTAAAAGTCCCAGCCGCTGCCCGCCTTTGCATAGGGATCCGATCCCTCCTTGAAGCGCCAGAGGGTTTCCTGGCCATCCACCACAGGCCAGCGCAGGCCGCGTTCACGGTGGTAGGTATCAAAGTCGGCAAGGTCATGGGCCTTGCCGCGGCCGAAGCTCGCGTACTCTTCAAACAGGCCCTTTTGCAGGTAGAAGCCAAGCTCTGCAGATTCCTGGTTGCTGTAGCCGTCTTCGATGTCGGAGACCGGGTATTTGTCCACCTGGCCGTTGGCGAACAGCACATCGTAGAGCGTCTTGCCTTTGTACTCCGGGTTTGCCGCGAGAATTTCCTCGGGCCAGACCTCGTCGGTCGTGAAGCGTTTTGAGAATTCCACCAGCTGCCAGAGATCGGAGCGCGCCTCCCCCGGTGCGTCGACCATCTGGTGCCAGAACTGGGTGCGCCGCTCGGCGTTGCCGTAGGCGCCCTCCTTTTCCACCCACATGGCGGTGGGCAGGATCAGGTCGGCGGCCTGGGCGGTTACCGTTGGGTAGGCGTCAGAGACAACGATGAAATTGTCCGGGTTGCGGTAGCCGGGCAGGGTTTCCTCGTTGAGGTTGGGGGCCGCCTGCACGTTGTTGTTGACCTGAACCCAGTAGGCGTTGATCTTGCCGTCCTTCAGGTCGCGGTTCTGCTGCACGGCGTGGGCGCCCACCCAGTCGGGGAGCAGCCCCTCCGGCAGTTTCCACTTCTTCTCGGAAATCTTTCGGTGCTCGGGGTTGTTCACCACCATGTCGGCGGGCAGGCGGTGGGCGAAGGTGCCTACTTCGCGCGCCGTGCCACAGGCGGAAGGTTGCCCGGTCAACGAGAAAGGGCTGTTGCCCGGCGTGGCGATCTTGCCGGTGAGCAGGTGCACGTTGTAAATCATGTTGTTCACCCACACGCCCCGCGTGTGCTGGTTCACACCCATGGTCCACAATGACATGACGCGGGTGTTCGGGTCGGCGTACAGCTCGGCGAGCTGTTCCAGGTGATGCTCGGGCACGCCGCTCAATTCCGACACGCGCTTGCCGTCGTACTCATCGACGAAGGCCGCAAACTCATCAAAGCTCATGGGGGAGGAGCCGCCGGCCTTGTCGTTGTTGGCTGCCTTCTGCTCGAGGGGGTGTTCGGGCCTCAGGCCATAGCCGATATCCTGGTTACCGCGGCGGAAATTGACGTGCTTGCCAACAAAGTCCTTGTTGACCCGGTCTGTCTTGATGATGTGCCGGGCGATGTAATTGAGAATCGCCAGGTCCGTCTGCGGGGTGAAGACCATCGGGATGTCGGCAAGCTCGAATGAGCGATTTTCGAAGGTCGACATCACGCAGACTTTGACGTGTGGATTGCTGAGGCGACGGTCGGTCAGGCGCGTCCACAGGATGGGGTGCATCTCCGCCATATTGGCGCCCCACAGCACGAAGGCGTCGGCATTCTCGAAATCGTCGTAGCAGCCCATCGGCTCGTCGATGCCGAAGGTGCGCATGAAGCCGACGACGGCGGACGCCATGCAGTGGCGCGCATTTGGATCGATGTTATTGGACAGGAAGCCGGCCTTGTAGAGCTTGGCGGCGGCGTAACCTTCCCACACCGTCCACTGGCCGGAGCCGAACATGCCCACGCCGCGCGGGCCTTTCTCCTTGAGGGCCGCCTTGAATTTTTCTTCCATCACGTCGAAGGCCTCATCCCAGCTCACCGGGGTGAATTCGCCTTCCTTGTCATAGCGACCGTCGCGCTTGCGCAGCAGCGGTTGGGTCAGGCGATCCTCGCCGTACATGATCTTCGACAGGAAGTAGCCCTTCACGCAGGCCAGGCCCTTGTTGACCGGCGACTTGATGTCGCCGTGGGTCGCCACCACGCGGTTGTCGCGGGTGGCAACGTTGAGGCTGCAACCGGTGCCGCAGAAGCGACAGGCCGCCTTGGCCCACTTCAACTGGTTGTCGGTGGTGATCATATTGGTGGCAGACGCCGGTGCGGCGATGCCGGCCGCTGAGGCAGCCGCGGCGATGGCGTTGGCGCGAATGAATTCCCTGCGGGTCGTCTTCATGGCTGTCATGAGAGCGCCTCCCTGTCTTCCACCTGGTGAAACACCAGGGTGGCGCTGACGACACCGGGTATGGCCTCGATGTTGGTGATGGACCCCAGCAGTTCCGATTCGTCACCCATCTCCAGCATGACTACCAGCTTGGCGTTGTTGTCACTGGCAGGCACGTCGATCTTGGGCATCGCGTTGATGGCCTGTGTAGCGGACGCCAGGGCCTCCGGTCGGCAGTGCACGACCAGGCTGGCGAAGTGAGTTTCTTTTGCGCCGGATAGCAGCGCGCGTCGACTTAGCGCCATATCAGTGTCCCCCCGGTGGACCCAGAATCAGTTGGCTCATCCAGACTATGAAGCCGTAGCCGCCGACGATGGCGACTGCGAGAACAGGTGCGAGAAAAACAGCTAACACCACAAAGGCATTACGCTCTTCGCGCTTGTCAGAATCTTCTGTCATGAAACCCCCCGGTTATGCAGAAGAACACTTATTTTTTTTGAGTGTATCTCAGTTTGGTGACGATACCATGCTGACCACGCCATTCGAGACGAACGCGCAGCTAAACGTAAGCGGGACAGGAGTCGCCGCCCCTGGCGGGGCGGCGATAAAGGACTGCCGGTCAGGCGGGTTGCTCAGCGACGAAACCGGAGGTGTTGTCCTGGGCAGGATTATCTCCCTGCACCTCATCCACGCGAATGCCAAAAAAAATCGCATAAAGAGTCGGCACTATGATCAGCGTCAGCACTGTCGCGAAGCCCAGTCCGCCCATCATGGTGACGGCCATGTTCACGAAGAACACGTCGGGCAGCAGCGGGATCAGGCCGAGAATCGTGGTGGCCGCAGCCAGCACCACCGGGCGCATGCGGCTTACTGAAGCATCCAGCAAGGCATCAAACCGCGGTGTTCCTTCTTCAATTTGCTGGTCGATCTCCTCGATCAATACGATGGCGTTCTTGATCAGCAGCCCCACCAGCGACAGCGCACCCAGCAGCGACATGAAGTCGAAAGCGCCGTCCACCGCCAGCAGGGCGGCGGTGATGCCGATCGCCGCCAGCGGTACCGTGAGCCAGATGATGCCCGGTTGCCGGAGCTTGCCGAAC
>JAZBOY010000107.1:0-8204 GCA_036351375.1 Halieaceae bacterium
AGGTGGTGCTGCTGCCCCGTCGGGTTGGTGAACTGGTCATCCCGGCGCTGACCATTGACGGCCAGCGCACCCGGGCGATTCGCGTGCAGGTGAGTGACACGCCGGTAGCGTCGGACGCCAGCGAGGATGTATTTGTAGAATCCGAGGTGGACCGCGACGAGGTCTATGTGCAGTCCCAGCTGCTGCACACTTTCCGTATTTACGAAGCCATCGACCTCAGTGATCGCGGGCGCTCCGAATTGAAGCTGGAAGGCGCTGTCGTCGAAGAGCTCGAGTCCAGCAGCTTCCAGCGCACCATCAACGGCCGGCCCTACCGGGTGATCGAGGTGAAGCATGCGATCTTCCCGCAGAAGAGCGGCGAGCTGGTCATTCCGTCAATGACCTTCAATGGCCGCAAGCCCAGCGGTCGCCGCAGCATCCTGTCCTTCAACACCGGCGAGGTGCTCAGGCGCCGCAGTCAACCGATTACCGTGAAGGTCAAACCAGTGCCGGCGGCCTGGCCGGATGCGCCCTGGATTCCCGCCCGCAACCTGCGCATTGAAGAGAGCTGGTCGGCACTGCCGGACGAGCTCGCGGTGGGGGATTCGGTCACCCGCACCTTGACCCTGGTCGCCGAGGGCATCGACAGCAGCCAGCTGCCGCAAATTCCCCAGGCCGACCTGCCGGGCGTCAAGGCCTACCCGGACCAGCCCCGCGCGGAAAACCGACCCGGCAATGACGGCATTACCGGCATCGGCGTCAATAGCACGGCGCTGCTGATTACCAAACCCGGCGAGTTCACGCTTCCCACGGTGCGGGTGCCCTGGTGGGATACAGAGTCCAACAGCCTGCGCTATGCGGAACTGCCGGCCCGCAGCTTCACCGTGGCCGCACCGCTGACGGCAGCGCTGCCAAGCGCTCCTGTCGCTCCGACCCCTGTGCAGGCGGCACCGGCGGACCTGATCCAGCAGACCAACCTGTGGATGTGGGCCACGCTGGCGGCGCTGCTGGGCTGGATGGGTACCACGGCCTGGCTGGGCTGGCGCCTGCGCGCGCCGCGCCAGGTTGAGGCGGCACCCAGGGAGACCGAGCAAAAAGAGGCAGCGCTGTTCAAGGAATGCCTGGCGGCCTGCAACGGCAACGACGCGCAGGCGTCCCGCGCCGCCCTGCAGGCCTGGGGCCAGCGCTACTTTGACCAGCAGCGACCGCCTACCCTGGACGCCATTGCCCGGCATTTTGACAGGCCTGAGCTGGCCGAAGCACTGGAGCAGCTGGAGCGCAGCCTTTATGCTGGCGGTGGTGAGTGGCGCGGCGACAGCCTGGCACTGGCGCTGAAAGCCTGCCGCAAGCAGGGCAGGAAACGCGCCGCGGTCGGTGGCGATGCGCTGCCGCCGCTCTACACCTGACCCGCCGCGGCGCTACACCTTACCCGCCGCGGCGCTACACCTGAGCCGCCGCGGGGCAGGCCGCGCAGCGCAATCCAGCTTCTACCCGGGAGTCGTAACAAGCGCATGGAACTCATCGTTTTTGATCTCGACGGCACCCTGCTGAACCGTCACAGTGAAATCTCCGCCTATACCCGCGACACGCTGGCGGCACTGGCCGACCGCGATATCGCCTACACCGTGGCTACCGGGCGCACCCTGCACGCGTCCCGGGACCTGCTGCACGGTCACGGCTTCCGGCTGCCGCAGGTGTTCAAGAACGGGGTCATGATCTGGAACCCGGCAGACGACGCCTACTCGCACCAGAACTTCCTCACCCAGCATGAAATCCAGCACGTGCTGGAAGCGGTGCTGGCCCAGGACGTGACCCCCTTCATCTTCACGCTGGAGCCGGGCAATCGCCACGCCGTGTACCACCCGCCGCTGCGCCATAGCGTCGAGGAGAAGCTGGCGTCGGAATTTTCCAGCCGCTCCGGCGTCGACGTACTGCCGGCCTCACAGATGCCGGCGGATGCCGAAATTACCAACATCTCGGCGCTCGGCGTGCCCGCCTCCATTGACGCCATCGAAACCCTGATCGAGGCTGAACCGGGCCTCGTGGCCTACGCCGGTATTGCGCACGAGGGCGCCGCCCTGCGCTGGATCGATATTCATCACAGCAATGCCAGCAAGGGTGGCGCGGTGGACCTGCTGCGGGAGCAACTGGGCGCCTCCCGGGTGCTGTGCTTCGGCGACAGTGACAACGACCTCAGCATGTTTGGCCGCGCCGACGAGGCCTACGCACCGGACAATGCCAAGGACGCCGTCAAACAGGCCGCTACCGCAGTCATCGGCCACCACGACGAAGACGGCATCGCCCGCTTCCTGCGTGAACGCTTCGGCCTGGAAAGCCGGGTGGCCTAGCGTGGACCCCTCCCCCGAAGGCGCCCCGCGGCGCGAACAGAAACGCATGGGCGCCGGCATGCTGGTGCTGGCCTGGCTGCTGTTCGGCGGACTCGCCGTGTACTGGTTTGACGGCATGCTGGAGCGCCAGCGCAATCCGAACCAGACGCTGAATAGCACGGTTCGCGATGGGTTCCGCGAGGTGGTGCTGAAACGCAACCGCGCCGGCCACTACGTCACCAGCGGCAAGATCAACGGCCAGGACGTGGTGTTCATGCTCGATACCGGCGCCACCACGGTAGCCATACCGGGCCATATCGCCGCCGGCCTCAGCCTGCCCCGCGGGCAGGAGTTCATGACCCAGACCGCCAACGGTCTGGCACGCGCCTATTCCACCCGGCTGGACGTGGTCAGCATCGGCGACATTGCGCTCAGCAATGTCAGCGCCGGTGTATCGCCGGGACTGCAGACCGAGGAGATCCTGCTGGGCATGTCTTTCCTGCAACACATTGAGTTCACCCAGCGCGGCGACACGCTGATCCTGCGCCAGGGCACCTTCTGACGCATCCGTGAGCACCCTCGACTGGTGGGTCATCGCTAGCTACCTGGCGGCCATGCTGCTGCTGGCGGTCTATCTCGGCCGCAGCCAGCGCTCACGGGAAGACTACTACCTGGGCGCCAATCGCCTTCCCGGCTGGGCGCTGGCGACGTCCATCATCGCCACCCAGTGCTCTACCAACAGCCTGCTCGGGGCACCGGCCTTTGTCGGGTTCGTCATCGGCGGCGGGCTGCTGTGGCTGCAGTATGAACTGGCGGTACCGCTGGCGATGCTGGCCCTGTGCCTGCTGTTTCTGCCGGTGCGCGCCGCCGGCGTGATCTCGATCTACGCCTACCTGGAAAGACGGCTGGGGCTGGCCAGCCGGCTGTTGGCCAGCGGCTGTTTCCTGTTCTTCCGCGGGGTGGCCACCGGGGTCACGGTCTACGGTGTGGCCTCGGTCATTGGCCTGGTAACGGGCACCAGCTACACGGTGGCAGTGTTGATCCTCATGGGCATTACTATCGCCTATGACGTGATGGGCGGCATGCGGGCAGTAGTGATCTCCGACGTGGTGCAGATGCTGCTGCTCACCGCGGCGGTCCTGTACACCCTGGCCAGCCTGGGACAACCGTTGGCGGCAGAGTGGAGCACCCTGGCGGAGCGCAGCGTTACCCTGGTCAACGACTGGGGACTCACCGGCAACAACTATGGATTCTGGCCGATGCTGATTGGCGGCCTGTTCCTGTACACCGCCTACTACGGCTGCGACCAGAGCCAGGCCCAGCGCCTGCTGGCGGCAAAGGACGCCGCCACCACCCGCCAGGTGCTGTTGCTCAACGGTGTGCTGCGTTTCCCGCTGGTACTGGCCTACTGCCTGCTGGGGCTGGGCCTCGCTGCCTATGCCCTCCAACAGGCGGACTTCGTGGCCGGGCTGCCGCTCACCAGCGCCGGCGAACCCAACTACAACCTTGTGTTCCCGGCCTTCGTGTCGCGGGAGTTCGCACCGGGGTTGGCGGGGCTGGCCATCGTCGGCCTGTTTGCCGCCGCCATGTCTTCCATCGATTCGGCACTTAACAGTCTATCGGCCAGCACCGTGGAAGACTTCATTGCCCGTTTTCGACCGCTTTCGGAGCGCCAGCTGTTCCTGACCTCGAAGCTGGCCACCCTGTTCTGGGGAGGCTTTGCCATCCTGTTCTCCTACCAGGTCGAGCGCATCGCCCCCACTGTACTGGAAGCCATCAACAAGGTGGGCTCCATGGCCAACGGGCCGTTGCTGGCGTTGTTCTGCATTGCAGTGTTCACGCCGCGCTTCGGCCAGCGGGCAGCCATCGTCGGCTTCGGGCTCGGCCTGCTTGCCAACCTGCTCACCTGGCTGACCCTGCCGCTGGTGTCCTGGCTGTGGTGGAACGTGATTGGATTTGCGCTGACCGTGACCGGGGCTGCCGTGGCGAGCCGGTTCACCGCTCGCAGCGAAGTGACCGGTGAGGCACTGGTCTGGCCGCGCCGGGAAGCCATCCTGTTGCTGGCCATGGCGCTGTTTATTCTCGGGATATGCGTGGTGCTTTGAAGGGCTTTTTTATACGCCCGCTGAGGGCTCTTTAATATGCCCGCTGAGGGCTCTTTAATATGCCCGCTGAGGGCTCTTTATTAAACCCGCTGAGGGCTCAGTCTTATGGTTGGTTCCTGGGAGCGGAGATGCTGATGGCGCCGCGGACCTCGCCGGGGCGATAGCCCAGCGCCTGGTCGTCCGGGTAGCGTTTCTTAAGGGCCGCGGCGGTCGCCGGGTCGATGGATTCGCCGTGGCAGACCAGGCAAACGCCGCCCACCCGCTGTGGTGCCAGGAAGCGCACCTGGTCATCCACTTCGGCCGCCACCCAGGCGGGCCTGCCGCCGGCGGCCACCACCGTGTCAAAGGCTTCCAGCTGGGCCCGCTCCCAGGTATCCGGCAGCGCACTCGGGTTGCGCGGTCGCAGGCTGACCCGTTTTACCGACCAGCCGGTTTCAGCACTGAGTTCGGCGGCGATGGCCGGCGCCTTCTCGGCACAGACGGCGATGGCCTCGGCAGGCGGCCCGGACTCCAGCGCGGCCTGCAGTTGCGGCTTCAGGCGGCTCATGAATACCAGGGCAATAGCGGAGGCTTCGCCGACCTGTGGGTCCGAGACCAATAGTTCGGAGGCCTGCGTGGTTGCCAGCGTGACCACCAGCAGGGTGGCCAGCAGCCAGCGCATCAAGCGGCCTCCGCGACCGCCTCGGCCTCCGGCTTGCGGTGCTTGCTGTCGATGCCAAACAGCCAGGCCAGGGCGGGCAGGAAGAACAGCGCGCCGATCATGTTCCAGAAGAACATGAAGGTCAGCATCAGGCCCATATCACCCTGGAACTTGATGGGCGAGTAAATCCAGGTGCCCACGCCCACCGCCAGGGTCAGGCCGGTAAACGCCACCGCTGTGCCGGTGGAACGCAGCGCCTCGAAGTAGGCCTCCACCAGGTCGCCGTGCTCGCGCAGGGCGCGCTCCAGCGCGCTGTAGATATAGATGCCGTAGTCCACGCCAATGCCCACCCCAAGGGCGATCACCGGCAGGGTAGCCACCTTCACACCAATGCCCAGCGCGGCCATCAGGGCCTGGCCCAGTACCGAGGTCAGCATCAGGGGGATGATGATACAGGCGGTGGCACTGAGGGAGCGGAAGGTGAGCAGGCACAGCAGGATGACCACGCCGTATACCCACACCAGCATTTCCCACTGGGCCTGGCGAATGACAATATTGGTGGCGGCCTCGATGCCGGCATTACCCGCCGCCAGCATAAAGCGAATCTTATCGGTGTTGTGCTCTGCGGCAAATGCTTCGACGGCATTCACTACCCCCGTGAGGGTATCGGCCTTGTGGTCCTCGAGGAACAGGATCACCGGCACCATCGAGCAATCGGTATTGAGCAACTCACTGGGAACCCGGCTCAATGAATTGTTGAGGATGAATTGGTTGCGGCTGATGGCATGCCACTTGGGGTTGCCCTCGTTCATGCCCATGATCACCAGCTTGGACACATCGACCAGTGAAATGATCGACTGCACGCCAGGCACCGCCGACATCACGCCCTGGAAGTAGTCGATGGCGGCAATGGTAGCGTAGGTGCCGCACTGCTGCGCTTCGGTGCGCACCATCACCACGAACACGTCAGTGCTGGTGGAGTAGTTTTCCGTCAGGTAGGCATTGTCCAGGTTGTAGCGCGACTCCGGGCGCAGCTCCGGCGCACCCGGGTCGAGGTCGCCGATCTTCTGCTGCTGACCCAGGTGGATGCCGCCGGCAAACAGCAGCACGCAGATGCCGAGAATGGTCATTGCCGGGCCCTTGCTGGCGGTTTTCGACAGCAGACGCCAGTGGGCATAGGCGCTCTCGGACTTGAGGTCGCGATAGCAGCGGCAGCGGTGGCTGATGCCGGTGTAGGACAACACCACCGGCAGCAACAGCAGGTTGGTCAAGACCAGCACGGCGATGCCGGTACTGGCTACCAGGGCCAGTTCCTGGATTACCGGGATGTCGATAACCCGGAGCGTCAGGAAGCCGACGCCGTCACTGAGCAGCGCGACAAAGCCGGGCTTGCACAGGCGCACAAAGGACAGCCGAGCTGCATCGACATTGCCCACCCCACTGTGGCACAGGTGCGAGAAGCGATTGAGGATCTGCACCGAGTGACTGATACCCACCGCGAACACCAGGAAAGGCACCAGCATGCTGTAGGGGTCCAGCCCCAGCCCCATGGTGTGCAGCAGGCCGAGCTGCCAGACCACCGCCACCGTGGAGCACAGCAGCGCACCGAAGGTGCACCACTGGCAGCGGCAGTAGGCGTACAGCATCACCGCGGTAATGAGGAAGGCGATACCGAAGAACGCGCCGACCAGGGCGGCGCCGTCGATGAGGTCACCGACCAGTTTGGCGAAGCCGGTGATGTGAATCTTGATATTTCCCTGCTGGTACTTGTCGCGTATCAGCCGTTCGAGATCGGCGGACAGCTGCTGGTAGTTGAGCCGCTCACCGGTCTGCGGGTCGGTCTCCACCAGCGGCGCCAGGATGGTGGCGGACTGGAAATTGTTGGCGACCAGCCGGCCGATCTGCCCTGATTTCAGCGCGTTGTCGCGCAGCTTGCGCAGGGTGCGCGGGCTGCCGTCGTAGTCGTCGGGAATGACGCTGCCACCGACAAAGCCCTCTTCCGTCACCTCGGTCCAGCGCACGTTGGGTGTCCACAGGCTCTGCAGCCCGGCGCGGTCGACGCCGTTGATGTAGAACACCTCGTCGGTAATCTGCCGCAGGATCTCCTGGAACTCGGCGGTAAAGATATCGCCCTCGGTCGTCTCCACGGTGATGCGCACCGAGTTGCCGAGGCCAGACAGGTCGGCCCTGTTCTCCAGGAAATTGACGACGTAGGAGTGCGAGATCGGGATCATCTTCTCGAAGCTGGCGTCCGGCCGCAGCTTGCTGACCTGGATGCCGAAGAATACGGTCAGGCCCAGGAAAAGCATCAGCATCAGCACCCGGGTGTTCATCAGCATCTCGCCGAGCAGCGGCCGCAGGCGGCCGTCGGAGGGCTGGATGTCGAGATCCGGATCGGTGTTGGTCGCGGTCTCGCTACTCACGGTGCGGCTCCTTCTTTTGCCTGCCTGCGCGGCAGCTTCTGGGCACGCCCGGCGCCGATGCGGGTAACGCCGCCCATGCCGGCGAGCAGCAGCTCTTGTTCTACCGCCAGCGCGGCGGCGAAGGTATCGCGACTGGAGTGGATGTCGACGGTGAAGGTCTCATAATCCAGGCTGGTGGCCAGGGCACCGCCCGCCCCCACCAGCAGCAGGCCGCCGCCGGGCAGGCGACCGGCGCCAAAGAAGCTCAGGCCGGGGCCGTCTTCCGGCGTGATGTTGTTCCAGCTCTCACCGCGGTCTGCACTGAGGAAAATATTGCCGCGCAGGCCGAAGCTCAGCACTTCATCGTCACCGAGGGCGAGAATGCCGAACAGGCTGCCGTCGTAATCCAGGTCGAGGCGCTGCCAGGTGGTGCCGCGGTCATCCGAGCGATAGGCGATACCCGCCTCACCGGACAGGTAGATGGTATCGCCGTCAGCCCTGGGAGCGCTCAGCGAGTAGTAGTGATAGCCCTCGAGGTTCTCGATGCCGGCCTGGGCAATGCGCCACTGCAGGCCGCCGTTATCGGTGCGGTACAGCATGCCGTAGGCACCCACCGCCAGCCCGAACTTGTCATCGGCAAACCAGACATCCAGGAACGGGTCGGCGGGGCCGGTTTCCAGCGCCAGCTCCGCGTCCTCCACGGCAAACTGGGCCTCCTCCAGCTGAAACTGTAGTTCATCATCAGGCTCCG
>JAZBOY010000108.1:0-4612 GCA_036351375.1 Halieaceae bacterium
CAGCGCGATTACCTGAACCTGGTGGCAAGGCTGCGCACTGCGCTACCCGCCGTGGAGCTGCTGTCATCGCTGCAGCAGATCGAGTCGAACCACGGCCGCGAACGCCGCGAGCATTGGGGCGCACGCACCCTTGATCTCGATATCCTGCTGTACGACAACGTACAGATAGACACGCCCGAGCTGGTCATACCGCATCCGCGCATGGCGGAACGCAACTTCGTCCTGTACCCTCTCTCTGACCTCGCACCGGACCTGGTCCTGCCCTGCGGCACCCCGCTGCAACGCTGGCGGGCGGCCTGTTCCGATGCGGGACTGGAAGCCCTAGGAGACAGCATTGAGCCAGGACGGTAGCGCGAAGGCGCCGGGTACAGAAACCGGCATTGACCTGAGAGGCCGAACGCCACCCGCATTTATCGCCGTTGAAGGCCCGATCGGCGTGGGCAAAACCACCCTGGCCAAGCGCCTGGCCGGAACCTTCAACTACCAGGCATTGCTGGAGCAGGCGGAAGACAACCCGTTCCTGGAGCGCTTCTACCAGAACCGCAAGCAGGCGGCGCTGGCCACCCAGCTGTTCTTCCTGTTCCAGCGCGCCCAGCAGATCCAGGACCTGCGGCAGACCGACATCTTCGAACCGGTGCGCGTATCCGACTTCCTGATTGAGAAGGATCCGCTGTTTGCGCGCATCAACCTGGACAGCGATGAGTACCAGCTTTACGAGAAAGTGTTTCGGCAGCTGACCATCGACGCGCCCCGCCCGGACCTGGTGATCTACCTGCAGGCATCAACAGACGTGCTGCTGTCGCGCATCGAAAGTCGCGGGATCGACTACGAAAGAACGATAAATCGCGAGTATCTCGAGTCCCTGAACGAAGTGTACAGTGAATTTTTTCTATATTACGATGGCGCCCCACTGCTGATCGTGAACGCCAGCGAAATCGACCTGGCCAACAGCGATCGCGACTACGAGCACCTTGTGGACTACATGCTGGATATTCGCAGCGGGCGGCATTACTTCAATCCGACCTTCATTTAGCAGCTGGCATCCGGCACGCATCCGACAAACGTCGGGTCCACATAGAGCGTAGTTTTACTCTGAGCGAACGGGCAAACGCGGCATGGGCAAAATCACCGTCAACACCCTGCAGGCCATGAAAGAGGCCGGCGAGAAGTTCTGCTGCATCACTGCCTACGATGCAACCTTCGCCCGGCTGATCGCGGCCGCCGGCGCCGAGACCATGCTGGTAGGCGACTCCCTCGGCATGGTACTCCAGGGTCACGACAGCACTATTCCCGTCACCATCGACGACATGGCCTATCACACGGCCTGCGTGGCGCGCGCCGGCACCGATGCACTGGTGATGGCCGACATGCCGTTCATGGCCTACGCCACAATCGACCAGACCCTCGCCAACGCCACCCAACTGATGCAGGCCGGTGCTGCGATGGTCAAGATGGAAGGCGGCACCTGGCTCAGCGACAGCATTCACGCCCTGGTGGAACGGGGAATTCCCGTCTGTGCCCACCTTGGCCTGACGCCCCAGTCCGTCAACGTATTTGGCGGTTACCGGGTGCAGGGGCGCACGCCCAAGGGCGCCAAGAGTATTCTCGCCGATGCGGTGGAAATCCAGGATGCCGGTGCCTCCATCCTGGTGCTGGAATGCATTCCCACCGAGCTGGCCACCGATATCAGCAGCAAGCTGGAGATACCGGTCATCGGCATTGGCGCCGGCCCGGGGACCGATGCCCAGGTGCTGGTCATGCACGACCTGTTGGGGTTGGGGGAACACCAGCCGCGCTTCGTGAAAAACTTCATGGCTGGCCAGGCCAGTGTTCAGGATGCCCTGAAAGCTTTCGTCGATGCGGTCAAGAGCGGCGCCTACCCCGAGCCTGAGCACAGCTACGAATAACGTAACATTTCCCGGATCCAGCGACGCTCCAGATTGCACCTGCTCCACTGCTGCACCCACCTGGTGCAACACAGGACCCTGCCATTCTCCTGATATATCAATGAGTTATATGTAAGTATGTGCATACTTACACAACTCTGGTAACACGTCGGCCGGAAATGCATAAGATTGCTTCTTTTGGTAACAAAAAAGCATGAATCTTTCGTGAAAATCCGTTGCCCACCCCCCAACCATGGGGCATACTCGCCGTCCCAATTTGGTATTTTTACCACTTTGCATCGTTCCGGCGCAGGCGACATACCACTGGCACCGAATCGGAACACGCGCAGGTGGACAAAGCCAGCGAGGAACACGATGCGGACATATGCCACTAACACGCAGCTGCGAAACGCGATTCGTGAGAAGCGTCTGCAGGGCCAGACCATTGCGTTCGTGCCGACCATGGGCAATCTTCACGAGGGCCACC
This sequence comes from Halieaceae bacterium, assembly GCA_036351375.1. Taxonomy (GTDB): domain Bacteria; phylum Pseudomonadota; class Gammaproteobacteria; order Pseudomonadales; family Halieaceae; genus JANQIO01. The sequence goes on from JAZBOY010000108.1 coordinate 2,374, forward strand.
TGGACCTCGTCCGCAAGGCCCGTGAGCTGTGTGACGTGGTGGTTGTCAGCATCTTCGTCAACCCGATGCAGTTCGGGCAGAACGAGGACCTCGACGCCTACCCCCGCACCCTGATGGCAGATAAGGAAAAACTGTTCGCCGAAGGCGTACAGATCCTGTTCGCCCCCAGCGCGGAAGAAATCTATCCCGAAGGCCTTGGCGTGCAGTCGGCTGTGAACGTGCCGGTGCTGTCCGACACCCTCTGCGGCGCCAGCCGTCCTGGCCACTTTACCGGCGTTGCCACCGTGGTCACCAAACTGTTCAACATCGTCCAGCCGGACGTCGCTGTTTTTGGCGAGAAGGATTTCCAGCAACTGTCCATTATCCGCAAGATGGTGCGCGACCTGTGCATGCCGATTCAAATCGTCGGCGTGCCGACCGCGCGCGCCGAGGACGGCCTGGCACTTAGCTCACGCAACGGCTACCTGACCGAAGAACAGCGCGCCCGGGCGCCGGAGCTCAACCGGATCCTGATGGAAGTGCGCGACGCCATCGCCTGTGGCTTCGACAATTACGCAGAACTCGAAGCCCACGCGCGCCTCAAGCTCATCCAGGCGGGCTTCGAGCCCGACTACTTCGAGATTCGCGACGCCAGGACCCTGGCCGCAGTGACCGCCAACACGGAGGAAGTCGCAATCCTGGCCGCCGCCCGTCTCGGCAAGCCGCGCCTGATCGACAACGTTCGCCTGGCGCTCAACCCGGTCGAAGACTGGGGCATGCTGGCTACCCGCTAGGCTCGACCCCAGCCGGACCTCAAGCGCTGCGAATCACCGCCAGGCAAGGTTTCCCGGCGCGCTTGATACACATCATCCACTGATCTGGTACCCCGCTGTGGCGGGGTCTATGCTTGTAGCGGCAAGAAAATCCCCGGCCGCAGCCGGGCACATAACAATCGCAGCTGGGAGACCATCATGTCCGAATTCCCCGTCCACCCCGTACCGGAGTCGCTGAAGCAGACTGCCCACATCGACGCCGAAAAATACCGGGCCATGTACCAGCGCTCGGTGGAGGACCCGGATGGGTTCTGGGCGGAGATGGCTGAGGAATTCCTCGACTGGGAGTCACCCTGGAGCAGCGTCTGCAGCTTTGATTTTCACACCGGCGACGCGAGCTGGTTCGCCGGTGGCAAGCTCAATGTCAGCGTCAACTGCATCGACCGTCACCTGGGCACCCGCGCCGACCAGACCGCGCTGATCTGGGAGGGTGACGACCCGGCAGATGACAAGACCATCAGCTACGCCGACCTGCACGCCGCCGTCTGCCAGTTGGCCAACGGCCTGCGTGCGCGCGGCGTGGGCAAAGGCGACCGGGTGTGCATCTACATGCCAATGATTCCCGAGGCCGCCTATGCCATGCTGGCCTGCGCGCGCATCGGCGCCGTGCATTCAGTGGTGTTCGGCGGCTTCTCGCCAGAGGCCTTGAAGGACCGCATTCTCGACTCCGACTGCCAGGCGGTGATTACCGCCGACGAGGGTGTTCGCGGTGGGAAGAAGATTCCCCTCAAGGCCAATACCGACAAGGCCTTGTCCGAGTGCTCCAACGTGCACAGCTGCATTGTGGTCAAACGCACCGGCGCAGAGGTGTCATGGGACGAGTCGCGGGATGTGGACTATGCCGAGTTGGTGGACGGCCAGGCTACCGACTGCGACCCGGAGTCGATGGATGCCGAAGACCCGCTGTTTATCCTCTATACCTCCGGCTCTACCGGCAAGCCCAAGGGTGTACTGCACACCACCGGCGGTTACCTGCTGCAGGCGGCCATGACCTTCAAGTACACCTTCGACTACCAGGACGGCGAGGTGTACTGGTGCACCGCCGACGTCGGCTGGGTCACCGGCCACAGCTACATCGTCTATGGCCCGCTGGCCAATGGCGCTATCAGCCTGATGTTCGAGGGCGTGCCCACCTATCCGGACGCCTCGCGCTGCTGGGAAGTGTGCGACAAGCACAAGGTGAATATCTTCTACACTGCCCCCACCGCAATCCGCGCGCTGCACTCACTGGGCGACGCCCCGGTCACCCGCACCTCGCGCGCCAGCCTGCGCCTGCTGGGGACGGTGGGCGAACCGATCAACCCCGAGGCCTGGGAGTGGTACTACAAGGTCGTGGGCGAATCGCGCTGTCCCATCGTCGATACCTGGTGGCAGACCGAGACCGGCGCCCACATGATCACACCGCTGCCCGGTGCAATCGACCTGAA
>JAZBOY010000109.1:0-2509 GCA_036351375.1 Halieaceae bacterium
TCGACGAAGTCGTCGACGAAGCGCGCTTCGCCGCCTTCCTCAGCGTATACCTCGGCCACTGCGCGCAGCTCGGAGTGGGAGCCGAACAGCAGGTCCACCGGGGTGGCGGTCCACTTGAGCTGGCCGCTCTCGCGGTCGCGCCCTTCGTAGATGCCTGCCTGGTCGCGAGACTTGCTCCACTGGATGTCCATGCTGAGCAGGTTGGTGAAGTAGTCATTGCTCAGGGCACCCGGCTGATCGGTGAACACACCGTGCTTGACGCCACCGGAGTTGGCATTCATGGCACGCATGCCGCCTACCAGGGCCGTCATTTCCGGCACGGTCAGGCTCAGGGTATTGGCCTTGTCGACCAGCATGTTGGCCGGTGACAGCAGGGCGCGATCGTCGAAGTAGTTACGGAAGCCATCCGCCGCGGGCTCCAGCCAACGGAAGGACTCGGCATCGGTCATCTCCGCAGTGGCGTCGGTGCGACCCGGGGTGAAGGGTACTTCGACATCGTAGCCGGCGGCCTTGGCTGCCTGCTCGACACCCACGGCACCACCCAGCACGATCAGGTCGGCCAGTGATACCTGCTTTTTGCGGCTGGTGCGGTTGAAGTCCTGCTGGATACCTTCCAGGGTGGCGAGCACCTTGGCCAGTTCCTGCGGATCATTGGCCGGCCAGTCCTTTTGCGGAGCCAGGCGCACACGGGCACCGTTGGCGCCACCGCGCATGTCCGTGTTGCGGAAGCTGGAGGCCGAGGCCCAGGCTGCCTTGACCAGCTCGGTACTGGACAGCTCAGACTTGAGGATCTCGTTCTTCAGCTTGCGGATGTCCCGCGCAGAGATCATGTCGTAGTCGGCCGCGGGTACCGGGTCCTGCCAGATCAGCTCTTCGGCCGGAATCTCGGAACCCACGTAGCGGGCACGGGGACCCATGTCGCGGTGAGTCAGCTTGAACCAGGCGCGGGCGAAGGCGTCTTCAAACTCCTTCGGATTTTCCAGGAAGCGCTTGGAAATCTTGCGGTACTCGGGATCAAAGACCAGCGCCAGGTCGGCGGTAGTCATCACCGGCGCATGGCGCACACCGGGCAGGTGCGCATCGGGCACCATGTTGGCCGCGTTGGGGTCGGTCGGAATCCACTGGGTGGCGCCGGCCGGGCTCTTGACCTGCTTCCATTCAAAGTTGAACAGGTTCTCGAGGTAGTTGATGCTCCAGCGGGTCGGCGTCACCGTCCAGGCGCCTTCCAGGCCGCTGGTCACGGTGTCTTCCGAGTGGCCCTTGCCACAGCTGTTCTTCCAGCCCAGGCCCTGCTTCTCTACGCCAGCGCGAGCGGGCTCGACGCTCAGGCACTCGTCGGGCTTGTGGGCGCCGTGCATCTTGCCGAAGGCGTGGCCACCGGCTACCAGGGCGACGGTTTCTTCATCGTTCATCGCCATGCGGCCGAAGGTTTCGCGCACGTCATGGGCAGAGGCGACCGGGTCGGGGTTGCCGTCCGGGCCTTCCGGGTTTACGTAGATGAGGCCCATCTGCACGGCAGCCAGCGGCTGCTCGAGCTTGCGCTCACCGCTGTAACGGCTGTTGGGCTGGTCGCTGGTGGCCAGCATGGCCTTCTCCGGACCCCAGTACACCAGGTCGGCTTCCCAGTCGTCTTCGCGGCCGCCGGCAAAGCCGAAGGTCTCAAAGCCCATGTTTTCCAGCGAGACGTTGCCCGCGAGGATCATCAGGTCTGCCCAGGACAGGGCGCGACCGTACTTCTGCTTGACCGGCCACAGCAGGCGGCGAGCCTTGTCGAGGTTGCCGTTATCGGGCCAGCTGTTGAGCGGCTCGAAGCGCTGCTGACCGCCGCCGGCGCCGCCGCGGCCGTCGGCCACGCGGTAGGTGCCTGCCGCGTGCCAGGCCATGCGGATCATGAACGGACCGTAGTTGCCGTAGTCGGCGGGCCACCAGTCCTGGGAGGTGGTCAGGATCTTGTCGATATCTGCCTTGACCGCGTCCAGGTCGAGCTGGGCAAAGGCATTGGCGTAGTTGAAGTCGCCCATCGGGTCGGAGACCGGGCTGTGGGCGCGCAGGGGTTGCAAGTCGACCTGTTCAGGCCACCAGAACTGGTTGGACTTGGGTGCTCCCTGGGCGGCGGCCTGGCCGGCGCCTATCAGGGGCACTGCTACCGCGAGTGCGGCAAGCAATGGAGTAACTTTGCTGAGCATGGTGGTGCTCCTCGCTATGCGGGTTAACGGGCGAACCATGACCGCGGCTGATAGCCGCAGTCAGGCTTGTACCTTTATAAACATAGGCCCGGGTGGTCAGTTGGTAAAACAGATTCGTGATGCAAAGATGATCGAGAAATACGATCAAGTGATATCGGCGCCGTAAGGCACTGATTTGCAAGAGATTAGCTGGAGATCATGCCGGCCTACTCGGCGACGGCATCAGCGCCCATCAGCGCAATATCCTCGGTGAGCATGCTGCGGAATTCCCGCTCGGGGAGCGGGTGGCTGAAGAAATAGCCCTGGACCTCATCGCAGCTGAA
>JAZBOY010000110.1:0-2593 GCA_036351375.1 Halieaceae bacterium
GCCAGCAGGGTCGGTGGCCAACTCATGCCCTGTTCCAGGTCCCGGGCCTCGATACCCGCCAGGCCCGCCGCTGCCAGGATCACGGGAATCGACAGCAGGAAGGAAAAGCGCGCCGCCGCCTCGCGCCCCAGCCCGCAAAACAGCGCCGCCGTCATGGTGATTCCGGACCGGGAAGTCCCCGGCACCAGCGCCAGCATCTGCGCCAGGCCCACCCAGAGCGCAGACCGCCAGTCCAGTTCCCGCTGGCCACCGCCGCGGCGGTCAGCGACCGCCAGCAGAATACCGAAACCTATGGTCGCCGCGGCGATCACCGGTATGCTGCGCAGCTGATCCGAAATCAGCTGGCTGAACAGGACACCTGCCAGCGCCACCGGCAATGTAGCGATCAGCAGGTGCCAGACCAGCCTTGCCTCGTCATTCATCGCCTGCTGTCTGACCGCCTGCAGGCTGCCCAGCAACAGCGTTCGCAAATCGCCACGGAAGTACAGCACGACTGCCATCAGGCTGCCCACGTGCACCGCGATATCGAAGGCAACGCCCTGGTCAGTCCAACCAAACAGCTGTGCGGGCAGAATCAGGTGGGCGGAACTGGAGATGGGCAGAAACTCGGTGAGCCCCTGCACGAAGGCCAGCAATATCGCCTGCAGCCATTCGCTCATGCCGCAGGCCCTTGCTCCGACAGCTTTTTCCAGTGAATCTCATTGCGCAGGTATACCGGCTGCACCTGTTGGGCGGATACCAGCTCCCCGGCAGCCTCCGCGCGCATGGCCAATGGAATCAGGTCACGGCTGTCGGGCCATTGGTCAGCCACCTGACTTGCGACCGCGGCCTGCAGCGCGGACGGCAGTGCCTCGAAATAGGCAAGGCCGCTGCCCAGCGCCAGCGAATTGCCCTCCATCAGGTCGGCGGGCAGGTCGCCAGGGGCCGACACCTGGTCGGGCACCAGGGCGGTGGCCAGCCCGTCATCGAAGCCGTAGTAACCCCAGTACACCTCGTTGATTCGCGCATCTATCAGCACCAGCACCCGATCTTCGGCAGACACCACTCCCCTGCGCATTGCGCCTTGCGCCAGGCAGGCCAGGGTAGAAATACCTGCTACCGGCAGTTCCAGGGTATAGGCCAGGCCCTGCACCGCACTGGCGGCAATCCGCAACCCGGTGAAGGAACCGGGACCCTGGCCGTAGGCGAGCAGGTCGAGCCCGGCTGCCTGCGCTCCATCCGGGAGCAACTCGCCCAGCATGGTGAACAGCAGGTGATTGTGCTTGCGCGGCAGCAACTGGTAGCGAGACTCGAGTTGCTCACCGCGCTGCAGGGCGGCAGAGCAGGCGTCCGTGGACGTATCGAGTGCGAGAATGCTCGTCATCGGGTTCATGCCAGTGGGAAAGCGCGCATTGTATGAACCCGGATACCCTGCATGCAATAATGCTGGAATGCTCTGCTCCGGAATCCTGCTGTGCGGCGGCCGCGGCACCCGCGTCGGCGGTGTCGACAAGGGGTGGCTGGAAGTTGAGGGCCGCCCGCTGGTAGAACACGTGCTCGAGCGACTCTCGCCGCAGGTGAACGACCTGGTCATCAGCGCCAACCGCCACCTCGAACGCTATGCCAGCCTCGGCTACCCGGTATTCAGCGATACGCTGGACGGCTACCAGGGCCCACTGGCCGGCATTCTCTCCTGTCTACCGCAATGCGCCCACGAACACGTCATCGTGGTGCCCTGCGATATGCCCGTCCTGCCGGAACGGCTCACCTCCCGACTGCTGGCCGGGTTGGGCGCGCGCGACGTGAGCTACGCCTGGGACGGCAATCGCGACCAGTACCTGGTCGCCGCCTGGCGCAGAGAGCTGGCCCCGGCACTGGCTGACTACCTGGCCAGCGGCGGGCGCGCCGTCCACCAGTGGTACGCCGGGCTGGATGTAGAGCGCGTGGACTTCAGCGACTGCGGGGATCGATTTGCCAATCTCAATCAACTGCCGATTGAGCGCACACGGGGCTGAAAAGAAAAAACCCGCCTGATAGGCGGGTTTTCCATCCAGGCTGACAGCGAACTGCCAACGAGAGCTTACTTCTAGCGGGCAGCGGCCTTCTTCTTCGGTGCGGCCTTTTTCTTGGGAGCTGCTTTCTTCTTCGGTGCAGCCTTCTTCTTCGGTGCAGCCTTCTTCTTCGGTGCAGCCTTCTTCTTCGGTGCAGCCTTCTTCTTGGGAGCTGCCTTCTTCTTGGCTACTGTCCGTTTCTTCGGTGCAGCTTTTTTAGCTGCTGTCTTCTTTTTGGCTGCTGCCTTTTTCGGCCTGGATTTCTTGGCGGCCGCTTTCTTCTTCTTGGCTTCCGCCTTTTTGGCAGCTTTCTTCAACTGGGCTTCGAGGCGCTTCTCAAGGGCACGCAGCTTCTTGGCGTCGGCCGCTGCGCGGGCCTTGGCCCACTTGGCAGCGTGAGCACTCAGCGCCTTGGCCTTGTCGACCTCTGCTTTGGCAGCCAATGTGGCCTTGTGGGCGGCCACGCGTTCACGAGCGACTTCTTCCGCTGCCTTGTGCTTGGCAGTATCGATCGCATCACTCAGCTTGGCGCGCGCTGCATTGGCCCGGTCGCGCATGCTGGC
>JAZBOY010000111.1:0-3084 GCA_036351375.1 Halieaceae bacterium
GCGCGCATTGGTGTTTAGGGACCCTGCGCCCCAGCGCGACATGGTGACCCCATCGGCATAGGCGTGATGCATCTTCGAATACACCGCAAAGCGGCCACCGGCCACCCGGTCGATCAGGTGGAACTCCCACATGGGTTTTGCGCGATCCATCAGCGGCTCGTGCAGGCCGGCCACATAGGCGAACAGGTCTTTCTCGCTCAGCACCGCTTCGGGGTTGTGGTAGAAGAGGTGATCCTCGATGCGGAACTCTTCAGCATCGCGCCAGCGCGGCCCGCCCAGGGCGCGGAAGTCGATGACCTTGTTGAACGGCGGCACCGGCTGGTCGTGCTGGGCCAGCTCCTCCGCCAGCCCGTGCACCCATTTGGCAGAGCTGCCCGAGGGCTTCTTGAAGATCATCAGCCCGGCAACGTGCTTGGGACTCTCCTCAGATTCGGTGAGAAAAAATGCAAGATCCAACAGGGACAGGCGACTCATGGGTGATCCCAGGATTATTATTTGCTGACCAGTGTAGTGGCTCTACCCGCCAGCTGACCAGCCAAAAAAAAGCCCCCGCTGTTGCCAGCGGGGGCAGTAATCGAAGCATCACAGGGGAATCGGAAGCTTCGAGGGGTTCAGTCTATGGACCGGTCGTGACGGGATTTGTGGCTAGAGCTCCGAGATTTTCTTGTTGAGCTGGAACTGCCGCGAGGTCACGTAGGACTCCATGTCCGAGACACGCTCCAGCGCTGCATCGAGGCGCTCCCGGGCGCGTTGCAGCCGCTCCGAGGGGCTGTCGCTGTAGCGGAACATGCGACGCGGGCGGTAGTCGTGCTCGTAGTCGTCGTATTCCATTTCAATCACCTCCTCTACTTCTTCCATCGGCTCGTCGTCCCAGCGCTCGTAGTCGTCGACGCGCCGCTTCGGCGCCATCAGGACCCAGCCTGCCAGGTAGGCCCACAGGGCCAGGGTGCCAGTGAACAGGAAGGCGACGATGGCTAGCAGGCGCACCACCCAGGTTTCTACCTGCCAGTAGTCGGCCAGGCCCGCACACACGCCGGCAATCTTGCCGTTGCGGGTGTTGCGGAAGAGGCCCATGCCCCAGCCGTTGGCCTTGCGACGTCGGTACTCACGGTGGCGGCGCTGAAAGCCGCCGTGGCGAGTGCGTCTGCGATATTTGCGTCCCATGTCAGTGACTCCTGTCTTGCTCAGTCTTGTAGTGGTCCCTGCGCTCCTGCTGCTGGCGCCAGTCGGGATAGTCGGAGTCCAGCAGTGTTTCCAGGGTGTGGATGCGGTCCGTCAGCTTGTCGACGGTTTCCATGATGTGATCCACGGTCTCGCGGTCTTCCTGCTTGAGGCTGCGCGAGGAGCGCTTCAGTGCCGAGTAGTGCATGGTGATCCAGATTGGCAACACGACCACCATGAACAGGATCGTCGGCACAAACATAAAGTCGAAAAATTTCATTCAGTGATTCCCCCAAAACCCTCTTGATTGTTGGTGGGCGGCCCTTCCGTGGCCGCCCTGAAAGTTACTGCGCGCTGGCGGTCTTGTTCTCGGCACCGCTGTCGCTGTTCTGCTGCGTCGTAGTACCGGCCATTTCGCTCTTCAGGCGCGCCAGCTCTTCGTTGACCTTCTCGTCTTCCACCAGGCTGTCGATCTCGCTGGCGAGGTCGGTGACTTCGCGGCCCAGGTCCATGGCTTCCAGCTGGCTCTCCATGGTGTCCATGCGGCGCTCGAACTGGTCGAACTTGGCGAAGGCCTCGTCCAGCGCCTCGCGGTGCATCTGCCGCTTGACCTTGATGCGCGATTCCACGGTTTTGCTGCGCATGACCAGGGTCTTCTGCTTGGCGCGGGCATCGGTCAGCTTTTGCTGCAGCTGGCCGATCTCGGTGTTGAGCTGCTCGATGTGCTCATCCGTGGCCTTCAGTTCGGCTTCCACGGTGGCCAGCTCTTCCTCGATGATCTGCTTTTCCTGCAGGGCGGCACGGGCCAGGTCTTCGCGGCCCTTGCTGATGGCCAGCTTCGCCTTGGCTTCCCAGGCGACGATGTCGTCCTTCACCTGCTGACGGCGGCGCTCGGCGGCCTTGCGCTCGGCCAGTACCCGGGCGGAGGAGCTGCGCACCTCGACCAGGGTATCTTCCATTTCCTGGATGATCAGGCGAATCATCTTTTGCGGATCTTCGGCCTGGTCCAGCAGGGAATTGATGTTGGAATTGATGATGTCGGTCATGCGGGAAAAAATGCCCATGGTGTTGCTCCCTATCTCAGTCTTTGTTTGGCTGAATTAGTAGTTGAAAAGAATTCGGTGCTGGCGGTGCTTTGACGCGCCCGGCTTCGGCATGCCGAACCAGAACAGCGCCTCGATGACCGCGGCAATCTGCAGAAAGGTGAGCGCGCCGAGAATCGCGCCGGCGAACACACCCACAAAGGCACAGACCACGACCAGTGCGGTGTAAATCAGGATGCGTTCTTCGATAGTGCTCATGTTCGTTCCTGCTCCGTTGGGGTTGGCCGCCTGGTCTTTGTTACCAATTGGCCGGATTGTTCCTCTTTCACAATATCTATATCAATCCGCGTGCCAACTTTTTAACTCATTGTTTTTATTGAGTTTATGGGATGTGCTGAATATTGGTGTCAGCGATATTTGGTTTTCTGGACCACTTTATAGGTGTATTTGACCATCCTAAGTGGTAGATTCGACCTATGCGAGACACAGAACGCATCATCGGCAACAGCGTGACCCTGACCCAGGCCCTGGAGCAGGTGTCGCGCCTGGCGCCCATCCAGCGCCCGGTGCTGGTGATCGGCGAGCGCGGCACCGGCAAGGAGCTGGCCGCCGAGCGCCTGCACTACCTGTCGCCGCGCTGGGACGGGCCGTTCCTCAAGGTGAACTGCGCCGCCATCGCCGAGCAGCTGCTGGAATCTGAACTGTTCGGCCACGAGCCCGGCGCCTTCACCGGCGCCACCCGCACCCACCGCGGCCGCTTTGAGCGCGCCGACGGCGGCACCCTGTTCCTGGACGAGCTGGGCACCATGTCGACCGGGCTGCAGGAGAAGCTGCTGCGCGCCATCGAATACGGCGAGTTCGAGCGCCTGGGCGGCCAGAC
>JAZBOY010000112.1:0-12904 GCA_036351375.1 Halieaceae bacterium
AAGTCAGCTACGACGAGGTGCAGTTTGATGTGGAGCTGGAGGACGGCCTGTTTACCGTTTACACCCTGCGCAGTGGAGCGGGTGGGTGATTGCCTGGCGCAACCTGTGGCGCAACCGCCGTCGCACCCTGTTTACCGCCGGCAGCATCGCCTTTGCCTGCCTGCTGCTGATGTTCAGCCGCAGCCTGCAGCTGGGCAGCTACACCGGCATGATCGATGCCGCCACCGAACTGTTTGCCGGCCACGCCCAGGTGCAACACCGGGACTTTCTGGATGACCCGCGCTTGCGCTACCGCATCGACAATGCCACGGACCTGGCGCGGCAGCTGGCGAGCCTGCCGGGCGTGGTGCAGGTGGCCCCACGCGGACAGGCGTTTGCGCTGCTGTCGGTGGATGAACGCAGTTTCGGCGCCCAGGTGATGGGGGTGGAGCCTGCCGCAGAACAGGCGATTTCAACCCTGCCCACCTCCCTGGTGGCAGGGCGCTACCTGGCTTCCGGCGACGAGGCCTATATCGGCAGCACCCTGGCTCGCAATCTCGGAGCGGCGCCCGGCGACGAGCTGGTGGTACTGGGCACCGGTCCGGAGGGCGGGGTGGCGGCGCTGGCAGTGACGGTAGTGGGCATCTTCCAGACCGGACAGGTCGAGCTGGACCGAGGGCTGGTGCAGGTGCCCCTGGACACATTCCAGCAGGGTTTTTATCTCGACAACCAGGTGCACCAGCTGGCGTTGGCTGTCGATGACCTGGCAGCGCTGGAAACAGTGAGGGGTGATGTAGAGGCCTTGCTGCCGCCGGAGCTCGCGTTCCGGAGCTGGCAACAGCTGATGCCGGATGTGGTGCAGGCCATCGCCATCGACCGGGCCAGCAACCGCCTGTTTTACGGCATTCTGGTACTGGTAGTTCTGTTCTCCATCGTCAACACTTTCATCATGACCGTGTTCGAGCGCACCCGTGAATTCGGTATGTTGCTGGCCATCGGCATGCGCCCCTGGCGCCTGATCGGCATGCTGCAGCTGGAAGCCCTGTGGCTGGCTGTGTTGGGCAGCGTGATTGCCGGGCTATTGGCGGTGCCCATGCTGGCCTGGCTGTCACAGGTGGGCATCCCCATGGCCGGCATGGAAGACCTGATGGGCGGCTTTGCCTTCCCCAGCCACCTGAAGGCTGAAATATCGCTGGTGCAAATGGGGGCGATTCCCCTGGTGTTCGTGATCGGCTGCCAGATGTCGGCCCTGTTGCCCGCGCTGCGGCTGCGGCGCCTGGACCCGGTGGAGGCGCTGCGTGCGGACTAGCGTGCCGGTCAAAGTGCTGGCCCAGTTGAGCGCCCGTAACCTGTGGCGCCACCGGCGCCGCAATGTCATGTTGCTGGGTGCCATCGTGCTGGCTGTGGCATTCGTGCTGCTGGCCAACAGCCTGCTGCGCGGCTGGCAGGCGCAGATGCTCGATACCGTGGTGGCCAATTTGACCGGGCATGTAAAAGTGCTGGCGCCGGGCTATCGCGATGACCCTTCTATTCAGCGAGGCTTCGAGCTGCCCGCCGAATATCAGCCTGACTTGCCGGGTCTGGATGGCTGGACCAGCCGCGTTCGGGTGCCGGGAGTCATCCTGTCGGAACGGGATACCCGCGGTGTACAACTGGTGGGCATCGATCCTGCGCAGGAACTGCAGATCTCTTTCCTGGCCGATGTGCTGCTGGAGGGCGAGTTCCTGGCATCGCCGGCGGATCGCCGCGTGCTGATTGGCGCTGCCCTCGCGGAGCAGCTCGAGACCCACATCGGGCGTCGCATTGTCTTGATGACCCAGGGCAGCGACGGTCGCAACCGCGAGGCTGGCTATCGGATTGCCGGGATTTACCGAGCCAGCAGTGAGAGCCTTGAGAAGGTCTTTGTGTTCACTGGTCGCGAAGTGCTGCAGACGCTGCTGGATTCCGAGGCGGTCACCGAACTGTCCGTCCGCCTGGTGGATAACGGCCAGCGCGACCAGGCGAGGGAGTTGCTGCAGCGGCAGTTTGCGGAACAGGAGGCCAGCACCTGGGATGAGCTGGAGCCGATGGCAGCGAGCATGTTTCGCTTCGTGGATACCGCCATGCTGATCTGGTTTTCCATCATGATGGCCGCACTGGCCTTTGGCCTGGTCAATACCCTGGTGACATCGGTAATGGAGCGCACCCGCGAGCTGGGCATGTTGCGCGCGATAGGCATGCAGCCGGGGGTTCTCCTGCTGCAGGTGGTCATGGAATCCCTGATGATCGTGTTCCTGGGGGTGTTGCTGGGCATAGGCGCGGGCATGCTGGCGGTGTATGCCCTGGCCGATGGTATCGACCTGAGCCAGTGGACGGCGGGCATTGAAAGCTACTACATGAGCAGCGTGCTGGTGCCGGTGCTGCTGCCCTACGATGTTCTGCGGGTACTGGTACTGAGCCTGCTGTTCGGGCTGCTGGCCAGTGCGTTTCCGGCCTGGCGGGCGGTGCGCGTGGAACCCCTGGATGCGATGAGGCGGTAGCGATGAGCGAGCAGGATTTTGTCGTGCAATGCCGAGGCCTGGAGCGCACCTATCACGACGACGGCGTGCCGGTGCATGCCCTGGCCGGCGTAGACTTTGACGTCGAGCAGGGCGATTTTGTCAGCCTGGCGGGTCCCTCTGGCTCCGGCAAGTCCACGCTGCTCAATTGTATCGGCGGCCTGGACCGGGCCACCGCCGGCAGTGTCACTGTGGGTGGGGTGGATCTGGCGAGCCTGTCTTCCTCGGAGCTGGCCGAACTGCGACTGCGCAGGGTGGGTTTCGTGTTCCAGTCCTACAACCTCATTCCGGTGCTGTCTGCCCGCGAAAACGTCGAGTTCATCATGCAGCTACAGGGCATTGCCGCCGCCGAGCGCCATCGGGATGCCATGGCCATGCTCGAGTCTTTGGGGATTGGTGAACTGGCAGACCGCCGGCCCGGTGAACTGTCCGGCGGCCAGCAGCAGCGAGTGGCCGTGGCCCGCGCCATCGTCAGCAAACCGGTGCTGTTGCTGGCGGATGAGCCCAGCGCCAACCTGGATTCCCACACCACGGCAGAGCTGCTGCAGCTGCTGGCGGATATCAACCGGCAGCGCGGTATGACTATCATTACCGCTACCCACGATCCCGCGGTGATGGCCTTCGCCCGCCGTCGCATCGGCCTGCAGGACGGGCTGATCGTTTCCGACCAACGCGACGAGGCGGCAGGCTGAGCAGTCGCGCGCTGGCCTGCCTGTGCCTGGCATTACTGGCCGGGCAGGCGCTGGCGGACAGTTTCGATGTGAGGTTCAAGGGCTTTGGCACTATCAACGACCTGCCGGGCAGTGATATCCAGGGCGAGGCTACCGGCAGCCCGGCGCTGGACGGCAATCTCGACCTTCGCCTGCTGTGGCGCAAGCAGCTGGGGAACTGGGAGGCGATTGTCGATCACAGCAGCATTGCACTGGCCGGCGATGCCTTTGAGTTCAGCGAGAACAACCGCGGCGCCATCGACCAGACGCCAACAGACGACGATTTTCGCGCGCTGGAGCTGACCTGGACACTGGAGCGCGACGACCGTTACCGGGTCTACCACCGCTTCGACCGGCTCGCGCTGCGCTACAGCGCAGAGCGCTGGAACCTCACCTTTGGGCGTGAGGCGGTCAGCTGGGGCAGTGGCAAGGTATTCAACCCGCTGGACCTGTTCGCCCCCTTCGCGCCCACCACAGTAGACCGCGACTACAAGCCGGGGCAGGACCTGGTGAAGTTTGACCGGCGCCTGGCCCAGGGCGACCTGCAGCTGCTGGGGGTGCTCCGGCGCGACGGCGACGGTGGCCGCGACCACGACGAGAATTCCTACGGCGGCCGCTGGCACCGTTTCCTTGGCAACAGCGAGATCGACCTGGCGCTGGTGCGCCACTTCGGTGACGACATCGGAGCTATCAGTTTCCGCCAGCCGCTGGGCGGGGCCCTGCTGCAGACTGACTGGATGGTCACTCGCCTCGACGAGGAAAACGACACGGTGTGGTCGGGCGTGGTGAACCTGGACTACAGCTTCAGCCTGTTCGAGCGCACCACTTACCTGTTTGCAGAGTATTTCCGCAACGGCTTTGGCCGCAACAACAAGCCAGTTGACCTGGCGCGGCTGCCGCCCGCACTGGTCGAGCGGCTGCAGCGTGGCGAGCTGTTTACCCTGATGAAGGACTACGCCGCCGTCGGCGGTTCCTACCAGTGGCACCCATTGCTGATGCAGAACCTGACCTGGCTTGCCAACCTCCAGGACGGCTCCGGCCTGCTGCAGACCAACATCGCCTATGAGCCTGGCGATCACCAGCGGCTCGAGGCGGGGCTAACCCTGACCCACGGTGAACGGGGCGAAGAGTATGGTCGTATCGATGTTGGTGACGGCTTTACCACCGGGGGTGGAAGCCGTATCTTCCTGCGCTGGACGTATTTCTGGTAACGACTCTCTTATCCAAGCAAGGTAAACCCCATGAAACACTTTATTCGCGCCCTGCTCATCGGGCTGCTGGCTGCACTACCGGTGCAGGCAGCCGAACTCGACCGGGCAGTGCAGAAAGACTACGACCGCCATCTGGGCGACCTCTTCAAGTGGTTCCACCAGCACGCCGAACTGTCGATGATGGAATTTGAAACCTCCGCCCGGCTGGCGGCAGAACTGCGCGATGCCGGCTTTGAGGTGACGGAGAAAGTCGGGGGTACCGGTGTTGTGGCGGTACTGGAAAACGGTCCCGGTCCGGTGGTGATGATGCGCGCCGATATGGACGGCCTGCCGGTGCAAGAGAAGAGCGGCCTGCCCTACGCCTCCCGCAACAAGCAGGTGGACTGGGATGGCAACGAGGTGTTCGTGATGCAGGCCTGCGGCCACGATGTGCACATCACCAGCCTGGTTGGCACGGCCCGCTACATGGCCAACAATCGCGACACCTGGTCCGGCACTCTGATGCTTATCGGCCAGCCGGCGGAAGAGCGGGTGGGCGGTGCCAAGATGATGCGCGAGGACAAAGTCTGGAAGCGTTTCGGTAAGCCTGACTATGCGCTGGCGTTCCACGTCAGCTCGGTCGTGCCCACCGGCAAGCTGGTGGCAACGCCGGCGCCGTACTCGGGCTCTGACACGGTGGATATCATCATCCACGGCGTCGGCGCCCACGGAGCCAGCCCCCATGGCGGCATCGACCCCATTGTCCTTGGGTCGCAGATCGTGCTCGGCCTGCAGACGGTGGTAAGCCGGTCCATGGCGCCCCGGGAGCCCGGGGTGATTACAGTGGGTTCCTTCCACTCGGGCACCAAGCACAACATCATCTCTGACCGCGCACACCTGCAGCTGACCGTGCGCAGCGAAAGCGAAGAAGGTCGGCAGGTGTTGCTGGACGGCATCAAGCGGGTGGCGGTGAACATGGGTCGCGTTGCCGGCCTGCCCGAGGACAAGCTGCCGGAAGTGATTGTCTCCGAGGAAGGCGTACCGCCGACCATCAATGACATGGAGCTGCTCACGGAACTGCGCGGCGAATGGCAGGCAAAGCTGGGAGACGACATCTTCCACGAGGCCAAGCGCAAGGGCATGGGTGCCGAGGACTTCGGCTTCTTTACCGTCGACCCCTACATCCCCAGTGTCTACTTCGCGGTGGGGGGAACGCCCCAGAAGGACTTTGATGCAGCCGCTAATGGCGGGCCGGCCGTGCCGACCCACCACTCGCCGATCTTCAAGATTGAGCCCGAGGAGTCAGTCACCCTGGGCGTAGAGGCGACTGTGGTGGCCCTGCAAAAGCTGCTGCGGCAAGAACGGGTCGCTGCTCGCTAAACGCAAGATAACTGCCGACCGATCCCGTCGCCCGCTGCGGTCGACGGGATCGGCTCGGACCAAAACCGGGTTTTGCGCCGGTAGTCACAGTTTCAGGTTGCCGCGGGCGGCAGCCCCGGGGAGCGCGGGTATAGTAAATCCGTGTATTCCGGGGACCTGCAGACGTGGAGCGGATGGGCGCCGCCCTGTGGCGGCTGATCAGTTGGAAGACGGCACTGGTGCTGGCAGCGGCATTGGTATGCGCCGGCTACGGCAGCCTGCCCGCCATCGCCTGGCTTTCTGAGGGCCTGCGTTCGCTGGCGCTGCTGGTAGACGCGGATCTTGCAGAACCCACTACCGTCACGCCTTTCCTGTCCTTCGCCCTCAGCGATACCCAGGCCACTTTCGATAGCTGGTACCACTACTGGGATGAGCGCATGGCGCTGGGCCTGGTGGTGCTCTATGCGGTCTTTGTGCAGCCCCGGCTGCCGTCGGTGGTAGCGGGGCTGCTGGCCCTGTTCCTGCTGCTGGGTATTGTGACCCTGCATGTCAGTCTGCAGGTAGTCGCCCTGAGGTGGTTGCCCGCGGAGTACCTGCTTGCAGCCCTGGTGGTGAGCTATATCACCATGGCCCTCTGGACCGAGCAGCGGCGGCGCTGGGGTGCGCTCGAACGCCAGTCCACCCGGGCCCACAGCGCGCTGGCCCGCGAATTCCTCAAGCAGCAGCGACTGGAGGAGACCCTCGACGTACTCTCCTTCTGCCAGACCACCGAGCCGGTGCTGGACACCTATTACGAGCTGGCACTGAAGCAGGAAGCCAAGCGCCAGTACGCAGCCGCCATCAGGACCTTCAGGCTGGTCAGCCAGCGCCGCAGGAACTACCGCGACGTGCCGGCGCGGCTGGCACAGCTGGAATCCATTCACGAGCCGCAGCACGCCTCCGGCGGAAGCCTGGCCCAGACCCTCGCCATGAGTTCACCGCTGGTGAGCCTGCCCAAGCTGGGGCGCTACCAGCTCGAGCGCGAGATCGGCCGCGGCGCCATGGGCGTGGTGTATCTCGGGCGCGACCCCAAGATCGGTCGCAGGGTGGCCATCAAGACGCTGACCTATGCAGAGTTCGATGAGGCAGTGATCGACGACCTGAAAGCGCGCTTCTATCGCGAGGCCGAGGCAGCAGGCCGGCTCAGCCACCCCAACATCGTGACGGTGTACGACGTGGGCGAGGAAGACGACCTGTCCTACATCGCCATGGACTATGCTGAGGGCGAACCGCTGAATCGCTACTGCCAGCCCAGCCAGCTGTTGCCGGTGGCCACGGTTTACCAGATCGTGGCGGAAGTGGCCGACGCCCTGCATTACGCCCACCAGCAGCGGGTCGTACACCGCGACATCAAGCCCGGCAACCTGATCTACAACGCGACAACAGAACAGCTCAAGGTGACCGACTTCGGCATCGCCCGGATGACCGACAATTCCAACACCCAGACCGGCGAGATCCTGGGCAGTCCGATCTATTTGTCACCGGAAGTACTGCAAGGGGAAAAAGCCACCGGCGCTGCCGATATCTACAGCCTGGGCGTCAGCTTCTACCAGCTGCTGACCGGTCACGTGCCGTTCAGCGGCGACAACGTGGCAAACGTGGCTTACCAGATCGTGCACTCCAAGTATAAGAGCGCCCGCAGCCTGCGTTCCGACCTGCCGCACAGCGCTGTGCGCATCATCAATCGCGCAATGGCGCGCGACCCGGACAAGCGTTTCGCCGACGCCGGCGAGATGGCCGCTGAAATTCGCAAGCGCGCGCAGCGGGACTTCAAGTTGAGCGCCTGACCATGCAGATCGATTGTTACGGATCCTCACGCATCGGCCAACGCTCCTCCAACCAGGACAGCATTGCCTGGCACCGGCGTGATGACGGACAGTCGGCACTCGTGGTGGTGGCCGATGGCATGGGCGGCTACAAGGGCGGTGATATCGCCAGCCGGCTCACCATCGAGACCCTGGAGCAGGCGCTGCTGGAACCGATGTGCAAGCAACCACCCGCCGGACTGGTCGAGCTTGAGGAGCTGTTGCTGCAGTCGGCCCAGGCCGCGAATGGCGCCATCGTCGAGCGCCGTGAGCGAGAGCCCCAGCACGCAAAGATGGGCACCACCTTGACCGCCGGGCTGCTGCAGGGCGGCCGCCTGGCCCTGGTGCATATCGGCGATTCACGCTGCTACCGGTTTCGCGGCGGCGCGCTGGAGCAGCTCACCGAAGACCACAACCTGGCCCAGGAAATGGTGCGCAAGAAAGCCCTGGCTGCGAACCAGCTGGAGTCACACCCTTACAGCAATGTGCTGACCCGAGCCCTGGGTGTAGAGGGCGTGGCGGAGTTCAGCCGCGACAACCTCGAGGTGGAAGCCGGCGATACCTACCTGCTGTGCTCTGACGGCCTGTACCAGGTGCTGGAGGACAAGGATGTGACGGCCGTTTTGAAGAAAAATCTCGGGCTCGAGGAGGCGGTAAACCGGCTGCTCGACCTGTGTGAGGCAAGAGAGACCAGCGACAACGCCTCGCTGGTGATGGCCCGCTTAACTGACTAACGCAAACGAGAGAGGAAACCCCCATGCCTTTCCTGGCCCAACTGGTTGACGATGTGGTCGTCAACAAAATCGACCTCGAGAAGCCCACGCTGACGCTGGGGCGGCACCCGGACTGCGACCTGCAGATTGACGATGCCACCATCAGCTCGAAACACGCCGAGCTCAGTGTTGCCCGCAGTGAGTACCTGGAAGACCTGATCGAGGTGCGCCTTACCGACCTGGGTAGCACCAACGGCACCTTCGTCAACGAGCAGCAGCTCTCGGAGCCGCGCCTACTGGTCAACAACGACATCATTCGCGTGGGCTGGAACAAGTTCAAATTCGTCGACGAAAAACAGAACGACCTGGAAGCCACCGCGCATATCCTGCAAACCTGAGGCCGGCGCTGCTGCTCAGAAACCCCGGCGCACGGTGATCGAGAGCTGCACGTCGTCCACGTCGTTGCCACCGGTGCGCAGCGGCGCGGCGAGGTCGATGTGGATCATGCCGCTGGTCGGTAGCCGGGTGGGCATCAGCCGCAGCCCGATACCCACGTTGGAGAGCCAGCCGTTATCGGCATCGTTCGGATCGTCATCGAACCAGGCGCGGCCGGCGTCCAGGAACAGCGCCGCCCCCCAGCGGAACAGCCGCAGCGGTTCCCCGTCTGCATACCAGCGCTCTTCGATACGGGCACGCAGCCGCCGGTCACCCTGCTGGAAGCGCTGCGGATAGCCTCGCAGGCCGCTGTCGCCGCCCAGTTGGAGCTGAACGTCGTCGGTGAGGCCCTCTGTCCAGGTGCCGTCCAGTGCGGCGTAGAAGCGCCACTGGTCTGTTTGCAAGTAGTTCACCTCTCCGCCGGCGCTCACGAACAGGTTTTCCGCTTCTCCGTCTGACGTGGTGACCGCGCCACTCAGTGAGAAGAACCCGGTCAGGATGACCGAGTCCGACGGCTGCATCCCATCGCGCCAGCTGGCCTCGGCGATTACCCTGCCATCATCGGCGTTGCCGATGTCCGGCGAATAGCCGAGGGTGCCGCTCAGCCGTCGCCCCAGGAATACGTCGTCGGGCCGGCCGATCAGCGCCAGGTTGCTGATCGGGACGAAGTCGTCCTCGATGGTCTCGAAACCGAGGTAGGGGTAGGCCGCACTGCGGTCCTCCGGCAGCTCCTCCGGCTGCTTGTCGCCGGGCTCGCGGTCGAACTCGAAATCCCACCACTCGAGGCCGGCATTCCAGCGGCGCACGTGCCCGTCTACACGGCCGGTGGACTCGGCAAAGTTCAGTTGCCCGCTGAAGGTTTCCTGCTGGAACTCGATGACTCGGTCACCCGCCTCAAAGATCGGCTGTACGCGCTTGTCTTCGGTAATGCGGATGCCCCTGCTGCTGCGCTCATCGAGGGACCGGAAGGGCCGCCGCAGGTTCATGTTGATGCGGTGGCCGTCGTCGTTGTCGGCCGCATCCAGGTTGAGGCGCCAGGCGCTGCCCCGTACCGCCGGGTCGAAGAAGAACATCTCCACCCCGCTGCGGTCGACGTCGTCCTTGTAGAGTATTCCGAGGGTCTCACCGCGGCCCAGCAGGTTTTCGTCCTCGATACCCAGGGCCCAGCTGGTTTCGCCGCCGCTCAGGTCGAACTCGACCGTAGGCAGGATGGTCCACACGTCCCGCGTGACCACCATGATGTCGACCACATCGCCACAGCGTCGTGTTGGCACCACCCGGGCGTCATAGAGCCAGTCGGCTGAGCGCAGCACCCGCTCGGCTTCCACCACTTCCAGCGGCACGAAGTCCTCGCCTTCGATCAGGAACGGTAGCTGCTCGCGGATGGTGGATTCCCGGGTGATGATGTGGAGGCGGTTGGCCATGCGGTACAGCGGATTGTCCTGCGCCGGATCGGAGGTATCGAATATGGGCTCGCGGCGCATGCCCAGGCTGCCCACGCGCCCGCCTTCCACCAACTCTCCACCCGTGCCCGCCGGAATGGCCTCCAGCAGCCCGGCCTCGGCTTCCTCCGCCCACGGCAGCGCCTCGCAGCTATCCTCTGCGATAGCCGGCACTGCGGCCAGCGCGAACGACAGTACCAGCGCGAGCCCTGGTCTCACGCTGGTTCCGGTGCACCTCATTGGGGTTCAACCTCCATGCCGCCCAGCCAGGTTGGCTGGTATTTGAGCGGCAAGCACCACCCTAGTGTACTGATGTGGTGATAGAGGTCTCTATTCGAAAAAAACCGCTGCTGTCACCGGGATTTCCGATTCCCGCGCTTTCGATGGCAGATATTGAGGCGCTGCTCTCAGGAAAGCTGCGGGTGCTTCGTGACCTTTCGCGAAGTCTGCGATCTACGCTAACGGGGTAGGGTATATCTGCTAGTGCCTGAACTCCGCCCCCGTCATCCCCGCGAAAGCGCAGGCCCGCGCAGGGGAATCCAGTCTGTCCGCTGCCGCCTGATTGAACATGGGGGTGGAGTAGCCTTTCGCCATATACGAAAAGGGCGACCCACGGCCGCCCCTCGAAAACCTTACTCTGGCCCCAATTACAAACAAGCCTTTTCTACGACTGGCTAGGCGGGCGCCCGCAAACAAACCAGAAAAATGCCGCGGCGACCCCGCCTGATACGGGGATGATCCAGAATGTAACAATGGTCTCTACAATCCACGATACCGTAGGGGAATTGTCAGAGATTGAACTCATAAACATAAACACAGGTATCAAGGCCGCTACAGCGCCAAACAGTACGTATTGCCACCATCGGTAAAGCGATAGCTTCCGATAAATGAGTATTGCCGGTATTCCTGGAAAGAACGCCAGAAGGTAACCAAAGAGCAGTACAAGAGTGGCCGAAGAAGTGTCCGACTTTCCTGCCTCCAGCAATACAAGCAGCCAAAAAGAAACTGCAGCGACAATCGGGGTGAGTAACAGTGTGAAGGCGGTGCGGAGCATAGAGCAGCAGTTTAGCAGGCGCGCGCTAGTGCAGCGGATCTCGGGGTTAGAGTCACGGATATCAGAGTCAGAGTAACACTTCGCCATAAACAAGAAGGGCGACCCGAGGCCGCCCCTTATAAACCTATCTCTAGCCCCAATTACTTCAGGCTTTTCCGGGCCTAACGCCCGCTAGCTGGCACACCCCGGAGCAGGCCCCTCGTGCTCACGTCCTCGTCCACTTCCGGCCAGTGTATGCCGTATCCGCCACCGCTGATCTCCCAATTGTTCAGCTCTTCATCGGACGAGGATATTAGGGTTAGAGTAAGCTTTCACCCCTAAGCAAAAGGGGGGATCCGGGGCGTCCCTCAAAAACCTTACTCCGACCTCGATTACCGATTATCAGGATGCGAGATTTCTTCATTGTGCGCACACAGAGCCAACAATGTACAAAGAAGCAGGTACTAGCACTAAGCATCCGAAAAAGGTCGCCGCTAAACTGCAATTCCTATACTTCAAAGATCGATCTAGCGCTGGATCAACGCTTCGTGCTTTTACTATTTCTGCTCTAGTCAATCCCTTAAGCCAATAGCCATTGCTTATGTGTTTGCTTGCCAAGCCTATGCATCTGAGCTGAAGAATTAAAGTCACGAGCATTGGAAGCATTGTTACAAGAAAAAAGAACGCCATCCATAAGTCTGCGTAGTTAGAAGGGCACATATCAATTTCCAAAAATATGAAAGGACTCATTGATAGCAGATATGACATCAAGGAGTGGCGCTATTTCAGAAGTTGGTGCAGTAATAGTTTCTTCCAAAGATGCGCTAACCGGGATGCCAACGCCCACCCCGGCTTCCAGAGACATCCCGCGAAGCGCAGGCACTCCATTCTCATCTCTCATGGCGATAACGTTGAGGCCCACGCTTACAGGAACGGAATTCCGGGGACAGTTTACTTAATTCGGATGCGCGCCTAGTCTGAATCTGTCAGGGACGACACAGAGGAATCCGATCATGGCACGGATGCCGAGATTGGTGGTACCGGGTTATCCGCATCACGTGACGCAGCGCGGTAATCGGCGGATGAAAACCTTCTTTTGCGATGATGATTATCGCGCCTATTTGCAGCTATTGGCTGACGGCAAGCTGCATGCCGAGGTGTCGGTGTGGGCCTATTGCCTGATGCCGAATCATGTCCATATTGTGGCGGTGCCTGAGCGGGAGGACAGTTTGTCCAGGCTGTTTCGCTATGTCCATCGGCACTATTCACGCCGCATCAACTTTCGAGAGAACTTGAAGGGACATCTTTGGCAGGAGCGCTTCCATTCCTTCGTGATGGATGAACGCTACCTCCACGCGACAGTGCGATACACAGAGCTCAACCCGGTGAAGGCTGGCCTCTGTCAGCGCCCTGAAGACTGGCCATGGTCCAGTGCCAGGGCGCACCTGGTGGGCTGTGACGATGTGGTGACGACTGTACGACCGATGCTGGAGCGCATTGGTGACTGGAGTCGCTACCTCTCTGACGAGACCAGCAACGAAGAGTTGGCGGATATACGACGAAGTTCAAGTACCGGAAGGCCGGCAGGGAATGGGGCTTTTATGGAAAAGCTGGAAGCGCTGACGGGGCGCGATCTCAAGAGGAAGAAACCCGGGCGCAAGC
>JAZBOY010000113.1:0-4940 GCA_036351375.1 Halieaceae bacterium
GCGGGTGCGCAACGACGAGCACTACCTGCACGGCTCCGGCGCCGACAAGGCCATTCTCAAGCAGGCGGGGTTTTTTGAGGCGCCCACGGTGATCATCACGCCGCGGGATGACGAGGTGAATATCTACCTCACCATTCTCTATCGACTGCTGCGCGATGATATCCAGATCATCAGCCGCGCCACTTTCGAGCAGAGCGTGCCGGCGCTGCACCGGGCGGGCGCCAATATCGTGATGAGCTATGCCTCGATGGGCTCCAATGCGCTGTTCAACCTGCTGCAGCGCTCAGACCTGTTGATGATTGCCGAGGGGCTGGACGTGTTCAAGGTGCCGGTGCCCAAAGACCTGGCCGGCAAGACGCTGTCGCAGTGCAAGGTGCGCAAACGCACCCGCTGCAGCGTGATCGGGATCGACACCAACGACCACACCGTCACCAATCCCGGGCCCGATACGGTGATCCCGGCGGAGGGTGAGATCGTGCTGATCGGCCCGCCGGAGGGAGAGGGCGAGTTCCTGCGCCTGTACCCCACCGGGTCGGCGGGCAACGGTGGGAATAACGGCAGTTAAGCTTATCGAGCTGAGTCTACCGGCCCGGCTCCGCCCCGCTACTCAGCGGTCGGCGGGTTCCGGCAAGCTTTGTCCGGGCTGCCCATGGCTTGTGTCCACCCACTGGCCAGCGCCGGCAAGCTGATCTAGTCTGTTGCAAACAAGAACGACAACGAGGAATGACATGATCCCACGCGCTGTGTGTGTCCTTTTCTCCGGCCTGCTGCTGGCCGCCAGCCAGCTGGCCCTGGCCTCCAAGTTCACCGACGACCTGGAACGGGTGGACGAAGCCCTCACCACCAACCCCCACCACAAGCTGCGCCAGTCGCTGGTGGCCTGCAAGAAGCAGCGGGATTTTGCCACCTCCCTGTATCGCAGCAACATGACCACCGAGGCAGAGCGCTACCTGCGCTTTTGTTTCGAGTTGCTGGGCATTCCGGAGGAGGCGCCGATTGAAAAAGTCTCGGTGGCCGACCAGGCGGAGCTTGAGGCCCGGGCCCGGGCCCAGTACAAGAAGGCCATGTCCCTCACACCCGACGTGGCCAATGGCCTGAAGATCTATGCGGAATGTGCTGCCTGCCACCAGGCGGAAGGCTTTGGCAGCACCACCGGCAGCACACCGCAAATCGCCGGCCAGCACCGCTCGGTGATCATCAAGCAGCTGGCGGATTACCGCACCGGCGCCCGGGAATCGGTATTGATGGCGCCCTACGCGGCCACTGAGGTCATCGGCGGTGAACAGGCAGTGGCAGATGTGGCCCAGTACATTTCCACCCTGCCGGTGAGTGTCGACAACGGCAAGGGGCTGGGGGTGGGCCTGCCGGTGGGCGAGCAGCTTTACGCAGAACAGTGCGCCGCGTGCCACGGCGCCAACGGCGAGGGCAGCGATGAGAAGCGGGTGCCCCGGCTGCAGGCGCAGCACTACAAGTACCTGGTACGCCAGTTCGACTGGATTCGCAGCGGCCAGCGCGGCAATGCCGATGCCGCCATGGTAGCGAAGGTGCACGACCTGCCGGATAACGAGGTGCAGGGCGCGCTCGACTATATCTCGCGCCTGATGCCGCCGGAGGAGCTGCGCGCGCCGGAAGGCTGGAAGAACCCGGATTTCAAATAGCGCAACCGCCGAACTGCAGTACACTGGCGTTCGTGCCTCACCCAGGAGCTTTCCATGGCCGATAAACCCGTACCCACCGGGCTGGCGCTCACTCAGCTCGATGAGACCTTTCGGGCTGACCCGTACCCGGTGCTCAAGGACCTGCGCGAGCGCGACCCGGCCCACCACGACACCGAGCTGAACCGCTGGTTTTTCTGCGAGTACGCCGAGGTGAAGCGCATCCTGCGCGACCCGGACTATTTCACCGACCCGCACAAGTCGCGGGAAGACAGTTTTGCCCGTTTTCTATTGCGCGGCCTGGAAGACGGCGAGGAGGTCAGCATGCTGCTGGCCGATGAACCGGAGCACAAGCGTCTGCGCAGCCTGGTGAACGACATCTTCACGCCCAGGGCGGTGCGCGCCTGGCACGATCGCATTGTTGAGGTGATTGAGACCCAGCTCGATAAGATCGAAGGCCCGGAGTTCGACCTGATCGCCGATTACGCCGGCCCGGTGCCGACGGTGGTGATTGCCGAGATGATGGGCATTCCCGCCGAGCGTCATGCGGATTTCAAGGCATGGTCGGATACCGTGGTGCGGGCGAGTTTCAACCCGGCGCCCACCGAGCAAGACCTGGAAGAGAGTGTGGTGGCACGCGACAAGCTGGTGGCATTCTTCCTGGAGCAGATCGAGGTGCGTCGGGCACGGCCGGGGCCCGACCTGATCTCGCAGATGCTCGCCGCCGAGGTCGACGGCGAGCGCCTCAGTGAGCGCGACATCGTCAACCAGTGCAACCTGTTGCTGGTGGCGGGCAATGTCACCACCACCGACATGATCGGCAACGGCGTCAAGGCGCTGCTCACGCACCCGCAGCAACTGGCCAAGCTGCGCGCCAACCCCGAGCTGGTGGGCGCGATGGTGGAGGAGGTGCTGCGCTACGATTCGCCCGTCACCAACTCAGGCCGCATCAGCCACCAGGACATCGAAATTGCCGGCTGCCCGATTCGCCAGGGCGAATCCCTCGGTGTGTCACTGGCGGCGGCCAACCGGGACCCTGCGGTGTACGACAACCCCGACGCCTTCGATATCGAGCGCAAGCTCATTCCCCACCAGGCCTTCGGCGGCGGCCGCCACCACTGCCTGGGGGCGTCGCTGGCGCGTCTGGAAGGCGGCGAAGCCATCCTGCGCCTGGTGCAACGCTTCCCCGAGCTCGCCATGAGCGAGCGCGGCTTCAAAATGGCCTCCATCCCCGCCTTCCGCGGAATGACGGAGTGCTGGTTGCGCACGGAATAACCAGCGCTGTGTCCTCGTTCACTTGACCAGAATGGTGGTTATTGCGGCCCTTTTCATGTGTATGCAGTGTGTATATTATCCGCATGGAAAGCAGCAACATTATCAAGCGCCTGCTGGCCGAGGGCTGGGTTCGAAGCGGTGGCAAAGGCAGCCATCAGAAGTTTCGCCACCCGCATAGGCCACACCCCGTAACGGTGCCTCACCCGAAGAAAGATATTCCGGTGGGCACTGTGCGGAGTATCTACCGGCAGGCTGGTTGGGAGTGGGAATAGACATGGCACTGTACCCCGTATTCGTACACGGCCGAGAGGCCGGTGAGACAGATACCGCGATTGGCGGGGAGATTCCAGATTTTCCCGGCTGCATCGTGGCGGCTGATGACTGGGAGCATTTTCCCGGCGCCGTTCAGGAAGCCGCGGAAGTGTATTTTGAAGGCGAAGACCTGGAAATCCCGCATCCCACGCCGCTTGATAAGCTGGCTTCACTCGATGCCTACCAGCACGGCCAGTGGGTGCTGGTGGATATCGACCCGGCTCGATTCAACACCAGCAAAGAGCGGGTTAACCTCAGCATTCCCACCTACGCCCTGCGAGAGATCGACGACTACGCCGCACGCATGGGTGAAACCCGCAGCCGCCTGCTCTACGCCACTGCACTGAAGCTGATACGCGGGCAGCTGCGCCCGCGCGGTGACAATCCTGCCCCCTGAAGCTTTCCCCTGACGGCGAAGAGCGGTCCACACTTTTTTGGCTGACGCCCCCAAGGAATTTCCAATACCCTGCGTCTTACTCACCAGAGAGGACCTCTGTTGACCGACGATGACGCGCTGATCCGCGCCGCCCAGGGGGGAGATGCCGACGCCTTCGAGGCTTTGCTCGAGGCGCACTACGACACCCTCTACCGCTTTGCCTACAAGTGGAGCGGTCACCCGGCGGACGCGGATGACATTACCCAGCAGGCCTGCATCAAGCTGGCCGGGGCGCTCTCGTCTTATCGATTTGAGTCGGCCTTCACCACCTGGCTGTACCGGGTGGTGGTGAACTGTGCCAAGGACTGGGCGCGGGCGCAGGGGCGGCATCTGGCCGAGCCACTTGAGCCGGCGCTGGAGCAGGGCACGACGGAGACGCTCAGTGAGAAAGAAGCGGTCGAGCACCACGTGTTCCTGCACCAGTTGCTGGAGCGCCTCGATCAGTTGCCCGATGGCCTCAAGGAAACCCTGCTGCTGGTGCACGCCGAGGGCCTCAGCCACGCCGATGCCGCCCGGGTGCTGGAAGTGAAGGAAAGCACCGTGTCCTGGCGCCTACACGAATTTCGCAAACGCTACCGCCTCGCACTCGCCGGGGGAGGGTTTGAGGTATGAACGACGACGAACTCGACAAGCAGATCCAGCAGGGCCTGAACGGCGAACTCCCGCCGCCAGACCCCGCCGCAAAGCGCCGGGCGATTGCCATGGCGCGCGAGGCGTTTGTCGCTGAGCACGCGCAAGCTGCTGAAACTATTGAAGAAAAAGAAAAGGTAAAAGCCTCCCAAGGATTCTGGGCGCGGCTGCGTCTCATTCTCGGACAACGTGCCGAGAAGGAGGGCACCATGAGCACTTACAACCCCAAACTGATGTATTCCGGCGTCGCCACGGCCGCGGTGATGGCGGTGGCTGTGGGCCTCGCGCTACAAACCCAGACAGGCCGTGAGGTCACCATAGAGCTGCCCGAAGTCACCCTGGGTCGGGATGATGGGCCCACTATGGCCGAGCAGCGCCTGGAGGAGCGGGACTTCGACGATAGCCTGGTCACGCGTGCGGCCGAACCGGAGGCAGAGGCCATTAGTGTGCCGGAGACCGCTAGCGCGGCACAGCAAGCCAGGCCCATGAACAGTGAAGATCCTTCGGTCAGAGTGACCTTGCCGCCAGAGCGTCCCGCAGACGGTTCCGTGACTGAGGCTGAGCTGGATTTTTATGCGTTCGCTCCGCCGCCAGTCATGGACGAAAGCCTTGCAAAAGAAGCCAGGCGCGCC
>JAZBOY010000114.1:0-4092 GCA_036351375.1 Halieaceae bacterium
CAGGCGAGCATGGTGAGCGAGAACACCCAGGCCGCGGCGATGCGGGTGAACACCAGGCCGTAGATCAGCGCCAGGAACAGCGCTGTTGTGAGGAGTTGCTCAAACATGGGGCGCCATATTCCTCGACTGGGGTGGGAAACTCAAGAAATCACCGCGCTGTCAGCCCGGCCACAATTCCCAGCTGCAGGCCGCCACCCACAGCAGCACCGTCAGCAGCAGCTGCCAGTCCGCCAGCAGCACGTCGGTAGGGGACTCGCCGGTATCCAGCGCCTCGACGATATACCAGTAACGAAACAGGCCGAAGATCACCAGCGGAATGGTGATGACCAGCTCCGGCCGGCTGGACACCACAAACATGCTGTAGAACATGAGCGCGCCGGCCGCCGACACCTGGGCGTAGCGGTCGACCAGGGCCACGGAATACTGCGCCAGTACCTGGCGGCCTTCGGTGCCGCTGTGGCTGAGCTCCTGGCGGCGTTTCAGCGCTGCCAGGTACAGGGCCAGGCTGAGGGTGGTGATGAACATCCAGGATGACACCGGCACGCTGAGAGCGGTGGCGCCGGCGTAGACGCGCAGCACAAAGCCGATCGCGATGGAGAATATATCCAGCACCGGCTGGTGCTTCAGTACGTAGCTGTAAGCCAGGTTCAGGGCCAGGTAGGCAGCGATGACCATCACCACCTTCGGGGCGACGGTCCAGCCCCAGGCCAGCACCGCCACCAGTCCGGCCAGCAGCGCCAGTGCCGCGGGGATGTTCACCGTGCCGGCGGCCAGCGGTCGGGTGATGGATTTCTTCGGGTGGCGGCGGTCGCTGTCGATATCGTGGATATCGTTGATCACATAGGCCGCCGACGACGCCACGCAGAACAGCACCACCGCCAGCAGTGACTGGCGCAGGGCGGCGGGCTCGAGGAACAAGCCGCTGAACAGCAGCGGCGCCAGCACGAAGCCATTCTTCACCCACTGCCTCGGGCGCAGCAGCCGCAGCAGCCCGGAGAGCTGTGCTAGGGGTGCGCGGTCCATTGCAGTATCATGCATGGCTTCGGTCCTTCGGCATCATGATTGGATGGTTGGCTCCAAGAGGCTCGCGATCAGTTTCGTCATCTTCGCACTAATCACTGCAGTGGCAAACTCCGCCGCGCCTCGCCCAAGGCTTGTGAGGATCGCATGAAATCTGTCTCTTCCTGGGGGCGGCTCAGTTGCGAACCCCATCACTTCACCAGCCTGCTTGACCCGTCCAGCGTCGCGGCGGAGCTGGCCGGCGCGGACAGGCCCGGCCTTGCCTACGGTATGGGCCGCAGCTACGGCGATGTTTGCCTGAACCCGGACGGCAGGCTCTGGAGTACGGCCGGCCTGGACCACCTGCTGGCCTTTGATGACAAGAGCGGGCGCCTGACCTGCGAGGCCGGCATGTTGCTGGGAGACATCCAGCGACTTTGCATCCCTCGCGGCTGGACGCTGCCGGTGAGCCCGGGTACCCAGTGGGTCACCGTCGGCGGTGCGATCGCCAACGATGTGCACGGCAAAAACCACCATCGCCAGGGCAGCTTTGGCGACCATGTGCTGCGCCTGACACTGGCACGTACCGACGGCACGCTGATCGAGTGTGGGCCTGATGAACAGCCTGACTGGTTTGCCGCCACCGTGGGCGGCCTGGGGCTGACCGGCGTTATCGTCAAGGCCGACATCCAGCTGTGCCCGGTCGCCGGCCCCTGGCTGGAAACAGAAACCTTGCCTTACCGCGGCCTCACAGAATTCTTCGAGCTGGCCGACAGTTCCGAGGCAGACTGGGAATACACCGTGTCCTGGTTCGATTGCCTGTCCCGTGATGTTCGCGGCCTGTTCCTGCGCGCCAACCCGTCATCCGAAGGGGGCAGTGCGCCCACACCCCGGCGGCTGGCGATGCCCTTTGCGCCACCGGCCTCGTTGGTGAATCGCGCATCGCTGAAACTGTTCAATGCGGCCTACTATCAGCTGGGCCGGCGGCGGGCGTCGCGCACGCTGCAGCACTACCAGGCGTTTTTCTACCCCCTGGACCGGATTGATCGATGGAACCTCATGTACGGTCCGCGGGGGTTCTACCAGTACCAGTGCGTGGTACCCAGGGAGGGCGGGCAGCAGGCCGTGCAGGCGATGCTGGACAAAATCGCCGATAGCGGCGAAGGCTCCTTCCTCGCGGTGCTGAAGACCTTTGGCAGGCGGCAGGCGCCGGGCATGCTCAGCTTCCCGATGCCGGGTGTCACCCTGGCGTTGGACTTCCCCAACCGCGGGGTGCGCAGCCTGGCGCTGTTTGAGCAACTGGATGAGATTGTCGCCGCTGCCGGTGGTCGCCTGTACATGGCCAAGGATGCCCGCATGCCCCGTTCACTGTTCGAAGCCGGCTACCCGCGCCTGCCGGAGTTCACGCCGTTTCGCGACGCCGGCATCAGCTCCGCACTGTCGCGCCGCCTGATGGGCAACTAGCGTGGAAGCACTCAGGCGCATCGTCATTATTGGAGCCACCTCCGGCATTGCCCGTCACTGCGCCCGCGCGTGGCTGGCGCCAGGGCCTGCGGATCTGACCCTGGTGGGGCGCGATGCTGAACGTCTCGCCCGGGTTGAGGCAGACCTGAAAGCGCGCAGCCCCGGCTCGCAATGCCACAGCCTGCCGGTCGACCTGCTCGACCCGGCCACCATCGAGGCGACCGTCGCTACCATCCTCGAGCGGGGCGCGGTGGATACGGTATTGATTGCCCACGGCCTGCTGCCCGAACAGCCGGCCTGCCAGGCTTCGCTGACTGAGGCCTGGGAGGCCCTGGTGGTGAACGGAATGTCACCGGTGCTGTGGGCGGAGGCGTTTGCGCGCGCGATGGAAGACGCCGGGCGAGGCACCCTGGCGCTGATCGGATCAGTGGCCGGTGACCGGGGCCGCAAATCCAATTACACCTACGGTGCGGCGAAGAGCCTGGTGGCCACCTGCGCCGCGGGCATGCAACACCGCTTCGCCGGCACCGCGGTGCGTGTGGTGTTGATCAAGCCTGGCCCCACTGATACACCGATGACGGCAGTGTTGAAGGCCGACGGTGCCCGCCTGGCGGATGTAGCCCAGGTGGCCCGTGACACGGTGCGCGCGATCGATCGCGGTGTGCCGGTTGCCTATGTGCCGGGGCGCTGGCGCTGGATCATGTGGGTGGTCCGCAGCCTGCCCATGGCCATCTTCAACCGCCTGGACATCTAGATGCTGACGAACCAGGCCAGCCGCCCGCGCAGCCGGGCCATGCCGTGAACGCTCGGCTGCTGGCAATGCAACTGGCAGGCTATGGCCTGTGTGCCGCGTTGCTCTTCATGCTCTACGTCGCCGGTGGCGAAATTCTCTCGGTGGATGTTTTCTACCATTTCGTGGTGGCCGAGGAGATTCGCAGCCAGGGCCTGTGGGCAGACATCCCCTGGTTGCCCTTCACCGTGTTGGGGGAGGCGGGCACGGACCATCACTGGCTGTTTCATCTGCTGATCGTGCCGTTTACCTGGTTGGATGACCGGGTATGGGGGCTGAAACTGTCGGTGGTGCTTCTCGCCGTGCTTGCGCTGGCGGCTGTGCATCAGCTGTTTCGGCGCCTGGCGATTCCCCACCCCTTCCTGTTCGCCGCCCTGGCCATGAGCGCCAGCCTTGACCTGCCGGGCCGGTTCCTGATGCTGCGTGCTCAGACCCTGGCACTGGTGCTGTTCCTGCTGGCCTTCCTGCTGGCGCGCGACCGGCGCTACGGGGCGCTGCTGCTGGTGTCGATGCTGTTCATGCTCAGCTATCACGGTGCCCTTTTTGTGGTCGCCATTGCCGGGCTGTTTGTGCTGGTCGACCTGTGCCTCGACCGCACCCTGGATGCCAGGCTGGGCATAGCGGTCGGCGCGGGGCTGTTGCTGGGCACCCTGTTCAGTCCCTGGTTCCCGGACAATGTGGAGTACCTGCTGTTTCACGTGCTGTTCAAGGGCGGCAATGCCGACCCGGGCCTGGTGGGCAGCGAATGGTTTCCGCCTTCCCTGAAGGAACTATGGCTGCTGAGCTGGCCGGTGTTCCTGGTATTGGCTGCCGCCGTGGGCTTCTACCTGTATCGTCAC
>JAZBOY010000115.1:0-5054 GCA_036351375.1 Halieaceae bacterium
AACGCACCTACCCCCATGCCGGTCAATCCCTTGGTGGACTCGAAGGGCTGGAACAGGCGCTCGCGGATGAAGGCTTCATCCATGCCCACGCCGTTGTCTCGTATGGAAATCACGGCCGTGCGGTCGTCCCGTGATTCCAGCACCACTTCCACCGTGCCGTTCTCAGCGCAGGCTTCCTGCGCATTCTGGATGATGTGCCCGAACACGGTGGCCAGCTGCTCCGGGTCGGCCGGAGACGTCATTTTCTGCTCGGTGGCAGTCAGCTGTGGCCGGGGCTCTCGGGTGGAGTGACGCTCCACCACCGATTGCAGCAGT
The DNA here is from genome assembly GCA_036351375.1 of Halieaceae bacterium. Lineage (GTDB taxonomy): Bacteria > Pseudomonadota > Gammaproteobacteria > Pseudomonadales > Halieaceae > JANQIO01. Next base: position 316 of record JAZBOY010000115.1, read on the forward strand.
TCATTGATCTCGATATTGTCGGACTGCACTGCTCTCATGCCGCTGCGCATCTGGTCCATGAGTCGCTGCATGCGATTCACGGAATTCTCGACAGTCCCCACCACATCCTCGACAAACTCGGGATTGTGCTTGTGTTGCTCTGCGTTGGAGACAATCAGTGACTGCTGGGCCAGGATGTTCTTCAGGTCGTGGACCACGTAGGCGGAGAGGCGATTGAAGGCCTCGAACTGTCGCGCCTTTACCAGTTCCTGGTTGTACTTGTACTGAGCCAGTTCACTGGCCGCCTGCCGACCGGCCACCTTCAACAGGTCGCGGTCTTCCCAGTTCATTGACTGGGGCACCGCCGGTTTTGTCAGCAGCACTGCGCCGATCACACTGTCTCCCAGGAGAAGCGGGATCAAGAGCCAGGCGTCCTGGCAGTTCAGCAGTGCTTCGGACAGCTCAAGGCCTGGGTAGAGCCCGGGATTCTGGCGGAATTCCTCGATGTCGATGACCCACTGCTGCCGCTCGAAGAAGCTTGTGGCCTGTCCCAATGAATCCTCAGTAGGCCCTTTCGGTGCAGTGGTGTTCCAGGACTCTATCAGCTCGTAGCCACTCTCCCCGCGCAGCCAGAGCAGTCCACTGTTGCTCTGGACCAGCCTGGCGATGGCGGAGACCACGCGGTGGGGAACGCTGACATCGCAGGATGACAGTGCTTCGGTAAAGCGAGACCACTCCTGGCGATAGTCGTACTTGTAGCTGAGGAAATGCTTGCTCAAAAACACACGCAGCCACGCGCGAATCCTTGTCGAAGACAACACCGTGAACAGCAGCGTGCCGCTGAGGCACAGGAACAGCACCTGGATCACGCCACCCCAGCTGCCTCCGTAGATGCGGATGAAATAGCCGCAGACTGCCATGAGGATCAGGTAGAGACCGGTCCCCATGAGCAGGCAGGAGTGGAACACAACGTGTCTTGATACCTGCAGGCGCAGTCCCCGGCTCAGGTAGCGGGCCAGTGCCACCGCTATCGGCGGTACCGCCAGGGCATTGATGATTCCGCGCACCTGCCAGAGCCAGGGATCCACGCGAGTCAGCAACAGCCCGTATGCGTGGAGCAATATGTCAGCGGCGAAAACCGCACCCAGGCCAAAACACAGCCAGCGCACCGACCAGCGCTGGTCCGGCCCGGCGTTGCGATAGATTCCGGCGGCCAGCAGCAGGCCGGTTCCCGCCAGTAAGACCGGCATAAGCCCCACAATGGGTGCCGCCATCGGGGCTGAAGATTCCGAGAACAGCGGCAGCGCAAGCATCGCTGTCGCCACTCCAACGCCACCCAATACCATTGCGTTTGGCCAGCCCGGCAGCTGAGACTGCCGCATGTCTTCGAGCAACTTGAGGAGCAGCAGGCACCAGAGGCCGAGGCGCACCAGTTCGGCCAGGTGATATAGCCCGGCGGGTACCAGCGGCGTGGCGGCATAGGTCACCGCAATAGCCGCCCACAGCGTGCTGGCGAAGCTGGCCACCGTGGCCACTGTCGCGAGCGCATGACCACGCCAGGAGATCACGAGCACTGTCGTGAGCAGCAGGTAGGCGATGGCCGGCGCCAGGTAGCCGTAGATGCCGTGATCGAAGAGCATCGTTAGCTCTGGCCACGCGAGCCGGTCGGCATTGTTGGGTGGGTGATCAACACTTTGTCAGCACCGTTTACAGTCAATGTCAGGTTTTCTTACAGACTACTGTCGCCCCAGCCGGGCGCTAACGGAAGCGTTGTGGCTTGAACTTGCAGAGCGCTTCACACTTGCCGGCGGTGGGCATGGCTCTCGCGGCCTTTTTCTGAGAACCGGTTCACAGGCTGTAGCGATTCGCGGTTTTCTCGCATGGCTGTTGCTCGGCTTCGATCCGCTCTAAAATCGGGTCCCGGGACTGGCACACACCTGGCGCCCATCGCGCAGCACGGTCCAGACACTTAAAACAAGGAAACAGCATTATGTGCGGCATTGTCGGTTACACGGGGACAAAGGCTGCCTCCAACATCATCATCTCCGGTCTCAAACGACTCGAATACCGGGGCTATGACTCGGCCGGTATCACGATTGTCAATGACAACTCCCTGCTGACTGTAAAGACCCCAGGCAAGGTGTCGACGCTGGAGTCGGAATTTGCGGATCGTCTTGATGAGGCGGCCAGGAGCGCGGGTGTTGCGATCGGTCATACCCGTTGGGCTACGCATGGTGAGCCCAACGAAGTCAACGCCCACCCGCACCTCAGCCCTTCAGGGCAGTTCGCAATTGCCCACAACGGGATCATCGAGAACTACCAGATCATCCGAGAGCGCCTGCTGGCAAAGGGTCACAGCTTCGCCAGTGAAACCGACTCCGAGACAATCGCTCACCTGATCGAGGAAGCCTATTCCGGTGATTTTCAGGCCGCGGTGCTGGAGGCGCTCTCCCAGGTAGAGGGCACCTTTGGCCTTGTGGTGGTGTCTGCGCTGCATCCGGACACGATTATCGCGGCGCGTAACGGCAGCCCGATCGTGGTGGGCGTAGGCGAGGGTGAAACCCTGATAGCGTCCGATGTAAGCGCGCTAATGAGTTACACCCGGCAGGTTGTCTTCCTGGATGACGGAGACGTGGTGACGGCCACACCTGAGAGTTTTGAAATCGTCTCGCTCCGGAATCTTCCGGTGTCACGCAAGGCGACGGAGATCGACTGGAACCTGGAGGAAATCGAAAAGGGCGGCTTTGAGCACTTTATGCTCAAGGAAATACATGATCAGCCTGATGCGCTCACCAATACCATGCGCGGGCGACTATTGCCGAAGGATGCCACGTCGAAGCTGAGCGGTATGCAGCTTGGGCCGGCAGAGCTTGCCCAGATCGACCGGATTACCGTCTCCGCGTGCGGAACCTCCATGTACGCCGGGATGGTGGGGAAGTATCTCTTTGAAGATTTCGCCAGTATCCCCACCGATGTCGTCCAGGCGGCTGAATTTCGTGATCGCAACCCGATCATCCAGCGCAACTCCTGCATGATCGCCATCAGTCAGTCGGGGGAAACTGCCGACACCCTGGCGGCTGTGCGCGAAGCGACGCGCAAGGGGGCGACAGTGCTCGGCCTGTGCAACGTGGTGGGTTCCACCATCGCGCGTGAGGCGGGCAGGGGTGTTTATCTCCATGCCGGCCCGGAGATCAGTGTGGCTTCTACCAAGGCGTTTACCTGCCAGGTGGCAGTGCTGGCCATGATGGCGCTGTTGCTGGGACGTACCCGTCGAATGTCGGCAGACACTGGCCGGCGTATCGTTGAGCAGCTCGCGAGACTGCCGGAGCTTGCTGCTGCCGTGATTGCCCAGGAGGACAGTATTGCGCGCATCGCCGAAAAGTACGCGAATATTGAAAACGCCTTCTTTATCGGCCGCGGCTATATGTACCCCGCGGTGCTGGAGGGCGCATTGAAATTGAAAGAGATTTCCTACGTCCACGCCGAGGGGTACCACGCGGCGGAACTGAAGCACGGCCCGATTGCCCTGTTGACGCCGGAGATTCCTGTAGTCGTCGCGGTTCCAGAGAGTTCGGGCAAGATCAAGACGATCGGCAATATGCAGGAGTGCAAGGCGCGTAAGGCGCCGGTAATTGCGATTGCCACCGAGGGTGACGAGGACATCCGCGCACACTGTGACGATCTTATAACCATACCTCGTTGTGAGGAATTTGTGGCGCCCATCCCGGTGGTGATAGCGGAGCAGCTACTGGCCTACCACATCGCCCGGGCTCGCGGATGCGAGATTGACCAGCCCAGGAACCTAGCCAAGTCGGTGACCGTGGAATAGTACGTGGAATAGAAGAAGCGGGCGTTGCAGTGATCACTTCGGCAAGGAGTGTTAAGAGGCAGTGTCTCCCGGACTAGACTTTCTCGCTTGCTGTTCCCTGGCTCGGTCGATATCGGTTACTTCAGCATGTGACCCATCTGATTCCGTGTTTTGTTCTTCAACCTCAACTGGTTCGCTTCCGGTGGATTCTGCACTACCGGGTTCCTGTTCGATTGATTCAAGCTTCTCATGTATCGATTCCGGCAGATCACCCAGCGAAATCAGGCCGCTATCCTTCCTGTCCAGCAAGACACGTGCGACGATGGCTTCGCCAACCCACTGCTGCTGCTCGCCATAAGCGTACACAAGCGCCGTATCGCAGATCACGTTGATCACGCGGGGCACCCCCCGGCTGGCAAAATGTATGAGCTCCGCGGCCGCATGAGTGAACAGGCCGCCCGTGGCGCCCGCAACCCTGCAGCGATTGAAGATGTAGAGAGCCGTTTCCTGCTGATCCAGGGGTCGGATGTTGTAATCCACTCCCACGCGTTGTGAAAACTGCAGGAGCTCCGGGTCGCGCAGCATGTCACGCAGTTGGGGCTGGCCAAGTAGTATCAGTTGCAGGATCTGGTCTTTTTCTGCGTTGATATTGGAGAGCATGCGCAGCTCTTCCAGGTCTTTGGGGGCGAGATTCTGCGCCTCGTCGATCACGAGAACCACGCGCCGGTTGGCGGTGTGCTCAGACTGAAGAAACTGGAGGAACCAGTCGTAGAGTTCAACCCTACTGTCGGACTTGTAGTCTTGGCCAAAGGCCAGCAGTGCCCACTGCAACAGATTGCCCATATCCGGGTGGGTATTGCTGATGACACCTACGACCACGTCGTCCGGAAGGTCGCTTAGAGCGTTGCGGATCAGGGTGGTTTTACCGATGCCCACCGGACCGGTGATGACG
>JAZBOY010000116.1:0-20415 GCA_036351375.1 Halieaceae bacterium
CACGGTCTGGCCCTGCAGCCAGCCGCGACGCAGCGCCAGCGACACCAGGGCAAAGGCGAGCAGGAACAGTGGCAATGCGGCCGTAAACATTGCCGCCAGCAAGGCAGTAAACGTCATGCGTACAGTCTAAGCGTCCGGGGGCACCGCAGTACAGGCAGGTGGGCTTGCTATGGGGAACCAACTGCCAGCACATAAGTGGCGCTGATGAGCTACGCTTTGACAATCCGAAGCACTCCAAAGCCGTGAACACAGGAATAGAAACATGAGCCAGGTATCCGACGCCGACAAAGACCAGTTCTTCTCAGACGTGGCCGCCGCCTCTGCGAAAGCAGTCTGGGCTGCAGTAGCCACCCAGGCCGATGACGGTCCGCGCGTGCGTATGGTGCACCCCACCTGGGATGGGGAGGTACTCTGGTTCGCCACCTCGAAGGCCTCGCCCAAGGCCGCGCAGCTCATGGCGCACCCGCGGCTGGACATCCAGTGGCAGGTGTCGGCACCGGAGTTTGTGCACATCATGGCGCGCGGTAGCGCGGAAGTGCTGGACGATCCGGAATCCCGCCGCCACGCCTGGGAGGTGTTGGACTACGACCTTTCCCAGTTCTGGCCAGACGGCGTGGACTCGCCGGACTACGTGGCAGTGAAAATCACTCCCGAACGGGTGGAGCTGTCTGAGATGTTCGGCACTACCAACAAGCGGGTGTGGCGCGGCTGAAGCGGAACGTCGGAGACTTGCAAATGAGACCCACCAGCACCGGGTCCCTGCTCATCTTACTGGTAGCGTTGTTGGTGGCGCCGTCGCTTGCCTCCAGCGAGGTAATGCCCGACGCCACTGCAGGCGAGAGCGACCGGAGAGGTACGCCGCGAGTCTTCCGCTTTGAGGTAACTTCCGAGGATCCGGTCGCCCAGGGCGAGCGGCTTTCAGCAGTGCTGGGCTGCATCGGTTGCCACAAGCCCGACCTCACCGGGGAGGACTGGACTGATCCGGAACTGGGCGTGCTGTGGACAGCGAATCTGACCCATAGTGCAGCGAAGTATTCAGGGGTTGAGCTGGCCGCCATGATCACTGCCGGCGCGCGACCTGACCGCCCGCTGATGGACATGCCCTCCTTCCTGTTCTCGGAACTGCACCCGGATGACCTCGCCGCGCTGGTGAGCTACCTGAAGACACTCACCGTCAAGGGCGTACAACACCCGGCTCCTACCATAGGCCCCCAGCTTGCCCGGGATATTTCCAGCGGGGAATTCAAGGATTCTGCACAGCAGGTGGTGGCAATGAGAGACCAGGCGCCGCCAGACCTGGGGCCAGAGCATGCGTTTGCCAGGCACATCCTGCGCGCCACCTGCGTAGAATGCCACGGCATGGATCTTCGCGGCGGTGACGAGAACATTGCAGATGCCCCGCCACGCCCCGACCTGCGTATGGTGAGCGCCTATTCCCCGGAAGACTTCTCCAGCCTGATGCGAACAGGCAAGGCGATCGGCGGCCGGGACCTTGAGTTGATGAGTGGCGTCGCCCGCTGGCGCTATTCGCGGTTTACAGAAGCGGAGATCACAGCGGTGTACGACTACCTGGTAGAGCTTGCCCGGCGCGATCTCCAGCAACGCTGAGCAACAGGTCAGCCTAAACGATTGCCAGTACCGGATTACGCTACCCTGTCGTTTCCCCTCGGATCATCCGCCTCGGAATGCAGAGTCTGCCCTGGTGTCAGGTACATGAAACTGGCACCCTCAGGCGCTGCGGGTTTGTGCCACAGTCCTCTCGGCACCACCAGGGTCGAGCCAGCCGGCGCTACCAGGTGCTCGGCGCCATCTGGCTTCAGGATAGTCACTTCAAAGGTGCCGGCAATGACATAGAAAAGCTCATCCGTATCGGGGTGCATTTCCCAGACGGGTGCCACGCCGGTAATACTACACGCACCCAGGTGATGGCCATTGAACGGAACTACATCGAGAAAAGTGCCCTCTGGCACGGCGGCAAGTTCTGCAAGTACATCTTTGACAATCATTCCAGCGTTACCCGTCAGTCAGGAATTGGCATAGTACGGGCTTTTCGAAAGCTGGGCGGCCCTGGCCAGGGCATCGGGAACGGCCCGGCAGAATGATGCCAGTCCCGCTACTCAAAGAAGGCCGCCTTTTTCTCTCCGTTCTCACCGTATACCGGTTCATCACGTTCGGTGAGGTAGGCCCGGTTGACGCTGTCGACAAAGCCGGCCTGGCTTAGCAGTTCGACCATGGCATGGTAGTTCGGGTGGTCGAAGTGTGCGGCCAGGGCGTCACTGTCCTCCCACAGTTCATACACCTGGATGACGCAGGGCTCGCAGGGGTCGGGAGCAAAGCAGTAGTCGAGGCATCCGGACTCCTGCTCCCGCGTTGCCCGTTGCACCGGCGCGGAGAGCTGTACCGCCTTATCGCGGTCTTCCTGTGTTTCGAAACTGATCTTGGCGACGACGATAATCATGGAGCATTCCTCAGACGTTGTTACACAGTCTAGCTGACGGTGGATGTCTCACTGGCGACCTCCCAGGCCGAAGGCAGAACCACTCAGGAGTAGATGATGAACTCGAGCAGATTCTGGTCGGGATCGCGCGTGTAAACGCTCATACCGATGGCGCCCTGCGAGCGTCCGCCAGTTCGCTCTACCGGCCCTTCCTCAATTCCCGCACCCAGGCCGTCAAGCAGGCTCAACAGGCCCGCTTCAGTTCCCTCCCATACGAAGCAGAAATCACCACTACCGGGTACGGCCTGGCGGCCACGCAGTGTCATGTTTTCATCCTGCCACAACTGCGGGACGTGGAAGTTCAGCTTGTTGTCGCCGACATACACTGAATACAGCAAGCCGAAATATTCTTCCTTAACGGTGAAGCCCAGGCTGCGATAGAAGGTCAGCATCTCATCGACGCTTTTCAGCGGAACCGCCACGTGATCCAAACCGGTAATCATATTTCCTTCGTCCTCTCGCAGAGGGAATGTCTCACTTAGCTCGCCTCGGCGATTTCCAGTAGCACCGCTCCGGCTGCTACTTGTTCACCGGCAGCAGCGTGAATGGCTACAACCTCTCCGGCCACCTCTGCCGTCAGGCGGTGCTCCATTTTCATGGCTTCCATTACCAACAGGCCCTCGCCCACAGTGACCGTGTCGCCCACTGCTACCATCACGTCCAGCAGATTGCCGTGCATCGGGGCGGTAACGGTACCGCTACCGGCACCAGCCTTGTCCGCCGCGGTAAAGGCGAGCTGGTTTGTGAACAGCGCAGCCCGGCCACCCAGCTGCAGGGCCACCTCTCCACGGCCGGGGAAGCAGAAGGCCAGGTTGAACTGAATACCGTCGAGTGCGATGCGCGCCTGTCCAAAACCGGTTTCCTCGAGCCAGGTGATCTCGTGACTGTCTTCGCCCAGCATTACTTGATAGCGGTCGGTGGCGAGCTGGCCAACATGTACATCAGCAAGAGTTTCGCCAATTTCATAGCGCACGTGGCTGGCCAGACCGCGGGCACCGCTCCAGCCGCTGAGCGCGAGCGATGGCGCCACCATGCCCTGTTCGGACTGTTCCAGGCCCTCCAGGTAATGCAGGCACGCCGCTACCAGCGCCAGTGACTCCTCGGGTACCGGGTTGCGGTAGCCGTCGGGAAACTGCTCGGCAATAAACGCCGTGGTAGCACCGCCTTCCGCAAAACAGTCATTGGCGAGTACACCGATCAGGAATGCACGGTTGGTCTCGAAGCCGAACAGTGCCGTATTTTCCAGCGCCCGCAGCAGGCGCCGGCGCGCCACTTCCCGATCGGGTCCCCAGGCCATGATCTTGGCGACCATCGGATCGTAAAACGGCGAGACTTCCTGGCCCTGTAACAGGCCGTGGTCTACCCGCACGCCCTCACCGCCCGGCGGCTGCCACAGCAAAGCCGGGCCCGAGGCGGGCAGAAAATCATTCTGGGAGTCCTCGGCATAGAGGCGCACCTCAATGGCATGGCCGGCCAGCGCCACCTCGTCCTGGGTGAGGGGCAGCGGCAGGCCCTGGGCCACATCCAGCTGCAGGGCCACCAGGTCCAGGTCCGTGACCAGCTCGGTGACCGGGTGCTCCACCTGCAGTCGGGTATTCATCTCCAGGAAGTAGAAGTTGCCATCGGCATCGAGCAGGAACTCCACGGTGCCGGCGCCGACGTAGTCGATACTCTGTGCCGCATTGACGGCGGCCTCGCCCATGGCGGCGCGCAGCTCGTTGGTCATCACCGGGCAGGGTGATTCCTCCACGACCTTCTGGTGGCGACGCTGAACCGAACAGTCGCGCTCGCCGAGGTGAATCACGTTGCCCTGCTCATCACCAAACACCTGGATTTCCACATGCCGCGGCTGCAGCACTGCCTTCTCAAGAATCAGTTCACCGGAGCCGAAAGCGCTTGCAGCCTCCGAGCGCGCCGAGCTCAAGGCATCGGGCAACTCAGCCTCGGCCTGCACCAGGCGCATACCGCGCCCGCCACCGCCGGCTGCGGCTTTGACCATGATCGGAAAACCAATCTCCGCGGCGGCAGCAATTAGCGTCTTGTCTGACTGGTCAGTATCCTGGTAACCGGGAATGCAGGGCACCTTGGCTTCCAGCATGCGGCGCTTGGATTCCGCTTTGTTGCCCATGGCGTCGATGGCCTCCGGTGAGGGCCCGATAAACACCAGCCCCGCCTCGCTGCAGGCGCGGGCGAAGTCGGCATTCTCTGACAGAAAACCGTAACCGGGATGTATCGCTTCCGCCCCGGTGCGCCTGGCCGCTTCGAGAATGCGCTGGGCATCCAGGTAACTTTCCTTCACCGGCGCCGGGCCAATCAGTACGGCCTGGTCGGCCAGCTGCACATGGGGCGCACCGGCATCCGCCTCGGAATACACCGCAATGGTGCGGTAGCCCTGGGCACGAGCACTGCGAATGACCCGGCAGGCAATCTCACCGCGGTTGGCCACCAGTACGCTGTCGAAGCGGCTCATGCGGACTCCTCCTGAACGGCCCACTGGGGTTTGCGCTTCTCGGAGAAGGCGGCCATGCCCTCGCGCCCTTCGTCGCCGAGCATGGCATCGGCGAACCGTTCGGCGGCAAACTGTACGATGTCGTCGCCGTGCAGGGTTTCCGAGGCAGCGATGATCTGCTTGGTCAGGGCGATAGCCCCGGGAGCCCCGCGCCGTGCATCCTTGATCAGTTCCGCGGCTTTTTTCTCAAGCCCGGCGGCATCCTCCACCACGAAATGGGCGAAGCCGAGACGGTGCGCCTCCGCGCCATCGAAGCGCTGCGCGGTCAGCAACAGCCGGCGCGCCTGGGAGGCGCCAATGCGTTTGATGACGACCGGGGTGATCTGGGCCGGGGGAATCCCCAGCGTCACTTCCGTGAGCGCGTACTTGGCATCGCTGGTGGTCACCACCACGTCGGCCAGGCAGGAAATGCCCAGGCCGCCTGCCATGGCAAAGCCCTCTATCAGCACAATAAACAGCTGCGGCAGGCCATTGATGGCATGGCACATGCGGCCAAAGCTGGCATTGAAGCCAACGATGTCTTCACGGCTGGCGCTCCCGGACTGGTCTCCCCCCGATGGGTCGGACCCCGATGGGTCGGCCCCCTGAAACAGGGTCCTGAACATCTTCAGGTCGCCGCCGGAACAAAAAGCGCCGCCACGACCGCGCAGTATCACGAAGCGGATATCGGTCTCCTGTGGCAACGCTTCCAGTACGGCGGCCAACTCCCCCGCCATCTCATCAGACAGCGCGTTCTTCACCTCGGGACGATTGAACCAGATGGTGAGCGTATCGTCGGCACGCTCCAGGTCGAGAAATTCCACAGTTGGTAACATGTCTGGCTCCCTCACATCCGGCCGACGCCGAAGCTGTTTGGATAAGTGGTTCGGTGCCGGGCTTCCCAGCAGGTTTGCAGGGCCATGCCCAGTACCCGGCGCGAGTCGCGCGGGTCGATCAGGCCGTCGTCCAGCATGCGGCCCGAGGTGTAGAATGCATCGGACTGCCTGTCGTAGTGAGCGACAACGCGAGCCTCCTGCTCTTCCAGCATGGCTTCATCGACGGGGTTCCCCTTGCGCGCGGCACTGTCGCGGAACACCTGGGACATGGTCTTGGCGGCCTGCTCGCCGCCCATCACACCGATCTGGATATTGGGCCAGCTGAACACGAAATCCGGATCATAGCCCTGGCCGCACATACCGTAATTGCCGGCGCCGAAGCTCGCACCGATCATCAGCGTCAGCCTCGGCACCCGTGCGTTGGTCACCGCCTGGATCATCTTGGCGCCGTGCTTGATCATGCCGGCCTGTTCGTACTCGGTGCCCACCATGTAGCCGGTAATGTTCTGCAGGAACACCAGCGGCGTGCCGGCCTGGTCGCAGAGCTGGATAAACTGCGCCGCCTTGGCCGCGCCATTGGGGTCGATGGGGCCGTTGTTGCAGAGTATTCCTACCGGCATGCCGTAGATGCTCGCCTGCAGGCACACCATTGAAATGCCGTAGCCGGGCTTGAAGTCGGTAAAGCTGGAGCCGTCGACGATGCGCGCCACCACTTCGCGGGCATCATAAGGCTGGCGGTAATCCACGGGCACGGTGCCCAGCAATTCCTCGGGGGAGTACACCGGTTCCTCGAAGTCGCGCGGCGGCGGTGCCGCGCAGTGGCGGTTCCAGTCCAGTCGCGCCACCACGTCGCGGCACAGGGCCAGGGCGTGGGCGTCGTCTTCCGCCAGGTATTCCACCAGGCCCGAAGTGGTTGCATGCATCTCGGAACCGCCCAGAGTGGCCTGGTCGGCGACTTCCCCGGTGGCCGCCTTCAGCAGTGCCGGCCCGGCCAGTGCCGCCATGCCGTTGTCCTTCACGCCAATCACGTAGTCCGACATGCCCGGCATGTAGGCGCCGCCCGCCACCGACAGGCCGTGCAATACGGTAATCACCGGCAGGCCCGCCGCGGACAGCCGCGCCAGGCGTGCAAACACGCCGCCGGCAGACATCCACATTTCCACCTGGTACTTGAACAGGTCGGCGCCGGCACTCTCCACCAGGTGAACAAAAGGCAGCTTCTTGTCCAGCGCGATATTCATGGCGCGGATGATCTTGTTGCTGGACATGGTGGTCATAGCGCCGGCGTTGATACCGGAATCATCCACCACCACCATGCAGCGGGTACCGGCGATAAAGCCGATTCCATTGATACCGTTGGCGCCGGGTATGGAAGTCTCCCGGTCTTCGTCTTCCACCAGGTAGCCGGCCATGTTGTTGATTTCCAGGAACGGCGAGCCCGGGTCCAGCACCCGGCTCAGGCGCTCCCTCGGCAACAGCTGTCCGCGCTTCTGGAAACGCGGCAGCGCCTTGTCAGACAGGGCCGAAGCACGCTGCAGCACCTCGCCGAGCTGGTCGACCAGCGCCTGCATATCCTGGCGGTTGTTCGCGAACTCCTCGGAGCCGGGATTGACCCGGCTGTGAAACGGGGGCGGCGCTGTACTCATGTCAGTCCTCTCGGTGGAACGCGGTTCAGATCAGTTGGAACTTCTGGGCCATGTCATGGGGGATGGGCACGTGCTCGGCCAGCAACAGCTGGGCATAGCCCTTGCCCTGGGGGTCAACTCTCAGGCTGGCCACACCGCCACCGCCCAGCACGTCCTTCAGCAGGAAGTTGAAAGCGTGGCTGCCAGGCAGGTAGAAACGTTGCACGCTGCCCTCAGGTGAAGCGAGGAAGTGGGCAAAGTAGCCCGCCACCCGGTCTTCGGTGAGTGAGGCGGCGATGTAGGGTACGAACTCCGGGCGGCGGGCAATAATGCCGATGTTGGCGTAGTTGCCCTTGTCACCGCTGCGTCCGTAGGCGAGTGCCTCCAAAGGCACATTGATCTGCGGACCCTCTTCAGTGCCCGGCACAGGATGGGGGTCGGGTACGCCGATGTCACCGCCGTACTCTTCGTCGCAGACCTCGCGCTGGCCATCGACCTCGACCGTGACCGACAGTTCACCCTTGGGCACCAGCATGGAAAACAGCCGTACCACCGGCGAGGGCTTGGCGCGGGCGCCGGCAAAGCCGGTCAGGCCCGGCGGTGCAGTCAACGCCATGCCCGTCATCTCCTTGAGGAATACGCCGATGCCGGCTGCACTGGGATGTTTCACTGCCAGCTTTACATCGACCTCGCGCACCCCTCGCGCCTGGCGCGCGGCGCCAAAGTGGGTCTCTGCACCAATCACTTCTACGCTGGTTTCTGTGAAGGGCGGCAGGCCGGCGGCCTCCAGCGCATTTCCGGCGCGCTCGAACACGCTGCGCGCAAAGTGCTGCGCCTTGATTTCCGCGTCACGGCCGTACATGGTCCAGACGTGGCCGGCGCGGTAGCCATCAGCCCAGGTGACGCTGACCTTATAGCTGGACGGCGCACCGCGACCGCGGGCACCGGCCACGCGCACCCGGTTCTCACCGACCTGCTCCAGGGTAACTTCGGAAAAATCACACACCACGTCGGGCAGGGTATATGCCTGTGGGTCGCCGATTTCGTAGAGTATCTGCTCTGCCACCGTGCCCACCGAGACAAGTCCCCCGGTACCGGTGGGCTTGGTCACCGTGAAGCTGCCGTCTGGAGATACCTCCGCGATAGGGTAACCAGCATCCTGCAGGTCGTGGGCGACACTCTCCCAATCTGTGAAGTTGCCGCCGGTAGCCTGGGTGCCGCATTCCAGGATATGCCCCGCCAGGCTGCCCTGGGCGAGCTTGTCGAAGTCGTTGCGGGCCCAGCCAAAGGCGTGAATGCAGGCCCCGAGCGTCACAGCGCTGTCGACACAGCGGCCGGTGATGACAATATCGGCACCCGCCTCGAGGGCACGGGCTATCGGGAAAGCGCCCAGGTAGGCGTTGATACTGGCTATGGAATCAGGGTTGGGAAAAGCCTCACCGGTAAACATCTCACTGGCCTCGGTGAAGTCGGCTGCCGAGCCGGTGAGGTCGTCGCCGCTGACGACCGCTACTTTCAGGTCCAGGCCCTGCCCGGAAATAATAAAGCGCAGGGCCTCGGCGCAGGCCTCCGGGTTTACGCCACCGGCATTGGAAATCACTTTGACGCCCTGCTCAGCAATCGCTTCGAGGTTCGGTGCCATGGCGGCATTGGCGAAGTCGGTGGCGTAGCCTTTGCTGTCGTCCGCTGCGCGGGCCCGGGCCATGATCGACAGGGTGATCTCAGCCAGGTAGTCGTACACCAGGTAGTCGAGTTTCGATCGGGTAATCAGCTGCCGGGTCGCCGAGGGCGCGTCGCCCCAGAAGCCCGACGCACCGCCAATACGGATCTTGTCTGCGCTCACGATAAGCTCCAATTTGCGTGACTGAGCAATACTATTATAGGATTGAGCGTTACTCAATACCGAAAAGAACCAGCCCGCTCATGACAGACGTCCTGGAAGACCGCCCCCTCTCTCGCAGCGCCCAACGCGAGGCGGATATTCTCGAGGCTGCCATCCACCTGTTTGGAGAAGAGGGTTTCCACAGCGTAACCACCCGCAAGATCGCCGCCCGGGCCGGCATCTCCGAGGGCACCCTGTTCAACTACTTCAGCTCCAAGAATGAGCTGATGCGCGCCATTCTCGAGCGCATCTACGAAGAACTGCGTGACAAAGCTTCTGCCATCCTGCGGGAGCAGCTGGACTCGCGGCTGCGCCTGCAGCTACTGGCGGAAAACCATATCGAGGTGATGTCGCGGGACAACGCCCTGTTCATGCGCATGATCCAGGCCTACATGAACGTCGACCTGGCGGGCTACACCAGTATTCGCGGCTCGGTGCTGCACAAACTCAACCTCAGCTACGCCTGGGTCTTCGACACTGCCGTTCAGGAAGCCCAGCGCCGCGGCGAAGTGCGGCAGGACCTGAACCTGTCTGCGCTGCGCGACCTGTTCTTCGGCGGACTGGAATACCTGAGCCGCAGCCTGTTCCTGCACGAAGCCTTCGACCAGATGAGTGAGCGGGTGAGCAGCGTGGTGGAACCACTGTGGCAGAGCATGCTGCCGGCAACTGCGACGAAACCTGACCGACTGGAAGACGCCTGCCAACGCATTGAAGCGGCGGCCCGCAAACTCGAGAAGCAGGCGGGCAGACAGTAAAGCGCGCCTGTCCTCACGCTGAAACTTGTTTCACGCTGACCGCCGGGCCGCCGGGCTGCCGGACCACTGGTCAGGCCAGCGAGAGAACGAACCCGTCGCTGGGAAAGTGAATGTGAACGGTGCCGTAGTCGGTCTGCCGGGCAATGATCCAACGCTGGGCGTCGGCGCCAACCAGCACCCCTTCAGTGACATCCATGGCGTAATCATCAGGCCCTATCCTCACCCGCTGCCCCACCTGGTCATGCGCTGCCCGTTCGGGAGAGACCGGCAGGGGTTTGCTATCGCGTATGGCCTGGAAAGCATTCTCCCCTGACACCTCCCGCTGCTCGCCGTGGCCGAAGGCCCCCATACGGGCATACCAGGCCAAAACGGCCGGCACGCCGTCGGGCTCGGGACGCTCGCCGACAACGCGCTGGAACCACAGGGTGTGGTAGGCGGCAAAGTCCAGGTGGTTTGGTGCAGCACCGCCGAGGAAATCGGCGCCTTTTGACAGTATGCGCTCCAACCCTTCCAGGTGGCGACGAAACAGCACTGGGGCCTCTTTCGGCGGCACCGGCTTGCTGGCGGCCTTGCGGGCGACGACGGCGCGATCCTTGATGAACCGATAGGCACCGATGATGGATATGTTGCGCACCAGCTGCTTCAACACCTGGCTGGCTGGCAGGGACGTGACGCAGGCCCAGAACACCTCGTGCTCCAGCCCGGCCTCGAGGCCAAGCGCCGCCTCATCGCACTGCGCCGGGTCCAGCTCCGGGCGCCCGCAGCGGGCGGCCAGCTCGGCGCTGATCAGGCGCGTATCGCAGTAGAAATCGGCGCCGTCCTGGGCCACGGGAATCTTGCGATACCCGGCCAGCACCGGATCGAGGTTGGGACGCGGCGGCATCTCCGGGGAGATTACGCCGCGCCAGGCCGTGCCGGTGTACCCGAACATCAGCCGTATCTTTTCCGAGTATGGCGACATCGGGTAGTGGTGCAGCAACATCTGCATGCCCCCTAGGCGTACTTTGCCGGACGCTTTTCCATCTCTGCCATCACCGCCTCGATCTGGTTGGGCTTGCCGATCACGCGATCCTGCTCGCGGGATTCGGCCAGCAGCAGCTCGGCGCAATCGCTGTCGTGAAGACTGTTCAGCAGGCGCTTGTCGCCGCGGATAGCATCGGGGTTACGCCCGGCAATATCGCGAGCCGTCGCCATGGCCATGGCCAGCGGGTCTTCCGCGACGCGAGTGACCAGGCCCAGGCCCTGGGCCTCTTCCGCCTCGAAGATACGCCCGGTGTATACCAGCTCTCGGAGCTGGTCGCCCCGCACCAGCTCCCGCAGCAGCGGCATACCCGACATATCCGGCACCAGGCCCCACTTGATCTCCATTACCGAGAAGCGGGTGCCGGGCGCGGCGTAGCGGATGTCCGCGCCCAGGGCCACCTGCAGGCCACCGCCAAATGCCACGCCGTGTACCGCGGCAATCACCGGCACCGGAAGCTCGCGCCACACCCAGGCGGCGTGCTGCGGTCGATTGGCAAGGCCGTGAGTACGGTTTTCCAACGGTTCATGCGAGACGCCGCCCGAGTCGCCCTGGGTCATGGCCATGAAGTTGCTGGTATCAAGGCCGGCGCAGAAGGCCTTTCCCTCGGCACTGATCACCACCGCACGCACGCTGGCATCGTCGCGCAGCTGCTGGCCGACGGCTTCGAAGGCGTCGAACATCTGGCTGTCCAGCGCATTCATCTTGTCGCTGCGAATCAGGCGGACGTGGGCGACGCCCTCTTCGACAGACAGTGCAATACGGTTTTCCATGCTCATGGGCTACGCTCCCGGCCAAAAGTCAGCGGGCATTGAAAGCCGTGGCGCAGCGCGCGTCAAGTCGGGGAAGGGTCAATCCAGCTTCAGCAGGCGTCGCCACCAGCTGGCTTCGCGCTCGGGTTGCGATTCGGCCCTGGCGGGCTGCTTGTGACTGTCGGGAATTCCGTGCTCGGCGTAGTATTCCTGCCATTCCCAGGGGGTCAGGGTGGTGGGTACCTTGTCGCCGGTGGCCCGCTCCAGGGCCTTCTGCTGCAGCGAGTGGTCGCGCTCTTCCTGGTCGTTGCCAACCAGTTCGTCGATCAGCTGTTGCTTTGGGTGTGCCATACCAGTCTTCGACCAGTGAATTCACCTTTGATACGACACATCTGGCAACTGGATGCCCGTGCAAGACGTCTAGCCTGGTAGAAACCGGTTGCGCGCCGCCTCGGTAATCTTCAGGGCAAAGGGCTGGCTCAGCCTGCGCTCCGGTGAGATCAGGTAAAACATCTCTCGCAGCCCCTCTACCAGGCCGACGATACTTGCGCCGTACATATGCTCCACTTCGTCGCGGATGGCCAGCGGCGCCGGGAAGAGCGCGGTACCGGACTCGCCGAAGGCTTTCATCAGTGCACTGTCGTCAAACTCGGCGATGATATTGGGCACCACGCCAATGCCTGCCAGCCAGTCGTCGAGCCCACGACGGATCGCCGTGCTGCTGACTGGCAAAAGCATGTTCGCGCCGTGGATCGACTGGGGAAAATCCTCTCGATAGCGTGCCGCGAGGTCGTGCAGGGCATAGAGGGCGATGTCGCTCTCACCCAGTTTGTGGCTGTAGGCGCGCACATTAAAACCCGTGGGAATGGGTCGGTCTGACAGTACAAGGTCCAGGCGGTGCACCGACAGGTCAGCCAGCAGCTTGTCGAGATCACCCTCGTAGCACATCAAGCGCGGCGACTCCTCATCACCCAGCACCGGGTCGAGGGTGCGGTAGGCAATCAGCTTTGGCAGGGAGTTCACCACACCTATGTTCAAGGTACTCGGTAGGCCCCGATCATCCCCTTGCACTCGCCGCGCGAGCTCGGTGCCCAGCGAGAAGATCTCATCGGCGTAGGGCATGACTGCACGGCCGGCCTCGGTCAATACCAGGCCGCGGCCGGCACGCTCAAAAAGCCGCGCATCGATGGCCCGCTCGAGCTGCTTGATCTGGCCGCTGATAGTCTGAGGTGTCAGGTTCAGGACCGTGGCTGCCTGCGCAACGCTGCCCTCCTGGGCGACGGTCCAAAAATACAGAAGGTGGTTATAATTGAGGTGTCTCAGCAGACGATGGGGCGCCTGGGATGACCTGCTCATGGGTATCCTTAATTCGTATTTGCCGATTTAGTGCGAAAGTATATTCGAATTGTGCGAGGTGTCTATTTCATTAGACTGCGAGTTTAGTCAATAGTGGTGACCGCCTTGAACCGTACTCGTTCCTTCGGCACACCGTGGGCTGCTGCAAAAAGCCCCTCTTTTCAGTCACTTACCTCCAGCCTCTCGACAGGGTACCACTCTTGAACCTGCGCCTCGGAATCGTCGGCGGCGGGCAGTTGGGCATGTACCTTTCCCAGGCGGCGGGGCGATTGGGCATCGACAGTTGCGTGCTGACCGAGGAGGCAGACGCCCCGGCGGCGAGTTTTGCCACCCAGCTTATTGTGGGTGACCCGGGCGACGCCGCCACCCTCGAAGCGCTGATCGACGCCAGTGACGTCATCACTTTTGACAAGGAAGACATCCCCAACGAAGCGCTGATGCAGCTACGCCTGGCCGCCCAGCAACGCCGTATCGAGATCCGTCCCCAGGCAGAGACCCTGTTTCTTCTGAAAGACAAGGGCCAGCAGAAAACCTGGCTCACGGAAAACCGGTTCCCCACTCTCCCCTTCAAGCTGCTGCAGGGGAACCTGGGTAAATCCGAGCGCGAACCGCTCGCTGCACAGTTTGGCCTGCCGCTGGTGCAGAAGGCCCGCTGCGGCGGCTACGACGGCCGCGGCGTGCAGATCATCAGCGACCTCGACCAGCTCTGGGACACACCTTCGCTGGTAGAACCGTTCCTGGAAAACGCCCCGGAAATTGCCGTGCTGCTGGCGCGCGATGTCGAGGGTAACACCCAGGCCTGGCCCACCTTCGGAATGGACTTCGACCCTCATCTCAACTCCGTTACCACCGTGTACACGCCGGCAAATATTTCCTCAAGCCTGGCTGCGGAAGCCGTGGACCTGGGTGTGCGCATCGTCAGCGCCCTCGGCGGCATAGGCGTGTTCGCCATCGAGATGTTCATCGATGGCGACGGCGCGCTGCAGGTCAACGAGATCTCCCCGCGGGTTCACAACTCCGGGCACCTGACCATGGAGGCCTCCCCCGTCAGCCAATTTGAACAACACGTGCGCGCTGTGTGCGGGCTGACCCTCGAGGATGTGAGCGCTACACAGCCGGCGGCGATGAGCAATATTCTGTACCGTGAGGCCTTTCGCAAGGCCTGCCCGGCCCAGCCGGTCGCACAGGGCGGCGAAAACGCCGACGTTACTCTACACTGGTATGGCAAGCCCCCGGGCCGTCCCGGGCGCAAGATGGGGCACATCACGGCACTGGCGGAAGACTCTGAGGAAGCCGTCCGCCTGGCCAGGGAAGCCCTGGAAAACCTCGCAGATTCGGAGACAGAGGCGGCATGAAGCCACTTGTAGGCATCATTATGGGCAGCGACTCGGACCTGGCGGTCATGAGCGCCGCACCCACCTTGCTGGACAAACTGGAAATTCCCTGGGAGCTCGACATTGTGAGCGCCCATCGCACGCCCGACCGCACCGAGGCCTACGCACGTGACGCCGATGCCCGCGGCCTGCGGGTGATCATCGCCGGCGCCGGCGGCGCTGCCCACCTGCCGGGCATGATTGCCGCTTCCACCCCGCTGCCGGTGATCGGCGTGCCGGTCAGCGCCACCAAGATGCGCGGCGAAGACGCGCTCTACTCCATCGTGCAGATGCCTGCCGGTGTGCCGGTAGCCACGGTGGCTATCGACAACGCAACCAATGCCGCCATCCTCGCGGCCCAGATCCTCGGCGCCGGTGACGACGCCATCCGCCAGCGCATCACACAGTACAAGCAGGAACTGCACGCAATGGTCGTGGCCAAATCAGAGAACCTGCGCACCACCAGCGAAGGCTGATCAACTCCCCTGAGCTCTACCGCCGTCTGCTATGCTCAGCAGACATGACGGACTACGAGTAAATCAGCGCACTGCTGGCAAGGTACTGCTTCGTCGAAAAAGAAATCCGGACAAGGCGCTCGATGCTGGACGAAGGCTGAGTCAGCTCGCGCGTTTCCGCGCTTGCCTTTAGAAGGAATGTACCCAATGCGAACAACACACCTGCTACTGGCCCTGGCACTCCTGACCGCAGGGCATTCATTCGATGCCCTGTCGCAGGAAACCCTGATTCTGAAGGGCGTTGTGCATTTCGAGGACTTCCAGAACCGCGAACCCGCGCTGCTCGAACTGGCCAATGGCGACCTGCTGGTGGCGGGCTTTCCACGCTACCCCCATGAACCGGCCAGGGCGCCAAGCCTTTGGCGCAGCCGGGACGGCGGCGCTGCCTGGGCACGGGTAAACGTCGGCACGCCGTCCAACGGCGCCATCGGCAATTCAGATGTGGACCTGGCGGTAGCGCCTGACGGGACGGTGTACTTCGTCACCATGGGGTACAACCGTACCACCGATGAGGGTACCCATATCTCCATTGGCGTAAGCAAGGACCACGGCGAGAGCTGGACCTGGACACTGCTCACCGATCGAACACTCTCGGACCGGCCCTGGGTGGAGGTGGCGCCAGACGGTACGGCGCATGTCATCTGGAATGATGACCAGGGTGTTTATCACGCCGTGAGCAAAGACGCAGGGGCGAGCTGGCAGGAGCTACCCAAAGTGCATCCGGTCGGCGGCTCCAGCCACCTGGCCGTGGGACCCGCCGGCGAGGTGGCCGTGCGGGTGACGCCCATCTATGCATCGGGTAACGAGTTTGACCCTGCAATCGACCTGGTTGCCGTGAGTACCGATGGCGGACAGACCTGGAAGAAGCACACAGCGCCCGGCAGCCGGGATTGGGTGCCCTACGGCGAGGAAGGATTGCCGCGTTGGGTGGAGCCACTCGCCTGGGATGCCGACGGCGCCCTGTACTATCTCTGGAGTGAGGGCCGCGGCATGCACCTGGGCAAGTCCAGCGATCTCGGCGCCAGCTGGGAAAGCTGGGAGATCGCTACCGACAAGGACATGGTGTTCTTCCCTTTCATGGCGGCCAGTGGCGCGAAGGAACTCTCCGCCACCTGGTTTTCTGCGGAGGGTGGCATGGGCGTTCGAGTGGCCCGGATAGGAGTAGCCGCAGACAAGCCCGAAGTGATGCTGTCAGAACTCTTGCGCTTTGATTCCTGGAGCCAGACGGAAGACGGTTTGCGGCGCGACACCAACGGGGAATACGCCCCCTTGCTGCGGCTGAAGAGCGGCCAGTTTGCGGTAGTCACGCCGCTGCAAGATCCGCGTGAAGACCGGCTTGGCTTTTCTTTCTGGCGACTCTCACCGGGCGAGAATTAGCGCCAAGTCACTCAAGCTGTCTCGAGCTGGGACCGCTTGCTATACTCCCCGCGCATTATCGCCCCCGTAGCTCAGTTGAATAGAGCATCCGCCTCCTAAGCGGAGGGTCGCAGGTTTGAGTCCTGCCGGGGGCACCACCTCCCTGCGGTCGGCGATGTCCCCGTCACTCCTAAGCCCGGCCACGCAGCGCAGCTGCGCGGCGTTCAACGGCGCAAGTTGCTGCGCAACATAATCGCTTGTTTCACCCTGCCGGGGGCACCACCCCCTGCGGTCGGCGGCAACCCCGTTGGACTTCCGGTCGATCAGGAAGCAGCGAACTCCTGGAAGTCAGCCACAACCTCTCCAGCCGCCAGCTCTGCCAACACCTTGCCGGCTTCCGGTGTTGCAAGGCCCGGGTTCGAGCCAATCCGCCCATCTGGAAAACGGCCACGGTAGTCCTTCGCATCAGTGAAGCCTCCGTTGGGAGCAACCTCGGGCGACAGCGGTGCGTCCTTGATGTGATCGGGATAGGCAAACTGGGTCACAGCCACTTCAGACGGTGTCGCATGTGAACCGTGCGCCTCGCCGTAGAGCGCCTTACACTTCGCATAGGTGTCCTTGCCTTCCCACCAGTTTCGCAACCGGCATTTTACCGGGGGCATACCATTACTGGTATCCAGTGAGCGACTGGCGTAGATCTCCGCGAAACCGGCATTGATTGTGGAGATGTTTCCACCGTGGCCATTCAGCCAGTAGAAATGCGTAAAGCCATGTTTGGCTAGTGACTCTGTCCAGTCCACCATGGTGGCAATAAACGTGGTTGGGCGCAGCGTCATCGAACCGGGAAACTCCATGTGATGCTGGGCGACACCAACGTTAAACGTCGGCGTCATCAGCAGCCCGCTCTCGTCAGCAGCAATGCCGCCGATGATTTCCGGGCAGAGTGCGTCCGTGCCGATCAGCCCGGTGGGACCGTGTTGCTCGGTTGAACCGATGGGAATGAGTATCGCGGTGCTACGCTGGAGGTAGGTTTCCACTTCCTGCCAGGTGGAGAGGTGAAGTCGCATGGCGTTCTCTTCAATTCCGGGAAATTCACTTCATTAACACCAGCGGCTTGTACTCTGCCACCAGGTCCGTCAGGTAGACTTCTCCGCTGGTGTGGCGCAAAGACGGAGGCAGTTGCAGATCGGATATATAATGACCGGGCTGCGCCTGGTAGGAAGTGGCGGGCCGCAAATTCTTGGCATAGGATCCGCCGCCCAGCCGTTTTGACCTGACTTTTGTGGGATCGAGCCCCTCCGGCGTCAATTTCTGCCAAACCACCTCAATATGAATCACGTGTGCAGCGCCGAAGTAATCGCCCCGAATCATGCTGACTTCAGTGATAAGGTGTCCCGGTCTTTCAAGGCGCGTTACGCCACCGCCGGTTCCACCGAAGCGATCTCCGACTTTTTCGCCCTCTATCGAGCCTCCTACAGAGACTTCCGCGAAGATCGGTGTTATCGCATCAATGATATCCCCGTGACGTACTATCAGGCCGCTCAGCGCATAGAATTTCCCGGACTCTTCATCGTCCTTCAACCCCGAACGACCTTTCGCGCTCACCGCGCCGTCCACCTGTCGGGCTACAATCGGCCCGCCGAATCGCGGTAGCTGTACTTCGTCATCATCGACCATTTCACGCAGACGCTCAGACAGCTCAGAATCCGAGATCAAGCCGGCATCGACGATGAATGTCAGTGAGCTCAGTCTGTCATCAGGGTTCTCTGGCTCCAGGGCGCGGAGAATCAGGTCGGATTGGAACTCCTGCTGTGCCAGCTCCCGCGCCCAGTAGCCTTCGACGAGTCCGCCGGCGACGGTACCGATGAGCGCTAGGAGTCCGGTTGTAACGACAATTGTGAACCCTCTGGAATCACCGTCAGACATCTTCTTCTCCCCTTTCGGACCAGCTTGCGCGGTCAAATCCCTTTTTATCTACCCACTGTTCCATGGCGCTATTTCATACTCCCGGGTGACGCCTGGCATGAATTCCCAAAACGCTACGCTGATGCCACTACTCTAACATCCCAAGTAGTTACTCTGACCCGGATTCGAGGAACAGTTTACCGAATTATCTGGCTAAGCGAGGTAGTCTGGAAGTTCTTCCGGGGAAATCCTGAAAACTCCTGAGAATAAGATGTAATCTACGAATTAAGTAAACTGTCCCCGGATTCAATATGACTGCCGTCAACCTCAGCCAGTTTGCCAGCCTTTTTGAAATAGGTTTCGCCCTGCACTTAGCCGTAGCGTTTTTGGAGCGCATCTATGCAAGCGAACTACCGGTCAGAATCAACGGGATTGCCGCCAGAGCGAAAGCGCTGGAGCAGCTGAAAAGAGAGCTATCCGCAGAGCCTCAATCTCACAACGAGTCAGGCGCAGACACTGAATTGCACTTTGCGTATCGAACGATCAAGCATCCCACCTGGACCCGGCACAACGATCATGTGCTCGATCGCGTGTACGCGCTCATGCAGGATTCAGAGGGGCAGATGAGAGCGTTGAAGCGCATCCTCAGCGTCCTTACCGTTCTTTCTGTTCTTGTGGTCCTCTACTCCGTCACGGCACTTTTCCTCATCGGCCTGGAAGTCGAGCTTGTGCGAGACCTGAGCCCGATGACCGCAAGCGCCGTTGTATTGATGCAGCTGCTGCCGCTGCCTATCGCGGCAACGATATTTTTCTTCGTAGCTCGTCGAATGAGTCGTGAAATCGATCGAAAAATTCGTGGCTTGGGTGAGCAACAATTGATGCTGAACCAACCAGAAACCGCGACAGCACATAGCAGTGTTTCGGTGGAACAGGTATACCTGCGAGACCGGGAGCTACATGGACGAGTGCTGCAGTCCTGAACGGTTCAGGAAGTCTATAATCCGTATCTGACTGTTCAAACAGGGGCGGACCATCTCGATGCACTACGAATACGAACAGGATGCCGAGAGCGTCTTTGAACTGCTGACCGATCCCGATTTCCTGGTGGATCGCTGCCTGAATCTGGGCGAACTGGAAGCCAGCTGCGAGGTGGAGGAAGATGGGGACAACACCGTCGTAAGCCTGACCCGCACCGTGGAAAGGGACCTGCCCAGGGTGCTGGCCAAGGTGTTTGACCCAGTGCAAACCATTCGCATGACGGAAACCTGGGAGCCAGACGGCGAAGACGCTTACAAGGGCAGTTATCTCTTCGAGGTAGTAGGCCAGCCGGTCACCGTTAGGGCGACATTCGAGCTGTACCCGACTGATGATGGCTGTTGCTACACCATCGAGCACAAGGTGAAAGCCAAGGTGCCGCTGATCGGCGGCCAGGTCGAGAAGTTTATCCTCAGCCAGGTGGCCGATGGCTGCATGGCCGAAATGGAATATGTAGAGCAGCACTTCGCGTAGGCACAGCAGTACGCGATCCAATGGCTATTTCCGGGGCAAGCAAGCCACCACGGCCTCTGGATTAGGAAAAACACAAGGAGAGTGCCAGTGAGACTGGTAAGCGACGAAATACTGATCGACACAGACGCCCAGGAACCGGTTCACGAGGCCATATATCCTTCGTATTCTGAATTCGAGCTGTGGAACCCGTCATCATGGACCGGGGGCCACCCCTTTGACCTGTACAAAAAGATGCGGGAAAACGCACCTGTCATGTGGTCACCCACGCGAGAGGGCTTCGCCGGGTTCTGGGCTGTCAGCCGCTACGAGGATATCCGCCGGGTTGAACTGGCCGCCGACCTGTTCTCGTCCGAGCGCGGCAGCATCAACATCAGCATCCCCGAGCGGAAAGACTGGAAGCCTGACAAACTCATACCGGCTTCCCTGAACTCACTCATCAATCTCGATGCGCAGCGCCACCTGGAGATGCGGCTGCAACAAAAGAAGTTCTTCCTGCCGCCGGAGTACATCGCCCAACTGCGCGAGAAGGTGGGTGTAAAAGTCGA
>JAZBOY010000117.1:0-5055 GCA_036351375.1 Halieaceae bacterium
AACGCACCTACCCCCATGCCGGTCAATCCCTTGGTGGACTCGAAGGGCTGGAACAGGCGCTCGCGGATGAAGGCTTCATCCATGCCCACGCCGTTGTCTCGTATGGAAATCACGGCCTTGCCGTCGTCCCGCGATTCCAGCACCACTTCCACCGTGCCGTTCTCAGCGCAGGCTTCCTGCGCGTTCTGGATGATGTGTCCGAACACGGTGGCCAGCTGCTCCGGGTCGGCCGGAGAAGTCAATTTCTGCTCGGTGGCAGTCAGCTGTGGCCGGGGCTCTCGGGTGGAGTGACGCTCCACCACCGATTGCAGCAGTTCATTGAGCTCGATATTGCCGGACTGCACCGCTCTCATGCCGCTGCGCATCTGGTCCATGAGTCGCTTCATGCGATTCACGGAGTTCTCGACAGTCCCCACCACATCCTCGACAAACTCGGGATTGTGCTTGTGTTGCTCCGCGTTGGAGACAATCAGTGACTGCTGGGCCAGGATGTTCTTCAGGTCGTGGACGACGTAGGCGGAGAGGCGATTGAAGGCCTCGAACTGTCGCGCCTTTACCAGTTCCTGGTTGTACTTGTACTGAGCCAGTTCACTGGCCGCCTGCCGACCGGCCACCTTCAGAAGGTCTCGATCCTCCCAGTTCATTGTCTGGGGCACGGCCGGTTTGGTCAGCAGCACTGCGCCGATTACACTGTCTCCGAGGAGCAGCGGGATCAACAGCCAGGCGTCCTGGCAGTTCAGTAGTGCTTTGGACAGCTCAAGGCCCGGGTAGAGCCCGGGGTTCTGGCGGAATTCCTCGATATCGATTACCCACTGCTGCCGCTCGAAAAAGCTTGTGGCCTGCCCTAATGAATCCTCGGCCGACCCTGTCGGTGCCGTGGTGTTCCAGGACTCTATCAGCTCGTAGCCGCTTTCCCCGCGCAGCCAGAGCAGTCCGCTATTGCTCTGGACCAGCCTGGCGATGGCGGAAACCACGCGGTGGGGAACGCTGACATCGCAGGATGAGAGCGCCTCGGTGAAGCGAGACCACTCCTGGCGATAGTCGTATTTGTAGCTGAGGAAATGCTTGCTCAAAAACACACGCAGCCACGCGCGAATCCTTGTGGAAGACAACACAGTGAACAGCAGCGCGCCGCTGAGGCACAGGAACAGCACCTGGATCACGCCGCCCCAGCTGCCTCCGTAGAAGCGGATGAAATAGCCGCATACTGCCATAAGGATCAGGTAGAGGCCGGTCCCCATGAGCAGGCAGGAGTGGAACACAACGTGTCTTGACACCTGCAGACGCAGACCCCGGCTCAGGTAGCGGGCCAGAGCCACCGCGATGGGCGGCACTGCCAGGGCATTGATGATTCCGCGCGCCTGCCAGAACCACGGGTCCACGCGAGAGAATAATAGCGATTGCGCGTGAAGCAGTATGTCAGCCGTGAAAACGGCACCCAGGCCAAGGCACAGCCAGCGCACCGACCAGCGCTGGTCCGGCCCGGCGTTCCGATAGATTCCGGCGGTCAGCAGCAGGCCGGTTCCCGCAAGTAAGACAGGCATAAGCCCCACGATGGGTGCCGCCATCCGGGCTGAAGATTCTGAAAACAGCGGCAGGGCAAGCATCGCTGTCGCAAATCCAACGCCACCCAATACCATTGCGATTGGCCAGCCGGGCAGCTGTGATTGCCGCATGTCTTCGAGCAACCTGAGGAGCAGCAGACACCAGAGGCCGAGGCGCACCAGTTCGGCCAGATGATATAGCCCGGCGGGTACCAGCGGCGTGGCGGCGTAGGTCACCGCAATAGCTGCCCACAGCGTGCTGGCGAAGCTGGCCACGGTGGCCACTGTCGCGAGCGCATGACCACGCCAGGAGATCACGAGCACCGTCGTGAGCAGCAGGTAGGCGATGGCCGGCGCCAGGTAGCCGTAGATGCCGTGATCGAAGAGCATCGTCAGCTGTGGCCACGCGAGCCGGTCGGCATTGTTGGTTGGGTGATCAACACTTTGTCAGCACCGTTTACAGTCAATGTCAGGTTTTCTTACAGACTACTGTCGCCCCAGCCGGGCGCTAACGGAAGCGTTGTCGCGTGAACTTGCAGAGCGCTTCACACTTGCCGGCGGTGGGTATGGCTCGCGTGGCCGATTTCTGAGAACCGGTTCACAGGCTGCAGCGGCATTAAGGACTCACGCATGGCTGTTGCTATGCTGTGATCCGCTCTACACTCTACGAACAGACGCCAGCACACGAATACACGGAGCTTTGTGCCAGGCAGAATCACGTAAATTCGCAGACAGGAAAACTGCACCATGTGCGGCATCATTGGCTACACCGGAACAAAAACCGCCACCAACATCATCATCTCCGGCCTCAAGCGACTCGAGTACCGGGGCTACGACTCCGCCGGCATCACAATCGTCGACGAAAAAGACAAGGCGCTGTTTACCGTCAAAACGCCTGGCAAGGTGTCGACCCTGGAGTCGGAGCTTGCTGATCGGCTCAATGGCGCTGCGGATAGCTCCGGTGTCGCGATAGGACATACGCGCTGGGCAACGCATGGCGAGCCTAATGAAGCCAACGCCCACCCGCACCAGAGCCCCTCGGGCCAATTCGCGATAGCCCACAACGGGATCATCGAAAACTATCAAGCCATTCGTGCGCGCTTATTGGCGAAGGGACACACCTTTGCCAGTGAAACAGACTCTGAAACGATCGCCCACCTCATCGAGGAAGCCTATTCGGGTGACTTCCAGGCAGCCGTACTCGAAGCGCTCTCGCACGTTGAAGGTACCTTCGGGCTGGTGGTCGTATCACCCCTGCACCCCGACATGATTATCGCGGCGCGCAATGGCAGCCCGATCGTGGTGGGGATCGGCCAGGGCGAGACCCTGATTGCCTCCGATGTTAGTGCGCTGTTGAGCCATACCAAGCAGGTGGTTTACCTCGATGACGGGGATGTGGTGACGGCGACGCCAGACAGCTTTGAAATCACGTCGCTCAAGAACCTTCCGGTGTCCCGTGCCGCCACAGAGATCGACTGGAACCTCGAGGAAATTGAGAAAGGCGGTTTCGAGCATTTCATGCTCAAGGAGATTCACGAGCAACCCGACGCGCTCACCAATGCCATGCGCGGCCGGCTGATGCCGAAGGATGCCACCTCGAAGCTGAGCGGCATGCAGCTTGGGCCTGCGGAGCTTGCCCAGATCGACAGGATCACCATCTCCGCCTGTGGTACCTCCATGTACGCCGGCATGGTGGGCAAGTATTTGTTCGAAGACTTCGCCAGCATTCCAACCGACGTGGTGCAGGCTGCAGAATTTCGCGACCGCAATCCGATCATCCAGCGCAACTCCTGCATGATCGCCATCAGCCAGTCCGGCGAAACCGCCGATACCCTGGCGGCGGTGCGCGAAGCAACGCGTAAGGGCGCGACTATCCTCGGCCTGTGCAACGTCGTTGGCTCGACCATTGCGCGCGAGGCGGGTAGGGGGGTCTACCTGCATGCCGGGCCTGAAATCAGTGTGGCCTCCACGAAGGCCTTCACCTGCCAGGTGGCTGTACTTGCTATGATGTCCCTGTTGCTGGGTCGCACCCGGCGGCTTTCGGCAGAGGCGGGAAGCCGAATTATTGAACAGCTGTCGAGTCTTCCAGATCTCGCCAAAGCGGTGATTGCCGAGGAAGAGAACATCGCGCGCATAGCGGAGAAGTACGCGAACATCGAGAACGCCTTTTTCATTGGCCGCGGCTACATGTACCCAGCGGTTCTGGAAGGCGCGCTGAAGTTAAAGGAAATATCTTACGTACACGCCGAGGGCTATCACGCTGCTGAATTGAAGCACGGCCCCATCGCGCTGCTGACACCTGAAATCCCTGTGATAGTGGCGGTTCCGGAAAGCCCGGGCAAGGTGAAGACGATCGGCAATATGCAGGAGTGCAGGGCACGCAAGGCGCCCGTAATTGCGATTGCCACCGAGGGTGACGATGACATTCGTGCCCACTGCGACGACCTCATCACCGTGCCGCGCTGTGAGGAGTACATTGCCGCCATACCGGTAGTGATTGCCGAACAGTTGCTGGCCTACCATATCGCTAGAGCGCGGGGTTGCGAGATTGACCAGCCGAGGAACCTGGCCAAGTCGGTTACCGTGGAATAGTAGAACCGGGCGTTGCAGTGATCACTTCGGCAAGGGGTTTTATGAGGCAGGGTCTCCCGGACTAGACTTTCTCGCTTGCTGTTCCCTGGCTCGGTCGATATCGGTTACTTCAGCATGTGACCCATCTGATTCCGTGCTTTGTTCTTCAACCTCAACTGGTTCGCTTCCGGCGGGTTCTGCACTACCGGGTTCCTGTTCGCTTGATTCAAGCCTCTCATGTATCGATTCCGGCAGATCACCCAGCGAAATCAGGCCGCTATCCTTCCTGTCCAGCAAGACACGCGCGACGATGGCTTCGCCAACCCACTGCTGCTGCTCACCATAAGCGTACACAAGCGCCGTATCGCAGATCACGTTGATCACGCGGGGCACACCCCGGCTGGCAAAATGTATGAGCTCTGCGGCAGCATGAGTGAAAAGGCCGCCCGTGGCGCCCGCAACCCTGCAGCGATTGAAGATGTAGAGAGCCGTTTCCTGCTGATCCAGGGGTCGGATGTTGTAATCCACTCCCACGCGTTGTGAAAACTGCAGGAGTTCCGGGTCGCGCAGCATGTCACGCAGCTGGGGCTGGCCAAGCAGTATCAGTTGCAGGATCTGGTCTTTCTCTGCGTTGATATTGGAGAGCATGCGCAGCTCTTCCAGGTCTTTGGGGGCGAGATTCTGCGCCTCGTCGATCACGAGGACCACGCGCCGTTTGGCGGCGTGCTCAGACTGCAGAAACTGGAGGAACCAGTCGTAGAGTTCGACCCTATTGTCGGACTTGTAGTCTTGGCCAAAGGCCAGCAGTGCCCACTGCAACAGGTTGCCCATATCCGGGTGGGTATTGCTGATGACACCTACGACCACGTCGTCCGGAAGGTCGCTTAGAGCGTTGCGGATCAGGGTGGTTTTACCGATGCCCACCGGACCGGTGATGACG
>JAZBOY010000118.1:0-54990 GCA_036351375.1 Halieaceae bacterium
CACACATCTGTCTTTATCTTCTTGTTAAACAACTCTGCGCTCGCGATGGACCGCAGAAAGGCCCGGTGCTTATCCCTGGGAACCGACATCGCGATGTCTCCATCGCCTGGTTTCCTGAGGGCTCGCCCCGAACCGAGGACGCGTATTATACGCATCGGCCCGCATGTGGCAATACCCATTACAAAGTTTTTTCAGGACTGTTACGGGCCGGCCTATGCCTATGAAATATAGACCAAATTCCGAAACCTGCAGGGGCGCCTAGGCGGCGCCGCTGCGCTCGAAAAGGTGGTACTTCTTTTTGCCCAGTCGAACCAGGTAGAAGCGGCCGTACACGGCCTTGTCCAGGGCGAAGCTGGCGGCCGGGTCCATGTTGTCCGCCTCCGTCAGAGCCTCCCCATTGACCAGCACCGCGCCACGGCCCAGGGCATCCTTGACCTGCTTGCCAGAGCTAGCCATGCCAGCATCGGTCAGCAGCTGCGTCACCGTGCCGGAGTCCATCTGCTCGGCACCCAGCTCGCTGCTGGGCAGGCCGTCCAGGCGCAGCTGGTCAAGATCAGCTTCTGACAGGCTTGACGTATCGCCGCTGAACAGCGCTTCGGTGATCCTCTGGGCAGCAGAGAGACCTTCATCCCCATGCACCAGCCGCGTCACCTCCCGGGCCAGGATCGCCTGTGCTTCCGGGCGGCTCTGGCGGTTGCGATCAGCCGCCTCTATGTCGGCAATCTCCGCCACACCAAGGAAGGTGAAGTAGCGCAGGAAGCGGTACACATCCGCGTCCGCGGTGTTGATCCAGAACTGATAGAAGGCATAGGGCGAGGTGCGCGCCGGGTCCAGCCAGATCGTGCCGCTTTCGGTCTTGCCGAACTTGGTGCCGTCGGCCTTGGTCACCAGGGGCATGGTCAGCCCATATACCTGTTCGCCGTGCAGGCGCCGCGTCAGGTCTATGCCACCGGTAATGTTGCCCCACTGGTCGGAACCGCCGATCTGCAGCGTGCAGCCGTGACGGTGATTCAGCTCCGAGAAGTCGAAGGACTGCAGGATCATGTAGGTGAATTCGGTAAAGCTGATACCGCTGCCCTCGCGCTCGATACGCTGCTTGACCGATTCTTTCTGGATCATGGCGTTCACCGAGAAGTGCTTGCCGATGTCCCGCAAGAAATCCAGCACGCTCACCTCTGCCGTCCAGTCGAGGTTGTTGACCACCACGGCGGAATTGTCGCCACAGTCAAAATCGATGAAGGCTTCCACCTGGGAACGGATTTTGTCGACCCAGCCGGCCACCACATCGGGAGTATTAAGCTGGCGTTCCTGGGCCTTGAAACTAGGGTCGCCCACCAGCCCGGTGGCGCCGCCCACCAGGGCAATCGGCTTATGACCGGCCAGTTGGAAACGGCGCAGCATTAATAGAGGCACCAGCGAACCAATATGCAGGCTGTCAGCAGTGGGGTCGAAACCACAGTAAAGAGTACGGCTGCCTGTGGCGAGATGTTCGGTGAGTTCCGCCTCGCTGGTAAGCTGAAACACCAGCTCGCGCGCGTTCAGGTCCTCGAGAATTGGGGTCCCCATCACAATAGTTCCCTAAGGGCTGGATATTTGCGGATTTTTTGTCCAAAAAAGGAAGCGCGAACCATACCCTAACCCCTATCAATTGCAAGGCGACCGCTGTACCCGCCTCAGGCAACAGAAAGACGGGGCGGAGAGGCTCGCTATATTGCTTAATCTTTTGAAAAAACTAGTTTTTGTTATACTCCGGGAATATAAGACCCCCCAGCAAGACCAATGACCACGGTGACGTCACAAGCTGGCGCGACTAGCGCCCCCGAACACTCGGGCTACCCCCGCCGACACCTGGCTGTTGCGGCGATCTTTGCTGTTGCCGTCACCCTGCTGCTGGCACTGGTGCCCAGCGAGGATGTCTCCGCCAGTCGGGCAGTCGTGCAGATTGCCCTGCCACTGGAACCGCCCAGCGAAATCCCCACCGAACCGGTAGCAGACGAGCCAGACACCTGGGTCGATATCACCGTCAATCCCGGCGACAACCTGTCGCTGTTATTCGGTCGTGCCGGCCTGACCGACACCGACCTTTACCACCTGGTCAGCAAGGCACCCGAGGGCCAATCTCTGACCCGCCTGTTCCCCGGCGAAAACATCGGTTTCCTGCTCAACGATGATGGCAGGCTGGCAGCGTTACGGCGCGTCAAGTCTCCGCTCGAAACCGTAATACTGCGCCGCGAGGGCGACAGCTACATTGCCGAGAACATCGTTCGCGAACCCGAGGTGCACCGCAGCTTTGCCTCCGCCCGCATCGACTCCTCCCTGTTTCTGGCCGGCAAGCAGGCCGGCCTGCCGCAAACCCTGATCATGGAGCTGGCGAACATCTTCGGTGGTGTGATCGATTTCGTGCTGGACCCTCGCAAGGGTGACGTTTTCCACGTGGTGTATGAAGAGCTGTATATAGATGGCGAAAAGTACCGGAACGGGAATATCCTGGCCGCCGAGTTCGTCAATCAGGGCAAGAGCTACACTGCCTACCGTTACGTGGATGAAACCAACCGGCCCGGCTACTTTTCTGCCGAAGGGGTCAGCATGCGCCGCCAGTTCATGCTCGCGCCGGTCGACTTCACTCGCGTCAGCAGCAACTTTAATCCGCGCCGCCTGCACCCGATCTACAAGACAAGGCGGCCCCATCGCGGCACAGACTACGCTGCCCCTCGCGGCACTCCCGTGTTTGCGGCCGGCGACGGCCGTGTCACCGAAGCAGGCTATACCAAGGCCAATGGCAACTACGTGGTGATCCAGCATGGCCACGCCTATACCACCAAGTACCTGCACCTGAACAAGCGCCGGGTGCGCAAAGGTGACCGCGTGACCCAGAACCAGGTGATCGGAACCGTGGGCTCCACCGGCGCCGCTACCGGCCCACACCTGCACTACGAATTCTTGGTGAATGGTGTGCACCGCAACCCGCGCACCATCCACAAGAAGCTTCCCAAGGGCAAGAGCCTGGCCCAGGAAGAGCTGCCCCGCTTCCTTGCCCAGACCCAGGGCTTCCAGCTGCAGCTGGCTTCGATCCGGCAACAGCAGCTGGCCCTCAACCAGACCGATTCTTCGCGCTAGCGCCCCGTGCCCGACGACCTGCTTGTCGGCTTGATGTCTGGCACCAGCATGGATGCCGTCGACGCGGTGCTGGTGAGAATAGGTAGCGACGACTTCGAACTGCTCGCCTGCTACGAGCACCCCATGCCATCGTCACTGCGGGAGAGGATTCATACACTATCCCACCCGGGCGAGCAGGAGATTCACGGCCTTGGCGAGCTGGACCGCGAACTGGGTGAGCACTTCGCCGAGGCGGTACGCACCCTGCTGAGCCAGTCCAGCACTTCCGCCGACAGGGTTCGTGCCATCGGCAGCCACGGCCAGACCGTGCGCCATCACCCCCCCAGCGTTTCGTTGCCTGGCGAGCGCGCCTACACGCTGCAGATCGGTGATCCCAATACGATTGCCGAGTCCACCGGCATCACCACGGTGGCCGACTTCCGTCGCCGCGACCTCGCCGCTGGCGGTGAAGGCGCACCGCTGGTACCTGCGTTTCACGACTTCCTGTTTGCCAACGCGGACAAGCGCCGCGCCGTGGTCAATATCGGCGGCATCGCCAACGCGTCCCTGTTGCTGGGCGGAGAAGTGAGCGGATTTGACACCGGACCCGGCAATACCCTGCTGGACCATTGGATACTGCGTCACCGTGGAGAGCACTACGATCCGCTGGGAGCCTGGTCAGCGGAAGGGGAAGTGAACAGCAGCTTGCTGGCAGCGCTGTCAGCGCATCCCTACCTGGCGCTAGCACCGCCCAAGAGCACCGGCAAGGAAGCTTTCAATCTCGACTGGCTGGACGAAGTGCTGGAGAGCCGGCCCGCGGTTTCGCCGCAGGACGTGCAGGCCACACTGGCGGAATTCACCGCCGTGAGTATTGCTGAGAGCCTCGCAGAATTCTCGCTGGACGATGTCTATGTCTGTGGCGGTGGTGCGTCCAATACCGATTTGATGCGGCGCCTGTACCAGCGCCTGTCACCCGTCTACCTTGGCACGACAACAGAGCTGGGATGCGACCCGGCCTGGGTCGAGGCATCCGCTTTCGCCTGGCTGGCCTGGCGCACCCTGAACGGCCTGCCTGGCAATGTGGCCGCAGTGACCGGGGCGAGTGGCCCCAGGGTTCTGGGAGCGATATACCCGGGCGCTACGGCCGGGAACCAATCAGATAGAGTGGTCAGATAGAGAAAGAAGCGCCGCAGCCACAGGTGGTGGCAGCGTTGGGATTGTTTACCACGAAGCGTGCGCCTTCGAAGCCCTCGGTGTAGTCCACCTCGGCGCCGACCAGGTACTGGTAGCTCATCGGATCCACCAACACGGTGACGCCGTCGCGTTGCACAGCGGTGTCGTCGTCGGCCATCTCCTCATCGAAGCTGAAGCCGTACTGGAAGCCGGAACAGCCGCCGCCGGTGATGTACACCCGCAGCTTCAGTCCAGGATTGCCTTCTTCGGTAATCAGGTCCCGCACCTTGTCGACCGCGCGATTGGTCAGCTGCAGGGTGCCGGGTACAAAGGTCTCGGTTGCGCTCATAATGCCTCTACCTCAAGGCCGACATTATGAAATAACCCAGTATTTTGATCAACTTTTGATCGGGGTGACCTGCTGGGGTGCCGGTGCGTCGGCCGCGGCCTGCTCATCCTTTGCCTGGTTGCGGGTGGTGCTCTCCTTGGCCACTTTGGCCGTATCGCCGGTATGGGTCAGGCTACCGTTGACCTCTGCGCCGATCGCCATTTCAACCAGGGTGTAGTGCACGTTGCCCTGCACGCGGGCCTTGGAGGCCAGCTCGAGGTGCTTGGTGGAGTAGACGTCTCCGGTGACCGAGCCGTTGACGATCACTGACGGGGCCCGAACCTCACCTTCAACCAGGCCTTTGTCGACCACGCGAACCACGGCGTCTTTGCCTTCTACTGCAACAATATTGCCGCGAACGATGCCCTCGATGTCGAGATTACCGCTGAACTTGATATCCCCGACGATTTCCGTGTCGCGAGACACCAGTGTGGTCGAATTCGAGGAGCTGAAAGTGCTCTTGCCGTCTTTACCGCCTAACATCGCTGATCTTCTCCTGTACCGACCACGGGAACTCTTTATCTATATTGACGCGCCTGGGTTTGGTGGCGCGAGCCGCTGCACTCACCGTACGCGGGGTAAACCCGGCAGGCAACTCAAGCTCCCCATCTATAGCTTGAAAGTACTTGAAGCGCAATCGAATTTCGGGGTCCGGCACCTGTTCTGAGAGCTCTGACAAGTTATAGGCTTTTTCCTGCCCGTTCTCGTCGCCGTGTACCAGAATCTGCAGGGTGCCGGTGAGCAGATTGTGCTTGCGGGCGCTTTGCTGGACCAGGATACGAAACTGGTATCTGTCGTTATTCGGCCCGGGTTTCAGGTCGATACTGTGTACGCTGAGACCCTCGGCTTGCTCGCCCGGTGCCATCAGGCTGCGATAGAAGTGCACACCTTTTTCCAGCTCGGCGATGGCCTCCTGCTGCTCCGCCAGCTCGAGGCGCACCAGCTCCAGTGCGGCGCGGTCAATCTCCTGGCTGGTCTCGGCATCGCTCTTCCACTGCCGCAGGCTTTCCAGCTGCCTGGCCTGGGAAACGATCTGCTCGCGCAGGTCGCGATTTTCCCAGGCACTTTCCAGGCCCAGGTACAGGTTGCCGTAGCCACCCAGCAGCACTCCCGCCAGGAACACGCCCAGCGCGACCAGCGTCAGCCTGATGCGGCGCCGGCGGCGCGAGCGAGGATCATCCTGGATAACGATCGAGCGGGTGTTCATGGCAGCAGTGCAATCCCCTCCAGCCCCAGCGTTTCCTCGAGCCCGAACATGATATTCATGGCCTGAACCGCCTGGCCTGCAGCGCCTTTCACCAGGTTGTCTTCCGCCGCCGTGACCACCACGGTGTCGCGGCCCAGGGGCCGGGTGACGGCCAGCCGGCACAGGTTGGCGCCGCGTACACTGCGGGTCTGCGGTTGCTGGCCTGCTGGCAAGACATCCACGAAAGGTTCATCCCGATAGTGTTCTTCGTACAGGGCCTGCAAGTCCACCTCGGCAGTCACTCGCGCATAGAGGGTGGCGAGAATGCCGCGAATCATCGGCACCAGGTGCGGCACGAAGGTGAGCTCCACCGCGCTTCCCGCCATTGCCGAAAGACCCTGTTCGATTTCCGGCAGGTGCCGATGCCCGCTAACACCGTAGGCCTTGTAGTTGTCGGCAGCCTCCGACACCAGGTTGTCCACCCTGGCCTGCCGTCCGGCGCCACTGACCCCTGAAGCGGCATTGGCCACCAGGCTGTGAAGGTCCACGATGCCGGCGGCCAGCAGCGGGAAAAAGCCCAGCTGAACTGCGGTCGGGTAGCAGCCGGGACAGGCCACCAATTGCGCAGCGGCGATTTCCTCCCGGTACATCTCCGGCAGTCCGTAGACGGCTTGCTCAATGGTTTCCGGGCAGGCATGGGGTTCGCCGTACCACTGCGACCACACGGAGGCATCGCGCAGGCGGAAGTCCGCCGACAGGTCGATCACCCGGGCCCCTGCCGCCAGCAGGGCGGGCACTGAGTTCATGGCAACGTTATGGGGTGTCGCATAGAACACCACGTCGCAGCCGGCCAGCACCTCATCATCGGGTTCGCTGAAGGCCAGCTCACAATGGCCGCGCAGATTCGGGAACAGGTCATCGACACGACGCCCCGCTTCCGCACGGGAGGTGATGACCTCGAGCTGGACCTGGCCGTGAGTGGAGAGCAGGCGCAGCAATTCAACACCCGTGTACCCGGTGCCTCCCACGATGCCTGCCTTGATCACTTACCCGTCTCCTCGCTCAGTTTGAGCGGCGTTCCTGTTGCCGCGCTGAATTCACGGATAATATAGGATTTTTCTCATCACCGGCGCGGTAATTGTGCGCGCCGACGCGCGGAGACCATGCAGGCAAGCCAGTACTTCCAGGACCTTTCCGACTATCGCGCGCTTGTTCCCTACGCACTCCTTGGCCTGGTGGCGGGCCTGCTGTCGGCTGCGGCTGTACTTGCCTTTGAATGGCAGATCGAGGCCCTCGGCTACCTCTGGCTCGGCGCCGGGTCTCCGGACGGCTTCGAGGCATTGCCGGCCTGGCAGCGGTTTGTCATTCCCCTGGCGGCGGCCGCCGTGCTGGGTATCGTTTTCGGAGCCCTGAAGCCCGAGGATCGCGAGACCGGCATCGTCCACGTGCTGAGCCGCATGCACAGCCACTACGGCCAACTCCCCTTGCGCAACGCCCTGGTCCAGTTCTTCGGCGGCGCTGTGGCACTGGCGGGCGGTCACTCAGGCGGCCGGGAAGGCCCTGGCGTGCAACTGGGCGCCGCCATCAGCAGCTGGCTGTCACTCTGGTTGCAGCTGCCCAACAATAGCCAGCGCATTCTCATTGCCTGCGGTACCGCAGGTAGTATCGCCGCCGCTTTCAATACGCCGTTGGCGGGGGTTGTCTTCGCGATGGAAGTTATCGTGGCGGAGTACACGGTGATCGGCTTTACGCCGGTGCTGGTTGCGGCCATCAGCGCAACCACGCTGAGCCAGGCCCTGGGTGGGGGATTCAGCGGTTTCGCTATTCCCGAACTGGGCCTGACGTCGTTGCTGGAGCTACCACTCATCCTGCTGTTGGGCATCGCCGCCGGGGTGGCGGCCGGCGCGTTTGCCTGGCTGCTGAACCTCTGCCTGCGAGCCGGGCGCCTGCCACCCCTGGTAAGGTTTCTCATGGCGGGCTTGCTAACCGGCTCGCTGGGCCTGGTCGTTCCCGAGGTTCTCGGGCTGGGTTACGACAGCCTGGCGCTCGCCGTGCAGGGCGGGATCGGGCCCCTGGCACTGGGCATGCTGTTGGGTGCCAAGCTGCTGGCAACGTCCGTGACCGTGGGCCTGGGGCTGCCGGTGGGGGTCATCGGGCCCAGCCTGATTATTGGCAGCTGCGTCGGCGGGCTGGTGGGTTTTGCCGGCATTGCGGTGCTGCCCGAGTACAGCTCGGACCTGTCCCTGTACATCGTGATTGGGATGGGGGCCGGCATGGCGGCGATGTTGAACGCGCCGCTTGCGGCCCTGCTGGCGGTAGTGGAACTGACCGGCAATGTATCAGTGGTATTCCCCACCATGCTCGCTATTGTCGCCGCTACCCTGACCACCACCGCCGGGCTGCGCGCCCGATCCGCCCACCGCACGGTATTGCGCTTCCTGCAGCGCGCCATTCCGGAAGATGCCATCAGCCAGCTACTGCACCAGACCAATGTGCTGACCGCCATGGATCGCAGCGTTCGCGCCCTCAACCATGGGCTGGGCCGGGAGGATTACCCGTTGGAGACGCCCCCCAACTGGTGCCTGCTGAAACGCGAAGAGGAATACCTGTTCCTGGTGCGGGGTACGGAGGTTACCGACCTGGTGAGCCCGCTGGCTGAAGAAGCGCGCATAGACCTGATGGAGCAGGACCTGCGGCGCTGGTCGATTACCCGGGTGTCACCGCGTGCCACCCTGCGCGAGGCGCTGGATGCCATGCGCCGCGAAGATGCTGAGGCCGCTGTGGTAATGGACAAGCGCGTCGCCGGTGACCTGGGGATACGCGGAGTGCTGACTCGCGATATCATTGACCAGTTCTACCTGATGCGGCTCTAGGCGCTGATCAGGCACCCGACAAAGGACCCGACATGCTCTACCTCTGGCTCAAGGCGCTGCACATCATCTTCGTGGTGTGCTGGTTCGCCGGCATCTTCTACCTGCCGCGAATCATGGTGTACTACGCCGCCTCGGAAGACGAGGCAACCCGCCGCCAACTGGCCGTCATGTCCCGCAAGTTGTACCGCTTCGTCACACCGCTGGCGGCCATCGCCATCGTCATGGGCTTCGCGCTGATCGCACTGAACCTCGACTACTACCTCGGCGCTCGCTGGCTCTGGGTGAAACTGCTCGCCGTGCTCTGCCTGGTGGTCTACCACTTCTACTGTGGGCGACTGGTGAAAGCCATCAACGCCGACACTGACCAGCACACCCACATCTACTTCCGGGTCTTCAACGAGGTGCCGGTGCTGTTCCTGTTCCTGATCGTCATCCTGGCGGTCCTCAAGCCCTTCTGATGACCGCGAGTCCTGGAACATCGCGGGGGAGTGCAGTATGAAAAGAACAACGCCCGCCGTCATGTGCGTGGCCGAGCTCGACCCCACCGGGGGCGGCGGTATCGCCGCCGATATCGAGACCCTGTGCAGCCTGGCCTGCCACTGCACACCGATCATGACCGCCATCAATATCCAGGACACCCAGGAGTACAAGGACTCTGCCATCGTCGACGCCCTGCTGCTAATCGAGCAGATGCGCGCGGTGCTGGAAGACATCGAGGTATCGGCGGTCAAGCTGCACCAGCTTGCCACGGTGGCCCATATCGAAAGTATTCATACGGTGTTGAAGGATTATCCCGCCAGGCCGACCGTGCTGGACCCGGCGCTGTGGTCGCTGCCGGTGGAGCCCGACTACGGGGACGCGCTGTGCGCGCTGCTGCTGCCCCAAACCACCTTGCTGGTGCTCACCGAACAGGAGGCCCTGGAGCTGGCCGGCAGCGCCGACAACGTTACCGCCTGCGCCCACGAGTTGCTGGAGATGGGCTGTGAGGCGGTGCTGATCTCCACGGAACCCGGAATCTACCAGAGCTACGTCAGCCGGCTGTACGGTCGCTCAGGGCTGCAGCAGAGTTTCGAGTGGGAGCACCTGCCCAACAATTTCGTCGGTGCCGGCAGTACCTTCGCCGCCGCCATCACTGCCTATCTCGCCCATGGGCTACCCATCCAGTCCGCGGTACGCCAGGCCCAGGAGTACACCTGGCGCGCCCTGTCCAACGCCCGGCGCATTGGCATGGGCAAGCTGGTCCCTGGAAGGATTCGCCCCCGCGACTGTTGATCGTGGTCAGGATAAGTCCACCGACGGCGGCATTTGGTGGCGAGCGGCGTTCAGAGTCGCAATAATGGACGCCGTTTTCTGAAGTGGACCGTCATGAGTAAATCACAAGAGCTATTCCAACAGGCTGCCCGGGTCATCCCCGGCGGCGTGAATTCACCGGTACGCGCTTTCAAGGCGGTGTCCGGGACGCCCTTTTTCACCGACCGCAGCGAAGGCGCCTACCTGGTCGACGCCGACGGCAAGCGCTATATCGACTACGTGCTGTCCTGGGGTCCGATGTTGATGGGGCACAACCACCCGGCGGTGCGGGAAGCCGTGTGCCGGCAGGCGGAAAAAGGCCTCAGCTACGGCACGCCCACCGAGCTGGAGATCCAGCTGGCCGAGCGCGTTTGTGACATTTACCCGGGCATGGACATGGTGCGGATGGTCAGCTCGGGCACCGAGGCGACCATGAGCGCGATCCGACTGGCCCGCGGCTTCACCGGGCGCGACAAGATCGTCAAATTCGAAGGCTGCTATCACGGCCACTCCGACTCACTGCTGGTGAAGGCCGGCTCCGGCGCCCTGACCTTCGGCGTACCCAGCTCCCCGGGCGTGCCCGCAGAATTGGCCGAACACACGGTAACACTGACCTACAACGACCCGGAGCAGATGCGGGAAGCCTTTGCCGAGGCCGGTGAGCAGATCGCCTGTATTATCGTCGAGCCGGTGGTGGGCAATATGAATTGCATTCCGCCGCAGCCGGGATTCCTGGAAACCCTGCGCGCGGTCTGCGATGAGCACGGCAGCGTGCTGATCTTCGACGAGGTGATGACCGGCTTCCGCTTCGGCCTGGCCGGCGCCCAGGGTTTCTACGGCGTACAGCCTGACCTGACCACTCTCGGCAAGGTCATCGGCGGCGGCATGCCGGTGGGAGCCTTCGGCGGCCGCGTCGATATCATGCAACAGATCGCCCCCCTCGGGCCGGTCTACCAGGCCGGCACCCTGTCCGGGAATCCGGTCGCCATGGCCGCTGGCCTC
Organism: Halieaceae bacterium; assembly: GCA_036351375.1. Lineage (GTDB taxonomy): Bacteria > Pseudomonadota > Gammaproteobacteria > Pseudomonadales > Halieaceae > JANQIO01. Next base: position 11,009 of record JAZBOY010000118.1, read on the forward strand.
GCCACCATGGAAGTGATCTCCGAGCCCGGCTTCTACGAACCGCTGTTCGCCTACACCAACGCGCTCTGCGAGGGAATGGAAGCCGCCGCTACGGAGGCCGGCGTACCGTTCACCACCAACCATGCGGGCACTATGTTCGGAGGCTTTTTCACCGAGGCCGATTCGGTCAGCAACTATGCCGAGGTCATGGCCTGTGATACCGAGGCCTTCTCGCGCTTCTTCCACGCCATGCTGGACAACGGCGTCTACCTGGCCCCGGCCTCCTACGAGGCCGGCTTTGTGTCTTCGGCCCACGGTGATGCCGAACTGAACGCCACCCTGGACGCCGCCCGCAAGGCGTTTGCTACGCTGTAGGAAAAAAGGAGACCTGCATGGCATTCACGCTCACCCGGGGGCCGTTCCCCACGACTCGCATGCGCCGCCTGCGGGCCAGGGACGCTACCCGTGAGATGGTACGCGAAAGCCGGCTTTCGCCGGCCGACCTGATCTTCCCGGTATTTGTGCTGGACGGAAGCGGCCAGCGCGAGGCCGTGCCCTCTATGCCGGGTATCGAACGCCTGAGTATCGACCTGCTTATCGAACAGGCCCGCGAACTCGTTTCCCTGGGGGTGCCGGCCATCGCCCTGTTCCCCGTGGTGGAGGCCGACGGTAAATCACTCGACGCTGCCGAGGCCTACAACCCGGATGGGCTGGTGCAACGCGCGGTGAAGTCGCTGAAGGACGCCCTGCCGGAACTCGCCATCATCACCGACGTGGCCCTGGACCCTTATACCAGCCACGGCCAGGACGGCATCGTTGACGACACGGGCTATGTGCTGAACGACGTTACCTCCGAGACCCTGGTGCGCCAGGCCCTGTCCCACGCCCACGCCGGAGTGGACATCGTCGCGCCCTCAGACATGATGGACGGCCGGATCGGCGCGATTCGCCGGGCTCTGGAAGAGCAGGGCCACGTCAACACGCTGATTTTCTCCTACGCCGCCAAGTATGCGTCTGCCTACTACGGTCCGTTCCGTGACGCCGTGGGCTCCGCTGACAATATCAAGGGCGGCAACAAGTTCAGCTACCAGATGGACCCGGGCAACAGCGATGAGGCCCTGCATGAGGTGGGCCTGGATCTCGCCGAAGGCGCCGACATGGTGATGGTCAAGCCAGGCCAGCCCTACCTCGATATCGTGCGACGTGTGAAGGACACCTTCCAGGTGCCCACATTCGCCTACCAGGTCAGCGGGGAGTATGCGATGCACCAGGCCGCCTTCAGCCAGGGCTGGTTACCGCGCGAAGCGATCATTCTCGAGTCCCTGCTGGGCTTCAAGCGCGCCGGCTGCGACGGCATTCTCACCTACTTTGCGCGCGAGGCCGCAGAGTTGCTGCAAGGCGGCTGAGCGTGGCTGCGCGCGGTTGGCTGATTGCTCTTTTGCTGTTCTCGCAGCAGCTGCGAGCGGAGTGTGGCTGCCTGTGGCAGGGAGCCTTCGCCGACGTGCAGGGGGCAACCGACCTGGTTGTCGCTGGCCGGGTGGTGGCGAGCAGCGGCAATTCCATCGACCTGTCAGTTACGCGCAATCTGCGCGGCGAGCTGTTTCGGGATACCGTCAGGGTGTGGCTGGATACAGGCGACCTGTGCCGTGCAGAGGTGGGGAGCTTCCCGCTGGAGAGTACCTGGGTGATGGCACTGGATCGTATCGATGAGGTGCCGCCCGGCGGTTTCGACCCCGGCACCCCCAACCTCAGCTTCGGCCGGGAAGGCGATTTCAGCCTGTCGCGCTGCGGGGGCTACTGGCTAAAGCTCGCCGAGAATATGGTCACGGGCAACCTGACCAACGGACCGCGCTGGGAAATGGATCCCAAGATGTCGCCGATTCTGCTGGAACTCGTCGCAGGCTATGTCGGCGGTGATATCGATCGGGACACGCTTGAAGAAGCGGGGCGCGTCGACCCTGCCTTGCAGGAGCTGATCATCAATACACGACTGTTCCTGCGCCAGGGCCAGTGAGAGGCTGACAGGCTCAACCCGGGCCCGGCAGCAGGGCCAACAGCTCATCAATCATCATCAGTGATAATCCCCAGATGCGCCGCCCCTTGTACAGATAGCAGGGCAGCGGAATCGGCACCTTGTCGCGTTTCCAGTGCATGGTCTCGCGATTGCTGTAGTCATTGAGGAAATCCACCGGCACCCAGATGACTTCAGCCACCTCGTAATTGGGCTCGAAGGCCACGTCCCGCTCCAGCCTGAACAGGTAGGGCGTCACCACCATCGGCCGGCGATGCAGGAGCCTGGGTCGAGCGGTGATTTCCGAGAGCCTGCCAATGCAGGGCTCGGCGGCCCCGAGGGTCAGTCCGATTTCCTCCTCGGTTTCCCGTTTGGCAACATCCAGTCCGTGACGATCGGCCTGCTCCATGCGCCCGCCGGGAAACGCCATATGCCCGGACCAGGGGTCGCCGCGGCGCTCGGCGCGCTTGATCATCAGCAGCTCACAGCGACCGCGGTGTTCGCGCAGGATCATGGCTACCGCGGAGCGCAGCATCAGGGCGCGCAGCATCTTGCGTCGCGGGCGGTGGTGGCTCAGGGCGTGTTCGATCTGCGGAAGGGAAAGTGGCACGGGACTGCTGTAGCTGGGGGTGACCCATTAAGCCAGCCGCCCACGGGCCTGACAAGTGAGCTGTCAACGAATCTGTGGGAGCCGCGTTACCAGTAAGGAGCCCATCAATGTCTATGCTACGATGACCAACACTGCAGCCCTGATCTACCACAGCTGGACCGAACAGAATCCCATGCAACACGGGGGCCAGAGCCTGGACCGACACAGCGCCATGAACGGCTTCCTGCAGGAGGTTGAACGGCGAGCGCTGCGGGTCGCGGAGCTGTCAGTCGGTCACCGGGAAGACGCCCTCGAACTGGTGCAGGAGGCCATGCTGGGCCTGGTGCGGCGCTACTCGCTGCGACCCAGCGATGAGTGGAAGCCGCTGTTTTATCGCATCCTCCAGAGCCGCATCAATGACTTCCACCGGCGCCGCGCGGTGCGACGCCGGGTCATGGCGTTTATGCCCGGAACTGCGGATGCGGACAGTGACATCGACCCCATGGACCAGGCCACCGCCGGTGAGCGGGAGAATCCCGCCAGCGCCCTGCAGCAGGAGATCGCCAACCAAGCTATGCTGGATGCTATTGGCAACCTGCCGACCAGGCAGCAGCAGGCCTTCGTGCTGCGTGCCTGGGAGGGAATGTCCACCCGCGATACGGCGCTGGCGATGGACTGCAGCGAAGGCAGTGTAAAAACCCATTACAATCGGGCCCTCAAGTCCCTGCAAGACGCGCTGGCAGAGCATGCGCCGCAATGACCATGAACAGCAAGGAACACGAAACGGAACCGGGCAGCTCCACGGAAGCACTGGAGGCACTCGCCCGAAGCAGCCTCGACGAGAGTGTCGCCCACCTGGATGCGGCCACCCTGTCGCGACTCAACCGGGCTCGCCAGCAGGCGCTCGCCGAGGTCAACAAGCCCTACAACCCGGGCAACTGGCTGGCCCTTGCCGCAGGCGCCTTTGCCATTATCGCCATCGCCGTGGCACTGCCGCTGCTGCCACCTGGCGATTCTGCTGCCGAGCAAGACCCTGGCACCTTCAGCGTGGCGGAGGACGCAGCACTCATGGAAGACCTCGACCTGGTGCTATGGATGATGGAATCCGAGGACCATGCGAGCTAGTCAGCTTCTCCTCACCCTGACACTGTTGCTTGTACACGCCGGAGTCCAGGCGCAGGCGCCGAGCTGGAACCAGCTCAGTCCCGACCAGCAGCAGCTGTTGAAGCGGCATGAGCAGCAGTGGAACGGCATGCCCGAATCCGACCGCAAGCGCCTGGCCAACAATGCCCAGCGCTGGTCGACCATGACACCGGAACAGCGCCAGCAGGCACGCTCGCGCTACCGGGCCCTGAAAGACCTGTCACCGGACCAGCGCCAGGCACTGCGCCAGCGCTGGCAGGGAATGGACCCTGAACAGCGCCAGCGCTTGCGGCGCAGACTGGAAAACATGACCCCGGAGCAGCGCCAGCAGGCCCTGACCCGCTTTCTCGAACGGCAGGGAAGGAACTAAGCCCTCACGATGAGTGTCCCGGCGTCAGCCCCGGTGGGTGCATTCCTGCATCTCGAGTCACTGTACTTTTCCTACCGCGCCCTGCCGGTGCTCAAAGGCATCAACTGGACCTGGCAGGAGGGTGAGCAATGGGCCTGCGTGGGCCCCAACGGTGCCGGCAAGACCACCCTCGCGGGCCTGCTGAGTCGCCAGCTAGACTGGGGCAGCGGCCGCCTCGAGCGCAGCGCGGCGCTGCAGGCCGGGCACTGCAGTTACGTCTGCTTTGAGCAACAGAAGAGCCTATGTGACCGCGACCGGCGCCTGGACGATTCGGAATTTCGCAGCGATGCCCGCGACCCCGGCACCACCGTAGCCGCCGCCCTGGGTGCCGAGCTGTCCGGGGCCGATTGCCGGCGCTGGATCGAGCGCCTGGGCATCACCCATATCCTGGACCGCGGGCTGCGCTTCATCTCTACCGGGGAAATGCGCAAGACCCTGTTGCTTCGCGCCATACTGCAAGCTCCCGAACTGCTTATTCTCGACAGCCCCCTGGACGGCCTGGACCGGGCCAGCCAGCAGGGCATGGCAGAGATACTCGAGCAGTTGCTGGGCACCGACACTCACGTTTTGCTCCTCGCGCGCAGCCTGGCGGATATACCCGCAGGCATCAGCCACCTGCTGGTACTCGATGAGGGCGAGGTCGTGGCTGCCGGGGCCAGGGAGTCAGTGCTGGCAGACCCGCGGGTACAGGCACTGATGTCACCCCCGGCCCTCAGCTTTGGCACACTGCCGGCGCCAGCGGAACGCCCCTACACGCTGCCCGCCGGCCAGCCGCTGCTGGACCTTAGGAACGTGTCGGTCAGCTATGGCGACACGCTCGTACTCTCGGGCATCAACTGGACCCTGCGCAGCGGGCAACACTGCAACATCGCCGGGCCCAACGGCTGCGGCAAGACCACCCTGTTGAGCCTGGTCACCGGAGACAACCACAAGGCCTACGGCCAGGACATCACCCTGTTCGGCCGCCGTCGTGGCAGCGGCGAGAGCGTCTGGGATATCAAGCAGAAGTTTGGCCAGGTCGATACCCAGCTACACCTGAACTACAGTCGCGGCATGGCGGTGTTGGAGGTGGTGGTGAGCGGCTTCTTCGACAGCGTCGGCCTTTACGATGACTGGGGTGACCGGCAGCTGGAAATCGCTCGCGCCTGGCTCCGGGCACTGGGCATGGCAGACCTCGAGCGCACAGCATTCGATACCCTTTCGTTCGGCCAGCAGCGCATGGTGCTGCTGGCCCGCGCCATGGTGAAGTCGCCGGCGATACTGATTCTCGATGAGCCCTGCCTGGGGCTGGACCGCCACCACACCCGGGGCATCCTTGACGCAGTCGACCATATCGCCGAGCAATCCGACACCCAGGTGGTGTTTGTCAGCCACAGCGTCGGCGAGATGCCGCGCTGCATCAACCAGTGGCTGGAATTTGTACCGGCGCAAGGGGGCTTCCGGCTGGAGTTGCGCGAACTCGAGAAGGCTTGAGGTACTTCAGGGCCGCGCCAGCTCGCGCAGGTCCTCACAGCTGCCGGCATCGCAGTACAGCAGACCGCGTTCCGCCGCCGCCCTGGCCGCGCCCATTTCACCGCGTTGTTGATGCATTCGCGCCAGCTCGAGATAGACCAGGGCGTTGGCGGGATCCAGGCGCTGGGCGCGCTGCAGCAGCGCGTCGGCACGCTGCAGGTCACCGCGTCGGCGGGCTTCCCGCGCCTGCTCCAGCAGGCCGGCACTGGCGGTGCGCAAGCCGGGCTCGGAGGTAGCGGGCGCCACGGCGGCCGGGGTTTTCTCGACCACGGCCGGCGCCGATGGCTGTTCGTCGGGAGCGCGAACAGGGTCACTGGCACAGGCCGCCAATCCCAGCCCCAGAAGCGCAATCAGAAGAGTTCGCGAAACCATTCGATAATCCGGTCAGAGGTGTTGTCACAGGGGCCGCGCTCGGTCGGCTCCGTGCCCTTCACAAAGGGTAGCAGGCGAGCGTTCGCACAGCGACGGCCACTGAGTTTGCCGCTGGTCTCGTCCACCCAGTGGTGCTCGATCCCGTCCGGCACCCGGTAAGCCAGCGGCTGGTGGCTGGCTTGTGCCATGAACTGCGACCAGACCCTCGCCGCGCCGGTGGCGCCGGTCAGCCCCGTGGCCGCATTGTCGTCGCGACCGATCCAGTTGACCGCCAGCAGGTCGCCGGAAAAGCCGGCAAACCAGGAATCCCGGTTGTCATTGGTGGTGCCGGTCTTGCCGGCGACGGCAAAGCCTGCCGGCAGCTCCCGGTAGACAATCTTACCGGTGCCCTCCTGCACCACTTCACGCAGGGCATAGTGCAGCAGGTGTATCGCCTGGGTAGAGGCCACCTGCTGGTAGGCCAGCGGGAAGCGCTGCAGCAGGCTGCCGTCGGCCGCCACTACATCGCGAATGGTGTGCAGCGGCAGGTTGAAGCCGCCGGCGGCAATGGACTGGTAGAGCGAGGCCACTTCGATCGGTGACAGTCCCCCGGCGCCCAGCAGCATAGCCGGCACGTCGGGCTGTTCGCGGTCCACGCCCAGCTCCCTGAGCGTGGCGCGCACCTGTTCAGTGCCGAGCTCCATCCCCAGTCTCGCCGTGGCCTGATTGTAGGACTGCGACAACGCCCGGTGCAGCAGCACGCTGCCGTGGGACTGGCGATCAAAATTGGACGGCGACCAGCGGTTGGCCGCATCCAGTTCGACACTGAATTCACTGTCATCCAGCGGCGAGGCAAGGGTCCAGCGCTGCGAATCCTCCAGTGCTGTCAGGTACACCACTGGCTTGATCAGCGAACCCACCGGGCGAATGGCATCCAGGGCCCGGTTGAAGCCGGCAAAGCGCGGCTGGCGCCCGCCGATCAGTGCGCGCACCTCGCCGTCACCGAAGCTGGTAACCACCATGGCCGCCTGCAGGTCGCCGTCCGCATCCAGGCCGTCCAGAACCGACTGGATACTGCTCTCGGCGTGTCGTTGCAGCTGCGGGTCGAAGCTGGTGAAAATTCTCAAACCCTGGGAACCGAGGTCCTGCTCCCGGTAGTCTCGCCGCAGCTGACGCCTGACCAGGTCCAGGAAGGCGGGAAAGCTGTTCATGATGCGCGGCCGCTGGCTGAGACCGAGGGGCATGGCAAGCGCCACCTGGTACTCGGCCTCATTGATCAACTGCTCCTGGCGCATCACGCCAAGCACGGTATCGCGGCGCTCTCGAGCACGCTGCGGATGCCGCAACGGATTGTAGAGGGATGGCCCCTTCACCATGCCGACCAACAGCGCCTGCTGGTGCAGGCCCAGCTCCTCCAGCGGCTGGTCGAAGTAGTGCCGACTGGCAAGCCCGAAACCGTGGATGGCCCTGGGACCGTCCTGGCCGAGGTAGACCTCGTTGATGTAGGCCTCCAGAATCTCGTCTTTCTCGGCGTGCAGTTCCAGCAGGCCCGCCATGATGACCTCAGTGATTTTGCGGCTGAAGCTGCGCTCCCGGGTCAGGTAGTAATTCTTGATCAGCTGCTGGGTAATCGTGCTGCCGCCTTGCACCAGTCGTCCGGCACGCAGGTTGGCCCAGGCCGCGCGCGCTATCCCGGTGGGAGAGATGCCCCAGTGCTGGTAGAAGCGCCGATCCTCTACTGCCAGCAGCGCGCTGCGCAGGCGCGCAGGCGTCTGCTCCAGCTGTAACAGCAGGCGATCCTCCTGGTGGCGTGGGTAGATTCCACCAATCTGCACCGGCTCCAGCCGGTACAGGGGCAGGCTGCCGCTGTCACCGCGCAGGCTCACCAGGCGCTGGCCGGCAAATTCAAGCCCCAGCCGCGCCGCCGGTCGCTGCTCATCGGCGAAGCCAAAGGCGCGGGTATACAGTTCGAAGCGCTGCCCCCGGCGCCGCATCTGCCCGGGAGAGCTGAGTGTCGTTACTTCCCGGTAGCCGAGCAGGGACAATTCATAGGCGAAATCCTCGGCGCTGATGGCGAGCCCCGGGTACAGTTCCAGCGGGCGGGCGTAGACACTGGCGGGCACCTCCCAGCGACGATCGCTGAAAGTGGTGCTCACCAGGGCGTCCAGGTACACCAGCAGCACAGCTGCCAGGACAGCAAGTGCCAGTAGTACTCTCGGGATGATGGTGCGGGATCGGGTCTTCATGCTCGGCGCGCAGTATAAGAGTAGCGACCGATCCAGTCATTGCCCATAATAGCGGCCTTTCCATTCGGGAGACGGCGAGTGAAGCATTACAAGGTATACGGCATCGGCAACGCGCTGGTGGATACGGAGATCCAGGTAGCCGATGCGGAGCTGTCCGCGATGGGCGTCGAGAAGGGCCTGATGACGCTGGTGGACGAGGCTCGCCAGCAGGAACTGGTGGCGCAGCTCCGGGATCACCTGGTCACCGCCAGCCGCGCCAGCGGCGGCAGCGCCGCCAATACCGTGATCGCTGTGTCGCGCTTTGGCGGCGCCGGCTTCTACTCCTGCAAGGTGGCCAACGATGACAACGGCGATTTCTACCTTGCCGATCTGGAAGCGGCCGGCGTCGATCACAACTGGACCGAGGACCGCGGCGAAGGCATCACCGGCCGCTGCCTGGTACTGATCTCACCGGATGCCGAGCGCAGCATGAACAGCTTCCTGGGCATCAGCGAAACCCTGGCTGACACCGAGCTCGTGCCCCGGGCCATCGCGGCGTCCGACTACCTCTATATGGAAGGTTACCTGGTGACCTCACCGACCGGTCGGGCGGCGGCGATCGCCGCCCGCGAGCACGCCCGCGCCCACGGTGTGGCCACCGCGCTGAGCTTTTCCGACCCCGGCATGGTGGAATTCTTCCGGGATGGCCTGCAGGAAATGCTTGGCGAATACGGTGTCGACCTGCTGTTCTGTAACGAGGCCGAGGCGCTGAGCTGGGCGGGCAGCGAACAGGTGTCTGAAGCAGTCGCTTCGCTGAAGCACGTGGCCCGCCAATTCGTCATTACCCTCGGCGCCAGGGGAGCGCTGTTGTATGACGGTGAGAAGCTGATCGAGATCGATGGCACCCCCACCGAGGCGGTGGACAGCAACGGCGCCGGCGATATGTTTGCCGGCGCTTTCCTGTACGCCATCACCCACGGGGAAGATTTTGAAACCGCCGGCCGTTTCGCCAGCCTCGCCGCCGCGAAAGTGGTATCTCGTTTTGGCCCGCGCCTGTCTGCCAGCGAGCACGATGCGGTCCTGCGCGAATTCTTTGGCGACGCCGCCGCGGCGCGCGGCGCCTGACAGGCGGTCCTCAGCTCTACTCAAAACAGCGACTGCTGACGTCCACAGATGGCGTCGAAGCTGGTGTCCAGGAAGTGCAGGATGCCGTCAGCCACAGGGGCCAGCTGTCGCTCGATGTAGTGCTGGTAGTCGAGCGGCGCCCGGGGGTTGGCGGCGGGCTCGGCTCCGGCGGTAGTGATCACGTACTCCACCCAGTCCCCACGCGCCGGGGGTATCTCACCACGGCTGCGCGCGAGGCGCGCGGCCTGCACATGGGGCGGGACATTGCGCTCGTAGTCATCGAGACGACGGCGCAAGCGCTTGCGATACACCAGCTCGGCGTCCAGCTCGCCAGCTTGCACACTGTTGGCCAGTTCGCGCACATACTCTTCAAAGTCTTCGCCGGCGAAGATACGCCGGTATAGCTCACTCTGGAAACCCCGCGCCAGGCTGGTCCAGTCCGTGCGCACATTCTCGAGGCCCTTGAAAACCAGCTGGGGCCCATCCGCCTTTTCCACGACCCCGGCATAGCGTTTCTTGCTGCCCTTGTCGGATCCGCGGATGGTCGGCATGACAAAGCGCGAGAAGTGGGTTTCGAATTCCAGCTCCAGCAGGCTCTCCAGACCGAACTCCTGCAGCAGCCGCTCCCGCCACCAGCGGTTCAGTTCGGTTTGCAGCCAGGCGCCGCGCTGCCGGGTGGACTGGCCTTCCCGGTCCTGCACCGCGACAAACACCGAGTCGGTATCTCCGTAGATGACGTGGTCGCCAAGCGCCTCGATCTGGTCGCGGGTCTGCTGGATGATCTGGTGACCACGCCGGGTAATGGAACTCGCCAGGCGGGCATCGAAGAAGCGACAGCCCGGTGTACCCAGCACCCCATAGAATGAATTCATGATGATCTTGATGGCCTGGGACTGGGCCTGGTCGCCGCTGGCCTTGGCGGCATCTCGCAGTGCCCACAGCTCCTCAATGATATCCGGCAGCAGGTGCGCGCTGCGCGAGAAGCGCGCGCCAATGAATCCTTCGATAGTGTCTTCCGCCTTTGTGTCTTCCGCGGTGCCCACTGCCAGCCCCATGGGGTCCACCCGGAAGGTGCGGATGATGCTGGGATACAGGCTCTTGAAGTCCAGCACCAGCACATCGCGGTAAATACCGGGCTCTGAATCCAGCACAAAACCGCCGGGACTGGCGATCTGCTCGCGACTGGCATTGGGCGCCACGAAGCCCGCCCGATGTAGCCGCGGCAGGTAGAGAAAATCAAAGGCCGCCACCGAGCCGCCCTGGCGATCGATGGCGAGGCCCGTCATCTGGCTGCGGGCGACGGCGAATTCCAGCAGGCTGGTAGTGCCGAAAATATCCCACACCAGCTCGCAGTCGCGCAGGTTGTACTCAGCCAGCGCGTCCTTGTCTTCGAGGAACAGTTCGGTAATCTGCTCTCCGCGCTGGCTGCCGTGCAGCAGCTTGCCCTCCCCCAGCAGTTCGCTGCTCACCGATTGCAGGGAAAAACTCTCGAACCGGTAGGTCGCGGTACGCAGCAGGTCGATGCCGTCGAGTACGGCGCGGCCGGGAATCTGTACCGCGCGTCGTTCACCGTCATCGTCCAGCTCGCGCCAGTGCCAGGCTTTGCCATCGCGCCCCAGTGGCAGCACCCGGGACAGCTTTTCCGCCACCCGTTGCAGGTACCAGAGGTCGAAGTTGATGACATTCCAGCCGATGATGATGTCGGGGTCGTAGTCGACAAACCAGGCAATGAAGCGCGACAGCAGCTCGGCCTCGCTGCCGCAGTATTCGACGTAGTCGAGCTCGCTGTGTTCGCCGCGCATGAACACCTTGCGCACCGGTTCACCGTTGTCCACGGCGTACAGGCCTATGCTGTAGAGCTCGAGCCTGTCGATGGCGGTTTCGATGTCCAGCGACAGCATGCGCAGGCGCGGGCGGTAGTCGGCGCTGCGAACCTGCACGCCGCCCGCTGCATTGAATGCCAGGGAGCCGCGGACGAAACGCTCCATCAGGTAGCGGTCGCAGGGGTTGAGGTCTGCCTCCAGCGGATCAAAGCCGGCCGCCTGCAAGCGGTCGCGTGCCTGCCGCAGCTGGCGCTGGCTGCGAAAATAGATGCCGCATACCGGCTGCATGGCAAAATCGCGCAGCGGAACCGGCTCGATACGGTAGTTGAATTCCCGGCCCAGCAGCGCCCTGGCCGCCTCTGTGTCAGTCTCCGGCAAGAAGAACAACACTTCCTGCCCGGGCACCAGCAGGCGGCGCGGGCCGGCGTCGGTGGCCAGCCACAGTTCCAGCTCGACGCCGCTCTCGGCATCACGCCACTGCCGCGTCAGCAGGAAACCCTCGGCGGGTTCCGGCAGGGCGGCGGCAGTCGGCGCCGTTTGTGGTGTCGTTTGTGTAGTGGACTCTGGCTTCAAGGCGGATTCGGCGCTGGGCATCATCGGGGAGCTTGGTTACCCTATAGCTTATTGCGTACTCCGAGCGACCACCATGAGCAAACCCACCATTAGCGACGACCCGCTCTACCAGCTACTGCGTAACGAGGACATCAGGGAATTCAATGAGCAGCGCCACAAGCTGGACACCAGCCGCCTGAAGAGCGGTGACTACCGGGGCCGCGACCTGCGCAATATGGATGCCTCCGGTCTCGATTTCAGCGACTCTTACTTCCGCAACAGCGACCTGCGCGGCATCGACTTCAGGGAAACCAATCTTGAGGGCGCCAGCCTGATCGACGCCAAGGTGTCCGGCACCTACTTCCCGGAAGCGTTGAGCGCCGAGGAGATTCGCCTGTCACTGGATACCGGCACCCGGCTGCGCTACCGGCAGCCGGACTAGGAACTCACCAGGCCCGGCTCAGCCGTCCGATAGCAGGCGACGCAGATCGATAATCGCCGCGTTGGCGCGACTGATATAGGACGCCATCACCAGCGAGTGGTTGGCGACCAGGCCAAAGCCCGAACCGTTTAACACCATGGGGCTCCAGACCGTCTGCTGGGTGGCTTCCAGCTCGCGGATGATCTGCTGCAGGCTGATGCGGGCGTTCTTGTCCTCCAGCACATCGGCAAAATCCACCTCTGCAGCGCGCAGGAAATGAATGAGTGCCCAGGTGGAGCCGCGGGCGTTGTAGAACACATCATCGATTTCCAGCCAGGGGGTGCGCACCATGCTGTCGTCGGGCGCGGGGGTCGCCTGGGTCGCCTGTGACTCACCGGCCAGGTCAGTGTTGATACGGCGCTGGCCCACGCTTGCCGTCAGACGCTGGGACAGGCTGCCCAGTCGGGTTTCCACCGTCGCCAGCCAGTAGGCAAGGTTGTCAGCGCGGGCATAGAACTGCGCATCGCGGGCGTTGCTGTCCGCCAGCCGCAGCGCGTAGCTCCGCAGGTGCCGGATGCCGGCGCGGTACTCCCGCTCCGACGGGGGCAGCATCCAGGAGTTGGCCTTGAAGTTGAACAGCGGCTCGGCTTCGGCCAGGTCCGGATCTTCCTTGGACTGTGACTGCGAGCGGCTGTAGGACTCGCGCATGGCCCGCGCCAGGTCTCGCACCTGGATCAGCGCCCCGTATTCCCAGTTGGGCATGTTGTCTAGCCACAGTCCCGGTGGGAACAGGTCGTTGCGAATAAACCCGCCGGGCTTGTCCAGCAGGGTTTCGGCCACCCCGATGAGGGTGGTGGTGGTCACGGTGCCGGTAACTACCCGACTCTCATTCTCTGTGGCGAACCGTTCCGCCTGTTCCCGCGCATCGAATTCCGAGGGTGCCAGGCTCCAGTACATCCCGAGCACCAGGCACACCAGCAGGTAGAGCCCCAGCGCTCCGGCGATACCTCGCAGCCAGCCGCCGTCGGGCGCCGCCGCAGTCAATTTGTCTCGCAGGGCAGCCCAGGAGTCCCGGATTCCTTCCAACATGATAACTACCTCTTCCTCAAGCGCAGCGGCCGGGCGGCCGCGGCCTAGTGATGTCGATGTCCGCCAGTGGCGCCGATCGCGCGCACGTCAATCTCAAGCTGCCGGGTTTCACCGTTGTCGAACTGCAGCGTCACAGGCAGCTTTTCTCCCTCGCGCAGCCCGCGCTCCATTCTGAACAGCATCAGGTGAACGCCACCTGGCGCCAGTTCGGCGCTGCCACCGGCAGGAATCTGCAGCTCGATCAGGCGGCGCATGCGCCACATGCCGTCGCGCTGCACAGACTCGTGAATCTCGACGCTGCCGGCCAGGGGCGATGACGCCGACAGCAGCGACACCGCTACGTCGGATGGGTTCTCTATGGTCAGGTAGGCGGCGGCAGTTGGCTGGCCGGGTGGCATCGCGCGCATCCAGCCCTCGCTCACGGCCTGCGACCAGGCGGGCATGCAAAGAAAAACTGCGACCGCTGGCAGGAATCTGAAAAAAAACATCGATTGCTTCCTCGAGTGGGGCAACACTATACCATCCCCGGACCGCCCATCGCGCCCACAGGCCAACTCCGGCGAGCGCGCGCAGGTGTCGCTTTGCCGCAAGCGCGGTAAAATCCGATGAAACTTCCGCGGGATAAGGGGTCCAAGGCCCTACCCACAGAGAACTGATCAATGCGACTGCTATCCTCCCTGACACTGTTTATATCCCCGCTGCTGATAGCACTGCTGCTGAGCCCCCTGCTATCACCAACGGCTCAGGCGCAGGACCTGTCGCAGCCCGCTGCGAGCTTGCCGGGCAGTGACCTGGCCGCGCCCGAGCAGGATTTCCTGCCGGTTGAGGAAGCCTATCGCCTGGCGGTGGAAGTTCTCGATGAGCAGCAGATTCGACTCTACTGGCAGATTGAAGACGGCTACTACCTCTACCAGAAGCGCTTCAAGTTCACGCTCGACACCGCCGACGGCCCCATTGAACTGACCCCGACTTTCTCGGAGAGCATCACTCGCGAAGACGAATACTTCGGTGTCTCCCAGGTTCACTACCACTTCGCCGATATCACCCTGGCGCTGTCGGCGCCGGTAGAGCGCGGCACCCTCAAAATCACCTCCCAGGGATGTGCCGACGCCGGCCTGTGCTATCCCCCGCACCGCGAAAGTTTTGAAGTCGACTTTGCCCAACGCACAGTCGCGGCGGTGGCACCCAAGCCGAAGCGCCCCAGCGCCGGCAACGAAGGCGACAGCGCAGCAACCGCCGACCCCATCAGCATGAGCGGGCTGTTTTACATGATGTTGCTGGCCTTCGTCGGCGGCAGCATTCTCAACCTGATGCCCTGCGTGTTCCCGGTGCTGTCGCTGAAAGTGTTCAGCTTTGCCACCGGCAGCGAGCACAGCAAACACGTGCACGGCTGGGTCTATGCCATCGGCGTGGTCTCCAGCTTCCTGCTGGTGGCCGCTATCCTGATTTCCCTGCAGCAGGCCGGCGCCGCAGTGGGCTGGGGTTTCCAGCTTCAGGAGCCGCGCTTCGTGGCACTACTGGCTTACCTGTTTTTCGTGATGGGCCTGTCACTATCCGGGCTGATTGAGCTGGGTGCCGGCTTCATGGGCATGGGCAGCCAGCTCGCGGAGCGCGGTGGCTACTCGGGTTCGTTCTTCACCGGCGTGCTCGCGACCGTGGTGGCGAGCCCCTGCACAGCACCGTTCATGGGCACCGCCCTGGGTTTTGCGGTCACCCAGCCGGCGCCGGTGGCGCTGGCCATCTTCGCTGCCCTCGGCAGCGGCATGGCAGCACCCATGCTGTTACTGAGCTACAGCAAGACCCTGCGCCAGCGCATGCCCAAACCCGGGCCCTGGATGGATACTTTCAAACAGTTACTGGCCTTCCCTCTCTACGCCACCGCCATCTGGTTGCTGTGGGTGAGCGGTCGCCAGACCAGTGTCACCACCATGGCGATGCTGCTGGTGGGCATGCTGGCCATTGCCCTGGGGCTCTGGCTCTGGCGCTACCGGCCCTGGGGACGCTGGGCCGGTGCGGTCGCGCTGCTGGGCGCGCTGCTGGTCATTCCCAGCCAGGCCCTGGAGAGTCGGGGCCGCGCCATGGATGCCAGTGAGGGCGACTGGTCGGAGCAGCGCCTGGCGGCGCTGGTGGATTCGGGTAAACCAGTGTTCGTCAACGTTACCGCGGACTGGTGCATTACCTGCATTGCCAACGAACGGGGAACCCTGGGAACAGAGCGGGTTGAACAAGCCATGGCCGCCATGGGAATGGAATATGTCGTGGTGGACTGGACTGACTACAACGCCGACATCGCCGCCTTCCTGGCCCGTTTCGGCCGTAACGGTGTGCCGCTCTACCTTGTTTACAGTGGGCAGGCCGGCGCCGAACCGGAAGTGCTGCCGCAGCTGCTAACCCCCGGCATCGTGCTGGACGCGCTGGCGCGCGCCGAGGCGCCGGCGCTGGCGGAGCGCTGAGCAGGAGAGACCGGTTCTCACTGCGAAAAAGCGCGCGAACTTCCGCGAAAATGCATGTATCTGGCGTCAACTTGCCCTTTTTCATACATTGTGGCTAGACGCCACGCCCGCTTCTATGCACAATGCCGCTCTGAACGCGCTGCGCGAGGCACAACGGCATGGCAACGATCCTGGTCCTCAACGGGCCGAACCTCAACCTTCTGGGAGAGCGTGAACCCGGGATCTACGGCACCGCCAGCCTGGCCGACATCCAGCAAACCCTGCAACAGCAGGCCCAGGATGCGGGCCACCACCTGCTCGCCATGCAGAGCAACGCCGAGTACGAACTGGTGGAGCGCATCCAGGATGCGCGCCACGAAGGTGTGAACTTCATCATTCTCAATCCGGCGGCCTTTACCCACACCAGCGTGGCACTGCGTGATGCCCTGCTGGCGGTCGATATACCGTTTATCGAAGTGCACCTGTCAAACCCTCACGCACGCGAAAGCTTCCGCCACCACTCCTATTTCTCTGACATTGCAGCCGGTGTTATCTGCGGCCTCGGTGCAAAGGGATACGAGTTGGCCCTGGCGGCGGCCATCACACAACTCGACAATAATTGAGGATGGGCCCATGGACATTCGGAAAGTAAAAAAGCTGATCGAGCTACTCGAAGAGTCCAATATCGACGAGATAGAAATCCAGGAGGGCGAGGAATCGGTGCGCATCAGTCGCAATAGCGGCGCTGCAGCCGCCGCCCCGATCCAGTACGCCCCGCCGCCACCGCCGGCGGCCGCTCACGCACCTGCGCCGGCTCCTGCGCCGGCACCCGCAGCCGAAACACCGGCGGAAAGCAGCGCCGGCGGCGACGAACTGAGCGGCCACGTTGTGACCTCGCCGATGGTAGGCACTTTCTACCGCTCGCCGTCGCCCAGCTCGCCGGCGTTTGTGGAAGTCGGCCAGCACGTCAAAGTGGGTGACGTCATCTGCATCGTCGAGGCCATGAAAATGATGAACCAGATCGAGGCGGACAAGGCCGGCACCATCGAGGCCATCCTGGTTGAGAACGGCCAGCCGGTGGAGTTCGATCAACCGCTGGTTACGATCGTCTGACGACGGGGATAGAACGATGCCGTTGCTGGATAAAGTCGTAATCGCCAATCGCGGCGAAATAGCTCTGCGCGTACTGCGCGCCTGCAAGGAACTGGGAATCAAGACCGTGGCGGTGCATTCCCAGGCCGACCGCGAGCTGATGCATGTGAAGCTGGCGGATGAGTCTGTCTGCATCGGGCCGGCGCCGTCGACCGATAGCTACCTCAATATTCCCGCCATCATTTCGGCTGCCGAGGTCACCGACGCAGTCGGCATCCACCCTGGCTACGGCTTCCTCGCCGAGAACGCCGACTTCGCAGAGCAGGCCGAGAACAGTGGCTTCACTTTCATCGGGCCCAGTGCCGACGTGATCCGCCTTATGGGTGACAAGGTATCCGCCATCGAGGCCATGAAGGCCGCCGGCGTGCCCACCGTGCCCGGCTCCGACGGACCGCTGGATGAGGACAGCGAGCGCACGGTGGAGATCGCTCGCCGCATCGGCTACCCGGTGATCATCAAGGCCGCCGCCGGTGGTGGTGGCCGCGGCATGCGGGTCGTGCAGAGTGAGGCCGCCCTGCTCAACGCCGTCTACGTCACCCAGTCCGAGGCGGCCGCCGCCTTTGGCAGCGACAAGGTCTACATCGAGAAATTTCTCGAAAACCCGCGTCACGTAGAGGTCCAGGTGCTGGCCGACAGCCATGGCAATGCTATCCACCTGGGCGATCGCGATTGCTCACTGCAGCGGCGTCACCAGAAAGTCCTGGAAGAGGCGCCCGCCCCCGGCATCCCCCAGGAGGCCCGCGAAGAGGTCTACGCCGCCTGCACCAATGCCTGCAAGGAAATCGGCTACTGCGGAGCCGGCACCTTTGAATTTCTCTACGAGGATGGCGGCTTCTACTTCATCGAAATGAACACCCGGGTCCAGGTGGAACACCCGGTCTCGGAAATGATTACCGGCATCGACATCGTCAAGGAACAGATCCGGGTAGCCAGCGGCATACCGCTGTCCTTCACCCAGGAGGAAGTGAGCTTCCAGGGGCACGCCTTCGAGTGCCGCATCAATGCCGAGGACCCGCGCACCTTCATGCCCAGCCCCGGTCATGTCACGCACTTCCACGCGCCGGGCGGCAACGGTATCCGTGTGGACTCGCATCTCTACGGCGGCTATTCGGTGCCGCCCTTTTACGACTCCCTGATCGCCAAGATCATCAGCTACGGGGAAAATCGCGAGGTGGCGCTGGCGCGCATGCGCCAGGCCCTGGAGGAGCTGGTGGTGGAAGGCATTCGCACCAATGCCGAGTTGCACCGGGACCTGGTGCGGGATGCCAACTTCGCCCGCGGCGGTGTCAGCATTCACTACCTCGAAAAGAAACTCGCCGGCTGAGTTGATTCGCGTTGACCTGGTTGCAAGTACGGCTCAACACCCGGGCTGAGCTGGCGCCCGCCGCCGAAGAGGCTCTGCTGGGCTGCGGGGCGGTATCGGTCACCCTCGAGGATAGCGCCGACCAGCCGCTGTTTGCCGGCGCCGAGCCGCAGGAGCAGCTCTGGCAGCAGACCCGGGTCAGCGGCCTGTTCCCCGCTGACGTCGACCTCGACTCGGTGCGCGCCACCCTGCCGGAGACCGTTCGCGATGGTATGCGGGCCGAACTCCTGGAAGACAAGGACTGGGAGCGGGAATGGATGACGCACTATCAGCCGCGCCAGTTCGCAGAAAAGCTCTGGCTGTGCCCCTCCTGGCTTACACCGCCTGACCCCGACGCCATCAACATCATGCTCGACCCGGGACTGGCCTTCGGGACCGGCACCCATCCCACCACCGCCATGTGCCTGGCCGAGCTGGCTGCGCGCGTGGCCCCGGGAGACCGGGTGGTCGACTTTGGTTGCGGTTCCGGCGTTCTCGGCGTGGCGGCGCTCAAGTTGGGAGCGCAGTCGGTGCTGGCCACCGACACCGACCCCCAGGCCCTCACCGCAACCTGGGCCAACGCCGAGCGCAACGACATCCGTCCCGGGCAGCTCAAGGTCTGTCACCCGGATGAACTCGCCGGCAACGAACAGGCTGAGCTGAGGGCTGAACTGGTAGTGGCGAATATTCTCGCCGGCCCACTCTGCGAGCTCGCACCAGTGCTGTGCGGAATGCTGGCGCCGGGCGGCCAACTGCTCCTGTCCGGCATCCTGCGGGAGCAGGTAGACGCGCTGCGCTCGGCCTATGCTCTGGATCTCGAAATCGCCGGCGAAAAGGATGGCTGGGTGGCGCTGGCGGGCAAGGCTGCGGGAGCGCTGTTGTGAGTGAGCCGCAGATGGCCACCTGCCCGTATTGTGATGCCAGTTTTCAGGTGGCTGCCGGCCAGCTGGAACAGGCTGGCGGACGGGTTCGCTGCGGCAATTGCCTGCAAATCTTTGATGGCGTCCGCAGCGAAATCAACTTCGTGGCGCCTAACCTGCCCGATGATGACAGTCCGCACCCGATTGTCGACCTGGAAGTCAGCCCGATGGCCGCGGCTGACCTGCCTGAAAATGGCAGCAGGATTTCCTGGAGCGCCTGGACAATCCTGCTGGCGCTGCTGGCCGTACTGGCCGCACAGCTCTACCTGCCGCAGCTGGAAGCGCGCCGCGCGCAGGACTCATTGCAGCTGGCCCGGCTGGTGATCCGCCCGCACCCGGACACGCCCGGCGCCCTCAGGCTCGATGCGGTGATCCGCAATCCCTCTGCGGAGGCAGCGCCGCTACCGCTGCTGGTGCTGGGATTTACCAACCGCCAGGGTGAGCCTCGCGCCCGCCGCGCCTTCCTTCCGGCCGAGTACCTGCACGGTTCCGGTCCCCTGCGCCTGCCTCCCAACAGCGAGCTGCAGGTGTCCCTCGCGCTGGCCGATCCCGGTCGTGACGCCGTCAATTATGTTGCCCGCCTGGAGTCCGTGACCGCCCGGGCGGACTGATCAAAAAATCCGCAATTCCCCTTGGAGCCTCCAGGGCATGCGAGTATCATATCGCCCCTTTTCCGCCATCCGGGCAGCACTCTGCATGATCGCCATCGGTCCTTACAGACTGGACAATAATGTCGCTCTCGCCCCGATGGCCGGCGTCACCGATCTTCCGTTTCGGCGCCTGTGCAAACAGCTTGGCGCAGGCCTGGTCGTCTCGGAAATGGTGACCAGCGATACCCGCCTGTGGAATACGCGCAAGTCGCGTCAACGCCTGGTGCACGACGAAGAGTGCGAACCGCGCTCGGTGCAAATTGCCGGCGGCGACCCGGAGATGATGGCCGAGGCCGCCCGCTGCAATGTCGAGCTGGGCGCCCAGATCATCGACATCAATATGGGCTGTCCCGCCAAGAAAGTCTGCAAGAAAGCCGCGGGCTCAGCCCTGCTGCGCGATGAGCCGCTGGTGCGGGCCATCCTCGAAGCAGTCACCGAAGCGGTTGACGTGCCTGTCACGCTCAAGATTCGCACCGGCTGGTCGCCGGAGCACCGCAACGGCGTCACCGTCGCTCGCATCGCTGAGGATGCCGGTATTGCCGCCCTCGCCGTGCATGGGCGTACCCGGGCAGACCGCTTCAAGGGGCATGCCGAATACCAGACCATCGCCGAAATCTGCAGTGCCGTGGACCTGCCGGTGTTTGCCAATGGGGACATCACCAGCCCGCAGCAGGCACAGGACGTACTGGACCAGACCGGTGCCGCCGGCATCATGATCGGCCGCGCCGCCCAGGGCCGCCCCTGGCTGTGCGGGCAGGTCGCCCACTACCTGAAACACGGCGAGCTGCTGCCTGAGCCCGACCGCGAAGGCAAGGCGGCCATCATGCTGGAGCACCTGCGCGGCCTGTACGAGTTTTACGGAGAATTCATGGGCCTGCGCATCGCGCGCAAGCACATCGGCTGGTACCTGCAGCAGGCGCCGGGGGCCGAGCCCTTCAGGCGCCGGTTCAACCAGCTGGAAAGCGCCGCCGAACAGCAGGCGGCGCTCGACGACTATTTCAACAACGATTTTAACAACGGCAATTTCGAGGAGTTGGCAGCATGAGAGTGGGGGAAACCCTGGCGGAACGGAAGCCGAACACATCACTGGAACTACCGGCAGAGAGCGGCAACGGCAAGGGCACCAGCCTGCGTCACAGTGTTCAACTGGCGGTGCGGGCGTACCTGGACGAGCTGGAAGGCGAACTGGGCAGTGAGGTGTACCAGATGGTGCTGGCTGAGGTTGAAGCGCCCCTGCTCGAAGAGATCATGCACTACACCCGCAACAACCAGACCAAGGCGTCGCAGATGCTGGGGCTGAACCGCGGCACGCTGCGTAAAAAGCTCAAGCAATACGGATTGTTGACCGACTCCTGACCCATTCTTCAAGAGGCGCCTGAGCGGTGCCGATCAATACACTGGACCTCCCCCATGACTGAGACAGATCTTGTTCCGGTTCGGCGCGCCCTCATCAGCGTATCCGACAAGACCGGAATCGAGGACTTTGCCCGTGGCCTGGTGGGCCATGGCGTAGAGCTTCTTTCCACCGGCGGCACCTACCGACTGCTGCGCGATGCCGGCATCCCGGTGACGGAAATATCTGAATACACCGGCTTTCCCGAAATGATGGACGGCCGGGTCAAGACCCTGCACCCCAAGGTGCACGGCGGCATCCTGGCCAGGCGCGGGACTGACGACGCGGTGATGGCCGAGCATGGCATCGACGCCATCGACATGGTGGTGGTGAACCTGTACCCCTTCGAGCAAACCGTGGCCCGGCCAGATTGCAGCCTTGAGGACGCGGTAGAGAACATCGACATCGGCGGTCCGACCATGGTGCGCGCGGCGGCCAAGAACCACCGCTTTGTCACCATCGTGGTGGATGCCGGCAACTACCCCTGCATACTCGAAGAGTTGCAGGACTCAGACGGCTGCCTGAGCTACCGCACCCGCTTCGACCTGGCGGTGCGCGCCTATGAACATACTGCGGCCTACGACGCCGCTATCGCCAATCACTTCGGCCGGCTGGTCGACGGTGGCAGCGAAGCCTTCCCGCGCACCTTTTCTACCCAGTTCCATCGGGTGCAGGAAATGCGCTACGGCGAAAACCCGCACCAGGCGGCGGCGTTCTACCGGGAGGCTAAACCCGCCGAGGCCGGCATCGCCACCGCCGAGCAGCTGCAGGGCAAGGCCCTGTCCTACAACAACGTGGCGGACACCGACGCGGCCCTCGAATGCGTAAAGGGCTTCGAGGCGCCTGCCTGTGTGATCGTCAAACATGCCAATCCCTGCGGAGTCGCCGTCGGCAGCACCCTGCTGGAGGCCTATGAGCGGGCTTTTGCCACCGACCCGGAATCGGCGTTTGGCGGCATCATTGCCTTCAACCGGGAACTGGATGCCGCGACTGCGGCAGCCATCATCGAGCGCCAGTTCGTGGAAGTGATCATCGCACCGGAGATCAGTGCCGACGCCCTGGCCGCCACCGCAGCCAAGGAAAACGTGCGCGTGCTGCGCTGTGGCGCCTGGAGTCAAGCGCTGCCCGCTCTTGATTACAAGCGCGTCAATGGCGGCCTGCTGGTACAGGACCGCGACCTCGGCATGGTCGGCGCCGACGAACTCAAGATTGTCACCAGCAAACAGCCCGATGCGGAGCAGATGCAGGATCTGCTGTTCGCCTGGAAGGTCGCCAAGTTCGTGAAGTCCAACGCCATCGTCTATGCGGCGGGCGGCCAGACCATCGGCGTCGGCGCCGGCCAGATGAGCCGCGTGAACTCCGCCCGTATCGCAGCCATCAAGGCCGAGCACGCGGGGCTGGAAGTGAAGGGCTCGGTGATGGCTTCCGACGCTTTCTTCCCGTTCCGGGACGGCATCGACAACGCCGCCGCGGTCGGCATCAGCGCGGTGATCCAGCCCGGCGGTTCGATCCGCGACGAGGAGGTTATCGCCGCCGCCGATGAGCACGGCATGGCGATGGTGTTCACCGGCATGCGACACTTCCGTCACTGATTGGAGGCCGGCGCGATGAATGTTCTGGTGATTGGCAGCGGCGGGCGCGAGCACGCCCTGGCCTGGAAGGCAGCCCAATCCGCGGCGGTGACAACCGTTTACGTGGCCCCTGGCAACGCCGGCACCGCGTCCGAGCCCGGCGTCGAGAATGTGGATATCGCACCGGGTGACTTCGCTGCGCTGGCGGATTTCTGTGAGTCCAGTGGCGTAGGCCTGACGATCGTTGGCCCGGAAGCGCCGCTGGTCGACGGCATTGTCGATTACTTCGGCGAGCGCGGCCTGCGCTGCTTCGGTCCCTCGGCGGCCGCCGCCCAACTGGAAGGCTCCAAGGCTTTCACCAAGGACTTCCTGGCAAGGCACGGGATTCCCACCGCTGCCTACGAGAACTTCACCGAGTTGGAACCCGCCCTGGCCTACCTGCGCGAGCGCGGTGCGCCGATCGTGGTCAAGGCCGATGGCCTGGCCGCCGGCAAGGGCGTCATCGTCGCCGAAAGCCTGGACCAGGCCGAGGAGGCGGTGCGTGACATGCTGTCCGGCAATGCCTTCGGTGAAGCCGGCTGCCGCGTCGTCATTGAGGACTTCCTCGAGGGCGAAGAGGCCAGCTTCATTGTGATGGTCGACGGCGAACACGTGCTGCCCATGGCCACCAGCCAGGACCACAAGCGCATCGGCGACGGCGACACCGGGCCCAACACCGGTGGCATGGGAGCCTATTCCCCTGCCCCGGTAGTGACCGAGGCGGTCTACCAGCGCATCATGGAAGAGGTCATCAATCCCACGGTGGCAGGTATGGCCGCCGACGGTATGCCGTATACCGGCTTCCTCTATGCCGGCCTGATGATCGCCGCCGACGGCAGCCCACGAGTGATCGAGTTCAACTGTCGTTTCGGCGACCCGGAAACCCAGCCCATTATGATGCGGCTGAAGTCCGACCTCTGCCAACTGTGCAACGCGGCCCTCGATGGACAGCTAGCCAACACGCAGGCTGACTGGGACATCCGCGCCAGCATGGGCGTGGTGATGGCGGCAGGCGGCTACCCGGGCAGCTACGGCAAGGGCTTCGAAATCAGGGGCCTTGAAACCGCCGACAGCGACACCGCCAAGGTCTTTCACGCCGGCACTGCGAACGCCGGTGACAAGATCGTCACCAGCGGCGGTCGGGTACTGTGCGTCACCGCGCTGGGCGAAACCATTGCCGCCGCCAGGGACGCAGCCTATGAGGCGGTCGCAAAAATCGACTGGGACGGCGTGGTCTTTCGCCGCGACATCGGTTGGCGCGCCATCGGTCGCGACCGCTAGCGCCCTACTTCGGCGCCGCTTTCCGCTACAATAGCTGCTATGGAACGCCGCAAGCTCACACTGCTGGACCAGTTCATCGACAATGCCGACCAGGTGTTGCGGACCCTCGGTGGCAATGCCAACCAGGCCGCCCGCCCCTCACCGGCCGACACCACCCCGGAGGCCGAGCTCGACGACGCCGAACGCCGTCATGCCGCCGGTCTCATGCGCGTCAATCACACCGGTGAAGTCTGTGCCCAGGCCTTGTACCAGGGCCAGGCCCTGACTGCTCGCCTGCCGGACGTGCGCGAAGAGATGGAGCAGGCCGCCGCTGAAGAGGTCGACCACCTGGTGTGGTGCGAGGAACGGCTGCAGCAGCTCGGCAGCCACACCAGCCGGCTCAACCCCATCTGGTACGGCCTGTCTTTCGCCATGGGCGCAGCCGCCGGCCTGGCCGGCGACCGCTGGAGCCTGGGCTTCGTGGCGGCTACCGAGGACCGCGTCTGCCGTCACCTGGAAGATCACCTCGAGCGCCTGCCGGAAGAGGACCACCGCAGCCGCCGCATTATCGAGCAGATGCTGGAAGATGAACGGCGCCACGGCGAGACTGCCCTCGAAGCCGGCGGCGAAGAATTCCCTGAGCCGGTCAAGCGGGCAATGGCGAATATCTCCCGCCTGATGACGGACACCAGCTACCGGGTCTAGAGCAGTCCCCGCGCACAGCCCTCAGGCGATTTCGACAACCTCGTGACTGTGGGTCACATCGACCCCCGCTGCTTCCATCATGATGCTGGCAGAGCAGTACTTCTCAGCGGATAGGGATACCGCACGCGCCACCTGGTTTTCCTTGAGGCCCCGCCCGCTGACCACGAAGTGCAGGTGAATTTTGGTAAACACCGCGGGCACGGCGTCGGCGCGCTCGGCCTTGAGCTCGGCGCGACAGTCCGACACATCCTGGCGTGATTTTTTCAGCATCGACATGACGTCGAAGGCCGAGCATCCTCCCAGTCCCATCAGCAGCATTTCCATCGGCCGCGGGCCGAGATTGCGCCCGCCGTGGTCCGGTGGGCCGTCCATGACCACACTGTGCCCACTGCCGGATTCCGCCAGGAACATGGCGTTGTCCACCCACTTGATCGTTGCTTCCATGGTGAGTAAGTCCTTGAAGATTCGTTAATACTGTCTGAAAAGGTATCTGTTTACTTTAGTTGTCACTAGTCTACTATTACGCGAAAAGACCCTTAGGAGAGTCGGGCTTGATAAAACCGCAAATCCTCAACGCCATTCCCAACATCGAAAATTTCCTGCGCTACTGCCAACGCCAGGACTTCAAGCCCAAATCGCAAATCATTCGCATGGGCGAGGTCAGCAACTCGCTGTTCTTCATTCTCGATGGTTCGGTATCCGTGATCGTCGAAGACGACGACGATCACGACATGGTCGTCAGCTACCTGAACCCCGGGGATTTCTTCGGTGAGATGGGCCTCTTCGGCGACGATCAGGAGCCGCGCAGCGCGCTTGTGCAGGCCAAGACCCAGTGCGAGGTCGCGGAAATCAGCTACGAGCGCTTCCACAAGATTCGCGCCCAGTTCCCCGACATCCTGTTCGCCATCGGCAAGCAGATGGCCAATCGCCTGCGCATCACTACCCGCAAGCTGTCTGACCTGGCCTTCGTTGACGTCTCCGGTCGTATTGCTCACACCCTGCTCGACCTGTGCCAGCAGCCTGACGCCATGACGCACCCGGACGGCATGCAGATCAAGGTGACCCGCCAGGAGCTGGGGCGCATTGTCGGCTGTTCGCGTGAAATGGCCGGCCGCGTGCTCAAGACCCTCGAAGACGACGGACTGCTGACAGCCAGCGGCAAGACCATCGTGGTCTTCGACGCCTCTCGCACACCACCACCCGGCCCCGCATCCTGAGCTTCAGGCGATGCTCGCATCGCCTTAATACAGCGCAACGCGGCAGCCCTTTTTATGGGCTCGATGGGCTCGCCCCGCAAAGGCGCTTGCGCGCAACTGACTAGGAAAAAAGCTCCCTCAACCTGGCGCCCGGATTCTCCGCGCGCATGAATGCCTCGCCCACCAGGAACGCATTGACGCCACGCTCCTGCATGGCCAGCACATCCTCCCGGCCGTGTATGCCGCTTTCGGTGACTACCAGCCGATCATCGGGAATGTGCTCGAGCAAGTCCCAGGTCGTCTGCAAGCGCGTCTCGAAGTCGTGCAGGTTGCGATTATTGATTCCCACCAGCGTATTGCCGAGCGGCAGGCTGCGCTCCAGCTCGTCGCGATCGTGCACCTCGATCAGTACGTCCATCCCGAGCTCCAGAGCTGCCGCGTTGAGTTCCGCCATCTGGCTGTCCTCCAGGGCCGCCACGATCAGCAGGATACAGTCAGCGCCCAGTGCCCGGGCTTCCGTTACCTGGTAGGGGTCGACCATGAAATCCTTGCGTATCAATGGCAGGCTGCAGGCCGCGCGCGCCTGTTGCAGGTAGGCATCGGCGCCCTGGAAGAAATCCACGTCGGTCAATACTGACAGGCAGCAGGCGCCGCCCGCCTCGTAGCTGGCGGCGATGGCCGCCGGATCGAAGTGTTCGCGGATCACACCCTTGCTGGGAGAGGCACGCTTGGCCTCGGCAATGACTGCCGGCCGCTCCCGTGCGGTACTCACCATGGCCGCGCTAAAGCCGCGACAGGCGTCCTGGCCGCGCGCACGTGTGTCGAGCTCCGACAGGGTCACCGCCGCCGAGCGTTCGGAGACTTCCTGCCACTTGCGGGCGATGATCTCTCGCAGGATCGTCGGCGTGCTCATGCGCCGGCGAACTCGGTGAACTGCCTGAGCTCAGTGATTTTCTGCAGGGCCGCGCCGCTGGCCACGGCATCATCTGCCATCTGCACCCCGTCGGCCAGGGTGGGGGCGACGCCGCTGACATAGATCGCGGCCCCGGCATTGAGAATGACCATGTTGGCGGCGTCCTGGTGCTCTGCCGACAGCGCGGCCTTGATAAGCTTTACAGACTCGTCGCTGCTGCCCACCACCAGGTCGTCCAGCGAGCCCATGGGGCGGCCGAATTCCGTGGGATTGATCTCGTATTCACTGATGCCGCCGTCGCGCAGTTCGGCCACATGGGTGGGGCTGGCAATGCTGATTTCGTCGAGACCATCGTGGGCGTGCACCACCATGATGTGCTCACTGCCGAGGCGCTTGAGAACCTCGGCCATCGGCCGGCACAGGCCCGGGTCGAATACACCGATGAGCTGGCGCCTGACACCGGCGGGATTGGTCATCGGCCCCAGCATATTGAAGACCGTGCGCAACCCCAGCTCCTTGCGCGGGCCGGCGGCGTGTTTCATCGCGCTGTGATGCTGGGGCGCAAACATGAAGCCCATACCCACCTCCTGCACGCAGCGAGCCACCTGCTCCGGGCTGAGCTCAAGATTGACTCCCAGCGCCTGCAGCACATCGGAGGAACCGCTGGTGCTGGAAACGCTGCGATTGCCGTGCTTGGCGACGTGGGCGCCGGCAGCGGCGGCCACGAAGCTGGAAGCGGTGGAGACATTGAACAGGTTGGCGCCATCGCCACCGGTGCCAACGATATCCACCAGGTGGTCGGCCTCGATGGTGACCGGGGTCGCCAGTTCGCGCATGACCTCGGTGGCCGCGGCGATTTCGTCTATGGTTTCACCCTTGATGCGCAGGGCCACCAGGAACGCGCCGATCTGCGCCGCGCTCGCCTCGCCACCCATGACCTGCCGCATCACCGAGCGCATTTCCTCGCTGTTGATATCGGCGGATTCAACCAGTCGTTCAATCGCCTGTTGGATGTTCATTGTCAGTGTGCTCCCTGATTGAGGAAGTTGCGCAGCAGGTCATGGCCATGGGCGCTGAGTATGGATTCCGGGTGAAACTGCACCCCCTCCACCGCCAGCTCGCGGTGACGCAGCCCCATGATCTCGTCCACTTCCCCGTCGTCGGTTTGTGTCCAGGCGGTAATCTCCAGGCAGTCGGGCAGGCTCTCACGCTCCACCACCAGCGAATGGTAGCGGGTCGCTTCGAAGGGCTGGCTCAGGCCCGCAAACACCCCCTCGCCACGGTGGTGGATAAGCGAGGTCTTGCCGTGCATGACCTGCCGCGCGCGCACCACGCGCCCGCCGAAGACCTGGCCGATACTTTGGTGGCCGAGGCAGATCCCGAGCATCGGGATACGTCCTGCCAGTGCTTCTATCAACGACATGGAGATGCCCGCCTCATTGGGCGTGCAGGGCCCCGGGGAGATCACGATGCGTTCCGGGGCGAGCGCCTCGACGCCGGCAACATCTACCTGGTCATTGCGAAGCACCTTTACCTCGGCGCCCAGTTCGCCCAGGTACTGCACCACGTTGTAGGTGAAGGAGTCGTAGTTGTCGATCATCAGCAGCATGTCGTCAGCCCCCGCCTGCCTGCACCATGGCCGCCGCCCGGAACATCGCCCGCGCCTTGTTCATGGTTTCCTTGTACTCCAGGCGCGGCACCGAATCTGCCACCACGCCGCCGCCGGCCTGGATGTGCAGGGTGTCATCCTTGATCACCGCAGTGCGAATGGCGATGGCCGTATCCATGTCGCCCTGCCAGGAAATATAGCCCACCGCGCCGCCGTAGACGCAGCGCTTGACCGGTTCCAGCTCGTCGATGATTTCCATGGCGCGAATCTTAGGGGCACCGCTCAGTGTGCCGGCCGGCAGGGTCGCCCGCAGCACATCCACAGCGCTGTACTCAGGCCCCAGCTGTCCGGTGACATTGGACACAATGTGCATCACATGGGAGTAGCGCTCCACCACCATCTTGTCGGTCAGCTCGACGGACCCGGTGTCGGCGATGCGCCCGACGTCGTTGCGCCCAAGGTCTATCAACATCAGGTGCTCGGCAATCTCCTTGGGGTCTGCCAGCAGCTCGGCTTCCATCTCGCGATCCTCAGCCTCGCTGCGCCCGCGGCGCCGGGTGCCGGCAATCGGCCGCACGGTCACCGTGCCCTGCTCCAGTCGCGCGAGAATCTCCGGCGATGAGCCAACGATATGGAAGTCCTCGAGATTGAGGTAGTACATATACGGCGAGGGGTTGAGGTTACGCAGGGCCCGGTAAAGGTCCAGGGGCGGCGCTGTAAACGGCAGGCTCAGGCGCTGTGAAGGCACCACCTGCATGACATCCCCGGCCAGTATGTACTCCTTGATGCAATCCACCGCCTGGTAATAAGACGCCTCGGTGAAATGCGAGCGGTACTGGCTTTCCGCCATGGCCTCTTCGGAGCGTGAGGCACTGGCGGCGGCGAGGTCGATCTCCGCCGGCGGCTCGGCAGGTTCCCGCAGGCGGGCCGTCAGCTCATCGAGGCGGGCCTGGGCTGCCTCCCAGGCTCCGGCCTGGCCAGGGTCGACGGTGACCACCAGGCGCACGGTGCCCGCCAGATTGTCGAACACCAGGATTTCATCGGCCACCATCAGCAGCGCGTCGGGGACGCCCAGCTCATCGGCGGGAACGCTGTCTTTGAGGCGCGGCTCGACATAGCGCACGCAATCGTAGCCAAAGAAGCCCACCAGACCGCCGTGGAAGATCGGCAGGTCTTCAAGCTGTGGCACCTCGAAGCCGCGGCTGAACTCGTCGACGAAGGCCAGCGGATCATCCACCTGTTCGTCATGGGTCACCTGGTCACCGTCGAGCAAGCGTACCCGGTAGCCTCGCACCTCGAGTCGCTGGCGGCAGGGCAGGCCGATAATCGAGTAGCGACCCCACTTCTCCCCGCCCTGCACGGATTCCAGCAGGAAGCTCCAAGGGCCATCTGCCAGCTTGCGGTAGGCGCTTAACGGGGTTTCGGTATCGGCAAGAACTTCGCGGCTAACCGGAATACGGTTGTAGTCTTGCGCCGCCAGATCGGCGAATTGTTGCGGGGTCATGGGACATCCTCGGAGACAGGAAAGGGAATAGCACAGCGGCACGGCCAGGGGCCGTGCCAGTTACCATCGCCAGCGGGTGATGGTGGGCATGAACATGCCCGGGCTAGTTCCTGCTGCTCGCACAGCGATCTCCAGGATGGAAAGGACGCTCATTGTACCCGAGCGGAATGCTCACGCAACGGAGGCCAGCTCGGCGCGCATGGCCTTGATCACCTCAGCGTAGTCCGGTGCGTTGAAGATGGCAGAGCCGGCCACAAAGGTGTCGGCCCCGGCCTCGGCAATCTCGCGAATGTTCTTCGCTGACACGCCGCCATCAATCTCAAGGCGAATGTCCAGGCCGCTGTCATCGATCAGGGCGCGGGCCTCACGCAGCTTGTCCAGCGCAGAGGGGATAAAGGACTGTCCGCCAAAGCCGGGGTTTACCGACATCAGCAGCACCATGTCCACCTTGTCCATGACGTAGCGCAGCGGCTCCAGGCTGGCAGCCGGATTGAACACCAGGCCGGACTTGCAGCCCGCGTCCCGGATCATCTGCAGGGAGCGGTCCACGTGGATGGAGGCATCCGGGTGAAACGTGATGAAGCTGGCGCCCGCCGCCGCGAAGTCCTCGATCAGGCGGTCCACCGGTGACACCATCAGGTGTACGTCTATCGGTGCCGTCACGCCGTGGTCGCGCAGCGCCTTGCAGACCATGGGGCCGATGGTGAGATTGGGCACATAGTGATTGTCCATCACATCGAAGTGCACGACGTCGGCACCCGCCGCCAGCACGTTGTCGACCTCTTCACCGAGGCGGGCAAAGTTCGCGGAGAGAATGGAAGGGGCTATCAGGTAGTCGCGCATGGGGCGGGTCTCGCACGGAAAGGCGGCATTCTAATGGATGGCCAGTCGCTCATCCAGCGCCGCCAGGCGCTCCGGCGTGCCCACGTCTTCCCAGTCGCCCGCATAGTGTTCCCCGGACAGGGCGTCGGCGGCGATGGCCTGTTCCAGCAGCGGCAACAGCGGCCGCGCACCGGCCGCGAGGCCGGCAAACAGGGCCGGGGTATAAACACCGATGCCACTATAGGTGTGCCGGTCCTGCTGACCGCGATCGAGCAGACCGCTGGCCTGCAGTCGAAAATCACCCCGCGGATGCTGGGCCGGATTGTCGACCAGCACCAGGTGCGCCCCCCCCGGTGGCGGCGCCTGCTCCTGCAGTGCTGCAAAGGGGTAGTCGGTCCAGATATCGCCGTTCACCACGGCGAAAGGCGCGTCGCCCAGCAGCGGCAGAGCCTGGACGATACCGCCGGCGGTCTCCAGCGGCGTGTCTTCCCGCGACCAGCGAATGTGCTGAGCCCAGGATGAGGCCTCGAGGTGTGCCACGATCTGTTCGCCCAGCCAGGAGACATTGATGACCAGGCCATCAAAGCCCGCCGCCAGCAGGCGCTCGACGTGGTATTCGATCAACGGCCTGCCCGCCACCGGCAACAGCGGCTTGGGCGTATGCTCGGTGAGCGGCCGCATGCGCTCGCCACGTCCGGCGGCCAGGATCATCGCCTTCATGATGCCGCCCCCTGCCAGTCGATCCCCGCGACCGCCGGCTCGATGCGCCCCTGCCACCAGGCGGCAAAGTCGGCAAACTCCGGGTAGCGAGGCAGTACCTCACGCACGTAGTGCAGCACCAGCGGGATGTCGCCGAGGTAGCCGGGCTTGCCATCGCGCAGGGCCAGGCGGGTGAAGTTGCCCAGCACCTTGATGTGGCGCTGCAAACCTATCCAGTCAAACCAGCGCAGGAAGGTCGCGTCGCTGTCACCGGCCGGTCGTCCCGCGGCCAGCAGCGCCTGCCGGTAGTCCAGCGCCCAGCGCTGCACCTGCTGCGGTGGCCAGCACAGGTAGCAATCCTTGAGCAGAGATGCCAGGTCGTAGCAGAGCGGGCCCACCACCGCATCCTGGAAATCGATCAGCCCCAGTCCACCGTCAGGCTTTAGCAGCAGGTTGCGACACATGTAGTCGCGGTACACCAGCACCTGAGGCTGTTCCGCGGCCACGGTCACCAGCGCGCGACCGAGCCTGTCAACAAGCGCAGTCTCGGCAGGCTCGAGCTCAAGGCCCAGGTAGGCACCACAGAACCATTCCGGAAAGCGACCCAACTCTTCCCCCAGCAGGGCCGCATCGTAGGCGGGCAGCCCTGCCGCTGACACATCAACCGACTGAATCTTCGCGAGCAGGTCCAGGGCCCCCAGGTAGTCCGCCGGCGGGTGCGCCGGGTCCAGTTCATCCTGCAGGTGTCGATGGCCAAAATCCTCCAGCACCAGGAAGCCGCGCGCCAGGTCATGTCCCAGCAGGGCCGGGACCGGCAGGCCGGCGTCGGCCAGCAAGGCCTGTACCGCGACGAATTCGGTATTCTTTTCGGTGGCCGGCGGTGCATCGGCGCAGATTACGCTGCGCTGCTGCGCAGCGAGCCGGAAGTAGCGCCGGGCGCTGGCGTCACCGGCCACGGGCTCCCAGCTCGCAGCATCGGCGTCCATGCCGGTCACGCCAACCGCGTAGCTGTGCAGCTCGGCCTCCCGCGCATCCATTAGCGCGGGCATGCCCATCGAGAATGCTTTATCATCCCGGTTCCCTCGAAATCCTCTTTCAACTATCACGCAGCACCATGACCAGGGACCGGCCACGCAGCGCCCACAAACGGTTTGTTCGTCGCCCTGCGGGCAGAGCCCTTCTGTGTCTGGTCACCAGCCTGGTCGCCGCGGACGCGACCGCCCAGCCCGAGCAGGCGCCCGGCGAGGATAACAGTCCGGCCGAGGTATCGGCCAACGATTGCGGCGGCTTTCCCTTCCTGGACTGGACAGACGACATCGCAGGTGAAGGCGCTATCGCCCTGCGCAGCCAGCGCTGCGGCGGCAGCTACCGGGATCCGCTGGGAGATCTGGACAGGTCCCGTGACCCCGCGCTGGAGGACATCGAGGCCACCGCCGCACGCTCGGAGCTGGAGGGGGACATCGTGCGCTTCTACGGCGGCCTGGAGGCGCGCCAGGGCTATCGCTTGATTCGCGCAGCCGAGGGCGAGTACGACCGCACCACCGGCACCGGCAGCCTGCTGGGGGACGTGGAAATCCGCGAACCCGGCGTATTGCTGCGCGGCGCCACCGGCACACTGGAAACCACCACCGGCGAGGCGCGCCTGACCGCCAACCAGTTCGTGCTGCACGAGCAGCACCTGCGCGGCGGTGCCGACCTCGTGGTACGTCACGACAACGGCATTATCGAGCTCGATGACGGCTACTTCAGCTACTGCCCGCCCCTGAACGAGGGCTGGGTGCTGCGTGCGGAAGAGCTGGAACTCAACATCGAGGAAGGCGTGGGCACCGCGCGAGACGCCAAGATCGAGATTGAGGGCACCCCGGTGCTCTACACCCCGTTCCTGCGCTTTCCCCTGGACGACCGGCGCAAGTCAGGATTCCTGTGGCCGGAGGTAACCAACGACTCCAACGGCGGCCTGGATATCGCCACGCCCTACTATTTCAATCTGGCGCCGAACTACGACGCCACCCTGACGCCACGACTGATTCAGGACCGCGGACTACTCACAGAGCTCGAGTTTCGACACCTGTCGCGGCAGGCGGGTTACTGGGAACTGGGCGGCGCCTGGATCAGCGGCGATGAGCAGTACCAGGAGGATGTACCGGACGAGGACGGCGACCGCTGGCTTTCCGCCATCGAGCAACGCGGCCTGTTCAAGCAGCGCTGGCGCACCAACATCGACTTCACCAAGACCAGCGACGACGAGTACTTCAACGACATCGGCACCACCTCGCTGGAGCTAAAGCAGTCGACTCACCTGCTGCAGTCGGGCCAGGTGGACTACCTGGGCGACAACTGGCTGACCACCCTGCGGCTGGAAGAATTCCAGACCATCGCCCGCGACGTGCAGCGCGACCAGTACAGCAAGCTGCCCCAGCTCAGCCTGCGGCGCACGGCGAGCGCGCAGACCTTCAGCCCCAACCTGCTGTGGTTCAGCGACTACGCCTACTTTGACCACAACGATGAACCCACCGGCCACCGGCTCTACAACGAGATCGGCGCCAACTACCCGATGCAGTGGATCTGGGGTTTCCTCACGCCGACTGCCAAGTACCGCCAGCTCAACTACGACCTCGACGAGGACGTGATCTTTGACGGTTCGCCGGATGACACCCCGGACGTGGGTGCGCCGATGCTGAGCCTGGACGGCGGCCTGTTCTTTGAGCGCAACACGGGTTGGGGCCTGCAGACCCTGGAGCCACGGGTCTATTACCTGTGGTCGGACTTCGAGGAACAGGACGGCCTGCCCAGCTTCGACACCACCGAGCTGACCTTTACCTACAGCCAGCTGTTCCGGGAAACCCGCTTCTCCGGCAACGATCGTATCGACGACTCCAACCAGGTGTCGGTGGGGATCACCACCCGTTTCCTCGACCAGGACAGTGGCCGGGAGAAGCTGGCAGCCAGCATCGGCCAGATCTACTACTTTGACGACCGCCAGGTCAGCATCGGTGCAACGGGGCCGGAAGATACCGAAGGCAGCTCAGCGATTGCCGCAGAACTGGCACTGTCACCCGCGGAGCAGTGGAATTTCCGCTCGGCCTGGCTGTGGAATACCGACGAGAACGAACTCGACCAGAGCACCTTCCAGGCCGGCTGGCGCGGGGACGGCGGCGCCATCGTCAACCTCGGCTATAGCTACCGGCGCAATCGCACCACGGCCAACGACGGTCGCGATATTGACCAGCTGGACTTTTCCACCTATTACCCGTTCAGCAAGGAGTGGCGCATCTTCCTGCGCTCGCTCTACGACCTGGAGGAGAACGAGCGGGTCAATGATATGGCCGGAATAGAGTACAATAGCTGCTGCTGGCGGGTGCGGCTCGTCTACCAGCGCTATGTCGACCAGAATACGAACCGAGCCGCCACTGAACTGGTCGAATACGAAAATGCAACCTATATCGAATTCCAGCTCAAGGGACTGGGCGGCGTAGGCACCCGCGTCTCCGAGCTGCTGGAAGAGTTTATTCGAGGATACCAAGACAGTGATTTGTAAGCGTCTGACCGCGGCCCTGTTTCTGCAAGGATGCCTGCTGTGGATGCTCGGCGGGCCGGTAGCGCCGGTCGCCCAGGCACAAACCCAGATACTCGATTCGGTGGTCGCCATCGTCGAGGATGACGTCATCATGGCCAGCGAGCTGCGACGCCGGCTGGCCCTGGTTGAGGAGAACCTGCAGCGCCAGGGCCGCGAGGCCCCGCCCCAGGAAGTCCTGGTGCGGGAGACCCTCGACCGGCTGATCCTGGAGAGCATCCAGCTGCAGATGGGGCGCCGCGCCGGGGTGCGCATCAGCGACGCCCAGCTCAACGAATCCATCACTCGCATCGCCGCCCGCAACGGTATGAGCCTCGATCAGTTCCGCGTGCAGCTCGAGACGGAGGGCCGCTCCTACCAGTCCATGCGTGAAGACGTGCGCCGTGAATTCGTGATCCAGCGCGTGCAGCAGGGCAACGTCAACCCGGGCATCCAGATCACTGATGAAGAGGTGGAGAACTTCCTGGAATCCGAGGAAGGCAAGCAGCTGACGGCCGAGGAGTACCACCTGGTTCACGCCCTGCTGGCGGTATCCGGCGATCCCGGCTCCGCCGAAGACCAGGCCGCCGCCCGGCAAGTCAATGCACTCTACACGCGCATCGCTGCCGGCGAGAACTTCGACGAGGTGGTGGGCACCAGCGGCTTGCCCTTCCAGGGAGGCGACCTGGGCTGGCGTTCCCGCGACAACCTGCCGAGCCTGTTCGCCGACGTGGCGCCGGGCCTGAAGGTGGGCGAAACCGCCGCTCCCATCCGCAGCGCCAGCGGCTACCACCTGGTGTTCCTGGCAGAGAAGCGCGGTGGC
Source organism: Halieaceae bacterium (assembly GCA_036351375.1). Taxonomy (GTDB): domain Bacteria; phylum Pseudomonadota; class Gammaproteobacteria; order Pseudomonadales; family Halieaceae; genus JANQIO01. The sequence goes on from JAZBOY010000118.1 coordinate 46,821, forward strand.
GAAATGCTGGTACAGCAGACCAAGGTGCGCCACATCCTGCTCAAGCCCTCGGCGATTCGCAGCTCCGAGGAAACCCGCGAGCTGGCCCGCCAGCTGCGCGAAGACATCATCGGCGGCGAGGACTTTGGTGAACTGGCGCGTGAGTATTCCGAGGATATCGGCTCTGCCCAGGAAGGCGGGGATCTCGGCTGGACCACCCCGGGGCAAATGGTCCCCGAGTTTGAGAACATCATGAATTCCACTGAACTTAACAGCATTTCCCAGCCCTTCGAGAGCCAGTTCGGCTGGCACATCCTCGAGGTGCTGGAGCGCCGCCAGGAAGACCTGTCGAGCATGGTGGTCAGCAACCGGGCCCGGGAAATGCTGCACCAGCGTAAGTACCAGGAAGAGCTGGACGCCTGGCTGCGCAAGATCCGCGATGAGGCCTTCATCGACATCAAGTAATGCCTAGCCAGCGTATCGCCATCAGCTCCGGCGAGCCCGCCGGCATCGGGCCGGACCTGCTGGTGCAGCTGGCACAGCATCCCCATCCCGACGAACTGGTCGTGCTGGCCGACCCGGCGCTGCTGGAAGCGCGCGCCAGGCTCCTGGGCCTGCCGCTACAGCTGCGAGCCTATGACGCCACCGCGGCGCCCCAGCCACAGGCCGCCGGCAGCCTGCAGGTGCTGCCGGTCGCGCTCGCCAAGCCCGCCGAACCCGGTCGTCTCGACGTGCTCAATGCGCCCTACGTCCTGGAGCTGCTGCGCCGCGGCTGCCAGGGCTGCCTGGACGGTGAGTTCGATGCCCTGGTCACCGGACCGGTGCAGAAGTCGATCATCAATGATGCGGGTATCGCGTTTTCCGGGCACACCGAGTTTTTTGCCGAGGCCTGCGGCGCCGACAAGGTGGTTATGCTGCTGGCTGCGGGAAGCCTGCGCGTGGCGCTGGCGACTACCCACCTGCCGCTGGCGGCGGTGCCGGGCGCCATCACCGAAGCGGGTCTCGAGGAGATACTGCGGGTATTGCACGGCGAACTCTCCTCCCGGTTCGCCATCAGTGCGCCGAGGATCGTGGTGCTGGGCCTCAACCCCCACGCCGGCGAAAGCGGCCACCTGGGGCGTGAGGAAATCGAGGTCATCAGCCCCGTGCTGGAGCGCCTGCGCGCCGAGGGCATGGCCCTGACCGGACCGCTGCCCGCCGACACCGCCTTCACTCCGCGAGTCCTGGATGCCTGCGACGCGGTACTCGCCATGTACCACGACCAGGGCCTGCCGGTACTGAAGTATGCAGGCTTCGGCCAGGCCGTGAACGTTACCCTGGGGCTGCCCATCATTCGCACCTCGGTCGATCACGGCACCGCCCTGGAGCTGGCCGGCCGCGGCGGTGCCGATGCCGGCAGCCTGCAGGCCGCCCTCAGCCTGGCCAGCCAGCTGGCCGGCGCGGCGGCCTGAGCTGCAGCCGCGCTCTCATCGCTCATGAAAAATCACCAGCCTCGCAAACGTTTCGGGCAGAACTTCCTGCACGACGCCGGCGTCATCGATCGCATCATTGGCAGCATAGCGCCCGCACCGGGACAGCATCTGGTGGAGATCGGCCCCGGCCAGGGCGCCCTGACCGAGGGTCTGCTGGCCAGCGGGGCGCGCCTCGACGTGGTGGAACTGGATCGAGACCTGGTTCCCGGCCTGTTGGAGCGCTTTGGCGACAACCCCCGGTTTCGGCTGCATGAGGGCGACGCGCTCAAGCTGGACTTCGGCGCCCTGGCCGACACGGACAAGCTGCGGGTCGTGGGCAACCTGCCCTACAACATTTCCACGCCGCTGATCTTTCACCTGCTGTCCTTTGCAGACGCCATAGCAGACATGCACTTCATGCTTCAGCGCGAAGTTGTCCAGCGCATGGCCGCGGAACCCGGCAGCAAGGCCTGGGGCAAGCTCGGCGTGATGACCCAGTACCACTGCCAGGTCGATGCCCTGTTCGATGTGCCTCCGGGCGCCTTTCACCCGCCGCCCAAGGTGGTATCCGCCATCGTGCGGCTGCGTCCCCGGCCCGAGCCGCCCGAGCCCGGCCGCGAAAAGCGGCTGCGCCAGGTGGTCAGTGCCGCCTTTTCCCAGCGCCGAAAAACCCTGCGCAATACCTTGCGCGATCTGGTTGATGTGCAACACTTGGAGCAGCTAGGGATATCCCCGACCGCGAGGGCGGAAACCCTGACCCTGGAGCAGTTCCTTGCCATCGCTGATACGCTGGCAAGTCACCACGATTGAGCGACGACAACAAGAAGACGAATGGCAACGTACGCGGTAGGGGATGTGCAGGGCTGCCTTGAGCCCCTGAGATGCCTGCTCAAAAAAGTGAAGTTCAACTGGGACCGCGACCGGCTGTGGATGGTCGGCGATCTCGTCAATCGCGGCCCGGATTCCTTGCGTACGCTGCGCTTTGTCTACAAGCGTCGCGATAACATCACCTGCGTACTCGGCAACCACGACCTGCACCTGCTGGCAGTGGCCAACGGCCTGCGCAAGAAGAGCCGCTCGGATACACTGGACAAGATTCTCATCGCCCACGACCGCGACGAACTGCTGCGCTGGTTGCGGCATCGGCCGTTGATCCACACGGAGGGTGACTACACCCTGGTGCATGCGGGCATTCCGCACATCTGGTCCCTGGACGAAGCGCACGAGTACGCCGCCGAGGTGGAAGCCGCATTGCGCGGGCCGGAATGGCGAAAATTCCTGTCCCGTATGTACGGCAATTCGCCGCGCCGCTGGAACGATGCGCTGTCGGGCTACCCGCGCCTGCGCACCATTACCAACTACCTCACCCGCATGCGCTTCCTGTACGCCAACGGCCAGCTCGATCTGCAGAGCAAGGGCCTGGTGCCAAACCCGGGCCGCAACGTGGCGCCCTGGTTCAGCTACAGCCAGCGTGAAACCCAGGGCCAGAACATTATCTTCGGGCACTGGGCCGCCCTGCAGGGCCAGGCCCGCGGCGACCACCTATTCGCCATGGATACTGGCTGCGTGTGGGGCCAGTCCCTGTCCATGTACTGCCTCGACAGCGGTGAGTGGTACAGCTGCGACTGTTCCTGAATAATCCCTGAGCATGGACACCTATCTGGTAGGCGGCGCCGTACGCGACCGACTTCTCGGCCTCCCTGTGCGCGAGCGCGATTGGGTGGTGGTAGGCGCTACTCCCGAGGACCTGCTCGAACAGGGCTATCGCCAGGTGGGTCGCGACTTCCCCGTGTTCCTGCACCCCGACAGCGGCGAGGAGTACGCCCTGGCCCGCACCGAACGCAAGGCGGGGCGTGGCCACACCGGCTTCGAAGTGCACAGCGATCCCTCGGTGACACTGGAACAAGACCTGTTGCGGCGCGACCTCACCGTCAACGCTATAGCGGAATCTCCGGACGGGGAACTGATTGACCCCTACGGTGGCAAGGCCGACCTCGAAGCCCGGCTGCTGCGCCACGTATCTCCGGCCTTTGTGGAAGACCCGCTGCGGGTGTTGCGGGTCGCTCGCTTTGCCGCCTACCTTCACGCGCTGGATTTCCAGGTGGCCGACGACACGCTCTCGCTGATGCGCAGCCTGTGCGAAAGCGGCGAGCTTGAGACGCTGTCGGCTGAGCGGATCTGGAGCGAGATGGCGCGCGCCCTGCAAACCCCAAATCCGGGCGTTTTCCTCGAGGTGCTGGACGCCTGTGGTGCGAGCCGGGTGCTGCTTCCCGAACTCACGCCGCTGGCACCTGCGCTCGCCTGCCTGCGCCAGGCGGCGACCGATTCGTCACTCGAGGTCAGGTTCGCCGCTCTCTGCAGCGGCCTCGACGGCGAAGCGGTGGAAACTCTGTGCCAGCGACTCAACGCCCCCCGTCGCTTTGCGGAGCTGGCAGGCCATTGGGCTCGCCAGGAGCCCGCACTGCTGGCGCCGGCCGAGCTGACTGCCGCCGAACGACTACAGGTGCTGGAGGCAACGGATGCGTTTCGACGACCGGAGCGCTTTGCGCTGCTGCTCGATACGCTGAAGGCCCTGCACCCGGACGCAGATGACGACTACTGGCGCAGGGCACTGGACGCCTGCCAGGGGGTGGACGCCGCGGCGATTGCCGCCAGCGGCATTCCCGGTCACGAAGTGGGTAAGCGCCTGCGCGCGGAGCGCGAGCAGCTACTCGGCGACTAGCCCACCCCTGCCTGGGCCGCACGGGGCATGGGCAGCTCGCGGCCACGCCACTCGAAGTCGACCAGCTTTACGGCCTGCATGCTACCGGCGAGCCGCTGCCAGAGCTGGCCAAAGCTTTCTCCGCTGCCGGGCAGCGTCACTGTTGGTGCCAACTCTGCCAGCGGTGCCAGCACGTAGGCGTTTTCCAGTATCTCCCCGCGCGGCAGCTCGATGCCGTCCAGAACCCCGCAGTGGTCACCAAAACAGAGAATGTCCAGGTCCAGGGTGCGTGAGCTGAAGCGGCTGGCATCGCGAGGCCGGCCCATCCGGTATTCCAGCTGCCGCAGGTAGCGCGCCAGCGAACCCAGCGAGATATCCACTTCCATTTCCACGGCCAGGTTGTAGAAGGCGGGGCCCTCGAAACCGAGCGCCTCGCTTTCGTATACCGAGGAAATGCCGGCCAACCCGAACTCGGCCTGCAGTGTGTCCAGCCCGGTGCAGATATGGCCCTCGCGGTCGATATTACTCCCCACGCCCAGGAACACCCGGGTCTGGCGACTGCTCATGTGGCCTCGCCGCGCTCGATGGCAACACCCACCTGGCCGGCGGTGGTCACCGCCCCAGGCTTGCCGACCGTCAGCCGCAGCCAGCCCACGCCGAACTCGTTGCGGATCATGGCGGCGGTTTCCTCCGCCAGGGTTTCCAGCAGCCGATAGCGGCCTTCGCGGATAAAGCTGCTGACCCGCTCGGCCAGCCCTGCGTAGTCCACCGTCAGCTCGATATCGTCAGCCGCCGCCACTGCGGCGATGTCCACCCCCACCTCCAGCTGGAGCACGAGGCGCTGGGGAGTTTCCCGCTCCCAGGGATGGATGCCGACGATGGTTTCCACCACCAGGTCATTGATGAATACCCGGTCCAAGTCAGGCCGCCTGGTCAGCGCCGCCCAGCGGCGGCAATTCGTCCAGCGGCCAGCGCGGACGCACCGCCGCCTCTGCCGGGTCGCGCTCTCCGGCCAGCAGCCGCTGGCAGCCCGCGTAGGCGATCATCGCACCGTTGTCGGTGCAGTAGCGCAGCCCGGGATAGAACACCTGCCCGCCGAGTGTTTCGAGTGTCTCCTTGAGCTGGCGCCGCAGTTCCTTGTTGGCACTGACACCCCCGGCGATAACCAGGGTATCCAGGCCTTCCTGCTCCAGCGCCCTGCGACATTTGATCACCAGCGTGTCCACCACCGCCTGCTGGAAGGCACAGGCGATGTCGGCGCGGGTCTGCTCGTCGACCTGCCCACGGCCCCCGGCGGCTTCCAGCGTGGTCAGGGGGGGGGTCTTGAGGCCGCTGAAGCTGAAATCCAGGCCGGGCTTGGCGGTCATGGGCCGCGGAAAGTCGTAACGGGCCGGGTCGCCGGATTCGGCCAGGCGCGCCACGTGAGGCCCACCCGGATAGGGCTCGCCCAGCATCTTGGCGGTCTTGTCGAACGCCTCGCCGGCGGCGTCGTCCACCGACTCCCCCAGCATCTTGTAGAGTCCGATCCCGTCTACCCGCACCAGTTGGGTATGGCCGCCGGACACCAGAAGCGCCACGAAGGGATAGTCGGGGCGCTGGGTTTCCAGCATCGGCGCCAGCAGGTGACCCTCCATATGATGGACGCCCAGTACCGGCACCCCCCAACCCAGCGCCAGCGAGCGCGCCAGGGTAGCACCCACCATCAGCGCGCCCACCAGGCCGGGGCCCGCGGTGTAAGCCACCGCATCGGGTCGTTCGCAGCCTGCCTCGGCCAGTACCTGCTGAACCAGCGGCAGGGTTTTGCGCACGTGGTCGCGGGAGGCGAGCTCCGGCACCACGCCGCCGTATTCCCGGTGCACCTCCACCTGGCTGTAGAGGGCGTCCGCCAGCAGGCCCTGCTCGCTGTCGTAGAGGGCGATGCCGGTCTCATCACAGGAGGTTTCCAGGCCTAGTACGCGCATGGCTTTGGTTCTCGAATAAGGTTCTCGGGTGAATAGAGGCGGGATGATAATGGACCACCTGCCCACAGGCCAGTTTGGCGGCCGTCAGCGGCGCTGTAATCGGGCTTTGCATTCTCATCGGCTTGGGTATAAAATGCGCGCCCTTTGTGGTTGGAGGCCTTGAAATTCGCGGCCTGCAGCAGATTTTACTGGACAGGTGTGAACTGAATGCCCCATATCAAGATCAAGGAAAACGAGCCGTTTGATATCGCGCTCCGTCGCTTCAAGCGTTCCTGCGAAAAGGCCGGTATCCTGGCCGAAGTTCGCAAGCGCGAGCACTACGAGAAGCCGACCACCGTGCGCAAGCGCGCGGCCGCGGCTGCCGTGAAGCGTCACGCGAAGAAAATGTCCCGGGAAAACAAGAAGCGCGTTCGCCTGTACTAAGCAGGCGGCGACTCACTGATGAGCGCTTCTCCCCTCAAGGACGACATTCAGGCCGCTATGAAAGCGGCCATGCGGGCCAAGGACAAGCCCCGCCTCCAGACCATTCGCCTGATCCAGGCGGAGTTCAAACGAATCGAAGTCGACGAGCGCATCGAGCTGGATGATGCTCGCGTGCTGGCCGTGCTCGACAAGATGGTCAAGCAGCGCCGCGATTCCGCTCAGCAGTTTGAAGACGCTGGCCGTTCCGAGCTGGCAGAGCAGGAAAACTATGAAATCGGCGTGATCCAGGAGTTCCTGCCCCAGCAGCTCTCCGAGACAGAGATAATCGCCCTCGTCGACAAGGCCATTGCCAGTGTCGACGCCGAGGGCATGCAGGCCATGGGACAGGTCATGGGCCAACTGAAGCCCGAGCTGCAGGGCCGCGCCGACATGGGCAAGGTCAGCGGCCTGGTGAAGCAGCGCCTGCAGGGCTGAGCCCGCTCTCTGCGTTCCTGCCTGCGTTCCTGCGGCCGGCTGGCAGCCGGCTACACTAGCTACAATACACTTCACATAGATTCCTCAGAGTCTCTGGCGGGCGTGATTCAATAGCACGCCCACCGGGGCAGCGAGCCCGACAGAGAGCCCATGGCCGGATTGATTCCCCAATCCTTCATCGACGACCTCCTCGATCGCGCCGACATCGTCGACGTGATCGACCGCCGCGTGAAGCTCAAGAAGAGCGGCAAGAACTACATGGCCTGCTGCCCGTTCCACCAGGAAAAGAGCCCCTCCTTCAGCGTCAATCCCGAGAAGCAGTTCTATTACTGCTTCGGCTGTGGCGCCGGCGGCAACGCCCTTGGCTTCCTGATGGATTACGAGAACATGGAGTTTCCGGCGGCGGTGGAGTCCCTGGCCGACAGCCTCGGCATGAGCGTGCCGCGGGAGCAGTCCCAGCGTCGTGAGGAGCGTGGCCAGCGCGAGCTTTACCCGCTGATGGAAGAAGCGGCTCGCTACTACCAGCGACAGTTGCGTGCGCATCCGCGCAAGGCCGCCGCTGTGGACTACCTCAAGGGCCGTGGCCTGACCGGCGAAATCGCCAAGCGTTTCGACCTCGGCTTCGCAGCCCCCGGCTGGGATAACCTGCTCAAGGCGCTGGGTACCACCGAGGAGCGCAAACAGCAGCTCAAGCTGGCCGGCATGCTGGTGGAAAATGAAAGCGGGCGCGTCTATGACCGCTTCCGCGACCGGGTGGTGTTCCCGATTCGCGACCAGCGCGGCCGGGTGATCGGCTTCGGCGGCCGCGTGCTGGGGAATGACAAACCCAAGTACCTGAACTCACCCGAGACACCCATTTTCCAGAAAGGCCGAGAGCTTTATGGCCTGTACCAGGCGCGGCAGGCCAACCGCCAACTGGAGCGCATCATTATCGTCGAGGGCTACATGGACGTGATCGCGCTGGCCCAGCACGGCATCAACAATGCCACCGCGACCCTCGGCACTGCCACCGGCCAGGCTCATCTCGAGAAAATTTTTCGCCTGTGCCCCGAAGTGGTGTTCTGTTTCGACGGCGACACGGCCGGCCGACAGGCCGCGGGGCGCGCCCTCGAGGCCGCCCTCCCCTGCATGCAGGACGGCCGCGCGGCGCGCTTCCTGTTCCTGCCCGAGGGAGAAGACCC
>JAZBOY010000119.1:0-6110 GCA_036351375.1 Halieaceae bacterium
CCCTGGCGCAGTCGGCGCTGGACGCAACAGATTTCAATCCACTGGAGCCCGCCGGCGCCGGCATCGAAGTAGGCCCACTGGCCATGCAGCGCCATCCGATGATCGTCGAGCTCACCACGGACGCTCGTTATGGCGCATTGTCTCGCCGCCTGCTGGCGCAGCTACTGGATACCCTGGTGATTGCGAGAAACCTGCGGGGGGAGCCATCCACCCACTCCGTCAGTGACTGGACCCTGGCAAAGGGCCTGGGTCTGGGCTGTGCGGTGACCGCCCGCGGCCCCGTGTTTCACAGAGTCATGCTGGACAATGGAGGTCGCGTTCACCAGTGGCGCGTGCTCGCACCCACCGACTGGCATTTTGCGCCCGGCGGACCGCTGGAACAGGAAGCCGGCCGACTTGCGCTGGACGATGAACCGCTGCGGCTGCTGGTGCTGGGCCTGGACCCCTGCGCGCCCTGGACCCTGGAGGAGCCGGCTCATGCATGAGATGGCACTGTGCCAGGGCATGGTGGAGCTGATCGAAGAGCAGCGCCAACTCGACGGTTTTGCGACCGTGCAAAGGGTGATCGTGGAGATCGGGGCGCTGGGGCACGTTGACCCCCACGCGTTGGAATTCGCCTTCGACGTGGGCGCCCGCGGAACCTCAGCCGAGTCTGCGACCCTGGAGATACGGGAGATTCCCGGCCGCGGCTGGTGTATGGACTGTAGCCGCAGCATCGAGATAGCAGCCCGCGGCGAGGGCTGCCCTGACTGCGGTGGCTACCAGCTGATCGTGGAACAGGGTGAAGAGTTACGACTGAAAGAACTGGAGGTAGCCTGATGTGTGGCGTATGTGGCTGTAGCGAAGGGGAAACCCGTATCGAGAAACATGAGCACGCTCATGACCATTCCCATGAGCATGAGCACCAGCACGAACACGGGGAAGGTCACAAGGCGAGCGTCACCGTACTGCGTGATGACCCGGCGGCGCGCTCCCACCTGGTGAGCGTCGAGAAAGACATCCTCAGCAAGAACAACGAGATCGCCGCCCACAACCGGCGGCACTTTGCGAGCCACGGTGTATTGGCCCTGAACCTGGTCTCCTCCCCCGGCGCCGGCAAGACCACGCTGCTGGTGGAAACCCTGCGCCAGCTCACCGGCCAGCTGTCGATGGCGGTGATCGAGGGTGACCAGGAAACCAGCGCCGACGCCGATCGCATTCGCGCCACCGGCGTACCGGCCCTACAGGTGAACACCGGCCGCGGCTGCCACCTCGACGCGGAAATGATCGACAAGGCCTTCCATGCACTGCACATCCACGACGGCGTGCTGTTTATCGAGAACGTCGGCAACCTGGTGTGCCCCGCGGGCTTTGATCTCGGTGAGGCCCACAAGGTAGTGATTGCGTCGGTCACCGAGGGCGAAGACAAGCCGCTGAAGTATCCCAATATGTTTGCCGCGGCATCGCTGATGCTGGTGTCGAAAATCGACCTGCTACCGCACCTGGATTTTGACGTCGAAGCATTGATCGACAATGCCCTCAAAGTGAACCCGGCGCTGCAGGTCATTCAGGTCTCGCCCACCAGCGGTGAAGGCATGGAACGCTGGTTCAACTGGATCGGCGCCGCGCGCCAGCTGGCTGCCGCCACTGCCTGATGACTAGCGGGCCACTGCAGGCACTTCCCACTACCGAGCGCCGCCGCCTGCAGGTGCGCGGGCTGGTGCAGGGTGTCGGTTTTCGCCCCTATGTGTATCGCTGCGCCCAGCAGCGGGGCATCAGCGGTTTTGTTCAGAATGGCCCGGACGGCGTGGTGATCGAGGCCGAAGGCATCGACCTCGACGGCTTTGTCAGCACCCTGCAACAGCAATTGCCGCCGCTGGCGCGTATCGACCAGTTGCAGGAAACCGCCCTCCCCGTGCTCGACAGCGAAGGCTTTGCGATTCGCGAAACCGCCGCCGGCAAACTGGCCAGCGCGGCCATCCCGCCGGACACCGGCCTGTGCGCAGACTGTCTCGCTGAACTGTTCGACAGCGATAATCGTCGCCACCTGCACCCGTTTATCGCCTGCACCAACTGCGGCCCTCGCTACACCATGACGCGGCGGCTGCCCTACGACCGCGCCGCCACCAGCATGGCAGACTTCACCCTGTGTTCGGGCTGCGAGGCGGACTACAACGACCCCGCCAGCCGGCGCTTCCATGCCGAGCCCACCTGCTGTCACGACTGCGGCCCGAGGCTGTCCCTTCCCCTTGAGGAAGCTGCCGCAGTGATCAAAGCCGGCGGCATTGTCGCCATCAAGGGCATCGGCGGTTTCCACCTGGCCTGCGACGCCCGCAACCCCGCCGCGATTACGCGCTTGCGACTGAACAAGCGCCGCGACGGCAAACCCTTCGCGGTGATGGTGTTGAACGCTGACAGCGCGGCGCAATACGCCCGGCTTTCGGAAGTTGAGCGCGACTGCCTGCAGCGGCCGGAGCGGCCGGTTGTGGTGCTGGAGGGCCGCGGAGCACTGCCTGACGAGCTCTCGCCCGGCCTGGACAGTCTCGGCCTGTTTCTGCCCTACACGGCCATTCACTACCTGCTGTTTCACGCGCTGCTGAACAAACCCACCGGGTCTGAGTGGCTGACACAAACCCAAAACACGGCACTGGTCATGACCAGCGCCAACCTGAGCGGCGATCCGCTGCTGACCGATAACCGGGAGGCACGCGATCAGCTTGCTGAAGTGGCCGACCTGGTCATCGACCACGATCGCGACATCAGTGCTCGGGCCGATGATTCTGTGCTGCGGGTGATCGATGGCGAGCCCCGCCTGATCCGCCGCGCTCGCGGCTATGTGCCCGTGGCGATACCTTTAGCAAACACCGGGCCTGCGGTGCTGGGGGTCGGCGCTCATCTCAAGAACAGCGTGACCCTGCTGCGCGACCGGCAGGCCTGGTTGTCACCGCATATCGGCGACCTGGATACCCCGGCCACGGTTCGCTTCCAGCAGGAGAGTGTCGAACAGCTCATGGCCCTGTTGGAAACGCGGCCCGAGCTTATCGCCTGTGACTGGCACCGTGACTACGCGTCTACCCGGCTTGCGGAACAGCTGGCCTGTGAATACCAGGTGCCACTGGTACGGGTACAACATCATCACGCCCATCTCGCCGCAGTGCTGGCGGTCTGCGGTCACGAGGGTCCGGCCCTGGGCATCGCACTGGACGGGCACGGGCTGGGGGCCGACGGTGAAGCCTGGGGCGGCGAGTTGATGCAACTCGACGGCGCTGGATTCCAGCGCCTCGGACACCTCACCCCGCTTCCCATCGCCGGTGGCGATCGCGCCGCTCGCGAACCCTGGCGCCTGGCCGCCGGCGTGTTACACCAGCTGGGTCGTGGCGAAGAGATCGAAACCCGTTTCGCCAATGAACCGCTCGCGCCGGCGCTGCACTGTCTGTTGGCGACGGGTGACGTACCGGTGACTTCAGCCGCTGGCCGCCTGTTCGACGCGGCGGCGGGCCTGTTGGGCGTCAACACGCACGCGGCGTATGAAGGTGAAGCGCCGATGCAACTGGAAGCCCTGGTGCAGGAGCCGTTGGTCTTGAACGGCGGCTACAGCCTGGAAGAAGGCCGTATCGATTTTTCCGCGCTGCTGGCGGCGCTGGCGGACTGCGACGATCCGGTCACGGGGGCCAGCCTGTTCCATGGCACGCTGATCGAGGCGCTGTCCAGGTGGGCGATCCACGCCGCGGATACCACTGGAATCGAAACCGTAGCGCTGGCCGGAGGCTGTTTCCTGAACCGCCATCTTGCCACCCATGTTCCTGAACGCTTGCGGCGCGCTGGCCTGACGCCACTGTTACCGTCAAGCGTGCCGCCCAACGACGGCAGCATCAGCCTGGGCCAGGCCTGGGTGGCCAGGCGCCAACTGCTGGAGAACGCTTTATTTGAGGAGGTGAACTGATGTGTCTCGCCATTCCCGTTCGCATTACCGAGATCGTCAATAACGAGCGCGCGCTGGCCTCCAGCGGCGGCGTTATCCGCGAAATCAACACCGCCCTGGTGGAAGACCTGTCGGTGGGTGACTACGTGATCCTGCACGTGGGCTACGCCCTGTCGCGACTCGACCAGGCCGAGGCGGAACGCACCCTCGCTGCCATGAGCGAGGGCGGCATCCTGGAGGCCAGCGCATGAAGTACATTGACGAGTTTCGCGACGGCGATCGCGCCCGCGCCCTGGGCCGGTCCATTGCTGCCGCTGCCGATACCGACCGCGACTACCGGCTGATGGAGTTCTGCGGCGGCCACACCCATGCCGTATTCCGCTACGGCGTCCCGGACCTGTTGCCGGACAATGTCGAGCTGATTCACGGGCCGGGCTGCCCGGTCTGTGTGCTGCCTATCGGTCGCCTGGATATGGCCGTGCGGCTGGCAGCCGAAAACCCGGAGGTCATACTCGCCTCCTACGGCGACATGCTGCGAGTACCTGGCAGCAAGGGCGTCAGCCTGCTGAAGGCGAAAGCCGATGGCGCCGATGTGCGCATGGTGTACTCGGTAAGCGACGCCCTGGAACTGGCCGAGGCCAACCCCGAGCGCCAGGTGGTGTTCTTTGGTATCGGCTTTGAAACCACCACACCGCCCACGGCGCTAGGCATACTTCAAGCCAGGGACCGTGGCATCGATAACTTCAGCGTGTTCTGCAACCACGTGCTCACCCCGGCGGCGATGAATGCAATTCTCGCGGTGGGCGAAGGCGAGCAGCCGGTGGAAGTGGACGGTTTTATCGGCCCTGCCCATGTCAGCGTGGTAATCGGTTCCGACGCCTACCGCTTCTGTGCCGCCCAGCACCGCAAGCCGGTGGTCATCGCGGGCTTTGAGCCGCTGGACGTGTTGCAGTCCATTCTCATGCTGATCGAGCAGTTGAACGCCGGCCGCGCCGAGATCGAGAACCAGTACACCCGCGCGGTGACACCAGTGGGCAACCAGCGCGCCCAGGCCATCGTGCAGGAGGTCTTTGAGCGCCGCCCCAGCTTCGAGTGGCGCGGCCTTGGTGACATCCCGGAATCGGCGCTGGGTATTCGCGAGGAGTTTGCACAGTTCGACGCTGAACGCCGTTTCGAACTGCGCTACCAATATGCCCGCGGCACCAAGAGCTGCGACTGCCCGGCGATTTTGCGCGGCGTCAAAAAGCCTACCGATTGCAAGCTGTTTGCCACCAGCTGTACGCCGGACAACCCACTGGGATCGTGCATGGTTTCCGACGAGGGAGCCTGCGCCGCCTACTACACCTACGGGCGCTTCCGTCAGCAGGCCGAGGCCGAACATCGCCAGCGGAGAGAGGAGAAGCGCCGTGCAGTACGACAAGGGTAAGCACGAGGCCATGGCGGAAGCCGGCAGGCGCCAGGCGCGCAAACTCGACCTGGCCAACGGCAAGGTGGACATGAGCCACGGCGCCGGCGGCCGCGCCATGGCAGACCTGGTGGACCTGCTGTTCCGCCGCGCTTTCGACAACCCCATGCTGAACCAGGGTGACGACCAAGCCCGCTTCGATGTAGACGCAGGCCGCATGGTCATGACCACCGACAGCTTTGTGATTTCACCGCTGTTTTTCCCCGGCGGGGATATCGGCAGCCTCGCCGTGCACGGCACGGTAAACGACCTTGCCATGGGCGGCGCTGTGCCGCTGTACCTGACCGCCGGCTTTATCCTGGAAGAGGGCTTTCCCCTGTCTGACCTGGCGCGCATCGTCGAGTCGATGGCGGCCGCCGCCCGCGAGGCCGGCGTCGCAATTGTGACCGGGGATACCAAGGTGGTGGAGCGCGGCAAAGGAGATGGCGTGTTCATCAACACGGCCGGTGTCGGCCGTGTGCCCGATGGCCTGGAACTGGGCAGCGACCACGCCCGCCCGGGAGACAAGGTGATCGTGTCCGGCAGCATTGGCGATCACGGCGTGGCCATCATGTCACTGCGCAAGGGTTTGCGATTCGCCACCGAGCTGCGCTCGGACTCAGCCTCGCTCAATCACCTGGTGGCGGCCATGGTGGCCGACAATGGCGCTGCCCTGCGACTGATGCGTGACCCCACCCGCGGCGGGGTGGCGGCAACGTTGAACGAGATTGCCCACCAGTCCGGCGTCGGCATTCGCCTCGATGA
>JAZBOY010000120.1:0-6467 GCA_036351375.1 Halieaceae bacterium
CTCGGCAGCTTCCTTGAGGCGCTGCAGGGCCAGCGGGTCGTTATGCAGGTCAATGCCCTGCTCTTTCTTGAACTCCGCTGCCAGGTACTCGATCAGCCTGAGGTCGAAGTCTTCACCCCCCAGGAACGTGTCACCATTGGTAGACAGCACTTCAAACTGGTGCTCACCGTCGACTTCGGCAATCTCGATGACGGAGATGTCGAAAGTACCACCGCCGAGGTCGTACACAGCGATAGTCTTGTCACCCTTGGACTTGTCCATGCCATAGGCGAGTGCGGCCGCGGTAGGCTCGTTGATGATGCGCTTCACTTCCAGGCCGGCGATCTTGCCGGCGTCCTTGGTGGCCTGGCGCTGGGAATCGTTGAAATAGGCCGGCACGGTGATCACCGCTTCGGTCACCGGCTCGCCAAGGTACTCCTCGGCGGTCTTCTTCATCTTCATCAACACCTGCGCAGACACCTGCGGGGGCGCCATCTTGTCGCCCTTCACTTCCACCCAGGCATCACCGTTGTCGGCTTCCACGATCTTGTAGGGCACCATGCTGATGTCCTTCTGGACTACGTCGTCCTTGAACTTGCGGCCGACCAGACGCTTGACCGCGAACAGGGTGTTGGTGGGGTTGGTTACCGCCTGCCGCTTGGCAGACTGGCCCACCAGGATTTCGTTGTCCTCGGTATAAGCGACGATGGAGGGCGTCGTGCGATCACCTTCCGCGTTCTCAATTACCTTGGTCTTGTCGCCATCCAGCACGGCCACACAGGAGTTGGTCGTACCGAGGTCGATGCCAATAATCTTGCCCATTGTATCTCTCCAGGTATGCGGTCACTGACTTTCAAGTATCCAGCACCGCGTATTTTTCAGAACTGATATCTATATTTGGCCCCCAACCACACAATTCAAGGGGGCTTTGCATTTCTATTCGGGTGCCTTGCTGACCACCACCATGGCCGGGCGCAGCAGCCTGCCATTCAGCGTGTAGCCCTGCTGCATCACGTCCATCACCGTGTTCGGTTCCAGGTCCGGGTTCGGCACCATGGTCATGGCCTGGTGCAGCTGCGGGTCGAAGGGCTCACCGGCCGGATCGACCACCTCGATGCCGTTCTTTTTCAGTACGTCCAGCAGGCTGCGGAGGGTCAGGTCGACGCCCTCGGTAATGGCGTCAACGCCCTCGGTCTCGGAGGATGCGTCCAGTGCCCGGCGCAGGTTATCCACCACCGGCAGCAGGTCGCTGGCAAAGCGCTCCAGGGCGAACTTGCGGGCCTTCTCCACGTCCTGCTCGGCGCGGCGGCGGGCGTTCTGGGCCTCGGCCGCAGCACGCAGGGCCGCGTCTTTGGCGGCGTCCAGTTCGTCTTTAAGGTGCTCGACGGTCTGCTCGGCCTCGGCGATATCGTCGGCGGCCTCTCCGGCATCTGCGGCGGCTTCGCCGGCGGCGTCTGCCGCAGTCTGCTCTTCAACTGCGCCCTCCACCGCGTCAGCCGTACCCGCCGCGGCGGCTTCCGACCGCACTTCCTCGTTCTCCAAACCTGCCTCGTGCTGTTCCTTGTTCACCGTGTTGCCGCTCCGATTGCTGGATTTTTTCAGGACGCCGAAAAACCCTCCGGCGCCGAACTCCTTCTCATATGGAGGCGGGCCCGGGGATTTCAAGGAAAAACTTACAGGTAAACGAGGCCTGGGCTGAGGTCAGGCGTTTTCCGAGCGCAGGGCTGATGAGAGCAGCTTGGCGGTCACGTCGACAATGGGAATGACCCGCTCGTAGGCCATGCGAGTGGGGCCGATGACCCCCAGCACACCGAGGGTCTCAGCACCGTCGGTATAGGGTGCGGTAATAACGCTGAAGCCGCCCAGGCCCTCAAAACCGGCCTCTTCACCGATGAAGATCTGGATGCCCTCGGCGCGGGTGCAGCGCTCCAGCAGGTGCAGCAGATCTTTCTTGCGCTGGAAGGCCTCGAACAACTCCTGCAGCCGCTCCAACTCCTCGGCGGTGGCGCTGCCAATCAGCTGGCTTTCTCCCGCCACCACGTAGTCTTCCTGCTCTTCCGTATCGCCCTCGAAGGCCTTGCTGGCAAGATCCATGGTGGCCTGCATGTAGGTATCGATGGACTGGCGATCGGCCTCCATCTCGTTCACCACCTCGCGCTTCACCTCGTCCAGGCGAGAGCCGGCGAAGCGCTGGTTGACCAGGGCGGTGGCGAGGCGCAGCTCGTCTTCGTTGTAGTGCCGCTCGGTATAGATGATGCGGTTCTGCACCTCGCGCTCGTTGACCACCATGATCACCAGCACGCGGTTGCCGTCCAGCGGCAGGAATTCGAGCTGGCGCAGTTGCCCGGAGTTCTGCCGCGGCACGGTCACCAGGCCGGCCTGGGCGGTCACTGTAGAGAGCAGCTGGGAGGCGGATTGCACCAGCTCGCGGGAGGGCTTGTCGGGATTGAGCTCCTCGCGCAGATTGGGCAGCGAATCCAGGTCCATGGGCCGTACCTGCAGCAGTGTGTCCACGAACAGGCGGTAGCCGGCGGAGGTGGGAATGCGCCCCGCGGAGGTGTGGGGCGAGGTCAGGTAGCCGCGCTCCTCGAGGTCCGACATCACGTTGCGCACGGTCGCCGCCGAAACCGGCAACCCCGCCTCTTCGAGCAGGGTTTTGGAGCCCACGGGCTGACCGTCACGGATATGCCGCTCTATCAGGGTCTTGAGCAGGATGCTGGCGCGTTCAGACAGTACCGGGCTGGTCATATTCGCGATTCTATCAACGCGTTTTACGAAAAAACCATCCCCCACAGCCACGGCGCGCCCTGCATGGTTCCCGCGATCCCGCAACTGCGGTATAACGCAGGCATGCTTGCGCACATCCAAATCAACAATTACACCATCGTCGACGAGCTCGACATGGAACTGGCGCCCGGTATGACGGTGATCACCGGCGAAACCGGGGCCGGTAAATCCATCATGCTGGATGCCCTGAGCCTGTGCCTTGGCGACCGGGCCGACCCGGCGGCGGTGCGTGCCGGCTGCGAGCGGGCCGAAGTCACCGCCACCTTCGATGTTTCCGACATTCCCGCCGCCCGGCGCTGGCTGGATGACCGTGAACTGGCCGCCGGTGACGAGTGCATCCTGCGCCGGGTGATCACCCGCGAGGGCCGCAGCCGCGCCTTTATCAACGGCAATGCCAGCACCCTGCAGGATTGCAGCCAGCTCGGCGCCCTGTTGATCGACGTGCACAGCCAGCACGCGCACCAGTCCCTGCTGCGCAAAGACACCCAGCGCCACCTGCTGGACGACTACGCTGGCCAGGGCGGCGCCGCCCGGGAGCTTGAGCAACTGGCCTCTGACTGGCTGCGGCGCCGCCGCGAGCTGGATGAGCTGACCGCGGCGCGGGACGAACAATCGGCACGCTCACAGCTGCTGTCCTACCAGGTCGAAGAACTGGACAGCCTGGCCTTGAAAGACGGCGAGCTGGAGGCGCTGGAAGCCGAACACAAGCAGCTGGCCAATGCCGAGCAGATTCTGCAGGCCGCCCAGCAGGCCATGGACCTGTGCGAACACCAGGAAAGCGGCACCCGCTCGGCGCTGGCCCTGGTACAGCACGACGCCATGCAGGGCGACGCCGTCAACAGCGTGCGCGAGATGCTGGACAGCGCCGCTATCCAGCTACAGGAAGCGCAATCCGAGCTGCGCCGTTACCTCGACCAGGTCGAACTGGATCCGGGCCGCCTCAAGGATGTCGAGAACCGCCTGGATACCCTGCACGATGTGGCTCGCAAGCATCGGGTGCAGGCGCGAGACCTGGCGGCGCTACACGCGGAGCTGCGGGAAGAGCTGGACAGCCTGACCGGCAGCGGTGAGCGCATCGAGGAACTGGCCGGCGAGCTGGCGGCCGTCGAGCAGGCCTATCGCGACGCAGCAGAGAAGCTGAGCAAGGCGCGCAGCAAAGCGGCGGACAAACTCAAGAAACTGGTGGAGAAACAGTTGGCCGAGCTGGCCATGGAACAGTGCCGCTTCCAGGTGGCCCTGTCGGCCCGCGAGGTGGACAACCCCCACCCCCACGGCATGGAAGACGTGGAATTCCTGATCAGCACCAACCCCGGGCAGGAGCCGCGCTCGCTGGGCAAGATCGCCTCCGGGGGCGAGCTGTCGCGCATCAGCCTGGCCATCCAGGTGATCTCTGCCAGCGCCAACACGGTGCCGAGCATGGTATTCGACGAGGTGGACGTGGGCATTGGCGGCGCGGTGGCCGAAGTGGTCGGTCGGCTGCTGAGGGCGATGGCGACGGCCAGCCAGGTGATCTGCGTTACTCACCTGCCGCAGGTGGCGGCCCAGGGCCAGCAGCACCTGCGGGTCAGCAAGTCTGCCGACAAGAAAGCCGCCCGTGCCGACCTGGCGCGGCTGGATGAGAGTGACAAGGTCGAAGAGATCGCCCGCATGCTGGGCGGCATCGACATCACCGAGAAAACCCGGGACGCCGCCCGCGAGATGCTATCTATAAAACCGCTCGAGGTGTGAGCCAGGACGTAGAACGAGGCGCCAGCCCACCTGCTGTCCCGCTATCAAAGGCCGCCATATCTGAGTCTTAAGGCCCACCAGGTAGGCCATCCCGACTATTTCTGGTGGCACGAAGCTAGTCATTGCCGCAGACCCTGTCATTCCCGCGAAAGCGGGAATGACGGTTGTCGTGCGAGGCCTGACGGGGGTGGTTCGAGACTACTTTTTCTTGACGTAGAGGACCAGGGAGTGGTCGACCAGTTCGTAGCCGTGCTCTTCGGCTAGCTGGTGCTGGCGCTTCTCGATCACCGGGTCGACAAATTCGATGACGTCGCCGGACTCCATGCACACCATGTGGTCGTGGTGCTCGCCCTTGGCCAGTTCGAATACCGAGTGGCCGGTTTCGAAGTTGTGGCGGGTCACCAGGCCCGCCGTCTCGAACTGGGTGAGAACCCGGTAGACGGTGGCTAGCCCGACATCCTCCCCCGCATCCAGCAGTGCGCGATAGACGTCTTCTGCGCTCATGTGCTGGTCTTCTGGGTCTGCGCCTTCGAGGATCTGGAGGATCTTGACCCTGGGTAGCGTGACCTTGAGGCCCGCCTTGCGCAGCTCCTGGTTCTCGGAGGACATGGGTGTATCTCTGTATTCAGTAAAACGGCTGATGTATCATGCCACCCCTTTTCTGGAAGTGAAAGCCGGAGCCCATGCCCGCCCTTTTTCCATACCGAAGCCGCCCTCAGTCCCGGCCCACCACCCGCGCGCTGACCCTGCTGGCGGCACTTGCGCTGCCCCTGCTGGCAGGCTGCAGCAACTGGGGCTTCCCGGGCGTGTACCGTATCAACGTGGAGCAGGGCAATATCGTCACCCAGGAAATGGTCGACCAGCTCAAGCCCGGTATGACCCGCCGCCAGGTGCGCTACATCCTGGGCACGCCGCTGATCGAGGACCCGTTCCACTCAGCCCGCTGGGAGTACATCTACATGCTCCGCAATGGCAACGACACCCTGCGCGAGCAGCGACTGACGGTGTACTTCGACGGTGACACGCTTTCCAATTTCACCAGCAGCCTGCCGCCCAGCCAACCTGAATCTGAAACCGCTGGTGAACAGGCTGGTGAAGAGGGAGACGCGGAAGAAACCGCGGTAGATTGACGGAAGACCTACCCGGCCAGACCTACCCGGCCAGACCTACCCGGCCGGTCCACAACTCACTCAGGATTTTTCAGCGCGACGCGCCTTGGCCTCGGCAGCACGTCGCTTGCGCACTTCCTTCGGGTCGGCAATCAACTCGCGGTAGATTTCCACCCGGTCCCCCGCCTTCAGTACCTGGCTGTCCTTGACGGCCTTGCCGAAAATGCCGAGCTTGGCGGCAGCAAGGTCCAGCCCGGGGAAGTGTCGCTCCAGGCCGGAGTCCAGCACCACCTGGCGCGCCGTGGTGCCGGGTGCAACTTCCAGCATCACGATCTCCTGTTTCTCCGGGAGCGCGTAGGCCACTTCAACCGGTATCTTGTCGGCTTCGGTCATGAGGCACTACCAAACAGCTGGCGGGCACGCTGGTCGACAGCATCGACCAGGGTCGGCGCTATGCTTTCAAAGAGCTTGCCGGCCGCCGCGCCCAGCAGGCCGCCACGCAGCCTGAACTGCAGGTCCAGGCTCACCTTGCAGGCGGCCTCCCCCAGGGACTGGAACTGCCAGCAGCCGGCGAAGTGCTCGAAGGGGCCTTCCAACAGCTCCAGCTCAATCGCGTGCGGTGCGCGGCTGCGATTGCGGGTGGAGAAGCTCTGGCGCACCCCGCCTCGAGCCAAGTCCAGCCGAGCCTCCACAAAATCCCCCTCGCTGCGCAGCACCTCAGCGCCGACGCAGCCATCCATGTACTGCGGATAGGCCTCGATGTCATTCACCAGGGCAAACACCTGCTCCGCCGGGAAGGGCATCAGGGCGCTGCGTTCGATTCGGGTCATCGCATCTCACAGGTATTCAACAAGTGCCGTCAAC
>JAZBOY010000121.1:0-6012 GCA_036351375.1 Halieaceae bacterium
CGAGATCGCCGCCAAGCCGCCGCGTGGCGTGCGCATGACCAAGCGCCTGCTGAAAGCTGCCCAGCGCATGGAACTCAAGGACCTGCTGGATATGAGCGCCAGCCTGCAGGCCATCAGCCACCAGATGGACGACCACCGGGAGGCTGTGTCCGCATTCCTGGACAAGCGTGATCCGAGCTTCAAGGGCGACTGAGTCGGGGCTCACCAGGTGGCTCAGTCCAGCACCTCGACCTGGTCGCCAACCCTGAGACTGCCGCCTCCCCGATACAGCAGGTTCTGCCCGAAGTACACCTGGCGGTCCTCCCTGCGTCGATAGCCGGCGAGGGCGCGCAATAGCTCCGGGTGTTTTTCCCCGGTGCGCTGGTCCAGCGCCGGCACGGTACAGCGAGCACATGGCTTGGCAACCTCGAACTCCACATCGCCAATGCGGATGCGGCGCCATCCGTCCTCGGCATGCGCCTCGCAGCCTTCAACCACCAGATTGGGGCGGAACCGGTCAAGGCCCACTGGCTGCGTCAGTCGGCTGTTGAGCTCCTCCAGCGCGCTGGCAGAGACCAGCAGCAGCGGAAAGCCGTCGGCGAAGCTCACGGTTTCACCGTCACTGGCGTAGCGCTCGTCTACCAGGCGGCGGCACTCCTCACCCATATACACCAGCCGCAGCGGGCGCTCGAATACCTGCTCCAGCCAGCCGGCCACTGCCGGGCCTGCGTCCCGGGCCGGCACCTGGTCGTCCCAGATATCAACCAACAGCGGCTTGTCGCCTGCCGGGATGGCGACCTCGATGGACTGCTGGCCCACCGCCAGGCGCAGCCCGTCAGCCAGCGGCTCTGCCGACAGCCCGGTCATGGCCGCCATCTCTCGCTGGGAGACGAAGCGGCCCGATTCATTGACCAGCATCCAGCGACGGTCGCCGCGCGGCCCGAAGCGGTCCAGCTCCATGGCGTCGACATCGACGCCACGACCGGACTTGAGCGGATAGATATGCATTGATTTTAGCGAATACACGACCTGTCTCACGAACTCGAAATTACCGGAGGCGGGGGAGAAAGAATAAACTATAGTGATTCTGAGGGAACGGGGTTTCGACATGCACCCATACCACCGCAGGGACATCCTGAAAATGGCGGTAGCGGCCGGCGGCCTGAGCCTGCTGGGTTCGCAACCGGCCCGACCCGCCGTGGGCGCCGACTACGACGTGGTGATCGTTGGCGCCGGCGTGGCCGGCATGACCGCAGCACAGCTGCTGAGCAAGGCGGGGCCCGGGCTCAAGGTCCTGGTGCTGGAGGCGCGGGATCGCGTCGGCGGTCGCCTGCTTACCCTGCGTGAACCGGAGGTGCTGCCATCCCATGGTGTCGAGGTGGGCGCGCAGTTTATCCACGGCAGCCAGGCCCCGAGCTGGGAACTCATCAAACGCTACGATATCGCCACCCGGCCGCGGGTACCGGACGGGGAAGCCAGGTTCCGCTTCCTGGACGGCAGCCAGCCGGACTGGGACAGGCTAGAGGCGCTGCACCGCGAGGCTGGCGAAGCACTGGCCTCGGAAATCGGCCCCGACGTCTCCTACCGCGACTTCCTGGAAACCCTGGTCGAAGACCCCCGCGAGCGGGAAATGATGTACACCGAGGCACTCAGCTGGTCAGCCGAGCCTGATCGCATCAGCGCCCGCGCCGTCATCAAGGATGGCGCCCTGTGGAATGACTGGCACGACCAGGATTTCCAGGTGATCGGTGGCTACAGCTCCCTTGCAGAGCGCATGGCGGCGGAGATTGAGGGCCGAATCCAGCTCCAGAGCCAGGTAACGGACATCTTCTACCGGCCCGGCCTGGCGGGCGTCCGCTACAACTACGGGGGTACCACCACCGCGCTGACCTGCCGCCAGCTGATCATCACCATCCCCATCGGCGTATTGCAGGGGGGCAGTGTACAGATTCAGCCGCCGGTTCCCGCCAACACCCAGCGCGCCATCGACAGCCTGGAAATGGGCCAGGCGGTCGTTGTGCCGATGATCTTTACAGAGCCCTTCTGGAGCACCGACGCCGCACCGGGCACCTGGGCCGACTTCGCAGACCGCGTCAGCTTCTACTTCCCGCACCCGCTGCAGGCCGGCGGCAACGGGGTATTGGGCTGGTTTACCGGGGCAGCGGCGCAGGAGCTGAGTGCGCTGGGGCCGGAAGCGGGCCTGGCCCGGGTCCTCTACTGGCTGCAGGAGGCCAGCGGCCAGCAGGGAATCGCCGACAAGCTCGCCTGGTACCATTTCAAGGACTGGGTGACCGACCCCTACAC
The DNA here is from genome assembly GCA_036351375.1 of Halieaceae bacterium. Taxonomy (GTDB): domain Bacteria; phylum Pseudomonadota; class Gammaproteobacteria; order Pseudomonadales; family Halieaceae; genus JANQIO01. Next base: position 2,284 of record JAZBOY010000121.1, read on the forward strand.
GCTGGGCTCCTATTCCATCACCCGGCCCGGCGGTCACGGCCAACGCCAGGTGTTGACCGAGCCTGTGGTCGATACCCTGTACTTCGCCGGCGAAGCGACGGCGCCACCGCCGCACTACCAGACGGTGCACGGCGCCTATCTCAGCGGCAAGCGGGTGGCTCAGCAGGTAGCGGCCACCCTGAAGGTGGGCAGCACCGGGCCTAAGCCCGGTTAGGCTCCAATCAGCCGTCTCCGGCGGCGCTGCGCGGTGGGCGCAGCGGTTCTTCCTGCTCGGGCTCAGAGGCCTGGATCTGCTCCATGAAAGAGGGTCGGTTGGGGTCGCCGTCGGTGCCATAGTTCTCGGCAGTCATGACATCGGCATGCCAGTCGCCGAACACCGACTTGTCGACCTGGCCTTCCAGTTCAGCAACGATCAGCGATACGGTGGCGTCACCGGTGACATTGACCGCGGTGCGCACCATGTCGAGCAGGCGATCGACGCCGATGATCATGGCGATGCCCTCCACCGGCAGGCCGACCTGCTCCAGCACCAGCGCCAGGGTAATCAGGCCCACGCCCGGCACACCGGCTGCGCCGATGGACGCCATGGTCGCGGTCAACACCACCGCGGCGAGATCACCCATCGACAGGTCCACGCCATAGACCTGGGCAATGAACACGGTGGCCACACCCTGCATGATCGCGGTGCCGTCCATGTTCACGGTAGCTCCCAGCGGAATCGTGAAGCCGGCCACGGAAGGCTTGACCCCGAGCCGCTTTTCCACCGCGCGCAGGGTGATGGGCATGGTGGCCGCCGACGAAGAGGTGCTGAAGGCAAATGCCCATACCGAGCGCATCTTGAACAGCAGCACTGACGGCGGCAGGCCGGTCAGTGCCTTCAACAGCAGGCTGTAAACCACCAAACCGTGGAAGATGAGAATGCCCAGCACGGTGAGGAAATACTTGCCCAGGTCGACAATGGCAGTGAAGCCCAGGTGCGCGAACAATTTGGTCAGCAGGGCGAAGACGCCATAGGGGGCGATCAGCATCAGCATGGCCACCATCTTCATAATCAGGACCTCGAAGTCCTGGAAGAATCCGCAGATGCGTTTGCCCGCCTCGCCGGCGCGGGTGATGGCGAAACCGATCAGCAGGGCGAAAACGATGACCTGCAGCATATTGCCATTGGCCATGGCGGCGATCGGGTTGGAAGGCACAATGCCGACGATGACGTCGGCGATAGAGGGCGCTTCGTTGGCGACAAAGTTGGCTTCACCCGGCAGGTCTACTCCCTCGCCGGGGTCGACGGTGAGCGCGATAGTCAGCGCCACCGTTACCGCGATACCGGTGGTGAACAGATATAACCCAACCGTTCGCAGGGCAATCCGGCCCATGCGAGCGTTGTTGCCCAGCGAGGACGCACCACAGACCAGGGAGACGAATACCAGCGGCACCACCAACATCTTCAGGGACGCCACGAAGATCCTGCCCACCACATCAAACAAGCCGTCGACCAGCCAGGTGTCGATAAAGCCCTGCACAGCGTTGGGCATAAACTGCGCGCCTGTGGCAATGTTGAGCAGCGAGCCCAGCAGTATTCCGGCGACCATGGCGATGAGGATGCGCGTGGTCAGGGTCATGTTATCTCCGAGATTTCAATGCGGTGTTGTCGCCAATCAGGCCGCGCACTCTACCCCACCAAGGGGCAATGAACAACCGCCCGTGCGCTGCCTGCAAGTTAGTAATCACTCTGCCCACAGGGGCCGAACATGAAGCCAGGGGACGCAGGATTTGCGCCGCAGGGGGAAGCCCGTTGGCTGCACCATCGGCCACCTGATCGACCCCAGGGAAGCCGCCCTCTTTCGCTGGATTCACTGGTCCAGTTCCCTGGGAAACAGCCGGTCGACCAGCCGACCACAACCCGCCCGCAGGTGCGCCCAGCTGTCAGTGTCCAGTTCCAGGTGCGCAAAGCCCGCCGTTGGCAGGTTATCCAGCACCTCTTCGCCGCAAACCCAGTTCACCAGGTCGGTAAAGGCCGGGTTGTGACCGATAAGGAACAGTGGATCCTCGCTGTCATCGCGCTGACGTAGCCAGTCCGCAAGGTCGTCCGCCGAGAAGGTGTACAGGGCCTCCACTGTGACATGGCTCAGGCGCTGGAGTTCCGGCCAGCCGTCTCGCAGGCCGCCGAGGGTGAGCTGGGCGCGTCGGGCGGGGCTGACGTGGACGGTCTGGGCGTTAATACGCTGCGACAGCGCCCGCCCCATGAGTGGCGCATTGCGCCTGCCGCGTCGATTGAGGCCGCGCTCGCGATCAGAGGCGCCGGGGTCATCCCAGGCCGATTTGGCGTGCCGCAGCAGGTACAGTGTCTTTGCCATTCAGGGGTGCCGAAATTTCGCACCATAGTAGCGCAACTGCGAACCCTCAGCGACTTGCCCCTGCGGTGAGCCGGGCTGCAGGCCCGCGAGAGCCCGCCTATACTGGAACAGGTCGCGGGCGCTGGGCGCCGCGGCAGCAGAATAACAATCACACAGGCAGGCGTTACATGAGCTATTTCATTACCGGCGGCACGGGCTTTCTCGGCCGTTTTTTCCTGGAACAACTGGCCCAACGCGAGGGCACGATCTACGTCCTGACACGGGACGGCTCCGAACACAAATTTGAAGCCCTCAGGGAGCGCCACAAGGCCCTCGGGGATCGCCTGGTGCCGGTGACAGGGGACCTGACCCAACCCAACCTGGGCCTGGACGAGGCAAAGATCGCCGAACTGCGGGGCAAGGTCAGTCACTTCTGCCACTTCGCCGCCATCTACGACATCGCCGCCAGCCTGGAAGATCAGCAGGCCGCCAACATCGACGGCACCCGCAATGCGGTAGAGCTGGCCGGCAGCCTCGAGGCGGGCTGTTTTCACCATGTCAGCTCGATCGCTGCCGGCGGCATGTATCACGGCGTGTTCCGTGAAGACATGTTCGAAGAGGCCGAGAACTACAGCCACCCCTACTTCCTGACCAAGCACGACTCCGAGGGCATTGTGCGCAAGGAGTGCCAGGTGCCCTGGCGTGTCTATCGGCCGGCGATGGTGGTGGGTCACTCGGAAACCGGTGAAATCGACAAGGTCGATGGCGTCTACTATTTCTTCAAGTCCCTGCAGAAGCTGCGCAGCGCCCTGCCCCCGTGGATACCGCTGGTGGGGCTGGAGGGAGGCAAGTTCAATATCGTGCCGGTCGACTACGTGGTGCGCGCTATGGACCATATTGCCCACTTGCCGGACCTCGATGGCGAGTGCTTTCACCTGACCGATCCCGAGCACTACAGCATGGGCGAGGTGGTCAATATCTTTGCCCACGCCGGCCACACGCCGCAGTTCAGCATGCGCATCGACTCACGCATGTTTGGCTTCATACCGGCGGTGGTGCGCGACACGCTGGCCAACCTGCCACCGATCAAACGCATCGTGCGCACCATGCTCAACGATATGGGGCTGCCGGAATCGGTGCTGATGTTCGTCAACTACCCCACCCGCTACGACAATCGCGAAACCGAGCGCGCCCTGAAAGGTACCGGTATCGCCTGTCCGCCACTGCGAGACTACGCGCCGGCCCTGTGGGATTACTGGGAGCGCAACCTCGACCCGGACCTGCACATGGACCGTTCGCTGGAGGGCAACGTGCGCGACAAGATCGTGCTGATCACCGGCGCCTCCTCCGGGATCGGCAAGACCACGGCCTTGCGCCTGGCGGACGCCGGCGCCCA
>JAZBOY010000122.1:0-2406 GCA_036351375.1 Halieaceae bacterium
ACCAGGCCGATGGCCATCAGCCCCGACGCGCTCAGGAGGTACTGTTCTACTGTCATGGATCGGCCTGCCATGGAAGACAGCATAAGCCAGAAGCGCAGGGCGGGCACTGTGCCAAAAGTCATGCCTGCGCCCCGGTAATGTCGTGACTTCAGGCACCTGTACTCGCTGGCCACCTGCTGCAAGCTGTACTCAGTGACATGCAAACACCAGGGAGACCAGACCATGCGAACTCTACTGCCTTTAATGACGGCCGCCATCGTCCTGTCCCAGCCGGTCAGCGCCGCGGACCTGACCATTTCTGTGACCAATCTCAGCGAGCCGACCGGTGAACTGCGCTGGGTACTGTTCGACAGTGAAGAGGCCTACAAGTCCGGAGAACAGCCGGTGATGTCTGCCCGCAACCGGGTAGACGGCGACAGCATGAAGATCACGGTGCACAACCTGCCCTCGGGCAGCTACGCCGTGAGGCTGTTCCACGACGCCAACAACAACGGCGAGCTCGACAGCAACATGGTGGGCCTTCCCACCGAGGGCTACGGTTTCAGTAATAACGCCGGGCGCTTCGGGCCGCCGTCCTTTGAAGACGCGGCTTTTGCGCTGGAAGATGACCTGCAAATCGACATCCGGGTGCGCTAGCCATGAACCGACGTGAATTTCTCAAGGGCCTGGCAGCGTTGACGGCTTCCCATGTACTGCCGGTGAGCCTGGCCGCCGAGCAGCGGCCGCCCTGGTCGCTGGGCTTCGAAGGTGTGACGGAAGACCTGTCGCCGCTGGCAATGACTGTGCAGGGCCGGTTTCCGGCTGGCTGTTCCGGCACCTTGTACCGCAATGGGCCTGCGCTGTACGCCCGGGCTGGTCAGCGTTACCAGCACTGGTTCGACCCCGACGGTATGGTGCAGGCCTACCGCATCAACAACAAAGGTGTCGAGCACCGGGGCCGGTTTGTGCGTACGCGCCGCTTCGAAGCAGAGCAGCAGGCGGGTCGGTTCCTCTACGGGGGCGCCGGCACACACTTTGAAGACAGCCTGCCGGTGCGCAATAACGAGACCACCAACGTGGCCAACATCAATGTGCAGCCGCTCAACGGTGAGCTCTTGGCGCTATGGGAAGCAGGCGCACCTTACCGGGTCGACGCGGAGAGCCTTGAGACCCTGGGGCAGGTTCAGTTTGACGATGGCCTGGAGGGCGTTCCCTTCTCGGCGCATCCGCGTTTCGACGAAAACGGTGAGCTGTGGAACATCGGCTCGGTGCCCTTTGCCGGGCGGCCGACCCTGGTGCTTTACCACCTGGGCGCCAACGGCAGCTTGCGTAAATCAGCGGCGGTGCGACTGGAGTTTCCCGGCTACATGCACGATTTTGTGCTGACGCCGCGCTACCTGGTGGCGCTCAACAGCTCCGCAGTGCTGGGGCATGGCGAGACCTTTGTCGAGCGCATGACCTGGGAGCCGGCACGGCCCAGCCAGTTGCTGGTGTTCGACCGGGAGGACTTCTCACTCGTCAAAACCGTAGAAGTGCCGGCCACCTTCGTTTTTCACTTTGGTAACGGCTGGGAGACGGGCGAGCAAATTCACTTCAGCGCCTGCGCGTACCCCAACCTCGATATCGTCAGCGTCGGTATGCATCGCCTGGCCCAGCAGCAGCCCGGCCCCTACCATGATGAACCGGAGCTGGTGCGCTACTCCCTGGATCTCAGGCAAGGCAGTGCGCAGGTTGAACGTCTTGGCGTGGACATGGAGTTCCCCGGCTTCGACCGTCGCAGCCCCTTCAGCGCGCAGCCGCTGTTTGGCGCCGGCGGCCATGCCAGTACCCGCTCAGGACTGTCATCGGCAGTGGTGCGCGTTGATCCTCTTACGGGGGCCAGGGAAAGCTTTGACTACAGAGAGGGCGTTATCGTCGAGGAGCCCCAGTACATTCCCGGTCCGGATGGCGGCTTCCTGCTGCACAGCTACCTGGACTACCGGCGTCAGCGCAGTGGAATCGCCGTGCTCAAGGCAGCACGGCTGGCGGATGGGCCGCTGGCGACGGCGGAGATGGAACGCATTCTTCCGCTGGGCTTCCACGGCTGCTTCCTGCCCGCCTGAGCGGCGGGCCTTACTCCCTCACTCCGCGCGGGCGGCCGCGTCCTGTTTGGCGAACTCTGCATAGGCCTGGGCAGTTCCAGCGGCCATCTTGTCACCGTCGAAGGGGATCGACATCTCGGGAGTGAATTCAAGCACCACGCGCTCGGGGGTATCGAGGAAGCGGATGAACATCTCCGGGTCGAGGCCGGCGGTGAATTCGTTCCCTTCATCTTCCTTCTGAGAGGCGTGCATGCCGTCGGCCAGCAGGCGATACATCCAGTGCTTGGTCTCCTGGTCGTCGTGGATCACCGTGTGGCCCTTGTAGGTCACGGTCTTGCCGCCACCC
>JAZBOY010000123.1:0-18425 GCA_036351375.1 Halieaceae bacterium
AATCAGGGTATCGCCCCGGGCCTTGCGCTCGGCAATCTCCGGCAGCATGTCCAGGGTCATCTCCGGGTTGCAGCTGAGGCTGATGCGCTCGTCGTCGCCGCTGCCGCGGCGCGCCACTGTCTGCGCCAGGACATTGATCCCGCGGCGGAACATGTCGCGAGCGATGTGGGTATAGTTGGAGCTGATGTAGTTCTGCTGGGAATAGTGATTGCCGAGTTCGGCTGCCGGCTGCACGTAGAACTCGATCACGTCCACATTGTCGGGCAGCTTGCCCGCCTTGCGTGCGTGCAGGTAGTCGAGCTCCTCGTAATCACCGTAGACCCGCTCCACGAAGGGCTCCAGGAAGCGCTGTTGCAGCCCGGGCGCACCCTGCGGTCGGCCCAGTGACAGCGCGGTGGCAATGGTCAGGGAGATGCGCGGATCATCCACTGCCCGCCGGTACAACACATTGGCCAGGGTATTGGGCTTGCCCAGCCCCAGCGGCATGCCGAGCACAATGCTGCCGTCGGTGCGCTCGATGATGGCATCGGCCACCTGTTCCACGCGGTTGTATCGTTCGGTCATTGGAGAGTTCTCCTTAAACAGCCGCGGCCAGGGTATCCAGTTCTTGCTTCATCAAACGACCCAGCGTCTCGATGCCGGGCTGCTCCGTGGGGCAGCTGGTAATGGCAACACACAGACGCTTAAGGTAGCTGACCACGGTGATATTGATACCCATACCGTCGGTCACCACCGACAGCGGGTACAGTGCTTCCAGCCGGGCTCCCTCAAGGTAGAGGCGCTGGCGGGAGCCTGGGACGTTGGACACGATCACGTTGATCGGCGGGGGAATCTGGCTGGCGCGATGGGTCAATGTGAGTATCAGGGTGGGCATCATCAACAGGTTGGCGTAATCCTGCGCCGCAGTTTTCGACAGGTGGCGCAGGTCTGCCTTGGCCTGGCGGGTCACCCGCACAATGCGCTTCAGGCGCGTCAGGGGCCTGGGCTCATCGGTGAACAGCTGGGCGATGATGAAACCCACCCGGTTGCCCTCCTCCTCGGAGCTGGCCTTGATCGACACCGGCACACCGGCCTCGAGGCTGTCCGCGGGCAGAGCCGACACCCCTTTCAGGTACTTGCGCAGTGCGCCACCACAGACCGCCAGCAGCACGTCGTTGATGGTTGCGCCCTGGCTGTCGGCAATGCGGCGCATGGTGGCCAGGGACAGGTCGGCGGTGACGATGGCGCGTCGCTTGTCGACATCGGTATTGAACAGGGTGCGCGGCGCGGTGAAGGGCAGCGGCGGCTTGTCGCGCTTGCCCATCAGCTTGTCCATGCCCATGCCGGCCAGCAGCGATGACATCTCAGGGATCGCCGCGTAGTGGCGCTTCAGCTCGTCAGTGACCGCGCCGAGTTGCTGCGCCAGACCCAGCCTCCGCTGATGGGCCAGCGCCTTCGGACGCGCGCGCCGAAAATCGATGATCTCGTCCGGTGAAGTGCTGAACAGCGTGTCGACCATGCGCAGTGCCCCCACACCGTCCACCAGCGCGTGGTGCACCTTGCAGTAGAGGGCAAAGCGATTGCCCGACAGGCCCTCGATAAGGTGGACCTCCCACAGCGGACGGTGGCGATCCAGCAGGCGCTCGTGCACCCGCGCCACCAGCGCCAGCAGCTCATCCATGCGCCCGGGCGCCGGCAGCGCATAGTGGGAAACGTGGTAGGCGGGATCGTAGTCATCAGCAGGCACCCAGGCGGGGCTGCGCAGGCTGTCAGGGTTGGCGAGCTTCTTGTTGAATAGCGGCCACAGCTCGTTGAGCCGCCCACAGTGTCGCGCCAGGCGCCGATAAAAGCCGCGCGGCAGCGGGTCGGGCTGTTTCAGGATCATCAGCCCGGCCACGTGGATCGGGTGCTGTTCTGATTCCAGTCGCAGAAAGGCGGCGTCCTGGAAACTGAGTTTCTCCGGGGTCATGGCGCCATTGTGGCGCGAAACACGGCCCCCGACCCTTGATCGGGGTCAAGCAATACGGCGGCCCTAGGCCGGCGCCACCTGGGCCGGCACAATCTTGTGCCACGGCGTACCGGCGAAACGGTCACGGGCGTCGAGGCTGGTGAGTTCGTTGGCCGCCACCCCTACCCGGCTGCCGTCAACATTGTCGAGGCCAAAGCCGTTGGGCAGGGAAACATGGCCCGGCTGCATGCGGTCGGTCACTTCGACCCGCGTCAGCGCGCTGCCCTGACGGGTAGTGACCCGGGCTTCGCCGCCGTCATCCAGCCCGAGTCGGGCGGCGTCCTCGCTGCAAATGCGCAGCGCGCCCTCGCGATCCTTGCGCCGCCAGCCGGCATCCCGGTAGATGGTGTTGGCGGAATAGTCGCGGCGCTCGCCCGCCATCAGCAGGAAGGGGTAGTCCTCCGACGTCAGCGGCTCCGGCCCCTCAGCCAGGTCTGCCACCTCGGCCAGCAGCTCCGGCACCACCAGCTGCACCTGGCCGTCCTGGCCCAGCTGCGACCAGAGAGAATCGTAATCGCCGCGGGCAAACACCACCCCGGAGTGTTGGCTGATAATGGCGTCGAACAGGGCATCGGCTGCCTCCAGCGGGTTGCCGGTGAATCCCGCCCGCGCCACCGACGCCGGTTCGCGCATGGCCAGGTCCAGGCACAGGGGCCAGAGCACTGCGCCGATATCCGCACCCTCCGGCAGGCTGGGGCCGAGGGTGCGATACAGCACCACCGGCGCTACCGCAGCCAGCTGCGGGTCTTCACCCAGCGCGGCGATGAACCGGTCGCGGTAGGCGTCGCGGCCGGCGCTGGCCAACAGCTCCTGAAGTTCCTCGCACAGGGCCTCGGGCATTGCACCCAGCGCCTCAACCAGGCGGGCGTGGATTTCTGCCTCGGTCAGGACCGTGGCCGGGGCCTCGAACAGCGGCTTGCGCAGGTGGAAGTAGTTGTCGGGGAACTCGAAGTTGAAGAAGGTCGCCTCCCACTTCTCGTACTGGGTCGCCACTGGCAGTACATAGTCGGCGTGGCGTGCGGTCTCTGTCATCGCGATATCGATGACCACCACACAGTCGAGGCTGTCCAGGGCCTCGGCCATGCGCCGGCTGTCTGCCAGCGAGTGCACCGGGTTGGACGCTTCCACGATCATGGCGCGGTAGCGGTCCGGGTGGTCGGTGAGAATCTCGTCGGCAATCACGTTGCAGGGCACCAGGCCGGAAATGATCCGCGCACCGGCCACCGGGCTCAGGCGGGTGGCGCGACCGCTACCGGCGATATTGGTCAGGTAGGGCGTGGTGACCTGGGTGCCCGGTTTGGCGAGGTGGCCGCACAGCAGCCAGACCAGTTTTTCCAGGTAACTCACCAGCGTCGAATGGCGGTTCATCTGGGTACCGAGGTCTTCGAAGAACGCAGCGCCTCCGGCACCGGCAATGGCGTCCACCGCTGCCTGGGCGACCTCCTGGGCGACCCCGGCATGGGCCAGGTATTCAGCCACCGGAATATCGGCGAATGCCGCGCGAATCTCTTCGAACCCGCGGGCGTGCTCGGCCAGCCAGTCGGCCTGGAACAGGTCCTGCTGCAACAACATGGCGATCATTGCCGCCAGCAGCCAGGCATCGGTGCCCGGCTTTACCCGCAGGTGGATGTCGGCGAGCCTGGCAGTTTCGCTGACCACCGGGTCGACCACGATCATGGTCTTGTCCGGGTCCTTGCTGAAATCGCGCAGCCAGGCGCGGGCGCGGGGCAGCCCATGGGAGTGCCAGGGATTCTTGCCGATAAACACCGCCACATCGCAGTGTTCAAAGTCACCGCGGACATGGGCGCCAAACATCTGGCCGTTCACCCAGAACTCACCGGTCTTCTCCTGGGCCAGCGCGCTGGAGCGGAAGGCGCTGCCCAGTACCTTGCGGGTGGCGCCGGAATAGGCGCCGGGCAGGTGGTTACCCTGGCCGCCTCCACCGTAGTAGAAGATCTTGTCACCGCCGTGGGCGTCGCGCACCGCGGCCAGTTTTGCGGCCACCTCGCGGATCGCCGTGTCCCAGTCGATTTCCTCGAAGCTGCCGTCCTCGCGGCGCCGCAGCGGGTGTAACAGGCGGTCGGTGCCGTTCTGGTAGTGGTTGAGGCCGGAGGCCTTCTGGCACAGGTAACCCTGGGACGCCGGGTGAGCCTCATCGCCGCGGATGCGCACAATCTCGCGACCATCCTCGCTGCCGGTCTGGACCTTGATGCCACAGTTGCACTCGCAGAGGATGCAGGCGCTGGTTTTCCACTCGGACATGATGACTCTCCGGCTGGGGACAGGGTGAACCACGCTAACAACATAAGTTGCATTATGCAACCTTTGCAGTTCGCCCCGGTGGCAGGCCATCCTGTATCATGCGCCGCGTTTTGAAGCGGCCAATGCGTGCCCAGCCAGGATCATCGCCTGTTCATGTCGTCCCATCATTTATTTGCCCGCCTGTCGGCCTGCCTGCTGGCGCTTGCCCCACCGGCGATGGCGGAACCACCAGCCCTTGAGCACATCACGGTGCGAGCGCGGGAGGCGCGCGGCGCCTGGACCGGCGTGGATTCCCTCCTGGCAGCCCCGCTGTCGCCGCGGGAGCAGGCCGCACCGGTATTGAGCCTTGCCGATCTCGCCCAGCTGCAACCGTCGATTGCCCTGGCGGGACAGGGCGGACTGTTGCAGACAATCAGCATTCGCGGCATTTCAGGGCAGCAGGTGGCGAACTTCTGGAGCAACCTACCGATTCTCAGCGATCGCCGGGCCGGCACCGCCGCTTCCTTCATCGACCCGATGATGCTCGGCACCCTGGAAATACTGCGCGGCCCATCGTCGGTGTACTACGGCAACGGCGCCGGCGGCGGCGTGCTGCAACTGGCACCGCACCGGCCTGAAGGCCTGGAGGCACAGCTGCAGTGGGGCAGCGAAGGCGACGAGAACCTGCAGTACCTGGGTGCCGGCAACGACAGCTGGACGATCGCCGTCAGCCGTCGCGGCGCCGACGATTCCGAAACCGCCGGCGGCGATCCGCTCAACAGCGAGTTCGAACAATACAACCTGCAGCTCACCGGTCGTTTCGAGCTGGCCGGCCGCGAGGCGGAATTCGAACAGCTGTTCAGCGAGGGGCGCGATATCGGCAAGTCGAACGCCCGCTTCCCGGCCCGGATCACCGACTACCCGGAGGAACGCCACTGGCTGGGCGAGCTGTCTGTGGTGCTGCACGAGGACTGGAACGCCAGCCTCTACTATCACTACCAGGAGCTGGACACCCGCGTCGAACGACCGGCCGAGCGCATCAACAACGTGACCAGCGAGTCATTCGACTGGGGGGCCCGGCTGATCAATGAGCGCGAGCTCGGCCGGGCCGATTTCAACTGGGGCGTCGAATACTTTGGCCGACGCGGCGTGGAGTCCGACGAGCGGGAGAGCTCACTGGCCACCGGCGACAGCAACAGCCAGCAGACCCTGGACGCCGAACAGGACGGTATCGACCTGTTTGCGGACGCCTTCCGCCAGTTCGGCCCGGTGGGCCTGGCGGCGGGACTGCGCTGGGCCTGGCAGGACCAGCAGGCCGACGGCCAGGGCTCTACGGACGACCATGCCCTGTCGGGGTTCCTGCGCGCCGACTGGCAGCTCGACGAACAGTGGCTCTGGAGCCTGGAGTTCGCCCGGGGCACGCGCTTTGCCGGCGTCTCCGAGCGCTATTTCAGCGGCACCACCGGTCGCGGCCAGGTGCTGGGCAATCCCGGCCTCGACCCGGAGGAGACCCTGGGGCTGGACCTGGGCCTGAGCTGGCACGGCCAGCGAGTCCAGTTCGAAGTGCACCTCTTCGGCATGCGCATTGACGACTACATCGAGCGCGTCGACATCAACGAGGAACTGCAGACTTTCCTTAACCTGACCGAAGGGGAAATCATCGGCGCCGAAGCCTTGGGCAGCATCGAACTGCGGGACGGCTGGACACTGGATCTCGGCGGCCAGGTGCTGGAAGCCGAAGACGACGACGGCACCCCGCTGGCGGACGCTGTTGCTCCCAGCGCCTTCGCTGCCCTGCGCGCGGAGCAGGGGCCCTGGCGCGGCGCCCTGCGCTTCGAGTATCGCTTCTCGGAAAACGACGTTGCGCCAGGGGACACGCGACTGGACAGCGCCCGACTCCTGCGCGCCAGCCTCGGCCGCGAACTGGGCAATGGACTGCGCCTGGAGCTGTGGGGGCGCAACCTGCTCGATGACGAGTATCGACTGGGCAGTGACAGCCTCGCTACCGAAGCCCCGGAACGGAGCGTCGGCATTACCCTGGCCTGGCGAGGGTCTCCGGACTAGCAGCCCACGCAGCAGACTTGCCGGCTTTGTGGTGAAATAGCGGCCACCTGGATTCCGAGCCCGCCAATGAGCGCCACCGAAGACCACCAGCCGGATCTCGCCAGCCTGGCAGACGCCAAGCCGGGAGATATCGCCATGGCACTGCGCGACCTCGAGGTGGACGCGGTCTGGCCATGCCTGGCCCAGCTACCGGCGGAAAAAGCCGCACTGGCCCTGCATCGCCTCGAGCACGACTTCCGCAGCCGGGTGCTGGCCGCGGAGCATGATCCGGTCTTCCTGAAGTACCTGCTCGAGGTGCTCGATACCGACGAGGCCGCCGACCTGATCGCGGCCCTGCCGCGGGCCGAGGGCGACAGCCTGCTTGAAGGCCTGAGCCGCAGCGAAGAAGTCGAGCAACTGCTGAGCTACCCGGCAGATTCCGCCGGCGGCATCATGGATACCCACCTGCTGGTGGCCTCACTCTCGGATTCCGTGGCCGAGGCCAGCAGCTACCTGCGCCGGCACGCGGCCGAGGTCGACCAGAACCACGACCTGTGGGTGGTAGACGACGAGGGGCGGCTGGCCGGCTACGTCAGCCTGGCCCAGCTGCTGATCGCGCCCCAGTCCGCCCTGCTCGAGGAGCTCGCCGAGCGCGACCCGCCCTCGGTAAGCCCCGATACCGACCAGGAGCAGGCGGCCCATATGGTGGAGCGCTACGACCTGAACCAGCTGCCGGTGGTCGATGAGCAGGGCCAGCTGTTGGGCCAGATCACCAGTGAAGACGCGATCTCGGTGCTGAAACAGGAGTCCACCGAGGACCTGCAGCGCATGAGTGGCCTGTCGGCAGACGTGAGCCGCAGCGACTCTACCCTGCGCATGGTCTACAGCCGCCTGCCCTGGCTGGCCGTGGGTATGGTGGGTTCAGTACTGGGCGCCGCCGTGATCATGGAGTTCGAAGAGGCACTGGAACAGGCGGCGATTCTCGCCGCCTTTATTCCGCTGATCGCCGCCACCGCCGGCAGTGCCGGCATCCAGAGTTCGACGGTCACGGTGCAGGGCATCGCCACCGGCGTACTGGGCGACCGGGTGCGGTCGAGGTTGTTCCGGGAGTTTCGCGTCGCCCTGCTCAACGGCCTGGCGATTTCCCTGATGCTGGGCCTGTTTTTCCTGGGCTTTGAACTGCTGGCGCCTGGACGCCTGGACGCGGGGTTGAGGCTGTTCATTACCCTGGGCACGTCGCTGCTGGGCGTACTGGCCATTGCCACACTGATTGGCGCCACCATGCCGCTGCTGCTGCACAGGCTGAAAATCGACCCGGCGGTTTCCACGGGGCCTTTTATTACCGTCAGCGCCGACGTTATCGGTATCCTGTTCTACTTCGTGGTGGCGGACCTGCTTTACCTTTAAGGCGGGCCACGTTGCGCGCCTTTTCGTCTACACTGTCAGCGAATACACCGGAGAGACCCAATGCAAGACAGGATTCGACTGCTGCCGCCCGTTCTCAAGGCCGTTACGCTGGTAGCGCTGGTGGGCAGCATGGTGGTGGGTTGTGCCAGCTCCCCGCCGGAGCCGCGAGTCGACTACAAGGCGGATTACGACTTTCGCCAGATGAAGACCTTCTCCTTCCTGCCGCAGTCTGGCGGCGCCTCGGGCGACAGCCCCAGGGCTTTTATCAGCGATATGACGGCAAACCGGATCAACCTGGCCTTCGAGCGCGCCATGCAGGCCAAGGGTCTCTCTTTTGTCGAGGACCCGGACCAGGCCGACGCCCTGCTCAGCTGGCACCTGGTGGCCCAGGAAAAAACTGACGTCCGCACCTACAATACCGGGCCCACCTATGGCGGTTACTACGGCGGCTACCGCGGCTACAGTCGCGCCGCCTACTACAACTGCTGGAACTGCGGCACCAACGTCACCGTACGCAATTACACCCAGGGCACTTTCATCGTGGACATTATCGACCCGACCCTGAAACAGTCGGTATTCCGCTCGGTGATCCAGTCACGCCTCAAGGGTGAAAGCCGCGAGCAGGCCGACTACGACGCTGCCGCCGCCAATATCATGAAGGGCTTCCCGCCTTACTGAGCCGCAGCCCGCAGCTCGAGGCCGGCCACATCGGCGCCGGCCGGCTTCTGGTAAAGCCGCAGGCCAAACTCGGGAACGATCGCCAGCAGGTGGTCGAAGATGTCCCCCTGAATTCCCTCGTATTCACCCCAGGCAATGGTATCGGTAAAACAGTACAGCTCGATGGGAATTCCCTCCGGGCCAGAGGCCAGCTGCCGCACCAGCAGGGTCATGTCAGCGCGAATATCCGGCCGCGCCGCCAGGTAGTTATACACGTAGGCGCGGAAGGTACCGATATTGGTGAGGCGCCGCCGGTTCACGCCGGCCACGGATTCACCCGCCTCGCGGTTCTGTCGCAGCAGCTCGTCCTGCTTGCCGGCGATATAGTCATCGAGCAGCTCAAAGCGCCGGAACTTCTCCACCTCCTCCTCGCTCAGGAAGCGCACCGAGGCCGCGTCCAGGTTGATACAGCGCTTGATGCGGCGGCCGCCGGATTCGGACATGCCGCGCCAGTTCCTGAAAGAGTCGCTGATCAGCCGGTGGGTGGGAATAGTGGTGATGGTCTTGTCCCAGTTCTGCACCTTGATGGTGTGCAACTCCACATCGATGACATCACCGTCTGCACCGTACTGCGGCACTTCAATCCAGTCCCCGACTCGCACCAGGTCCAAGGCCGTGAGCTGCACGCTGGCGACCAGGGAGAGAATGGTGTCCTTGAATACCAGCAACAGGACGGCTGTCATGGCTCCAAAGCCGCTCAACAGCACCCAGGGCTCCTGGTCCATCAGTGAAGCAATCACCAGCAGCAGGCCAATAATGATGATCACCAGCTGCAGCAGCTGGACGAAGCCCTTCAGGGGACGCTGCCGTGAAACCGGGTAGGCCTCGTAGATGGCGTTGGCGGCACTCAGGGTAGCGGTGAGGGCAAAGGTCACCACCAGCACCATATAAATGCCGGTCGCCTTGAGCAGCAGTGCTTCCAGCGGCCCGTCGAAACCCGGCAGCACATCGACGCCGGCGTAGACGATAAAGACCGGCAGCAGCTGCGCGAGCCGGCTGGGTACCCGGTGGGCAATCAGTTCGTCGTCCCAGGTGTGGCGCGTCAGCGCTGCGGCGCGGTGCAGCAGTCTCACCAGGACGGCACGCCCGAACCAGTAAGCCAGCGCCGCCCCCAGCACCAGGGCCGACAGGGCCATCAGCTCGGGCTGTGCAGCGTACAGGTCTTTCAACAGATCCACGGTGGTCATTCTCTCCGGCAATAAGAGTGGCTGATTCTACCCTTTGATCAGGGTATCGGTGGTGGTATCCAGCAACACGTAACTGCCCACCGCGATCATCACCACCGGCAGCAGCCAGCGGCTGTGACGCGAGAGCAGGTCTACCACCCCGGCGCGGCCGGCGAGCCGGCGCGCCAACCACGCCCAGCTCAGCACCAGCAGCAGGTAGAGCGCCACCAGTAACATGGCAGACTCGCGCTCGGTCTCCGCCAGCAGCGGCAGGAACAGGGCGAGGCTGTCACCGCTGTTGGACAGAGTCAGGACAAACGCAGTGCCGGCGGCGCCCCCGCCCGGCGCAGTCGGCGCCACCGGCGCGCCGCGCCAGTTCCGGAAACCGAGCTGCAGGCCCAGCAGCACCGGAATCACCCCCAGGTAGCCCACCCAGTCAGGCTTCAGCAGCCCACCCAGCGCTCCCCCCAGCAGGCAGATCACCAGCACCGTGGCGGCGGCGGCGCCGTAGCCCGCCAGCACCGGCCAGCGACTGTTGCCGGTAGCCAGTAGCGCCACCAGGATCAGCAGGTTGTCGATATTGGTCGCGACGAATCCCGCCAGGGTCAGGGTGACAATAGCGAGCAGGTCTGCGGGCGTCATCAGCGACGGCGGGCCCGTTACGGCCTGCAATTAAACCGCGCACTCATCACCGGATGGTAGACGGCACACATTTCAATGTGGGGGCTGCCAGGTGGCATGCTGCTATGGCTCCTTTCCTGGTCGACGGTGGACTTTGACAGCATGAACCTGCCGCAGACCGGCGCGGATTTCAACGTTGCGTGCAAGTGACGTCGGCCCGAATAGCCGGACAGGGCCAAACGCGACTGATCACCGGGCCGCCGCCAGGCTCCGACGGCGTGACTCAAGTCAATACACCACGCCACACCCTTTCATTTTAATGGCGTTGGGCTACACTTTGGGCCGAACACCACCTCACCAGAAGGCCTGATCAATGGAATACAACCCGGACATCCACCCCCTGCAATGCCCCAAGTGCCACCACGGGATGGAGGAGGTAAGCTACGGCAACCTCAAAGTCGATCGCTGCACCAATTGCCACGGCATCTGGTTTGACACGGGAGAGGCAGAAGCGCTGAAAGAGCGCTGGATGGGTGAAGCCCTGGACACCGGGGACCCCGAGATCGGCAAGCGCTGGAACGAGGTGGAAGACGTCGATTGTCCCCATTGCGGTATCCGCATGCACAAGACCTCCGATCCCAGCCAGCCGCACATCTGGTATGAAGTCTGTAACGAGCACGGCATGTTTCTCGATGCCGGCGAGTTCACCGACTTCAAATACGAGACCCTGCTGGACAAGTTCCGCGACCTGGTCACTGGCAAGCGCGCCTCCTGATTCGTCATACTGCGATGGCACCGGCGCAGTAGCCGGACAGGACACGTTGTGAATCTGAGAGTGTGAACCCGAGAGTCTGGGCCCAGGCCCTCAACACAATGCCCAAGCTGACCCCCGATGAGTGGGGCCAGCTGGACCTCATTGCGCGCTGGCTTATCGCCACCCGCGCCTCAGTGCTGTTCATGACCTTCATGTCCGCCGCCCTCGGCGGGCTGCTGGCGGCGGCCGACGGCGCCTTCGACTGGACCCTTTGGAGTATTTGCTGCCTGGGGCTGGTATTTGCCCACGCCACCAACAACCTGCTGAACGACTACACGGACTCTCGCCGCGGCATCGATCGCGACAATTACTACCGTAACCAGTACGGCGTGCATGTGCTGGAAGACGGGTTGCTGTCACCGCGCCGCTTCTGGGGCTACGTGGGTTTTACCGGCGGCGTGGCCATCGCCCTCGGCCTGTGGCTGGTGTGGGCCCGCAGCGGCCTGACCCTGGACCTGATGCTGGCCGGCGCCTTCTTTGTGCTGTTCTACACCTGGCCGCTTAAATACTACGGCCTGGGCGAACCGGCCGTGCTGCTGGTGTGGGGCCCGCTGATGGTGGGCGGCACCTACTACGTGATGGCCGGCCAGTGGAGCTGGGATGTGACCTGGCTGAGCCTGCTGTACGCGCTGGGGCCTACCTCCGTGCTGTTCGGCAAGCACATCGACAAGCTGGACCTGGACGAGGCCAAGCAGGTACGTACCCTGCCGGTGATCCTCGGCGAGGCCCGCGCCCGCAGCTGGGTCATCGGCATGCTGGTGCTCCAGTACCTGGGCTGCGTGGCCCTGGTGGCCAGCGGCCGCGCCCACTGGCTGCTGCTGGTGGTACTGGTCAACCTGCCGGTGCTGGTACGCCTGCTGCGGGCCTTCCGGGTATCGAAGCCCGCCGCGGCGCCGGAGGGTTACCCGGTGCAGATCTGGCCGCTGTGGTTCTCAGCCATTGCCTTCGATCACACCCGAAAATTCACCACTTTGTTCATTGCCGCCCTCCTGGCTGGCCATTTCTTGGGCTAGATCAGTTTTTTCTGGCAGGCGCTTGTAGCGTCAACGCATCTCGACTATAAAAACTGTCAAACAGGGGCCACTGCCACCGTACCCGTACGTCGGCACATCACCAAAAATGGGCCTCACAATCCTAGTCGCGGTAGGGGGTTACTGTGCAGGGTCCAAGGGCAGCGCTGGGAGCGCTGCTGATAATTGCCATTACCGGGATGACTGCGCCTGCGGCGCTGTCCCAGGATAATAGCCAGGACAGCGGCAAGCCGGCCGCTGAGCCACGCTGCCTGATGTGCCACCGCGAAACTGCGGACGAGCCTGTTCACGCGATCTTCAAAACACCCCACGGCCAGCTCGACGGCGGCGGTGCTGCCAGCTGCGTCAGTTGCCACGGCGCCAGCGACGACCACCAGCGCGGCCCGACCCGCAATCCACCGGATGTCAGCTTTGGCCCCAAGTGGGAGTCTCCCACCGCCGACGGCAATGGCGCCTGCCTGACCTGCCACCAGAAGGAAGAACAGATGTTCTGGCTTGGCGGCGTTCATGAACAGGAAGAGCTGGCCTGCAACGATTGCCACAACGCCCATACCCCGCGGGACCCGATGCTCACCGCGGACGGCCAGCTGGACAACTGCCTGAGCTGCCATACTCGCCAGCAGGCGCAGCTGCGATTGCCCTCACGCCACCCCATTCTCGAGGGCAAGACCGCCTGCACCGATTGTCATAATCCCCACGGCGCGGCCACCGAGGCGATGCTGACCGCGCCCACCCTCAACGATAACTGCTACCAGTGCCACCAGGAGAAGCGCGGCCCGTTCCTGTGGGAGCACCAGCCGGTCAACGAGGATTGCAGCTACTGCCACAATCCCCACGGCAGCGTACAGCAGAACCTGCTGACTGCCCGCGGCCCATTCCAGTGCCAGCAGTGCCACTCGGCGGCTTTCCACCCCAGCCAGGTCTACGATGGTCGTAGCACCACCAGCAACAGCAGCAACCAGTACGTGCTGGGCAAGAACTGCCTGAACTGCCACAGCCAGGTACACGGCTCCAACCACCCGAGTGGCGCGAGGCTGATGCGATGAGCGAGCGGCGGCGCACGCCTGTTTTCCTGGCGCTGGCAACAGCGGGGGCCGTGGCGGGCAACGCCCTGGCACAGGAAGATTCGCGGCCGCTGGCTACCCGCTGGGCTACCGATTACACCGGTTTCGCAGAGATCGGGGTCGGCTATGTCAGCGACGAGAATTTTGAGTTCGGCGAGTACAACGGGCTCAACGAGGACGAGGCCTTCCTGATCGGCAACATCGACTGGAGCGGCAGCGGCGACGGCAGTTTCTGGAATCTCAACGGCAGCAATGTGGGCCTGGATACCCGCGAAGGCCAGGCGCGCTGGCGCAACCAGCGCTGGGACATCTACTTCGAGATCGACAGCCAGCAGCAGGTCCGCAACAACTCGGGCCGCACGCCCTTCCGCGGCGGCGACACCCTGCTGTTGCCCGAGGGCTGGGTATCCGGCATCAACACCAGCGATTTCGGCGCCCTGGATGCCAGCCTGCGCGGCTTTGACCAGGAACTGGACCGGGATCGCTACACGCTGGGCGTCAAGGCCCAACTGAGCAGCGCCTGGAGCCTGGAAGGCACCCTGTTCTACGAGGAGAAGCAGGGCGACCGTGACTGGGGCGGCGCGATCTTCAACAACGCCGCCGCCGGTGATGCGGTCATTCTTCCGCGCGGCGTGGACTTCGAGAACACCGAGTTCGACCTCACCCTGAACTACGCCGACGGGCCGCTGGCGCTGACCGGCAGCCTGTTCTACAGCGAATTCGAAAACGGCGACGACCTGCTGCAGTGGCAGAACCCCTACAGCAACTTCGGACCCAACGTGCGCTATCCCGAGGGCTTTGGCGGCCTGGCGCTGGAGCCCGACAACGAATTCTACCGCGCCCGCCTGACCGGCACCTGGATCGTCTCCCCCACCCTGCGGCTGCAGGTAGACGGCAGCTACGGAAAGACAGAACAGGACCAGGATTTCGCCAATTTCACCGTGAACCCCAACCTCACGGTTCCCGGCGTGCTGCCCCGGACCAGCTTTGACGGCGAGTACGAGACCAAGGTCTTCGACGCACGGGTGTTCTGGAACCCGCTGCGCAAACTGCGCCTGGAAGGCTATTTCCATGGCGAGGAGCGCGACAACGACGTGCCCCGCGACGGCTACCAGTACGTGCTCGGCGACGCGTTCCCGATTCCCGACAGCTCCGGCCAGCTTTTCAACACACAGCACAGCTACAGCATCAACACCTACGGTATCGAGGGCAGCTACCCGCTGCCGCTGCGCAGCAAACTGTGGTTGACCTACGAATACGAGGAGATCGAGCGCGACAACGCAGCAGTCACGGAGTCCGACGAGGACCGCTACAAGCTGCGTTACCGGCTGCCGATCCTGTCGAACCTGAACATGCGGGTGGAGGCGCTGTACGGCGATCGTAATGCCGACGAATACGTCTGGAACCAGTCCTACTTCGCCCGACTCGATGTCGAGCGCATAAACAATACTCCGGACAGCCAGCGCTATCTCAACCACCCGCTGCTGAGCCAGTACCACATCGCGACTCGCGAGCGCGTCGAGGGGCGCATGGACCTGGACTGGCAGCCCGGCGCCGACTGGAACCTGGCCCTCAACCTGCTGTACCGGGAAGACGACTACGACGAGAGCGAGCTGGGCCTGACCGACGAAGAGCTGGAGAGCATTTCCTTCACGGCCAGCTGGTTTGCCAGTGACAAACTGGTATTGAGCGGCTGGTTGAGCTCCAACAGCTACGAGTCACAGCAGTCCGGCCGGGCTTTCCGCGGCGGCGCAGACAAGAACGCATTCGAGATTTTCCCGCCCCTGCCGCAGGCCTCCGACCCATCCCGCAACTGGGATGTGGACGTGGAAGACGAGGCGATCGCGCTGGGCCTGACGGTAGAGTGGTCTCCCAGCGAACGGCTTGAACTGGGCGCCACCTACAGCTACCAGGATACGGAATCCGACTACGAATTTGGCAACGGCGGCGCCGCGGATCTCAGCGACGAGCCCTTTGCGGAAGACTACGAATCGGAAATGCACCATCTGATACTGGAGGGCACCTGGCACTTCCGGGACAACCTGTCCCTGGCGGTGAACTACCAGTACTGGAATTTTGACAGCGAAGACTGGGCCATCTCCGGCGTCTCACAGGACAGCATCGGCAAGGTGCTGAGCCTTGGCGAGCAGCCGGCGGATGAGGATCTTCATTACATAGGAACTTCGATTATTTATCGGTGGCAATGAGTACGCCGCAGAACGGCGTCATGCCGAAGGTGATGACCATGGGTAAACGACAACTCAAGTACTGGCTGGGCGCAGTGTTAATCGCCGTCCTGACGGCGTGTGGCGGTGGAGGCGGCGGTGACCGCGCGGCGGGGGTAGAACCCGGGCCGGCGTCTCCGAACCAACCCGTCGATCCACCGGATCCCGTGGTGCCGGGGCCGGTTGGCTACGCAGATGCGCGGCAGGTCTTCGCCTTTATCAACGGCGCCAGCTTCAGCGGCGGCAACGCCGTGGTGGACTTCCAGGTCACCAACGAGTCCAACACCGCCATTGTCGACCTCGAGGTCGGCGATACCCGTTTCGTGCTGGCCAAGCTGCAATCTAGCCCGCTGGGCGGCAGCACCGGCAGCTGGCAGTCCTACGTCAATCGCATTGAGTCAGCCGGCTCCGTGGGACCCGGTACCGAGGACAAGCTGCAGGCCACCTATGAGCGTGAAGGCACTTTCGAAAACTTTGGCGACGGCACCTATCGCTACACCTTTGCCACCGACGTCAACAACCTGCCCGCGGACATTCTCGCCCAGGCCAAGACCGAGGAGCTGAACCTGGATTTCGAACCGGCGCAGACCCACCGGGTATCCATACAGTTCGACAATGGCCCTAATGCGGTCAACCCCTACTTCGACTGGATACCGGAGACCGGCGAGACCAGCGGCGTCTTCAACTACCAGGTAGCACTGACCGACAACTGCAACCGCTGCCACAACCCGCTGGCCATCCA
This sequence comes from Halieaceae bacterium, assembly GCA_036351375.1. Lineage (GTDB taxonomy): Bacteria > Pseudomonadota > Gammaproteobacteria > Pseudomonadales > Halieaceae > JANQIO01. The sequence continues at coordinate 16,059 of JAZBOY010000123.1, forward strand.
CGGCGGCAACCGTATCGAGGTAGAGTACTGCGTTACCTGCCACAATCCCGGCACCACCGACGCCAACAGTGGCAACACCGTGGATATGAAGGTCATGATCCACAAGATCCACATGGGCGAGAACCTGCCCAGCGTGCAGGACGGCGAGCCCTATATCATCTACGGGTTCCGCAACAGTATTCACGACTACTCCCACGTGGTGTACCCGCAGGATATTCGCAACTGCCAGAACTGCCACGTGGGCTCCTCCACCACCAACGACTTTTATCCGGACGTGCAGCTGAGCCTGCAGGGCGACAACTGGAATATCTACCCGTCCATGGCTGCTTGCGGCAGCTGCCACGACCGCTTCGACTTCAGCTCCCACGCTGGCGGCCAGGAAGACGATTCCCGCTGCGCCAGCTGCCACGCCGAGGGCGAGCGTGCCGGCAGCATCGCCGAGAGCCACGCCCTGCTGGCCCGCGAGGAGAGCCAGCGCTACCTGCCGGAGATCGTCAGCGTCGCCAACACCGGGCCGGGCGAATTCCCCAGTATCGACTTCCGCATCACCAATCCGCTTGACGGCAGCGACTGGGATATTCTCAACGATGCGCCCTGGACTGTAGGCGGCGGCGCCAGTCGGCTGGCTGTCACCGTGGCCTGGGATACTGATGACTACAACAATACCGGCAACGAATCGGACAGCGCCAGTTCCGTGTCCATCGACGCACTGGCCAATGCCACGCCCAACGGCGACGGCAGCTTCAATGTGGTCTCGCCAGTAGCCATCCCGGATGGTAGCCAGGCGCCCAACATCGCCGCCAGCGGCAGCGGTGGAGCCACTGTTGAGGGACACCCGGCAGTGGACGTTGACCCGGATGAGGAAAATGGCGAAGAGCGCATCTTCATGCAGAACGTGATCGCGAACTTCTCCATCGACGAAGCCGACGGTACGGCGAGTTCGCGTCGTAGTATTGTTGACATCAACAACTGCAACAGCTGCCACCAGGACCTGGTGCTGCACGGTGAGAACCGCTTCGGCAGTATCGAGGTATGCACGACCTGTCACAATCCGCGCAACAGTGATCGCGAAGTGCGGTCCGTTGCCGTTTCACCGCCCACCGACGGCAAGGACGAAGAGTCACTCCACTTCACCACCATGATCCACGGCATCCACGCGCCGTCGGTGCGGGACAACCCACTGCAGGTAGTCGGCTTCCGCGGCTTTACTACCTACGTCTACGACGAGGAGCACGTGCAATATCCCGGCAACCTGGCCGACTGTACCGCCTGCCACGGCGACGAGGGCTACCAGCTGCCGCTGGCCAGCGGCGTGCTGGGCACCACCATCGACACCGGTACTGATCACACTTCACCGCTGGACGACGTGGTGATCTCACCCCAGTCGGCGGCCTGCTACAGCTGTCATGAGAACGGCACGGCAAGGGCGCACATGGAGCAGAACGGCGGTAACTTCGCTACCAGCCAGGCCGACCTGGACTCGGGCGCAGTCACAGAGACCTGCGAGGTCTGCCACGGTAGTGGCCGCAATGCCGATGTCGAGGCGGTGCACGGACTGCTCGACTAGCGACAGGCAGAAAAAGAAAAAAGGCCGGTGATCACTCACCGGCCTTTTTTGTTTATGCTCTTGGCCTGGTTTTTTACCGCCGAGCCCGTGTTCCCCGGGACAGACCCCGTGCGGGGTCAGCCCTCTGCATCGCGCTAATTCCCCAACATTTGCTTGAGGCGCGCCGCGCTCTCGGCGGAGGCATCGGTATGGCAGGTATCGCAGCCCAGCGCCTCGCCGTGCTTTTCGTGGATGGTGCGGAAGTAGGGATCCTCGGCTTCCGCCACGTGGCACATACCGCAGGCCTCGGTCGTCACCTCGTCAACCGGCATGTGGTCCGCCGGTACCGGCGCGCTGTCGTGGCACATGGTGCAATCCACATCGACTTCGCCGGCAAACAGGGCGGAACTGGCCAGCAGGCCCGCAGAAACAAATACACAAATCCTGTACATCGCTAACCCCCCGGAGGCTTTCATCCTCTATACTTTAGCAGGCATGGCACAACCGGCCAGCCTTTTTTGCTGTCTGCGACAAGTCTGTTTTAACTCAAGTGCGGCGCTTGTTACGGGTGAGCAAAGCGCTATGATGGCGTTACCAAGAAGGAGCATCCAGACGAATTCCGGGGGGAAATGATGGGTTGGCTCAAGCAATTGTTCGGGTTTCTTTTTAATCCCAGCAACAAGTATTCCGTGGCCACGCTGGTGGGCGGCGGCCTGGTGTTGGGCGTACTCGGCGTAGCCGGCTTCAATTTCAGTATGCACGCCACCAGCACCGATGAATTCTGCACCTCATGCCACGTCATGGCAGACAACGCGGGCATG
>JAZBOY010000124.1:0-6744 GCA_036351375.1 Halieaceae bacterium
GCTGATGGGCATGGAGCAGCTGCGGATCGGGCTGCCGTCCAGGTGCACGGTGCAGGCCCCGCACAGGCCGCGACCGCAGCCGAACTTGGTGCCGTTCATGGCCAGCTCGTCGCGCAATACCCACAGCAGCGGTGTGTCGGGTTCGATGTCCAGCCGCGTGGGCTGGCCATTGAGGGTGAATTCGATGGTTTCGGGGGACACGAGATACCTCCTGGGGGCCGTGCATCCGGCTGCGTTACCCCGGATTACCAGGTCGGGAGCCTGGCTCCCTGTGCAGCGCGTCGCGGTGCTGATACATTTGGTACTACGCCACAATGTGCCGGACAGTTCAAGCAGGCGCGCTGGCGTATACTCCGACCAATGACTGACATGACAACACGGTTCAAATTCCCGGCAGCGCGCTGGCTGCTGCTGATCGCCACCTGCGCACTGGCGGCCTGCTCGACGCTGACCGCGCCGGACTTCGACGAGCCCGAGATTCGCCTGGTATCGGTACGGCCGCTCAGCATCGAGAATATGGAAGCCCGTTTCGAGATTCGCCTGCGGGTGCTGAACCCCAATGCCAACGACATCACCATCACCGGCCTCTACACCGAGCTGTTCCTGCAGGAGCGCCGGGTGCTGACCGGTACCAGCGCAGAACGCAGCCGGATTCCTGCCTACGGCGAGGGAGAAGTCACGCTCAACGCCGGGATCGGCATGCTCGATTCAATGGCGCTGGTGCGGGAACTGGCGGAACAGCGCCCGGCCACCGGTATGCCATACACCCTCAAGACCAAACTCTCAGTCGGCGGACTGCCCCTGGCGCTGCGGCTCGAGCACCGCGGTACGCTTGGTACTCCCTAGCGTTTCATCACGGCGCCCAAGGATGGGGCTATGGCGCAACTTCAGCTCCGGCGCCAAGTTCCCCACACCCGTCACGATTCCCGCGTCTTCACTGGTCCGGGGCGGCGCCCTGTGCTATAGAGTTAGTCGTGCAGCCAGGGATACAGGCCGGGGCGCGGGTCCACTCGCGCCATCGCACCAGAAAGAAGCAGCGATCCACCAACAACATAGAGAACATGGATCGTGACCTGCGCATGGGCAAAGCCTGGGTCGCAGGGAAAACACTTCGTTCGCGACAGGAGGCTCGCGATGCGACAGGGGCTACAGCAAAATCCTATCTCAACGGTGCGTCGCTCCTGGCGCGCGGTACTGCTTGCCTGTGCCACATCACTGCTGCTGAGCGGCTGCTTCCAGACCCAGCTCAATGGGCCTGTCGGCGGTGCCCAGGTCACCGTCGCCCCCCTCGACAACCCCGAACAGATCATCGCCACAGCCGAATCCTGGGACCAGGAGTTCATGGAGAACTACCGGGGTGGTGCGGCGTGGGCGAGCGCCGACGCCTTCATCAGGCTGTTCTGGATCGGCAACTTCCAGCTCCAACTCGCCGGGCTGGAAGATGATCGCTACTACCTGGTGACCGCCGCCGGCGGCGAAGACGTCAATGCTGATCGCAACGCCGCTATCGATGCCACCTATACGCCGGTACAGGGCGAATGGCATGCCCTGATGAGCGGTGCCGACCTAAAGCAGATCGGCCCCAAAGTCACCGGCCTGACGGAAGCCGTCTACCAGTGGATCAGGCCCCAATTGGGCAGCCTCAGCAACGCGCAGATCGCCTACAACCTGGACCGTGCCGCGCGCCGGGTCGTGGTTGATATCAGCAAGGACAATCAGGTCACCTGGCTGGATGCGCTGATCTGGAGCCGGCAACTGCTGGGTTCGCCGTTTATCGGTGACCTCTCTGCCATCAACCAGGTGTCGGACAACGTTACCGCCAACGGCAGTGAAAGCGAGCGCGCCTCCCTCGGCAGCAGCCTGCTCGGCTTCGAGGTAAGCACCCAGGTGGAGGACACGCCTTACACTTATTACGCCGACGTCGTCGCTGACGCTGTGGTGGTCTGCCAGGCCTGCCACGTGCCCGGCGGTATTGCCGTCAACGGCGGCGCCCGCCTGTCCTTTGGCCCGCCCGGTTCTGACGATGCCAGCAACTCCGCCGCGTTCGAGGCGTTTTTGAACACGGTGGAAGGTGCACCGGAGCTGTTGCTGAGCAAGGCCCAGGGGGTGAACCACGGCGGCCAGACCATCTACACCTCGCAGACCCCGCAGTACCAGGCGCTGGCCCAATACGTGTTCATCGTCACCGGAGAGGCGGTCAACTTTGGCAGCCCGGAGGGTGAGTTCTGGGACGGCCTGATCATGGCTGATGCCCGCCAGACATTGCGCCGCGCTGCACTGATCTTTGCGGGCCGCCTGCCCACCGACGCCGAGTACGCGCAGGCAGAGTCCGGTGACGCCGGCCTGCGGGCTGCGATTCTGGGTTTGCTCGAGGGCGAAGGCTTTCACCTGTTCCTGACCCGGGGCGCCAATGACCGCCTGCACACAGACGCATTTTTCAACGGCCTTTTCCCCGAAGTTGCCGACATCAACGCCAACATTTACTACCCGGTGGGGGCGAACAAGTACAACGCCGACCGGCCCACCACTGACGAAGAATGGCAGGCCAAGTGGCGCTGGGTGGGCGCCTGGGACTACGGCACGGCGCGCGCCCCGGTTGAGCTGATTGCCCATGTGGTGGAAAACGACCGGCCCTATACGGAAATCCTCACCGCTGATTACACGATGGTGAACTTCCAGACGTCGGAGATTCTGCGCAGTGGCGTCAACTTTGGCGGGCGCCGGGACCAGACCGAATTCCTGCCTGGGCGCAACCGCGGGCAGATACCCGTCGACGAAAACCTGGTTGCTGAGTTCACTTTTGAGTACGGCACTTACGTGTCCGCACACAGTGACTACTTCGACTATCCCCACGCAGGTGTACTGAACACCCGGGCATTCCTGAACCGCTACCCCACCACGGAAACCAATCGCAACCGTGCGCGGGCGCGCTGGACCTACCTGCACTTCCTGGATGTGGACATCGAGAAGTCCGCTAGCCGCACCACCGACCCGGAGGCCCTGGCTGACACCAATAACCCCACCATGAACAATCCTGCCTGCACTGTTTGTCACGAAACCATGGACCCGGTGGCCGGCGCCTTCCAAAACTACAGCAACGAGGGCTGGTACCGCGCCGCCTGGGGCGGGCGGGATTCGCTGCCCGACACCTACAAGTTCCCGGAATGGTTTGACGAGAACGCCGCGCCTTCCCCCTACCGCGAGGGCGACACCTGGTTCCGCGATATGCGGACACCGGGCATGCCCGGTCAAGCGGCACCCAACCCGCGCAACAGCCTGCAGTGGCTTGCACAGCGAATTGTTGCCGACCCGCGCTTTGCCCGCGCCACCGTGAAGTTCTGGTGGCCTGCGGTAATGGGCGCCGATGTGCTGGAGGCGCCGGGAGCCGTCACCGATGTCGGCTACCAGCAATTGCTGCGCGCCTTCGACCAGCAGAACCAGGATATCCAGGCATTGGCGGATGACTTTGCCGGCGGCGGCTTCAACCTGAAGGAACTGCTGGTGGATATGGCCATGAGCGGCTGGTTCCGGGCGGCCGGCGTCGAGGCCGGGGCCGCCAGTGGCCGTGAGCTGGAGCTGGAAGCAGTGGGCGCCGGCAGGCTGCTGACACCGGCAGAGCTCGACGCCAAGACCCGCGCCCTGTTCGGCCGCGCCTGGTTCGAGAGCCTGGGGTTCACCGACTGGACCTGGGACAACAAGTACTCAAACCTGATCCATCGCTACCGCATCTACTATGGCGGCATTGACTCCGTCGGCGTCAAGGAGCGCGCCCGCCAGTTGACCACGCTGATGTCCAATGTCGCCCAGCGACAGGCTGTGGAACATGCCTGCTGGGGTGTGTCGTGGGATTTTGGCCGCGCAGACAACCAGCGCCTGCTGTTCGGCGGCGTGACGGAAACCACCACGCCCGGTGAAGAAGGCCGGCGCCAGATCACCGTCCCGGCCGGCTATGCCGATCGCGCAAATCGCGCCATCTCCGCAAACCTGACGCCTGGCAGCAAGCGCCTGCGAGTAACCTTCAACAACAGCTACTACGACGAAGAGCTGGAGCTGGGCAGCAACCTGATCATTGACAGGATTCGCGTCCTCAAAGGCAACCAGGTAATTGCCGAATTTGAAGGCGAAGACTTCAAAAGCATCAGCGGCTTCGAGCAACAGGTCGGTTTCTGGGAGGGCGAGTACTACGACTCGGGCGACGTACACTGGGAGGAAGTATCCCCTGGCGACTGGCGGCAGGTGGGTTGGGTCATCTGGGGCTGGCAGGGCTGGATCAGCCTGCCGGTGGAAATCACCAGCGCAGGTTCATACCGGGTTGAGGTCATGACTTACGGCCAGCAGGTGCCGCTGGACGTGCCTGTGAGTATGACCATGAGTGTCACAGACACCGACCCCTATGGGCCCAACAAGGGCTCCACGGCACTGCGCGAGAAAATCGCCGAGCTGCACGAGTTGATGCTGGGGGAAGCGCCATCGCAGTGGGACATCGACAACGCCTTTACGCTACTTGTGGACACTTGGCAGGCGCGCGAGGAGCGCTGGCCAGGTGGCAACTCCATGTGGTACTGGCCGGAGGAGAACTGCAACATGCCGGGCGATTACTGGCAGGAGGACGAAGCCCGCGGCTACGCCCTGTCGCGAGACCCCACCAATATGAAGGGCAGCTGGGTGTCGGTGCTGATGTACTTCATGACCCACTACAGCTACCTGCACGAGTGAGGGAGGCGCGCCTGTGAACCGACGTGAATTCATCCGCTCGCTGGCCCTGGCCACCGGTTCGGCGGCGCTGGCGGCGCCGTTCAACAAACTCTACGCCGCACCCGCGGCCTACGAGGGCAGGCTGTTGCTGGTCCTGCAGGCCGACGGCGGCTGGGACGTCACCAGCCTCTGCGACCCGAAGACCAACGTGCCCGGGGAGCTGGAAATCAACCAGTGGGCGCGCAGTAACGACATACAGACGGCGGGCAATATTCCCTACGCGCCGTTCGCCAACAACCAGGCGCTGTTCTCGAAGTACCACCAGGACATGCTGGTCATCAACGGTGTGGACGCCCAGACCAATTCCCACACCACCGGTGTGCTGCACAACTGGAGCGGCCGTAACGCGGCGGGCTTTCCCACGCTGACGGCCATGCATGCGGCCCAGCAGGCACCGGACCTGCCGCTGGCCTACATCAACTTTGGCGGCTTTGCCGACGCCGCTCGCCTGATTCGCTACAACCGGCTGGAGGATGTACACGCGCTATACGACATCCTGCAGCCGAACGTGAATGCCGGGGACAACCAGTCAGTGCGTATTGAATCAGAACTCAATCGCGTTGCCGCTGCACAGCGCGCCGCCATGCAGCGCAAGCTTAGCTCGGGCGCGATTACGCCCCGGCAGCGAGTTAACCTTGAGGCCTATATGAGCGCCCGGGAAACTGCAGCGGCACTTGAAAACTTCGTCGCCGTACTGCCCCCATCACCGGAAGACTTCGAAGTGCCCTTCGAGATTACGCCGGAGTTGGGCGAGACCGATATTCTCAGGCAGGCACAGCTGGCGATCCTGGCGTTTGACGGCGGCGTTGCCTCCGCCGCTGACCTGATACTCGGCGGCTACGACACGCATACCGATCACGATGCCCAGCATACGCAGCTGTTCGGTGCCCTGGAACGCGCCATCGATTTCATCTGGACCTACGCCAATGAACGCGGAATCGCCCATCGCCTGACGCTGGTGATCGGTTCTGACTTTGGCCGCACACCCCACTACAACGCCGACAACGGCAAGGATCACTGGCCGATCGGCAGCTACATCGTCATGGAACAGGGAGCAGCCTGGGGGAACCGGGTCGTGGGCCTGACCGACGAGGGCCACAACGCCTACCGGATCAATCCCTCCACGCTGCAGCGGGACGACAACGACGGCACACTCATCTACCCGAAGCACGTGCACAAGGCACTACGCCGCCACATGGGGATCGAGAACACCGCGGTAGACGCCAACTTCCTGTTCACCAGCACGGAAGACTTCGACTTTTTCAATCCGGCGAAAAGCACCAGCTGAGGCCGGTGGGCTAGACCCAGCGAGCCGCCAGCGCCTTCAGGTCTACCCGTGCGCCCATGCGCTGGGCCAGCAGGAACATGCCGCCCACCTTGCGATGGAAGAACACCGCATCCGAGGGCGGCGCATGCCAGAACTCGCGAAAATCCTGTGCAGTGGCGCCAATTTCTGACAGCCGCGTCGAGATATCCGAGGCACCGAAGTCATAGGGGCCATCGGTGGTCATCGGCTCCAGCGCAATGGCGAAAATAGCCAGCACGAATTCGCGGTAGGCATCGCTGCCATCTTCCACCACGTAACCGAGCTTGCCGGCGGCATCCAGCAGGCGTGTCTCGTCGCCTTTCTGGGCCGCCTTGATCATGCGCCGGTACTCGTTGACGAATTTGGCCTTGAAGCGCCGGGTGGCGCCGAAGTCCAGCAACACCATGCGGTCGGTGGCTGACTGGTAGCGGTAGTTGGCGAAGTTGGGATCCGTCTGGACCATGCGCAGGTGGAAGAACTCCATCAGCATCAGGTCCATCATTGCGGTCACCAGGGCATCGCGCTGCGTCTGGCCCAGGTCGGCGATCACGTCCACCGGCTCGCTTTCGATATAGGTCATGGCCAGCACGTGCTCGGTGGTGAGCTCCGGCAGCAATTCCGGCACCACGAAGCGTTTGTCATCGGCCAGCAGCTCGCCGAATTCCGCCAGGTGCTCCGCTTCC
>JAZBOY010000125.1:0-2514 GCA_036351375.1 Halieaceae bacterium
ACTGGGAGTGCCGAATTTTCCCGGCGATCGCATGGTATTCAGCGGCAGCGTGGACAGTGTCGATGCCGACTCAGGCACGGTGGTGGTGGCCCTGGCGGGCCGCAATCAGCTGGGGGACCACGTCACCGGGACGGTGACGGTGCATTTCCGGGCGTAGTGGCGCCCGGCCAGGGGTGCCCGGCCAGGGGCGCCCGGCCAGGGGCCGACTGGCCGGGGTAGGAATCTCAGGCCGAGAAGAACACCAGCAACAGCATGTCTTCCTCGATCTCGAAGAAGCTGTGTTCCATGCTGGCGCCCACGTACAGCAGCATGCCCGGGCGCACTTCGCGCTCTTCTTCCTGCAGCCGCATGCGCGCCTTGCCTTCCAGTACGAAGTAGACTTCATCTTCGTCGTGGGGTGCCTGCATGTCCTTGCTGCCGGCGGCCAGTTTGTACAGGCCGCAGCTCAGGGCCGGAACATTGAGCACTTCCAGGTATTCCACTGGATTGCCCTTGAACTTCTCGCGCACTTCGGCAAGGTCCATCACCTGCCAACCTTCATTGAAGGCTTCGCTCTGCGTTGCTGTCGACATGTTTGTCTCCCCCCGGAGCCAGGTACTGCCTGTGTTTCACCCAACTATACTGCCTGCCCCGCGACTCTGGAAGGGCCCGGGTGGCGCTAAACTTGAGCTTGCTCAAGGCGCGCCCGGACAAAACCGGTGCAACATCTCAAGGGCCATAAGCGTTAAACTAGGCCTATGAGAACCCGGATACCAGAACACCTGCAGCAGTTCGTTGCCGAGCAGGATTACGACAGCCGTTACACGGCCCGCGACCAGGCGGTGTGGCGCTATGCCATGCGCCAGCTGGTGGCCCAGCTGCGCGATTCCGCCCACCCGGTGTACTTCGAGGGTCTGGCGCGCACCGGCATTTCCATTGAGCGCATTCCCTCCATTGACGAGATGAACCAGTGCCTGGCGGACCTGGGCTGGCGCGCCGTGGTGGTGGACGGCTTCATCCCGCCGCAGGCCTTTATGGAGCTGCAGCAGAACCGCATTCTCGCGATCGCCCTGGATATGCGCTCCATCGACCATATCCTCTACACGCCGGCGCCGGACATCATCCACGAATCCGCCGGCCACGCGCCGATTATTGCCGACGAGGAGTACTCCGATTACCTGCAACGCTTCGGCGAGGTGGGGGTGAAGGCCATGTACAACCGCCATGATGTGGCGCTGTACGAGGCGATACGCGAGCTGTCCATCGTCAAGGAGGCGCCGGATTCCAGCGCGGCGGAGATTGCCGCCGCCGAAGCCGAGCTGGAGCGCTGTGCGAGCGTCGACAGCCCCCCCTCGGAAATGGCCCTGTTGGGTCGCCTGCACTGGTGGACCGTGGAATACGGCCTGGTGGGCACGCCGGAGCATTACCAGCTGTTTGGCGCGGGCCTGCTGTCTTCCCTGGGGGAGAGCGAGAACTGCCTGTCGCCGGAGGTAAAGAAGCTGCCGCTCACGGCGGACGCTATCCTCACCGCCTACGATATTACCCGCCAGCAGCCACAGCTGTTTGTGACCAAGAGCTGTCGACACCTGACCCAGGTGCTGGACGAATACGCCGAGACCATGTGCTATCGCAAGGGCGGTGCTGAATCCGTGCAGGTCGCCATCGACAGTGAGGTGGTGGCCACCTGTGAGTACAGCTCCGGGCTGCAGGTCAGCGGCCGTTTCAATCGCCTGCTGACCAACGTGCTGGGCCAGGCCATCTACATCGGCACCGAGGGTCCTACCCAGCTCGCCTTTGCTGACCTCGAACTCTACGGCCACGGCACCGACTATCACGCCGAGGGCTTCGGCTCTCCGGTGGGACGGCTTTGCAACCTGATGAAGCCCCTGGAAGAGGCCAGCGAATACGAGTTGCAGGCCATGAACATTCGCCGCCACGAACCGGTCGTGCTGGAATTCCTGTCTGGCATCACCGTGCGCGGTACCCTCGACAGCATCACCAAGGAAAACCATCGCATCCTGCTGATGAGTTTCAGTGACTGCACGGTGACCGGCCCCGCCGGTGAGGCGCTGTTCCAGCCGGAGTGGGGCCAGTACGACATGGCGGTGGGCGAGCATGTCACGAGCGTCTACCCCGGCAGCGCCGATCGCGCCCGCTTCGACGTCTACCCGCCGGCCTCGGAGCAGCACACTCGCAAGATGGAGTGGTCCGACGAGGACCTGCGAGAGTTTGCCCTTTACCAGCGGCTGCGCGAACTGCGGGAGTCCGGCGATGTGAATGATGCAGCCCTGAGCGCGCTGTTCGACACCGTGAAGGCGGAGGCACCCGACGCCTGGCTGCTGTGGCTGGAACTCCTCGAACTGGCGCCTGCCGGGTCTGGCCTCGCCACGGCTCTGCGCAGCGGCCTGGAGGCGATGGCGAAAACTGACGCGGAAATCCGGCTGCTGGTTGAGCGCGGCATCAAGCTGTTGGACAATCCCGTGGCCGTGCCCAGCGCCAGCGCCGCCTGAGCCGTGTCGACCTTACCCCTACTCT
>JAZBOY010000126.1:0-5085 GCA_036351375.1 Halieaceae bacterium
GCCGGGCTGGTGTTGCTGGTATTCCTGGCGGCGCGCCGCTGCCTGCCCTGGTGGGGTGCGTTCGCGGTGACGCTGATGACGGCGCTGTCGCCGCATCTTATCAACATGAACGTGTACTGGCTGACGGAGAGCCTGTTTGCCTTCCTGCTGACGGCGAGCTTGCTGGCCATGACGCGCTGTATCGAACTGCCCGGCAGGCTGATGTCTGCAGCTGTAGCCGGCCTGGTCTTCGGCCTGTGCTTCTTTACCAGGCCCACCGTGGCGCTATTGCTGGTGCCCTGGCTGGCGTTGATGTTCCTGTATCAGGGGCGAGCTGCACTAGTCGGGAGCACGGTGCTGCTGGCCGCTGTGGTGGCGGTGCCCGTGCTGTGGATGTTGACCTATGCACCACCGGCGGTAGAGGGGGGCAGCTCCCTGCTGCGCTGGTCCATCCATCACGGCATGTATCCTGGCTTCTTGTTTGAAGGCAATGTCGACTCCTACGGCTTTCCCTATCGCTACGACCCGCGCAGCCCGGAGATTGCAGCGAGCTGGCCGGCGCTGCTGGATGAACTGGCGCGGCGCTTCGGCGCAGAGCCGGGCCGCCACCTGGGCTGGTTCCTGTGGGGCAAGCCCCAGGCGCTGCTGTCCTGGGATATTGTGCAGGGCATGGGAGACGCCTTCGTCTACCCGGTATCGAGAACGCCGTACTTTGAGCTGGGCTTTTTTGCCGGCACCCACCGAATCAGCGCCTGGTTGCACGCGCCTGCCATGCTGCTGGCCGTGATCGGCAGTCTGCTGGTGTGGTGGAATAGCTGGCGGCAGGGCTGGAAGCAGCAGTCCCTGCTGGTGCCGCAGCTGGCTTCGCTGTTGCTGCTCTACTTCATCGCCATCCATATGGTGGTGGCGCCTTTCCCGCGCTACGGCATTCCGCTGCGCCCGGTCTGCTACCTGCTGGCCGTGTGGACCGGCTGGCAGCTGTGGCTGCAAATACAGTCGAGGCTCCGGGCAAGAGTCCCGGCGGAGCAGTCGTGAACGACGATTTCCATTACCAGGCCGACGACCTCGACGCGATGGCGGGGGCGGTCAACTACACGCGTTGGATACTCTCGCGTTTCCAGCCCTACCTGTGCGGGAGGGTTTGTGAGGTCGGCGCCGGGATGGGGGCGCTGTCGGGTCATATCCTCGACGAGCCCGGCGTCACCGGCCTCACCATCTGCGAGCCCTCTGCCAACCTGCACGCGCGCCTTGTCGAACGGTTTGCAGCAGACCAGCGGGTCGTCGTGCACCACTCGGTGCTGGCGCAGGCGATGACCGACTCGCCTGGTTTTGATGCGGTTATCTACGACAACGTGCTGGAGCATATCGAGGACGATGCGGCGGAGGTGGCCACGGTTGTCGAAGCCCTGAATCCAGGCGGGCACCTGCTGGTCCTGGTGCCGGCCCTGTCCTGGCTGTACAGCGACTTCGACGCCAGCATCGGCCACCATCGTCGCTACCACCGCCCGCAGTTGCGCTCACTGCTGGATGGCGCCGGTCTCGAGGTGGTCGACCTGCGCTATATGGATATGCCCGGGGTGCTGCCCTGGTATGTGTCGATGGTGCTGATGAAGGGAGGGCTCAACCCGGGGGCGGTCAAGCTCTACGACCGGGTGGGCATTCCTGTCGCCAGGGCACTGGAATCGTTATTGCCACCGCCGTTTGGCAAGAACCTGCTGGCGGTGGCAAGAAAGCCTGGCACTTAGTACCTGGCCTTTAGCCCTCGACAATCTCGAAGCTGAGCCCGGCGTGTTCCTCAAGGCGGGCGATAAGCTTTTCACCCATGGCGCTGGCCGGGGTCCAGAAACCGCCGCCGCAAGTGAGGTCGTCCTGGGCCAGGCAGACGGCTGACTCGGCGAGCATTTTCGAGGTAGAGCCGTAGCCCGGGTCCATATCGCCGGTGACTTTGGCCACCATGTCCTTGTCGCGGTCTTCCGGGTGCGCGCCCCACAGCAGGATCTCGTAGTAGCCGTTCTCTCGCACTTCCTGGCTGGGCCCTTCACCGGGCTTCGGCAGAAAGCGTTTGGCGATCGCGCGCAGCGGCCCGACCGCTAGCGCAGCAGTGCCGGCCGTCATCGCGCCGGCCGCCACCCTGGCTTTCAGTGCGCCCATGCCCTTCGGCCCCAGCATCGCCTCGTCGTAGCGGAAGTTCTCACCGTAGCGCTGGTCCAGCAGCGCGTTGCTGCGGCGCACCACCCGGGTATTGATGGCGGCCATCACAAAGGGCAGCGTCCAGCGTTCGAAGTCCTCATCGTAGATGGCGCCGGTCTGGTCGTTGACGTCGTCACCGCGGGGGCTGCCTTCCGGGTTCAGCGCGTAGGGGTCTGCCAGCAGCTTGCGCAGCGATTTGTCCCGCACCGCTTCTTCCATCACGTTGATCAGGCTGGCCACGGTGCCGCCGCTGAATTCGCCCTTGGCGTCTACTACCCGATACTTCACGTGCTCGGCGGGCACGCCGTGCTTCGCCATCATTTCGTTCTGCAGGAACAGTACGCCCAGGTCCGAGGGAATGCTGTCGAAACCGCAGGTGTGCACGATACGGGCACCGGAGTCCTCGGCGGCCGCCTGGTGCGCATCGATCATCCGGCGCATCCATTGGGTCTCGCCAGTGAGGTCGCAGTAGTGGGTGCCGGCCTCGACGCAGGCCGCGACCAGCTTTGAGCCGTACAGGGCATAGGGGCCGACGGTGGTGCAAATGACCTTCGCCTTTCCCACCATGGCCCCGAGGAAGGATTCCTCATCGGAATCGGCGGTGAGCAGCGGAATATCGCTGTTCTGTAACTCGTCGCGCACCTGCTCCAGCTTGCGCAAGCTGCGGCCCGCCATGGCCCAGCGCAGGTCGCCGTTGACGCCGTACTTGTTCAGCAGATACTCGGCGACCAGCTTGCCGGTGAAGCCTGTGGCGCCGTACAGGACGATATCGAAGTCGCGTTGTTGAGGCATTGTCTGTTCCCGGGAGTTAGTGCACGCCGTGCATCAGTTTCTTGAGCAGCGGCGACAGCAGCAGCACCACGCCGCCCACGGCCAGGCCCAGCCACATGAGGTCTTCGAACAGCGCTGTATAGCTGGCCAGCGCAGTGGCCACATCAGCCACTGCCCCGTTTTCCGTGGGCACCGCCGCCAGCTTGGCGATTTGCGCCGCCACGAATTCCGAATACGCGGTCGCCAGGAACCAGGCGCCCATCATCACGCCCACCACGCTGGGTACGGCCAGTTTGGTCACCGCCGACAGGCCCACCGGGGAGAGGCACAGCTCGCCGGTGGTGTGCAGCATGTAGGCCAGCACCAGCCAGATGGCGGCCACGCGGCCGCTTTCATCAGGCATGGTGGCGCCCACCACCAGCGCGCCGAAGCCAAGGCCCGCCTGGGCGATGCCCAGCGCAAACTTCACCGGCGTGGTGGGCTCCAGGCCGTGTCGGCCCAACCAGGTCCAGGCCATGGCGAAAAACGGCGCAAACAGGAAAATGAAGAAGGCATTCAGGGAGCCGAACTGAGCGGCGGTCAGTTCCACGCCCAGCAGGTTGCGGTCCAGCACCCGGTCAGCGTACAGGGTCATGGAGGCCGCGCTCTGTTCGAACAGGGCCCAGAACACCACGGTGGACATGGTCAGCACAATCAGCACGAACATGCGCTCCCGCTCCACCTTGTTACAACGCTGGGTAAGGAACCAGGCCAGGCCTGCCAGCACCGCCAGCGCCAGGGTGTTGAGTGTGGCCTCCACGACGGCGTGGAACTGCAGCATCTGCCACACGGCAAATACCGCCGTCAGCGCACACACATAGATGGTCAGCTCCTTGTTGAGCGGACCCAGCCCGGGCTGTTTCAGAAGCTCCGGTTCGTGGGGCTCGGCGTGGCCGTGCAGGTACTTCTGGCCGCGCAGGAAGGTGACCAGGCCAAACAGCATGCCAATGCCCGCGGCACCGAAACCATAGGCCCAGCCGTAGGTCTCGCCCAGGTAGCCGCACAGCAGGGTGGCGGTAAAGGAGCCGATATTGATACCCATGTAGAAGATGGTGAAACCGGAATCCCGCCGCACGTCTTCCTCGTCATAGAGCTGGCCGACGATGGTGGAGATATTCGGTTTCAGGAAGCCCACGCCGATTACGATCAGTGCCAGCGAGAAGTAGAACACCTGCAGCGCGAAGTCATCGCGCACCACCTCGCCCTGGACGTTGCTCGCTGCCTGGCCCTCGAAGGCCATGCCCAGGTGGCCGGCCACCAGGCACAGCCCGCCGAACACCACCGCCTTGCGCATGCCCAGGTAGCGGTCGGCCAGCAGGCCGCCGATCACCGGCATGGCATACACGAGTGCGGCGTAGCCACCCAGCACATCGAGGCCCATGGAGTCGGTGAACAGGTGGTACTTGGTGAGGTAGAGCAACAGCAGGTACTTCATGCCGTAGAAAGAGAAGCGCTCCCACATCTCGGTGGCAAAGCATACAAACAGGCCGCGAGGATGGCCCAGGAACTCGTCCGCTGAATCGGTAGCGGCAGTACTCGCGATTTCACTCATGAAACTGATCCGGGTGTTATTGTTGTCGCCGCATTATACGGATGGCGGCCGGTCGTGGCGCGGAATTTTCCGGGTGATAGAATCCGGCCATCAGAATAACAGGTGATCCCCATGCCCCTCTCACTGCAACGCGCCGCTCGTGTGCCGGCGCTTCTCGTCATTTTTTCCCTGCTGGCGGCCTGCTCCCGCTCGGAGCCGCCGGCTGCCGTCGATGCCTCGGCCAGCTCGCTGGACGCCCAGCGTGCCCAGGTCGAGGCGGACCTGCACGCTCATACCGAGGTGTTAGCTGCTGATGAGTTTGGCGGCCGTAGCCCGGGCACCGCGGGTGAGGAGCTGACCGTGACCTACCTGGTCGAGCAGTTCGAAGCCCTCGGGCTCGAGCCTGGCAATGGCGACAGCTGGGTGCAGGATGTGCCGATTACCGCGGTCACCACCGATCCGTCCGCCACCCTGTCGATCCGCGGCGCCGACTTTGAGGCCGACCTGGCCTATGCCGAGGAAATGGTGGTGTTCACCCAGCGCCAGGTCGAAAGCGTGGCAGTGGAAGATTCTGA
>JAZBOY010000127.1:0-4015 GCA_036351375.1 Halieaceae bacterium
ACCGGCCCCCTGGTGGAGCTCGCCGTCCAGGACAGCGGTGTTGCCCTGGTGACCTTGAATCGGCCGGAGGCCATGAACGCCCTCAGCAGCGCATTGCGCAGCGAGCTCTACGACGTTATGCAGGCGATTCGCGAGAACGACGCGGTCAGGGCCGTGGTGCTGACCGGCGCAGGCGAAAAGGCCTTCACCGCCGGCCTCGACCTGAAGGAACTGGGTAGCGAGGGAAATGTGGGCAAGGAGGCGACTGACCCTGACCCCAGGGTGAATCCCGTCAACGCCATCCGCAGCTGCGGCAAACCCGTCGTCGGCGCCATCAACGGTGTCGCGATCACCGGCGGCTTCGAAGTGGCGCTGGCCTGCGACATTCTCATCGCGTCCAGCAAGGCCCGTTTTGCCGATACCCATGCCCTGGTAGGCATCATGCCGGGCTGGGGCCTTTCACAGAAACTGTCGCGCATCGTCGGCCTGGCGCGCGCCAAGGAAATGTCTTTTACCGGGCGCTTTATCGATGCCGAGACGGCCCTCGAGTGGGGTATCGTCAGCCGGGTGGTCGGCCCCGACGAACTGGTGGAGGAAGCGCTGGCACTGGCCGAGGATATCGCCTTCGTCGACAGCGACTTTCTCAAGGCCTATGGCGAGCTGATCGAGAGCGGCTACAGCATGGGTTTCCGCGACGCCCTGGCCCATGAGCACAAGCTGTCCTCGGTGGCCAATGCCAACGTCACTGCAGGTGATATCGAGAAGCGCCGTGAGGCGGTCATGGCCCGGGGCCGCGCCCGGCAGTAGTCAGCCCGGCAGCGGGCCGGTTGCGATCAGCTGGCGGTCGTAGCGCTCGGCGGTCATCTCCACATGCCACTGCTGGAACCGGTCCTGCTCCAGGTCGTCGTAGGCCTGCAGCACCGCCTCGTTGACCTCCGGGTAAGCCACCTCGTCCCAGGGACATTCCTGGCGGCTGAAGAAGCGCGCCTCCAGCGATTCCGGTCCCGGCGAGCAGTCGGGGCTGGATACCCGGCCGCGGAAGCCGACATAGATCTGGTTGATAAACGTAAGCGTCCCCAGCATGTAGAAATGCAGGGCGTCAGGGTCGATGACGAGGCCGGCTTCCTCCGCGAGTTCCCTCGCGGCGCCGACCCGCAGGGACTCCGCCTGTTCCACAAAGCCCCCCGGTATGGCCCATAAATCCTGCTTGGGCGGGATTGCCCGGCGCACCCACAGCAGGCGCTGCTCGAAGGCGATGAACGTGGTGGCGACAATGGTGGGGTGGTCAAAGTGGGGTAGCCTGCAGCGCTCACAGTAGCCGTGCCGGCGGGTCTCCCCGGCGACCTGGTGGGCAACCAGCGGGCCGCCGCACTCAGGGCAGAAGCTGCTCTTTGGCACATCCATGGCTGTCACTATAAAGGAAGCGCTGCACAACCCGGAAATGCTCCAGCGTGGCCAAAGTAACGGCCCGCGCCCCGGCTGTTAAACTTGACGGATTGAGGGGTCCAAATCTGCCCCCGGGAAGTATCAACAGCGTGCTGACTATGAACACGACATTTGCCGCGCTGGTCGCGGCCGTGACCCTGGTGTCGCTGGCCGAGCCGGCGGCCGCCCAGTCGCCGGTGCCGGTGAGCGCCACTGAGGTCACCCGCCGGGAGATCTTCCGCTCGGTGCCGATGACTGGCACGGTCACGTCTGAACGCAGCGCCCGCCTGTCGGCCGCCACCGAGGGGCTTGTGCACGTCATGAACGTCGATGCCGGCTTCCAGGTGCGCCGCGGTGATGTGCTGATGGAACTGGATCCGGAGCTGACGGAACTGCAGCTACAGGCTGCCGAGGCCCGCGTCAAACAGGCTCGCAGCGAGCTCTCCGATGCCAGGCGGCGCCTCGAGGAGGCGGAGGTGCTGGTGCCAAAGGCAAGTATTGCCGAAAGCACCGTGCGCGACCGCGAGGCGGAAGTAGTGCTGGATGAGGCGGCTTTACAGCAGGCGGTGGCCGAGGCCGGGTTCCAGCGCGCCGTGCTGGCGCGGCACCAGGTGCGCGCGCCCTTCGATGGCGTGGTCAGCGCCAAGCTCACCGAACTGGGCGAATGGGTAACGCCGGGGCAGCCGGTGTTCGAGCTGGTGGCGCTGGACGCCATTCGGCTCGACTTCTCGGTGTCCGAGGATTTCCTGCCCGCCATCGCGCCTGGCGGCCGGGTCGGCTTTTCCCTCAGCGCCCGTCCCGGCGAGACCTTCGCCGGTGAGGTCACCACCGTGGTGCCGGTCACAGACCGCAACGCCCGTACCTTCCTGCTGCGCGTGCGACCAAGCGATGAGTCACCTCTGCTGCTGCCCGGCATGTCGGTGACTGCCACCCTGAAACTGCCCACCGGTCGCGACGGACTTGTCGTGCCCCGCGATGCACTGCTTCGCTACCCCGACGGACGCACAGTGGTGTGGACTGTCGGCGACAACGTGGTGTCTGAGCACCGGGTGCAGACCGGCCTGCAGTTTGATGGCATGGTCGAGATTCGCGGCGGCATCGAGCCCGGCGACAAGGTGGTCGTGGAGGGCAACGAGGCGCTGCGCGACGGTCAGTCGGTAGAGCTTCGCGCCCCCGTTGCTGTCACTACCCGGGGCGGTTAGAGAGTGTTCGAAAAAATCGTCAGACACGGCACGCTGCTTTCGGTGGCGGTGCTGATTTTCTGTGTGTTGGGCATCGTGGCGGCACTCAGGATTCCCGTACAGATGATTCCTGACCTGGATATTCGTGTCATCAGCGTGCGCACCAGCTGGCCCGGGGCGACCCCCCAGGATGTCGAGAAGGAAATCCTCATCGAGCAGGAAGAGTACCTGCGCACCCTGCCCAACCTGTCGCGAATCATCGCCACCGCCAGCAGCGGGGTGGCCGAGATCGAGCTGGAATTCCCCTTCGGCACCGACATCACCGAGATGCTGATTCGGGTCAACAATGCGCTGAGCCAGGTGCCCTCTTATCCTGAGAGCGTCGACGAGCCGCGCATCTACGCCAACTCCTTCTCCAACAACTCCTTCATGTTCTTTATCATCACGCCGCTGGAAGGCAACCCGCGGCAGCTCGATATGGACCTGGTGCGCGACTTCCTCGAAGACAACGTCAAGCCGCGCATATCCCGTGTGCCGGGCATTTCCGAGGTCAACGTCTGGGGCGGCGCCGAGCGCCAGGTGCAGGTGCTCATCGACCCGGCCCGGCTGGCCCAGCGGGGCTTGAGCCTGCAGGATGTGCGCGCCGCCGTCCGCAGCCGCAACCGCGACAGCTCCGGTGGCGAGGTAGAGGCGGGCAAACGCCAGTACCTGCTGCGTACCGTGGGGCGCTTTGACAGCGTCGAGCAACTCGAGGACCTGGTCCTGTCGCGCCGCGGCGATTCGGTGATCCGCCTGGGCGATGTGGCGCGGGTACAGCTCGACCACTTCGAGAAGCGCTCGGCGGTGGCATTCAACGGCAGCCCCGGCCTGATGATGGCCTTGCGTCGCCAGAGTGGTTCCAACGTTATCGAGATCAAGAAGGCAGTGCTCAAGGAGCTGCCGCTGATCAACGCCCAGGTGCTGGAGCCCGCCGGCCTGTCCATGGCGCTGATGTCTGACGACGTGCGCTATGTCAGCGACTCGGTGCGCAATGTCTGGAAAAACCTGGCCCTGGGTGCGTTGCTCGCCACCCTGGTGATGTACCTGTTCCTGCGCTCGGCGCGCACCACCCTGCTGGGGGTGGTGGGTATTCCCATCTGTATTATCGTGGGATTCCTGGGCCTGCTGCTGGCCGGGCGCACCATCAACGTTATCTCGCTGGCGGGCATTGCCTTTGCCATCGGCATGACGCTGGATAACAGCATCGTGGTGCTGGAGAGCATCGAGCTTGAGCGGCGGCGGGGCGCCAGCCGCTTCCGCGCCGCCATCGACGGGGTGACCAGGGTCTGGCCGGCGGTGTTCGCTTCCACCATGACCACGGTGCTGGTGTTTATCCCGGTGGTGTTCGTTGAACAGGAAGCGGGCCAGCTCTACTCGGATATCGCCATCGC
>JAZBOY010000128.1:0-6761 GCA_036351375.1 Halieaceae bacterium
ACAAAAGCGCTGAGCACGTCGTCCAGCATGGCTTTCACACCGCGGCCGTGGCTCGCCGCCACCGGGTGCAGGTGCTCCACGCCTAACGCGTAGAAGTCGGGCAGCACCGAGTCTTCGTCGATGCCGTCGATTTTGTTCACTACCAGGTGAAAGGGCTTGCCGCTGCGGCGCAGGTAGCGCACCAGCTCCTCGTCGCCGGCGGTAAGGCCGGCCCGGGCATCCACCAGCAGCAGCACCGCGTCAGACTCTGCCACGGCCGCCAGAGACTGGTCCGCCATGTGGGAATCGATACCCTCTTCTTCACCGGTAATACCGCCGGTGTCGATGACAATGAAGCGCTGCTCCTGGTGCCGGGCCTCGCCGTACTTGCGGTCACGGGTCAGCCCCGGGAAGTCGGCCACCAGGGCATCACGGCTGCGAGTCAACCGATTGAACAGCGTTGACTTGCCGACGTTGGGACGCCCCACCAGGGCGATAACCGGTATCACTCGGTGTCCCGGGGGGTCACCCTGAGTGCGGTGAGCTTGCCGCTGTTGCCGAACACGTACAGCACATCGTCACGCGCCAGCATATCGGCGCGGACGCCGTCGCCATCGGTGCGAGTGCGCCCGACGATGCGGCCATCGATCTGCGACAGGAAATGCACATAGCCGCGGAAATCCGCCACCGCCACATAGCCCTTGATGGCGCGCGGTGAGCTCAACTGCCGGAAGGACAGGTCACCCTGTTCCCAGCGAATGCCGTTGTTATTTCGGTAGAAGGCGATCACCGTGCCGGTTTCCTCGGCCACATAGATATTGCCGAAGCCCTGGTCCAGGCCCACATAGCTGGACACCTCTTCCTGGCGCAGCTTGCGCCCACTGGCCACATCAATCGCCGCCAGCCGCCCCTGGTAGGAGACCGCCCACAGCACCGGTGGTGCCAGCAGCATGTTGCCGTCGATATCGACGATGCGATCGATTTCCGAACGGCCCTGGGCGATGGCCACCCTTGCCTCCCAGCGCACGGCGCCGGTGTTGAGGTCCAGCGCCACCACGCGACCGTTACCGAAGGCGGCGATGGCAAAGCGTTCGAATACGATCGGCGTACTGGTGCCGCGCAGGGTCAGCACCGGCAGGTTGCTGTCGTACACCCACAGTTCAGAGCCATCGCTGGCATCTAGGCCGTGAAGCCGGCCATCGTAGCTCTGGGCCACGACCACACGGCCGTTGGTTTGCGGCGCCGCCAGAATCTCGCCCCGCAGCTGACTGGTCCACAGTACCGAGCCGTCCTGGTCGGACAGGGCGATCACCGAGCCGTCGCTGGAGCCCAGCAGCAGCATATCAGCGCCCGCACCGACGCCACCGCTGATTTCGTGGTCGATTTCCTCACGCCAGATGCGCTTGCCAGTTTCGCTGTTGAGCGCCACCACGGTACCGTCGCTGCCGGCGGCAAAAATACGATCGCCGACCAGCACCGGCTGCAGGCGATAGAAACCGTCGCCCTGGCCGTCGCCCACGCCCACGCTCCACAGGCGCTTGATGCGCACCTCTTCTACAATATCCAGCAGGTCCGCAGGGGCGCGGCTGTCGTCGGGCGCAGAGCCGAACCAGTTCTCGAGAGTTGAACACGCCGTGCAGAGCAACAGAAGCTGTGTTGCCAGCAGGGCCTTCGCCAGGTGAGCCATTATTGCTCCGCGGCCGCGGCCAGTTCGCGTGCGGGCACCGGCGTCAGGGCGCTCAGCTTGAGGCGCAGCGCTTCGCTGGCGCCGCCCTGGGAGGCAACCGCCAGGCCCAGCGCCCGCTCGTAGGCGGCAATTGCGCTGGCGCTGTCGCCGAGATCCAGGTAAATGTCGCCTTCCGCCTCGGCGTAGGCAGCCGCAAAGGCGCCGGGTTGCGCCGCCGCCAGGATCTCCAGCGCGGCCTGGGAGTCGCCGAGTGCCGCTTTCACCCGCGCCAGCCGCAGTTCAGCCAGCAGTGCCAGTTCCGGGGCCGGCCCCTGGGTGAGCACCCAGCGCAGTTCCGCCTCGGCGTCTTCCAGTCGACCTTCCACAACGGCAATGCGCGCGAGGTGCAGAGCCGCAAACTGGGCGTAGGTAGATGACGGATAAGTGCCCTTCAGCCGCTCACCCAGCGTTTTGATGGTCTGCGCCTGGGCGGCCTCACCGCTCTGCCCCACCGACGCCATCATTTCTTCATAGAGTAACGAGGCCGACTCGGCCTGCTGCTGCTGATAGCCCTGCCAGTAATTCCAGCCAAACCCGGCTGCCAGCGCCAGTGCCACGGCGGCGATGGTTGAACGGCCGTTTTCTTCCCACCACTTCTTAAGGGCTTCGACCTGTTCTTCCTCGGTACGATAGGTGTCCACTAGTGTTCCTCGTGTGCAAAAAAGTGTTTCAGCTCATCTGCCAGCGCATCCTGTGACACGCTGCGCTGCTCGCCGCCGCGCAAGGGCTTGAAGCCCACGCTGCGCTCGGCCAGCTCGTTTTCCCCCAGCACCAGCGCCAGTTGGGCGCCACTGCGATCAGCCTTTTTCATCTGGCTCTTGAAACTGCCACCGCCGGTGTGCACCTGCAGGCGCAGGCCGGGCAGATGGTCGCGCAGTGATTCTCCGAGCGCAAAACCGGCCACCGCAGCTTCATCTCCCACCGCCACCAGGTAGACGTCAGCCTGGCTGCTTTCCGCGGGAGCCGCTTCCAGCTCCTGCATCAGCAACACCAGTCGCTCAAGGCCCATAGCGAAACCGGCCGCCGGCGTCGCCTTGCCACCCAGCTGCTCCACCAGGCCGTCATAGCGTCCGCCGGCACAGACCGTACCCTGTGCCCCGAGCGCATCGGTGACCCATTCGAACACCGTGCGATTGTAGTAGTCGAGGCCGCGCACCAGGCGCGGATTGATTCGATAGTTGACGCCGGCGGCGTCGAGCATCCGGGTGAGCTGGGCAAAGTGCTGCGCGGATTCCTCGTCCAGGAAGTCAGGTAGCGAAGGTGCCTGCGCCAGCAGTGCCTGGGTTTGCTCCGATTTGCTGTCGAGGATGCGCAGCGGATTACTGTCGAGCCTTCGCTGGCTGTCCTCATCGAGTTCATCGCGGCGTTCAGACAGGTAACTCACCAGCGCTTCCCGGTAGCGGGCGCGATCCTCGCTGCTGCCCAGCGAGTTGAGCTCCAGGGTGACGGCAGCGTCCAGGCCCAGCCGTTTCCAGAGGCGGGCCGACAGTACGATCAGTTCCGCCTCGACATCCGCGGTGGCGGTACCGAACACTTCGACACCCACCTGGTGGAACTGGCGCTGGCGGCCCAGCTGTGGGCGCTCGTGTCGAAACATGGGGCCGGCGTACCAGAGCTTCTGCTGGGTGCCCGCCATGCCGTGCTGGTTGAAGGCGCGCACGCAGCCCGCGGTACCTTCAGGGCGCAGGGTCAGGCTGTCACCGTTGCGGTCCGCGAAGCTGTACATCTCTTTCTCGACGATATCGGTGACCTCGCCGATGGCACGACTGAAGAGCTGGGTTTGCTCGACGATCGGCAGACGGATTTCGCGATAGCCATAGCCATCCAGCAGCTCGCGCACCACCGTTTCCAGGTGCTGCCACAAGTAACTGTCCTGGGGGAGGATGTCATTCATCCCCCGTATCGCGCGTATCTGGTTCACTGTAGGTCCTTCAGGCTTTAGCTATAAGGTCGCCGGAATGGTCGCCTGACAGGTCGCCGGAATGGTCGCCTGACAGCTCTTCGCCGCTTTCGATGCCACTGCGCGCTGCCTCGAGCTGGGCAGCCTTGTTGCGAATCACCTGTTCCAGGTGATCGAGGAAATCGTCGTTGCTGACCTTATGGTCCGGCTCGCCGCCGACGTAGATCAGGTTGCTCGGCGTGGCGCCGGTCAGGCCGACATCAGCCTCGCGGGCTTCACCCGGGCCGTTGACGATACAGCCGATCACCGCCACATCCATTGGCGTGCGTATATCTTCGAGGCGCTGCTCGAGGGTGTTCATGGTGCCAATCACATCGAAGTTCTGGCGCGAGCAGCTGGGGCAGGCAATGAAGTTGATGCCGTTGGTGCGCAGCTTGAGACTCTTGAGAATCTCGAAGCCCACTTTCACCTCCTCCACCGGGTCAGCCGCCAGCGAGATACGGATGGTGTCACCGATGCCATCCATCAGCAGCATCCCCAGGCCCACCGCAGATTTGACCGTGCCGCCGCGCAGGCCACCGGCTTCGGTAATACCCAGGTGCAGGGGTTGCTCGATCTGTTTGGCGAGCAGGCGGTAGGCCTCCACGGCCATAAACACTTCAGAGGCCTTTACGCTGACCTTGAAATCCAGGTAGTTGAGCTTGTCGAGAATATCGACGTTGCGCATGGCGGACTCCACCAGCGCCGCGGCGTTGGGTTCGCCGTACTTGCGCTGCAGGTCCTTGCCCAGGGAGCCGGCGTTAACGCCGATTCGAATCGGGATACCCTTGTCGCGACAGCTGTCGACGACTGCTCGCACTTTCTCCTCGCGACCGATGTTGCCGGGATTGATGCGCAGGCAGTCAACGCCGTACTCCGCCACCTTGAGGGCGATGTTGTGATCGAAGTGAATGTCTGCGACCAGCGGCACGTCGACCCGGGAGCGAATCTCGCGGAAAGCCTCGGCGGCATCCATACTCGGCACCGACACGCGAACAATGTCTGCACCCGCATCCTGGATGGCCTTGACCTGGGCCACGGTGGCGTCGACGTCGCAGGTCTCGGTATTGGTCATGCTCTGCACGCTGATTGGCGCGTCGCCACCAACGGCAACCTTGCCGACGTAAATCTGTCGAGACTTGCGGCGCTTGATCGGCGATTCAGTTTTCATGGTTCACCTTTCTCATGGTTCACCTATAGTCAGTCTGGCGGTATCACGGCCGGGGCGAGTGCGCAGGGGAACCAGTTCGCCCTGGTAGCGCAAGGTCACCGCGGCGGCGTCGCCGGCTAGAATGTCGAAAGGGGGAATGCCATCCAGCCCCAGGGTGTCGCCAGCGCGTCTCAGGTCAGCATAGATCAGCTGGCCCTCCCCGTCGCGCACTTCCAGCCAGCAGTCACCGCTGAAGCTGAACTGCAAGGGGCCGTCGGCGGCGGCGACGGCGCCGGGATCGGCAGGCGGCTGCGCGGGCTCGGGCGATGGCTCGACCGGTTCCGGTGCGGCAGCGGGATCGGTGGTAACAGTACTTTCAGGGGTAGCGGCATCTTCGGGGGTAGCCGCGCTTTCTGGCGCCGGATCGCCGGCCGCCGCAGCTTCTGCTGTTTCTTCGGCAATGCTGTCACTGTTCTCTGGCGATGCGTCGATATCGCCTGCTGCCGGCTCTGAACTGACTGCTGCGGCGGCAGTTTTTTCTGCAGCAAGCTCACCTCGCTCACGTTCGGGTGCTTGCCGGGAAGCCGCATCGGTCTGCGCCGGTGTGGAAACCGTGCTGGCCGGTGCCTGGGGTTGATCGGTGCGTTGCTGTTTCCACCAGATGGCGACGATCACGACCACCGCCACCGCCACACCCAGCACCACCGACATACCGGTCTTCTGGCTCGGCGCACTGGTCGGCGGTGCGGTTGCCGGCTGCGCGGAAGATTCTGCCGATTCCGGGTAGAGGGTCGCGAACAGGGCGACCATCTCGTCCTCGTCGAGACTGACGGCGCGCGCGTAGGCGCGCAGGTAGCCGCGCACAAATGCCGCACCCCGCAGTTCCTCGTAGTTATCTGCTTCTATGGCGGCGACGTGGGCCGGCAGCCAGTTCAGGCGATCGGCCATTTCCCGGGGCGACATGCCGAGCGCTTCCCGCGCCTCGCGCAAACGCGTGCCAGGGGTAACCTCCGGGCTGGCGGGCGTCTCAGAGTTCTCCATTCTGTACCGCCTGCTGGTAGGCCCTGAACTCCGCTGATTTCGGATACAGGTTGCGCAGTGCCAGTGTGTAGCTGGCTTCGGCGTCGCGATCTTGCAGTTCCCGGGCTACCCGGATGCCCAGCCACAGGGCGCGCGGTGACTGCTGGCGTCGGAAGCGCCGGTAGTTCTCGAGATAGCGGTCGGCCTGGGCGAAGTTGCCGGCCCGGTATTCGATATGAGCAAGTTCCAGCAGCGCCAGGCTGTTGCCGCGGTCCATGGCCAGGGCACGGCTGAAGGCTTCCCGAGCATCGTCGTCCTTGCCGAGCTGTACCTGCACCAGGCCCAGGTTGATGAAGGCCCGCGGCCGTGCATCGTAGAGGGTGTCCTTGATCACGATCTGCAGCTGCTCTTCTGCAGCTTGCATGCGCTCCTGCGCTTCCTCGGTGCGGCCGCGCGCCTGAGCGTTGGCGCCGCGTGAATACAGGAAGGCGGCATAGTTATTGCGCGCGCGACTGAAGTCCCGCTGCAGGGACAGGGCACGCTCGAAGCTCTCCTCGGCCAGCTCGTACTCACCGGTGCGCTCATACACCAGGGCGAAGGCCTCGGCGACTTCCGGGGATTTCGGGTCGATATTCTGCGCCATCTTGAGGTTGCGCTTGGCATCGTCCCAGTTGCCTTCGCCGATATAGCTGCGTGCCAGTTCAACGCGCGCCTTCAGCGCATCTTCCTGGGAGGGGTTGGAGTCAAAAACACTCTCCTGCTGGGTGACACAACCTGCCAGCAAGAAAAGCGCCAGCGCTGCGCCAGCGCGGGCGATTTTGAACGTTACCGATGAACGACCAGGTGTACTGTGATTCCCTCGCATGGCTGCCGCTGTCACCCCCACTGAATTACCTGTTCTTCTTGTTCTCTGGCGGCTCGCTGCTCGCGGTAGCGTTCGCTGCGAC
>JAZBOY010000129.1:0-5821 GCA_036351375.1 Halieaceae bacterium
GGATGGCCGCAGCCGAGCGAGACATGGACGTCATGCTTTTAGCGTGTCCCGGAAGGACCCCAGGTGCCGCGCGAGCGGCTTCAGTAGCAACTCGGACCAGCGCAATGCTTTCAAACGGCTCGGACAGAAGGGTGGCTGTGGTAGCATCGCGCAGCCATGTCTGAGCCTGCACCCGACCATCGTTCGCCTGGCCTGATCGTCCTGCTGGCCTCGCTGGTGGCGATCGGGCCTCTCACTATCGATATGTATTTGCCGGCGCTGCCCGGAATGGTCGACGCTTTCGCCACCGATACCGCCAGGGTGCAGCTCACTATCAGTGCGTACCTGTTGGGATTTTCCGTGTTCCACCTGGCCTGCGGACCACTGGCGGACCGCTTCGGCCGGCGGCCTGTGGTGCTGGTGGGGCTGGTCCTGTACGCGGCGGCTACCGTTGCCTGCGCGCTGGCAGAGACGGTTGAGCAATTGATTGCCTTTCGCTTTGTGCAGGGCATCGGCGCCTGCGTGGGGCCTACCCTCGGGCGCACCATTGCCCGCGACCTGTACGGACCCCAGGGCGCCGCCCGGGCGCTGGCGCTGATTGCCATGATCATGGCGCTGGCTCCGGCCGTGGCGCCAACGCTTGGCAGCCTGATGCTGGAGATATTGCCCTGGCCGTGGATCTTCCTCTCGCTGGCGGCCTACAGCCTGCTGGTGGCCATCATCGTGGGGGTCAAGCTGCCGGAATCCGTACCGGTACGGCAGGCGCTGCACCCGGTTAACATCGCCCGCAATTATGGCCAGTTGCTACGGCACCGGGAGTTTCGCGCCACTACGGTAGCCAGTGCCCTGCTGTACGCCGGCATGGTGTGTTTCCTGTCGGGGGCGAGCTTTGTCTTTATCGACATGATGGGTGTGCCGCTCAGGTATTTTGGGGCCTTGTTCCTGACCACGGTTGCAGGCTACGTCGGGGGTAGTGCACTCAGTGCGAGGCTGGCACTGCACCGCAGTTCCGAGGCAGTCATGTGGTTGGGGGGTGTGGCGGCGACCCTTGGTGCCGTGCTGATCCTGCTCGGCCCCCTCGCCTGGTTTCATCCCGCCAGCATCGTGCTGCCCATGGCTCTGTATGTGGGTGGTGTGGGCATCGCGCTGCCCCACGCCATGGCCACGGCCTTGAAGCCCTTTGCAGAAATGGCCGGCACGGCGTCGGCACTGTTCGGGTTTATCCAGATGGGGCTGTCGGCCGCGGCGGGGGCGCTGGTGGGAGCACTGTTGAAGGACTCACCCACCCCCATGGGGGCTGCAATCCTGTGCTGCAGCCTGCTGTCACTGCTGCTGATCTGGCGCCTGCGAAACGCCGATGTGTCATACTAGCGCGCAGCTCACCGAGGACCCCTCCATGCCTGCCCAGGACGTTACCCAGCTGATCGGCAACACCCCGCTTCTGTACCTTCGAGAGGCCTCGGAGCGCACCGGTTGCCAGATCTACGGCAAGGCCGAATTCCTCAACCCGGGCAGCTCGGTGAAAGACCGCACCGCGCTGGGTATCCTGCGCGACGCGGAGCAACGCGGCGCCATCGCGCCCGGCGGCACCGTGGTCGAGGGCACCGCGGGCAATACCGGCATCGGCCTGACCCTGCTAGCCAACGCCCTGGGCTATCGCAGTGTGGTCGTGATGCCAGTTACCCAGAGCAAGGAAAAGATCGAAACCCTGGAGCTGCTGGGTGCCGAGCTGCACCTGGTACCCGCCACGTCCTACAAGGATGAGAATCACTACATCCACACCGCCGGGCGACTCGCAGAGCAGCTCAACAAGACTTCAGACAAGGGCGCCTTCTGGGCCCAGCAGTTCGATAACCTCGCCAACATGCAATTTCACGCGGCCACCACGGGTGCCGAAATCTGGGCGCAGACCGACGGCAAGGTAGACGGCTTCGTCTGCGCAGTCGGTACCGGCGGCACCCTGGCGGGTGTCTCAAACGCGCTGAAGGAGCACAACCCGGATGTGAAAATCGGCGTAGCTGACCCCGAGGACGCCTCCCTTTACAACTACTACACCCACGGGGAGCTGAAACCCGGTGACGGCAGCTCCATGATGGAAGGCATCGGCATCAATCACATCACTGAGAATATTTCCCAGGCCCGCGTGGACTGCGCCTACCAGGTGGCTGACGCCGAGGCCCTGCCCTGGGTATTCAGCCTGCTCAAGAACGAAGGGCTTTGCCTGGGTGGCTCATCGGGCATCAATATCGCCGGGGCAGTGCGCATGGCTGAGGAGCTGGGACCCGGGCACACCATCGTGACCATCCTCTGCGACTTCGGCAATCGCTACCAGAGCAAGCTGTTCAACCCTGCCTACCTGCGCAACCGTGGGCTGCCGACGCCTGACTGGATGGACATCTAGCCGGGCCTGCTTTCCGTACCAGCTACTCATTACCCACTTCTACTCAGGGGCCGCCATGAAAATCGGCATTATCTGCGGGAGCCACCGCGACAACTCAGAGAGCGAAAAAGTTGCCCGCTACATCGAACGCGCCCTCCTGGAGCAGGGCCACTGCGACGAAACCTGGCTGTACTCGCTGGCGGGCAATCCGCTGCCGCTGTGGGACGAGGGCATCTGGGAAGGGGACCCCGACTGGAAACAGCGCCTCGCGCCGCTGTCAGAGCAACTGAACAGCTGCGATGGCTTCGTGGTGGTGTCACCGGAGTGGCACGGTATGGCGCCTGCGGGTTTGAAAAACTTCTTCCTGGTATTCACCGGCGGTGGCGAGCTGGCTCACAAGCCTGCGCTAATCGTCACCGTCTCGGTGGCCGACGGCGGCTCTTACCCGGTCGCTGAACTGCGGATGAGCAGTTACAAGAACAACCGCCTGTGCTACCTGCCGGAGCACCTGATCATTCGCTACGTGGACACGGTGTTCAATGACGATCCGGCGAACAACAAGGACAGCGCCCAGGAATATTTTGACGCCCGCCTGACCTACTGCCTGCGCTTGCTGAAAGAGTATGCAAAAGCATTTGTAGGGATCAGGGCCAGCGGGGCCGCCAGCCTTGAGGACTACAGCAGCGGCATGTGATTGCCGCTGCAGTCGATCTGCGCTGCTTTAATTTCCGCAGCGCTATCTACTTCCACCGCGGCGCTTTATTCAGCCGCAGCGCTTTATTCAGCCGCAGCGCTGTCACCACCGCCGGCAGCGCGCTCAAGCTCTACCAGGTAATCGACAATCTTCAGCATATTGGCCTGGCTGCCTGCCTTGCGAGTGCTGATACGGTACTTTCCCGCCACCATCATTTCCGGTGTGCCGCTGATGCGAGCACCCTTGGCCCGGGCGCCCGCCTGGCGCACCTGGCTGCCAACGCCAAAGGATCGATAGGCCTTGGTAAAGTCTTCTGCACTCACGCCATTGGCCACGAAAATCTTGCGAATCTCCTCTTCGCTGGCGAGGCGATTGCGATCCACGTGCATGGCGGCAAACAGTGCACCGTGCAGCTTGTCGAGCACACCCAGTGCCTGGGCGGTGAAAAACGCCTTGGCGTGGGGCTCCATGGGCTGGCTCCAGACTGCCGGCGAGGGCATCAGCACCACGTCAGCAGGCTGCTGCTGCTTCCACTGGGTCAGCAGCGGCTCGAAGTTATAGCAGTGGCCGCAGCTATAGGCAAAAAACTCCACCACTTCAATCTTGTCGCCGCTGCGGGTCGGCAGCGCGGGCGTGATGAGGTCGTAGTGCACCCCTTCCCGGAATTCCTGCGCCAGGGTCGGCAGGCTCAGCAGGGAGATGGCGATGGCCGCGAGAAATTTTTTCACAATCAGTCTCCTGGTCGACGCGTGTTGAACAAAACCTTGGACAACCGCTGGGCCGATTCTCTCCGCGCTCAGTAAAGACCGGCGATGAAGTTGGCGACGGCGTCGATCTCGTTGTCCGTCATGCGGTAGGCCACATCGCGCATCATGCGGGAGTCACCATCGTTGGTGCGACCGTTGGGGTTTTCTTCCAGCGTGTTCTCGGCGCCGATACGCCACTTGCGCAGTTGGTCGGCGATGTAGTCTTTGTGCTGGCCCGCCAGGCGCGGCCACCCGGCCGGGGCGTTACCGCTGCCACGAGCACCGTGACAGGAGGCACAGGCGGCGACGCCGCTCTCGGATACACCGGCCCGGTACACCTCGGCGCCCAGCGCCAGCAGCTTGTCTTCAGCCTGGCCGGGAGACGGCACCTGGCTCGCGTAGTAGGCGGCGATGTCGGCGATCTGCTCGTCGGTGTAGTTGTCGACCAAGCCCATCATGCTGGCTACCGGACGGCGCATATCGCGGATGTCGTAAATTTGCTTGATCAGGTATTTCTCGTTCTGCCCCGCCAGTTTGGGAAACTGGGGGACGACGCTGTTGCCATCCTCTCCGTGGCAACCGGCGCAGACGACTGTCAGCGGCTTGCCCGCGGCGGGATCACCTGCCAGCGCATTGGCGCTGAGGCCTGCGAGAATGACAAAAGCAAGAGTTAGCTTGTTCATGGGGTTTCCGAAATTTAGTCCGTTGTTGCTAGTTACGAGCCGGGTAATCCCGACTCGGTCCACTGTGTCTGTTCCTGGGTTTGTACCCGGCGGCGGCCTACCTGGATTTCGCCATAAATTCGATCAGCGCCCGGTAGTTCTCGGCACTGCAGTCGAAGCACATGCCCTTGGGCGGCATGGCGTTGAGGCCATTCTGTACCGAGGCCACCAGGGTATCCATGCCCTTGGCGAGGCGCGGTTCCCACTCGGAGGTCACTCCGGTCTTGGGCGCGCCGGCGGCACCGGCAGCGTGGCAGACGGCGCAGCTCTTGCCATAGAGCTCTTCCACCTTGGCGTTGCCATCCTCGCCAAGGCTATATCCGGCGAACAGCGTCAAGGCTGCTGCCAGAAGGACTTTTGCGCCAGTCTCCGTCATTTCTCACCTGTTTGCCGGGATTTACGCGCCGGAATACCTGGCGCTGTGCTCGGTCGCTCAAAAAAAGCTGTGGCATTATATACGACATGTCAGGCCCAACAAAGTCGATACAGGACACTCCGGAACCGGTCGTAGCCAGCCCCAATTACCGGGCAGCGCGCTACCTGACCAGTGCCAGCCGCCGCAACCAGTGCCCACCGGATGAGGGCTGGGAGGTGGCCTTCGCGGGGCGATCCAATGCCGGCAAATCCAGCGCCATCAACAGCCTTACCGGCAACCGCAAGCTGGCCCGCACGTCCAAGACGCCGGGACGCACCCAGCTGCTCAACTTTTTCAGCCTGTCGGACCAGCAGCGACTGGTGGACCTGCCCGGCTACGGATTCGCGAAAGTGCCGGAAAAGGTCAAGGCGGAGTGGGTGCGGCTGATCGAGGACTACCTGCAGCAGCGGCGCTCACTGCGCGGCCTGGTATTGCTGATGGACGTGCGCCACCCCCTGCAGGATTTCGACCGCATGATGATCGACTGGGCCACCACCGCCGATATGCCGGTCCACATACTGCTGACCAAGGCCGACAAACTCAAGAAGGGTCCCGCCAAGAGCACGCTAATGAAGATCCAGGGCGAGTTGGCTGCCCATGCCGGCCTGGTCAGCGTGCAACTGTTCTCCGCCCTCAAACACAGAGGCCACGAAGAGCTCCGCACCGTCCTCGACGCCTGGCTCACCGACGCCTCCGTCCTCGAACCCGAAGAAGACCCACAGGAAGAAGAACCGGGAAGCACCTGACAACCGCGCAGGCGCCGGGAGAATCCGCCCGAGGGAATATAGGCACCCGGCTGTGATCTAGCGCCTCAATAGGTTTTCAAGCGTCAGGAGAAACCGTTCGAGGAGATTGAGGCAACACCGGTGACGTAGCGCCTCAATA
>JAZBOY010000130.1:0-12121 GCA_036351375.1 Halieaceae bacterium
ACCCGCGATATTTCCGATGCGCTGAAGCGGCGCTGCCTGCACCTGTACATCCCCTTCCCCACCACCGAGCTCGAAGAGCGCATCGTGCGCAGCCGGGTGCCGGACGTGGACGAGGACCTGCGAATGCAGATCGTGAATTTCGTGCACTCCCTGCGCCAGCTCGACCTGAAGAAGGTGCCGGCCATCAGCGAAACCATCGACTGGGCCCGCAGCCTGTTATTGCTGCACGCAGAGCAGCTCGATGAGAGCGTGGTGCGCAGCACCCTGAACGTATTGTTGAAATTCCAGGACGACATCGAGGCCACCGAGCCCGAGCTGCGAAGCCTGCTCAACCCGCCCAAATCCGGCGCCGCCGGCTGAGCCCATGCCGTCGCGGCTGGTCAGCTTCATCAACGTGCTGCGCAGTCACGATGTGCGCATTTCGCCTGCGGAAACGCTGGACGCAGTGCAGGTGATCACCACCCTGGGCTACGAAGACAGGAACCAGCTGCGCAGCGGCCTGTCGCTGGCCCTGGCCAAGACCGCTGAAGAAAAAGTCACCTTCAATCGCTGCTTCGACCAGTTCTTTTCCTACCAGCTGCCGGAGGCAGCGGAACAGGCCGCCAACAGTGAAATGTCCGAGGAGCCGATTCCCGGCGCTGATCCGGCCGACTTCGAAGCTGCTGAAGCAGCGCTGAACCAGCTCGACGGCGAGGGCGGCGAAACCCGGCTGGACCTGGAGGGCGAGCTCGCCGCAGACCCGGAACTGGCAGGGCAACTCGACGTGCCGATCATGGACATGCTGCGCAATGACGACCGCAATGCGCTTGCCCTCGCCATTGCCCGCGTCGGCGACGAGGTGGGCCTGCCGGAAATCCAGATGTTCACCCAGAAGGGACAGTTCACCCGGCGCATTCTCGACGAGCTGGGGGAGGCCCATATCCGCAGTGCGATTGTCGACCTCGAGAATCGCGGCAGCGATGCCCTCGGGGAGCTGCAGAACTACCGCGACCGACTGCGGGAGCTGGTGCGCGACCACGTCGAGCGCGAGTACCTGCTGCACGCCCAGGGCCGAAACCAGCAGTTCATGGACGATGTGCTGGCCAAGGCGCGACTGAGCCACATCGAGCACCACTATCTGCACCGGGTTCAGGACCTGGTGCGGCGCATGGCCAAGAAGCTCGCCGCCCGCCACTCACGGCGCCGCAAGGTGACCAAGCGCGGCCAGCTCAACATGGCCAAGACCCTGCGCCGCGGCATCGCCCACGAGGGCGTGCTGTTCAACCTGTACTGGAAGTCGGTGAAAAAACAGCGCCCGCAGATTCTCGCGGTCTGCGATGTCTCGGGCTCGGTATCGGCCTACGCCAAGTTTCTGCTGATGTTCCTCTACAGCCTCAACGACGTACTGCCGCGCGTGCGCAGCTTTGCCTTCTCCAACCGGCTGGGCGAAGTGAGCGAGCTGTTCGACCAACACCCCATCGAGAAAGCGGTGGAGCTGGTGAACTGGCAGTACGGCGGCGCCACCGACTACGGCTCGAGTCTGATGGATTTCGCACAGCTGGCGCTGGACGATATCGACAGCCAGACCACGGTGATCATCCTCGGAGACGCTCGCAACAATAACGGCGACTCGCGGCTGGATGTAATGCAGAGCATTTACGCCCGCGCCAGGCAGGTAATCTGGCTCAATCCCGAGTCGCGCCCCATGTGGGGCAGCGGTGATTCGGAGATGCCTCGCTACCTGAGCTGCTGCCATTTTGCGGCCGAATGTTCGAGCCTCGCCCATCTTGAGCGCATCGTCGACCGGCTGCTGCGCTCCAGCAACTGAAGGCCACTTCCGCCCGGCCCGCGTATAGCAGGCCATGAAGAATCTTTCCCCGCTGCGCGTTCTGATCTTCGGCTACCTGGCCTACACCCTGGTGGGTTGGGCGCTGCTCTCGCTGCCCTGGGTGCAGAACACTGCGCTCAGCAGCCTGGATACCCTGTTCGTCGCCACCTCCGCCGTGTCCACCACCGGCCTGGTCACCATCGACCCTGGGCAGAGTTTCAACTTCCTGGGTGAGCTGGTAATCCTGCTGCTGATACAGGCGGGCGGAATCGGCTACATGACCTTCGGGTCCTTCATCATCATTGCCACGTCTCACAAGATGTCGCGCCACCGGGTGGCGGTAACCCGCAAGGCCTTCGCCTTCCCGGACGATTTCGGCCCGGCGCACTTCATCCGCAACGTGGTGCGATTCACCCTGGCGGTAGAGGCGCTGGGTGTACTGCTGCTGTGGTGGGCCTTTTCCGCACGCGACGTCGACAACCCACTGTGGATGGCCCTGTTCCACTCGGTGTCGGCATTCTGCACCGCGGGCTTCAGCCTGTTTCCCGACAGCCTCGAGCGCTTCGCACACGATCCCTTCATCAACCTCATCATCGCCGGCCTGTCCTATGCCGGTGCGATCGGCTTCATCGTGATGGTGGATGTATGGAACCAGCTGGCCGGGCGCCAGCAGCACCTGCACTTCACCTCCAAGATCATCCTCAAGGTCACCCTGGGCTTTTCTTTCGCCGGCACGCTGCTGGTCTACAACATGGACCCGGCACTGAAAGCCATGGCGGCGGCTGACGGTTTGCTGATTGCCTTTTTCCAGGTCATGACTGCCACCACCACGGTGGGCTTCAACACCATTCCCATCAGCCATCTGGCCGCCCCGGTGCTGATGGTGCTGTACCTGCTGATGGTATTCGGCGCCTCGCCCTCGGGCACCGGTGGCGGCCTCAAGTCCACCACCCTGGCAGCACTTGTCGGCCTGGTGAAAAGCACGCTCAAGCGTCGCGACCGGGTGCGGCTCAACAAGCGACCGCTGGCGCCCGACCTGCTGCGGCAGGCCACTGCCAGTTTCGTGTATTACATGGCGGTGCTGTTTGCCGCGGTAACGGTATTGCTGATCCTGGAACAGGCGCCGCTGGACGTACTGCTGTTCGAAGCGATTTCCGCCCTCGGCACTGTGGGGCTGAGCACCGGCATCACCGGTGACCTGAGTACGCTGGGCAAGCTGCTGATCGTCCTGCTGATGTTCATGGGCCGGGTCGGCATACTGAGCTTCGGCATTGCCATCTCTATGCAGGACGAAACACCGGAAGAGGAAAACGACCAGGACCTGGCGCTTTAATTGCCGG
Source organism: Halieaceae bacterium (assembly GCA_036351375.1). Taxonomy (GTDB): domain Bacteria; phylum Pseudomonadota; class Gammaproteobacteria; order Pseudomonadales; family Halieaceae; genus JANQIO01. The sequence goes on from JAZBOY010000130.1 coordinate 3,148, forward strand.
CGCCCGCTCCCGGCTTGCGCAGGTAGAACCGGTAGTAGCCGACCAGGTTGCTGCCGAGGAAAAACGTCTCCAGCACCACCGCCCCCGGCGAGCCCACCAGCGCGTTGTGCGCAATCCAGATGACGATGCCCACCGCCATCAACTCGCGGAAGCGTCGGTCAGAGGCAAGAAATGAAGCCGTGGTCGTGATCGTCGCACCCAGTGTCGCCAGCACGGTTGCGATGCCGGCGAAGCTGATCACCGCGTTGCCCAGCACCAGCCCCAGGAACAGCGCCAGCAGCCAGCGCGAACTGGTAAACATGGCGGTAATGAAACGCGCCGCTGCAATAAACCCCAGCACCGCGGCGGTATAGGCCTCCACCAGGTAGAAGTGATAGCCCAGCAGCAGCGCAGAAAACACCAGGCAGGCCAGCACCTTGCGCTTCTCACGAAATTGGAAGGAGGCCAGGTCGAAGAAAAACGCCACTCCAACGAGTAGCTGCGACAGCAGGAAGCTGGACACAGGTCAGGCCACCTGGCTGAGCACCTCGCTGTGCAGCCGGTCAAGGCCATCCGCGGGGTTGGCCTCGCCCATGGCCGCCAGTGGCACGTTGAGGCGGGCTACGCCCAGGTCCTGGTAGGCCTTGAGTTCATCGAGCCCGCCGCGCAGGGTCCACATGGCGGTGATCTCGATGTCATCGTAATTGCGGCCTTCCTCCTCGCACACGGCCTTGAGTTCCTGCAGCCGCGGTGCCAGGTCCTCCGGGCTGCGGGTCGGGGCGTACCAGCCGTTGCCGTACTTGGCGATGCGCTGGTAGACCTTGCCCTTGTCGCCGCCGATGATTACCGGCAGCGGGTCCTGCACCGGCAGCGGAAAGCTCTTGAAGTTGGTCCACTGGATAAAGTCGCTCTGGTGTTCCACCACCTCGCCTGACCAGACCTTGCGCATGGCCTGCACGTAGTCATCGAAGCGCGCACCGCGACGGGCAAAAGGCACGCCCACGGCGTTGAACTCCTCCTCCAGCCAGCCGATGCCCACCCCCAGCATGAAGCGGCCGTTACTGAGGAAATCGATGCCCGCCGCCTGCTTGGCCATGTACAGCGGGTTGGCCTGGGAAAGGATATTCACGCCGGTGCCCAGGCGAACCTTGCGGGTGGCGGCCGCCACTGCCGACAGGCAGATCAGCGGGTCGACGAAATTGGTTTCCGGCGTGATCGCCATCTTGCCGGACTTGTCGTAGGGGTACTTCGACTCATAGTCCATCGGCACGATGACGTGCTCGAAGGTCCACAGCGACTCAACGCCAGCGGCCTCCGCCTGCTGTGCGAAGCTGATCATGGCTTCCGTGTTGGGGAAGCCGATATTGACGGGAATCAGTCCGATTTTCATACCAGGGGTCCTCATTTTTCACTCCACTATAGCCCAGCTCTGGCGGCCACGTCGGTGCTGGCCTAGTCTCTGCGTATAACAATATGCACCGCCCGACGGTTGAGGAGTCCCGTGGAAGAGCAACGCCCCACTCCGCTGGTAGAGGATCTGCAAGGCACCCGCGCCAAACTGGCGGCCTGGCTCAGCCAGCGCCAGGGTAGCCAGGTGGAGGTCTCCGACCTGCAAATTCCTGAAGCCACCGGCATGTCCAACGTCACCTTGCTGTTTGAGGCGAGCTGGGAGGACGACGGCGTACACATGCAGGAGGCCTGCGTGGGCCGCCTGCAGCCGCAGGTTGATCGGCCGGTGTTCCGCGACTACGACCTGGGCCTGCAGTACCGCATCATGGAAACCCTCGGTCGGCAAACCGATATCCCGGTACCGACACTGCGTGGCCTGGAAACCGACCCGGCGGTACTGGGCGTGCCGTTCTACATCATGAAGAAAACCGAGGGCCGCATTCCCACCGACATGCCGCCCTACAACATGGACGGCTGGTTGATGCACGACACCAGCCTGGCCCAGCGCGAGCAGTTGTGGAACGCGGGCATCGACGTACTGGCGCGCTTCCACCAGCTGGACTATCGCGAGCTGGGAATCGATTTTCTCGACGGCGACGGCAGAGGCACTCCGCTGCAGCGCCAGTTGAAACACTGGCGCAGCTACCACGACTGGGCGCTGGAAGGCCGCCAGCACGCCATCTGCAGCCGCGCACTGGACTGGCTGGAGGCGCACCAGCCCGAGGATGAAATCACCCGCCTGTGCTGGGGCGATGCCCGCATCGGCAATATCATCTTCAGCGAGGACTGCCGCGAGGTAGCGGCGGTGCTTGACTGGGAGATGGCGGTACTGGGCAACCCGGTGCAGGACCTGGCCTGGTACTGCTTTATCGACAACACCTTCGCCGACGGCCTGGGCCTGCCCAGGCTGGAAGGCCTTCCCAGCTATGAGGACAGCACCGCCCGCTGGCAAGCGGCGACCGGCTTCAGCGTCGATGACTTTCACTACTACTGGATATTTGCCGGTATGCGCTACGGGCTGATCCTGTCGCGCATCATGATGGCGACCGGCCAGGAGCAGGAAATCCAGCAGAACTTCGTTTGCAAGCTGCTCGAGCGCTACCTGGACGAGGCCTGAGCCGCAGCAGGAGTCTTGTTTTACAACCTATGCCCCCCTAAACTCGCAGGCCACGTTCCCGCTACCACTTGAACACCTGAGGAGCCGGTTTGTCTTCTACCTACGAGCAGCGCCTGGCTGAGCTCGCCGGCCCCCAGCAGGGGCCGCTGCTGACCGAAATCCAACGCGGCCTGGAGAAAGAGAGCCTGCGCATCGCTCCCGATGGCCGGCTCGCGCAGACGCCGCACCCCGCGGGCCTCGGCTCTGCGCTGGCCCACGATTTCATCACCACCGACTACTCGGAAGCACTGCTGGAGTTCATCACCCCGGTGTCTACCAGCATCGGTGAAAGCCTCGCGACCCTCGAAGACATTCACCGCTTCACCTACGGCGAGATCGGCGACGAACTGCTGTGGGCGGCCAGCATGCCCTGCGTGCTGGGCGACGATGACCAGATTCCCGTGGCCCGCTACGGCGACTCCAACGTGGGCCGTATGAAGACGGTTTACCGCTATGGCCTGGGCCACCGTTATGGCCGGCTGATGCAGACCATTGCCGGCATTCACTATAACTTCAGCATGCCCCGCGAGTGGTGGCAGGCTGCCCAGGCGGCGGACGGCGACACCCGCCCGCTGCAGGACTACATCACCGAGCGCTACCTGGGCCTGATCCGCAATTTCCGGCGCTGGTCCTGGCTGCTCATCTACCTGTACGGCGCCTCACCGGCGGTGTGCGCGAGCTTTTTGCGCGGCGGTGACTACCAGGGCCTGGAGCCCTTCGACCAGCACGTGCGCAGCCTGCATGCACCACTGGGGACTTCCCTGCGCATGGGCGACCTCGGCTACCAGAGCAATGCCCAGAAAAACCTCACGGTGTGCTACAACAGCCTGGACAGCTATATCGCCACCCTCAAGGAGGCGATTCTGCAGCCCCACCCGGAATACGCCGCCATCGGCGTGGGCGAGCAGGGCCACGAGAAGCAGCTCAACACCGCCCTGCTGCAGATCGAGAACGAGTTTTACAGCCCGATCCGCCCCAAGCGCGTGGCCCGCTCCGGGGAAACCCCGCTCTGCGCCCTGCGCCGGGACGGCATCGAGTACATAGAAGTGCGCTGCATAGACGTAAACCCCTACCTGCCGGTTGGTATCGACGGCGCCCAGATTCGCTTTCTCGACACTTTCTTGCTGCACTGCCTGCTGGCCGACAGCCCGCCCTGCGACGACGCCGAGCGCGCGCGTATCGGCGCCAACCAGCTGCTGGTGGTGAACCGCGGCCGCGAGCCGGGGCTGCTGCTGGCCACCCGCGACGGCGAAAAAACCCTGGAAGACTACGGCAGGGAGCTGCTGCACGACATGCTGCCGATCGCCAAAGCCCTGGATGCCGCCCACGGCGGTGAGGACTACCAGGGCGTGCTGGCACTGCAGGGCTACAAGCTTACCGACCCCGCGCTGACGCCTTCTGCCAGGATCCTGGCTGACATGGCAGAGCGCGACCTGCCGTTCTTCACGCTGGCCATGGAGGCCAGCCGCGACTGGGCAGAGAAGCTCACTGCCCAGCCCCTGGATGAGGCCAGGCTGGCGGAGTTCCGCGCCGCCAGCGCCGCCTCCCTGGACAAGCAGGCGCAGGTCGAAGCCTCTGACGAGGTGGACTTCGAGACCTACCTGGCGAACTACTACCGACAGTACGACGCGCTGTAGCCGGCGCACCACGCGGTACCGTGAACTATCTCGCCCACTTTCACCTGGCCTGGCCGGACGACGCCCTGCTGGCAGGCGCCCTTGAAGGGGACTATTTCAAGGGCCCGCTGCCCGGGTCCCTGCCCGACATCCTGTACCCGGGCGTGGATTTGCACCGCGCCGTCGACGGTTTCACCGATCGTCACCCGGCCCTGGATGCGCTACGCGCGGCATTCCCCGACGGCACCCGGCGCTACGCCGGCATTCTGTTTGACCTCGGCTTCGACTACCTGCTGAGTCATCACTGGGAGCGCTTTGCCGAGGTAGAACTGGAGCGGTTCAGCCAGCACGTGTACGAGGTGCTGGACGATCACAGTGACACCCTCAGCCATCCCGCCCGGCGCATGGCCCGGCGCCTCGCCGAGTATGATCTCTTGATGCAGTACCGCCACTGGGATACGGTGGCGGCCGCCGCCGCTCGCATCGGCGAGCGGATGCGCAAACCCAACCCGCTGCATCGGGCCGACAGCCTGCTGAAACCGTTGCTACCGGAACTGGAACAGGCCTTCCTGGTCTTTTACCCTGAGCTTCAGGATTTTTGCCGCCAGCATGCGGCTCGCAACAAGGATTAGATAATGCTGCCATCCCCGCGCCTGACCAACGGCCTGATCGCCGGCCTGTGCGTCGTGGCCATGCTGTTCGCCTATTACCTGGACGGCGTGCTGGGCCTCGAGCCCTGCCCGTTATGCATGACCCAGCGCGTGTTCGTGGTGGGCTGCGGCCTGTTCGCGCTGGTGGCTTTCGCCCACGGGCCGGGCCTGCTCGGGCGGCGGGTGTATGCGCTGATCGCCGGCCTGTTTGCACTCGGCGGCGGCGCCGTGGCGGCGCGCCACGTCTGGCTGCAACACCTGCCGGATGAGCTGGTACCCGCCTGCGGTCCCGGCCTGTCCTACATGCTCGAAACCTTTCCGCTGTCGGAAACTCTTGAGCTGATCCTGATGGGTGACGGCAACTGCGCCGAGGTGGTGTGGACCTTCATGGGGCTGAGCATCCCCGAACAGACTCTGATATTATTTTTTGCCCTCACGGCCGCCAACGTCTGGCAGCTCCTGCGGGGCGAAACCCGCACAGCCGAACCTGCAAACGAGGCTGGGCTGGCCTAACACTACCCGCCGCTCTCGGCACACTGACAGGCAGAAACAGGCACGCACGCATGCTCGACGACTGCAAGAATTCACAGGAAACCTGGCAAGCGGTGGAAACCATGCTGCAGGCCTGGCTCAGGGAGCGCCGCGAGGTGCTGGTCAAATACACCGCCATTGCCGCTACCCTCGATCGCGACGCACCACTGGAGCGGGTCAACGAGGGCATTGAACGGCTTTGCCAGATCCTCGTGGACTATGTCTCCGCCGGGCATTTCGAAGTCTTCCTGGCCCTGCAGAAAGAAGCCGAAGTCTTTGCAGACGGCAGCGGTGAGGTCGCCGGCGAGCTGATCCCCAACATCGGCGATACCACGGAAGTGATACTCGGCTTCGAAGAGAAATACCCCACCGACAGCCTCGATGATCTCGACGCCGACCTGTCGCTACTCGGTGAAATGCTGGAAACCCGCTTTGCGCTGGAAGACCGGCTGATCGCTATCCTGCACAGCAGCCACGCCGCCCAGCTGGCGGCGGACTAGACGCGGAACCATACGGAATGAATGCTGCGGGCCGCGAGAACACGGCCCGCGACAGGACTCAGCTTTCGTCAGCCTCGGCTGATTCGATGCCCACCAGCTCCACCTGGAATACCAGCGTCGCATTGGGGCCAATCTGCTGGCCGGCGCCACCGGCACCGTAGGCCAGTTCCGGCGGAATCACGAACTCATACTTGGAACCCACCGGCATCAGCTGCAGGCCTTCGGTCCAGCCGGGGATTACCTGGTTGAGGGCGAAGGATACGGTAGCGCCGCGCGCGTAGGAACTGTCGAACTCGGTGCCGTCGATCAGGGTGCCCCGATAGTGCACTTCTACCGTGTCCTCAGCGCCGGGCATGGCGCCGTCTCCGGCTTCCAGCACTTTGTACAGCAAGCCGCTCTCGGTAGTCATTACACCCTCGGCCTGGGCGTAATCCGCCCGGAAGGCGTCGCCCTCGGTGGTGTTGCTGGTGGCAGCCAGTTCAGCTTCCGCCTGGCGCTCGGCCATGCGCTCCTGCTGGTACGCCTGCATCTCCTGACCAATCTCTTCCTGGGTCAACAGCGGTGTTTCGCCGTCAAAGGCATGACGCAGGCCGGCGCTGAACGCATCCAGGTCCAACGGTACCCCGTCGGCCTTGAGCCGCTCGCCGAGGCCGAAAGCGATGCCGTAGCTCAGGCGCTGCTCGGTAGTCTCCAGGGTCACCGGTTGTTCGGCGGGCGTGTTGTCCTGCTGGCTGCAGGCCGTGGTCAGCAGCGCTACTGTCAGCGCCAGCCCGATGCTAGAAATTTTCATAATGCGTTCCAGGTTCTGGGAATAAGAGGGTTATGCGAATGGAGGTGTCGCTCGCGCGCACCTGCGTGATGCCCGGCCAGTTTCGCGGACCTGCCGCGCCGGGGCCCCAAAGTCTACTACCCTTGCCCGCCGCGGTGCCAGTGGAGTTGGGCTGCGAGCCGCCGGGGCGGGAATTCTGTGATCCGCGTCGGCGACGCCAGCGAAGACAAGTATGGAAGCGAACACAGATCAAGGCGATATTTCGCTTCCTTGAGCGTGTGCTAACCTAGGAACGCTGCAACAAAGGTGCACAAGCCATGCAGGGCGATGGTTCCCGGGGAGACGATCCCCGGCAGTACAGGGATTTCGGCGAGCTTCGGGTCATACCCCGGGCGCAGCCGCGCACTGTACTGGTGGCCAACGCCAAGGGTGGCTGTGGCAAGACCACCCTGGCCACCAACCTGGCCGCCTGGTTTGCCTCGCGGGAGAAAGCGACTGCGCTGATGGACTTCGATCCGCAGGGGTCCAGTGCCCACTGGCTCAAACTGCGGCCAGAAGCCGCCACGCCAATCAGCGGCATTGCCGCCTACGGGCGTATCAGCGGCACCGAAACCCGCAGCTTCCGCAATCGCCTGCCGCGTCACGTGGAGCGAGTGGTTGTGGATTCACCTGCCGGCCTGACGGGCCCGGATCTCTACGAACGCATCAGTGATGCCGACCTGATCCTGGTGCCGATCCTGCCCTCGCCGATAGACATCCACTCGGCTGCCAACTTCATCCGCGAGATTGAGATGACCGGCGCCTTGCGGGAACAGAACAAGCAACTGCTGGTGATTGCCAACCGGGTGCGCCGCAACACCATCATGTTTTCCACCCTCAACAAGTTCCTCGCCGAACTGGGCCTGCCCCGGGTCACCTACACCCGCGACAGCCAGCTCTACACCCGCGCCGCCGCCCAGGGCATGGGCATCAGCGACCTGCCGGGCAAACAGGTCGAGGAAGAGAAAACCCACTGGAACCGCATCGGCGGCTGGATCGAGCACCAGCTACAGCTCCGCCAGCAGCGCCGGCAGCAAATGCTCCAGCGCTGACGCCAGCGCCTCCAGTTCCCCTTCGTCGATAGCCGCGTGCCTGGCCAGCGCCGCCAGATTGCCGCGTACCGGCAGCTCATTCGCAGCGGCGGGCCAGTCTCCGGCAGGCTGGCGCGCTTCCCACATACGGGATTGCTGCACCTGCTCCAGCGCGAGTTCCGCCGACAGCAGGGCCCGACGAGCATCGCGCTCGTCGCCGCTGTCTTGCAGCTGGCGGCGCAGTAAGCGCAGGGGGCGCAGAATCGAATCCCGCCAGTGAAGGATGGTCGCCTCCACAGCCGCCAGGTCCTCGCTGCCGACTGACACCCCCCGAGCCGCGGCGAAGGCGGCGTACAACACCAGGTTCACGTCCAGGCCCAGGCGGTCCTGCAGATCCAGGCACAGGTCCGCCACGCCCTCTCGCCGGTAGAGCGATAGCGAGAAGGTCCACAATGGATTCGCGGGGACCGCGTCGGTAGAATCCGCGCCGATGATCATACTGCGCAATATTAGTCTACGGCGCGGCGCCAAGGTATTGCTGCGGGAGGTGGACCTCACCATCCAGCCGCGCCAGCACCTGGCCCTGACCGGCGCCAACGGCTGTGGCAAATCCAGCCTGTTCGCCTTGCTGCTGGGCGAGCTGGGGGCAGACAGCGGCGATATCGACGGCCTGGCCGGGATGCGCATCGCCAATATGGCGCAGGAAATCGCCCCCTCCGAAGCGACGGCGCTGGAATTCCTCGTGGAGGGGCACCCGGAAATTGCCCGCATCCGGCAGCAACTGGCCGCCGCTGATGACGCCGGCGATTTCGAGCGCAGCGCTGCGCTGCACCAGGCCCTGGATGCGGCCGGCGGCTACGACATCGAGCGCCGGACCCAGCGTATGCTCGAAGGCCTGGGCTTTGCCGCAGGGGACCACGCACGCGAGGTGAACAGCTTCTCCGGCGGCTGGCGCATTCGCCTCAACCTGGGGCGGGCCTTGATGGCGCCCTCGGATCTCCTGCTGCTGGATGAGCCCACCAACCACCTCGACCTCGACGCCACGCTGTGGCTGGAGCAATGGCTCAAGGCCTACCCCGGCACCCTGATACTGATCTCACACGACCGCGAATTCATCGACGCTACCTGCGACCAGGTCCTGCACGTGGAGCACCAACGGGTACAGGCGTACCGCGGCAATTACTCCGCCTTTGAGAAGCAGCGAGCGGAACGGCTCGCCAATCAGCAGGCGGCCTTTGAAAAGCAGCAGCGCCG
>JAZBOY010000131.1:0-2099 GCA_036351375.1 Halieaceae bacterium
ACAAGGCATAAAAAAGCGGCCCGAGGATACCCTGCAAGCCGCTGATTTATATAGCTGTTTGGTGGGTCGTACTGGATTCGAACCAGTGACCAATTGGTTAAAAGCCAAGCACTCGAACGCAAAAATTGGAAGAAGAATCAATAATTTACCGAATCTGCTTGTGCCAATGAAAACCGCTATTTGCGCGGTTTCAGCCTTTGTTTTAAGGGAGTTTTGCGTTCAATGGCACAGGCAGGCGAGTGCCCACAGTTTCAAATTCCCCTCGCCATTCAACTTGGACGGCGCACTTGCCGTCACGGGAAGGAACGCAGTCAGGGCTACAAGCAACACGAGCAGTTTTGCCATTCTCGGACTCCATTTGATGAGTATTGAGAAAGGCCCAGCGGTGGAACTCAACCGTATCCATCGTGAGCGAACAAAAAGTGCAGGTGTAGACCCGGCTCAATTCCAGCGTAAACTGGCACCGGTATCTACGGGATTTATCCATTTAACCTATTGCTATACTGCTAAAGAGTATTGAGAGGTAATGCCATGAAGGTCTGGATTCTTTACCTGACGATGACGACCGATTGGGGCGCCGTGGTGATTTTTGAGGCGGGAAGGTTCAACCCACCAATATTTGGTCAGGACTTGTGCCTTATGGCCGGAAAGCGCGCCGCGGCAGAGTACCGCCAGCGCACCCTCGACGTATTTGAGATAGAGGTAGACGTTCAGTCAGAGTGCAGGCTTCTGGAGCCCGACGACACCTCTACTCAATAATCACCAGCCTGCCCTGCTGAAACCGCACGTTCTCCAGCAGATAGGCCAGTATTTCCTCCCACTTCTCTACCTCGTCAGGGCGCCCTTGTGACGCAAGTGCCTTGTTGAACTCTGCCACAATGCCCTCCACGAGCTTAAAGGTGGGAATGTCGGTGCGGTCGTCTGCGTTGCCCCACATAGGGGCGCGGTCCTCGATCACCTTGAAGGTCTCCCAGGTGCCGCCCGTTTTCTGCAGCAGTTGCAGTTGCGGAATATGCCGGTCCTGGTGCTTGAACGGCATGAACGCAATGGCGTAGTCCGTGCCTGACGCCCCGGTGAATCGAAAGGCTTGCGAGTTGTTGTATGTGGGTAGCATGGTCGCTCCTTACGCGTAATAGAAAATCTCAAACTGTGCAGGCTGGCCATCGCCGCCGTTGCCTGCATTTGTTCCTCCCGGGCTGCCGCCGGTGGGTCCACCACCGCCGCCGCCGGCGCCGGGGCCCTGTCCGTCTTGCCCGTCCCTTCCCTGACCGCCGTTTACTTCCTGGCCGCCTCCGTAACCGCCAGGGCCATAAATCGAAGATCCGCCACCACCCGCCGAACCACCATCGGCAGCCGCATCGATATCGGCAGAGCCGGGGTCCCGTAGCGCGGGCGGGATCCAGAGCAGGCGTTCGCCCGACCTGGTCGCCCAAACGTCGTCGCGACCCTGCTGGCCAGGCAAGCCGTCACCGAACAGCTCGCTCGATACTGCGTGCGGCAGGATGACTCCAGTAACATCGGGAGGGTTCAGCAAACCACCGTCGCCAGGGTTGCCGACTGAGCCAGTACCAGCTTGACCTGCCTTGCCTCCACCCAGCCAGAGAACGAGCCCGCCAGGCAGGACGATGATGCAGTCCTCGGCGTCTTCGCCTGGGGTCCCTGCGACATTGAGGGTCGTGCTGCCAAGTCCGCCGAGGCCCGGATTACCGAGCGTGAAATCTACTGTGTTGCTGCTGATCAGCTCGAACCACAGCATGTTGATCCAAGCACCGCTGCCGCCACCGCCACCACCGGACGGGCTAGATGAGCCCCAGAAGCCACCTCCACCGCCAGCACCAGGCGCGGTGCCTCGCAGCCATCCATGCGTGACGCCTGCGGGCGCGGTCCATAGCTGGGTGGTAGTAATTACATCTCGAGTAAGTGCCGGACGGCTTAGGTCGCTCAGCAGCGTGCGGAAATTTCTAGGCATTCATCTCCCCTAAGAAACCGCCACGGTTTCATCAAAAATCCAGCCAATGGTGGCGTTCACGTACACCCAGGAGAGACCGATCCTGTTGGCATCGACAATCACGTCGTCGGTCGAACCGTAGATGTTGGCT
>JAZBOY010000132.1:0-2143 GCA_036351375.1 Halieaceae bacterium
ACAAGGCATAAAAAAGCGGCCCGAGGATACCCTGCAAGCCGCTGATTTATATAGCTGTTTGGTGGGTCGTACTGGATTCGAACCAGTGACCAATTGGTTAAAAGCCAAGCACTCGAATGCAAAAATTGAGAGAAGAATCAATAATTTACCGATTCTGCTTGTGCCAATGAAAACCGCAATTTGCGCGGTTTCAGCCTTTGTTTTAAGGGAGTTTTCCGTTCAATGGCACAGTCGAGGCGAATGCCTACAGTTTCAAATTCCCCTCGCCATTCAACTTGAACTGCGCTGTGGCGGGATTCCAGCAGATGACCTCAATGAGCTGGATGATTCACCCATTTGGCCTATTGCCACCAATCAGCAGCGAGCTATATTTACGGAGCTCGCTCTGTAGTAAGAGGTAACAAACATGACATCACTACTGCTACTTTTGTTTATCACAGTGAACGGCGTGACGTACGAAATAGAGCGCCCTGTCCAGGAGGATATTTACCTGCTGGGATTGCCGGATGACGTGATCAGTGTGCTGAACAGCGAGCCTTGCGAGGCGGCCGGCAAGCTTCTGGCTGAGCACCTGCGCAACCGGTACGCAAACGTCGAGGGCTTGCCACTAGAGATCAGCTGGCGTTGCGATGAGCCATTACCGCCGCCAGCTATGCCGGCACCGCACCGATCGGAGGTATCAGGAGATGCAATCCTGTTTGAGCCGGCTGAGCGTGACCTAGACCGTGTCAGAGACTTGAACCTGCCCGAAGTAGGACCACCGAATCGCTAATTGGTGTTCACCAGCTGCGCGTGTTCGTCGACGTCCACCCTGGCGTTGATGAAGTCCATCACCCTGCGGCTGTAGGCCTTATCGATGGCCTTCGGCATCTTGTCGTTGAAGTCGATAATCAGGCGATCAACGGTGACGCTCACAGGCAGTGAGGGCCGCGGATCGTCGTCATTGCCGACGATGTACTCCGGGCGATCATCGACGATCACGCCGTCCACCATTAAGCCCGGGCGCGCGGTGATGAGATCACCCTCTCGCGCCGGCCACATGCCGATAACGACTTCGAAACCACCCACGTCAGGGAAAACCTTTGGCGGCCAGCCTTCGAACGTATTGTTCTTGTTCGGGGTTTCTACCCAGTCATTTGCCAGTGCTTCAGGCATAACTTGACGCTCCTATAGGTAATAGAAAATCTCAAACTCCGCAGGCTGACCGTCGCCGCCGTTGCCTGCATTTGTTCCGCCCGGGCTGCCGCCAGTCGGGCCGCCGCCACCGCCGCCGGCGCCAGGGCCCTGCCCATCTTGCCCGTCCCTTCCCTGGCCACCGTTTACATCCTGGCCACCTCCGTAACCGCCAGGGCCATAAATCGAAGATCCGCCACCACCCGCCGAGCCACCATCGGCAGCCGCATCGATATCGGCAGAGCCGGGGTCCCGTAGTGCGGGCGGGATCCAGAGCAGGCGTTCGCCCGACCTGGGCGACCAAATGTCGTCGCGACCCTGCTGGCCTGGCAGGCCATCGCCGAACAGTTCGCTCGGCACTACGTGCGGCAGGATGACTCCAGTAACCTCGGGAGGGTTAAGCAGGCCACCATCGCCAGGGTTGCCCACTGAGCCAGTACCAGCCTGACCTGCCTTGCCTCCACCCAGCCGGAGAACGAGCCCGCCAGGCAGAACGATGATGCAGTCCTCGGCGTCTTCGCCTGGTGTCCCTGCGACATTGAGGGTCGTGCTGCCAAGTCCGCCCAGGCCCGGATTGCCGATCGTGAAATCTACAGTGTTGCTGCTGATCAGCTCGAACCAGAGCATGTTGATCCACGCACCACTGCCGGCACCGCCGCCTCCGGATGGACTGGACGAGCCCCAGAAGCCTCCGCCACCGCCAGCACCAGGTGCGGTGCCTCGCAGCCATCCGTGGGTGACACCAGGGGGCGCCGTCCATAGCTGGGTGGTGGTAATTACATCTCGAGTCAGTGCCGGACGGCTAAGGTCGCTCAGCAGCGTGCGGAAATTTCTAGGCATTCATCTCCCCTACGAAACCGCCACGGTTTCATCAAAAATCCAGCCAATGGTGGCGTTCACGTACACCCAGGAGAGACCGATCCTGTTGGCATCGACAATCACGTCGTCGGTCGAACCGTAGATGTTGGCT
>JAZBOY010000133.1:0-2282 GCA_036351375.1 Halieaceae bacterium
AGAACGGCCTTTCAAATCTACAGCCATGGGGGCTCTCTCCCTGGGAAACCGCACACTTAAGCATAATAGTCTGGCCACTGCCAAGGCGCCGCGCCGACAGCTTGCGCAGAATCAACTATGCTTGAAGAAGTTCGCAACATAGCGTTCGGGGCATGCATATTCCGGGGGGAAACACCATGCGCAAGAGTTGGTGGGCCGGCATCCTGTGGGTGCTGGCGAGTCAGGCGTCGGCGCTGTCCGGCGAGGCCTGCGTGGCCTGTCACAGCAAGGTCACACCGGGCCAGGTGGTCGACTGGGAACAGAGCAAGCACGCCGCGGCGGGCATCTCCTGCATCGACTGCCACCAGGTCGACAAGGATTCACCCATGGCCACCCAGCACGCCACCCTGAAGGGCAGCGACGTGTTTGTTTCGGTGCTGGTGTCGCCTGCCACCTGCGAGGTCTGCCACGAGGAGCCGGTCGCGCAGTTCAACGCCTCGGGCCACTTCCGCTCCTATCACCAGATCATTCCCAAGGACAATCTGCACGCGCTGACCAACGTGCACGAGGGCCGCAGCCATCCGGAATTCCAGGACGCGCCAAAGGAAACCGGCTGCATGCAGTGCCACGGCACCGAGATCCTGCTGGATACGGACGGACGGCCCACCCCGGAGACCTGGCCCAACAACGGCATGGGTAACATCTACCCGGACGGCGCCACCGGCAACTGCACCGCCTGCCACAGCCGCCACCGCTTCGATATCGCCGAGGCGCGCCGACCGGCGGCCTGCGCTTCCTGCCACCTGGGGCCTGATCATCCCAACATCGAAATCTTCAACAACTCCAAGCACGGCCACCTGTATAACACCACCGGCAACGACTGGACCTGGGATTCACCGACGGAGGAGTGGCAGCCCGGTGACTACCGCGGGCCCACCTGCGCCACCTGCCACATGAGCGGCATCGGCAAGCTGGAACTGACCCACAACATCAGCGAGCGCCTGTACTGGAACCTGTGGGCGCAGGAATCCAAGGTGCGCGGCTCTGATGATGTATTGAGCCCACTGCTGGGCGACGGCCCGGCGGGCCGCAAAAAGATGAAGCAGGTCTGCAATACCTGCCATACCTCACTGCATACCGACGGCTACTTCGCCCAGGGCGACAAGGCGGTCAATCTCTACAACGAGGCCTACTACCGCCCCGCCAAGGCCATGCTGGAGGAGCTGCGCGGCAAAGGACTTTTGAAGGAGAACCCCTGGACCGACGAGTTCCAGATCGTGTTCTACCACCTGTGGCACCACGAGGGTCGCCGGGCCCGCCAGGGGGCCATGAAGGGGGCAGCCGACTACGCCCACTGGCACGGCTTCTTTGAGCTGCAGCAGGATCTTTACAAGCTGGAGCAGATTTACGAACAGCGCATGAATAGCGGCAGAATCGAAACCCAGGCCGCGGCCCACTAAAAACAAAGGGGCAGACCCACGCGGGCCTGCCCCTTCACTAACACAGTGTCGTGGCGGTTCAGCCCGAAGGCCTAAAAATCCCAGTACAGCCCGCCGTACACCCCGTCAATGGTGACATCGGCGACCTCGTCGTCGTCATCGTATTCGAAGTCCATGTAGCGGTAGCCCGCCTCGATGCCCAGGCCGAAGGCGAAGGTGTAGCCCAGGTTCAGCTTGGTGTCGTACAGGGTGTCATCGTTGTAACTGATGTAGTTGCCCTCGATGCCCAGCGACAGCCCAGAGAACGGCAGGTCGAAGCGCGCGTGGCCATAGAACATGGGCACCACGTGATCGATATCGATGCTGCCCGATTGCTGGGACGTCTGGTCGAGGATTTCGATGCCGTCGTCGAACCAGCGCCCGGTAACACCCACATCCAGGTTCACCCAGTTGTCGAGGATCTCGTAGTACAGCGTGAAGTCGGTATGCGTCAGGTCCATACTCGAGGAGACGTCGCCCTCATACACCACGCCGTCGAACTCGATGCCGTCGACAAAGCCGGTGGCGTCTGCCTCGAGGTCGGTGTACTGCACCATGATGTTGGGCAGCAGCGGAATCGGGTGCTCAAACTGCGCGTAGTAGCTGGCGCCCGATTCATCGTCGTAGTTGAGGTCGTCTTCCAGGTCGATACTGGCACCACCAGAGGCCACGTCCCCCTCGAATTGCTGCTGCCACAGGTTAGCCCCGACGCGCCAGCCCAGCACATCGGCCTGGGCCGCGCCGGACGCGCCGATAACGACCAGCAGCAGGGTTTTCAGGAATTGCTTTTTCATGATTTCACTCCCCAGTTCATCAGGTCTGCCA
>JAZBOY010000134.1:0-3205 GCA_036351375.1 Halieaceae bacterium
GGCGTGGCCACCACCATGAAACTCACCATGAGCCTGGGGAGTTAAACATGCCCATTCCTAGCTATCGCCTGGATGATCGCGGCTTCGACGACCTGGTCAATGAGCTGATCTCCCGCATTCCCGGCCACACGCCGGAGTGGACCAATCCGAGCCAGGGCGACCCGGGCCGGACCTTGATCGAACTGTTCGCCTGGCTGGGCGACACGCTCCTGTACCGCGCCAACCTGATTCCTGAGCGGCAGCGCCTCGAATTCCTGCGTCTGCTCAATATCCCCCTGCGCCCGGCTCGCCCGGCCCGGGGATTGCTGGCCCTGGAACCGGCCAACCCAGCCCTCGCCCAGGCCGTTCAGGTGCCGCTGGATACGCTGGTGCCGGGCCCCGCGGAGTTTGAAACCCGCGAAGAGATCATGGTGCTGCCGGTGGCGGGCACCGTTTACGCCAAGCGGCGCCTCGACGATGAGGAAGAGAACAGCATGAGTGAGGTCATCGGCGAGCTGGAGAGCGTCTATGACCTGCGCCGGGCAGAAGCCTATGTCACCACGCCGCTGTTCGGGGACGGCAAGGCCGACCCGCAGGGCTTTGACTTTGCTGCCGACGCAGTGGATTCCAGCGCCTGGATTGCGCTGCTGGCGCCGGCGCCGGAGCAGGTCGCTGCCGCGCGGGCGGGCCTGGAGCGCGACGAGAGCGGTGAGAAGCTATTGAACATCGGCTTGCACCCGCGCCTGGAGGTGCCCGACTTCGACGAGACCGAGCGCAGCAATATCGACCTGCGAGACAGCTGGGAGTGGGAAATCACCTCGCCCCGGCGTCGTGCCAACGGTGACCCGGTATACGTCACCCTGGAACTGCGGCGCGATACCACCGACGGCTATACCCAGCCCGGTATCGTGCGCCTGGCGCTGCCGGAGGGCTCTGACATCGGCGTGCCCGAGAATGATGTTGATGTCGATACCTTTGCCGGCGTCGGTGACCGGCCGCCTCGCATCGACGAGGCGGAGATCGCCGATCGCCTGGTGGCCTGGGTGCGCATGCGGCCCAAGTTCCGGGTGTCCACGCTGGCCTTCTCCTGGTTGGGCATCAACACCACGGTAATCAGCCAGCAGCGCACTCTCAAATCAGTCGTAGTGGGCCGCTCCGACGGCAATAGCGACCAGCGCTTCCAGCTGCCCGCCGGCTCGGTGGAAGCGGGCAGCCTGCGGCTGGAAATCGAAGAGCCGGGCGCCGGCTATCGCCCCTGGACGCGTGTCGATGACCTGGCGGGCGCCGGCCGCGACGATCGCGCCTACCAGCTCGACCCCGAGGCCGGGACAGTCATGCTGGGTGACAATGTACGTGGCTTCGTTCCACCGCGCGGTATGCGCCTGCGCGTGGCGCGCATGCAGCACGGTGGGGGTGCGGTGGGCAATTTGCCGGCCGGCAACCTCAATGCCATTTCACACCCCGGCGTGAAAGCAAAACAGCCTGCCGCAACCATCGGTGGCGCCAATGCCGAGACCCTGGAAGAGGCGGAAAAGCGCATTCCCGCTTTCTTGCAGCACGGCGACCGGGCGGTAACCGAAAGTGACTACCAGCAGCTGGCCCGGGAGACGCCAACGGTCAGCGTGGCGCGTGCAGAGGTCCTGCCTCGCTTCAAGCCCCAGCAGCGTCTCGACGACGTTGCCGGTGTGGTCAGCCTGATGGTGCTGCCCCGTTCCAATGCCCGCACGCCTCCCAACCCGCGGCCCGACCGCGTCATGCTGGAGCAGGTGCATGCCTTTATGGAGAGGCGCCGGCCACTGGGGGTGGAGCTCTACGTGATCGGTCCCGAGTACGTGCCCCTCAGCCTGGCAGTGGCGGTCACCCTGCGGGAGGGTCACGTGCGCGACGCGACTTTGCAGAAAGTCCGCGATGCGCTGCGGGACTACCTGTGGCCGCTGCTGCCGGGAGGTGTCGACGGCGCCGGCTGGCCGCTGGGCCGCGCGGTCTCCGACCAGGAGCTGGAGGTGGCCGTGGCCCGCGTCGAGGGGGTCCGCACGGTCTCAGGGGTCAACCTGTTTGAAGCCGCCGGCGATGAAGAGTGGCGGCTGGTGACGCCCGATGCCCGGACCGGTCAGCAGAAGCTGATGCTGCAGGCCTGGCAGCTTCCCGAGTTGATGAAGGTGCTTGTGATTGAAAGTGAGGACGGCCCGCCCGATGACATGGACGGCAGCGTGCAGCGGCCCCGCGGCGGCACGCCGATTCCCGTGATTCCCGAGGTCTGCTGATGGACGCCAACCGCCAGCGATTCTGGATGCTTGCCGATCCCGAGCACACCCGGGACAGCAGCCTTGACTGGGATACCCAGCGGCGGGTATTCCGCCTGCGATCCCAGCGCAGCCCAACGGCCATTCCCTCTGACCGCACCGAGGCCAGGGGGCTGGCCGACGGCTTGCCCATTACCCGCGATGCCTGGAATACCTGGGCCCAGGCCAGTGCGGACCGCAGTGAAGTACTGGCCGGTGGCGCAGGTGTGGGCACCGAGACTGTCTACACCGCGCCGGTAGGCTGGACCGTCCAGGACATCGGGCTGGATGGTGGCGGCGTGCTGTTTGTCCTGATCGACGACGGCAGCCAGGCGGCGCTGGTATGGGTGGACCGACGCGGCCGCTTTGCCGACCTGCAGCTCGACCTTGCCCCTGCGCGACCTGACCGCCTTGCGCCTCGGGCGAAGGGCGGGTGCTTCCTGTTGCAGCGCAGCAGCGGCGAGCTGCTGCTGGCGACGGGCCAGCCCCTGCCGGATCGGCCAACGGTCAATTTCGCCCCGAGTACCGCCAGGCCCTGCGAGGAAAACCGCGATGCACCGCGGGTCGAGCCATTGGCCGCCATTGAGTTGCCGGCAGATCACGAAGCGATTGCGATGGCCGCTGGAGCCGCGGGACAGTTGGTGCTGTTGCTGTGGCCGACGGCGCCGGATTCTGACCCGCTCGCAGTACTGGTGGAAGACGCTGCCATTCAAACCACGGTGAGCCTTGCCGGTGGCGGTGCGCCTTACGACCTGGCCTGGGTCGATGCTGACGCCCTGGCACTGCGGCACGCAGGGCGGCGCGAAGCGCTGGTCTATCGACTCCAAGGGCGAGAGGCCCTGGCCGTCGGCGAGCGCTATCCCCTGAACGCGGGGGAGATGCTGAACCGGCGTTTTGCTGTGGAAGCCTCCGACCTGCCGCACTACCCGGCGGGCGATGCCGAC
>JAZBOY010000135.1:0-2869 GCA_036351375.1 Halieaceae bacterium
AAGGAACTGCGGCAGAACACCGAGGCCATGAAGATGCAGTTCGTCGAGATCCAGCGCTCGGCAGAACAGGCCACGGTGCAGGCCGAGGCCACCCAGCGCGCGGAGCTGCACCAGCGCCGGGAGTCCTACCTGAAGCTTGCAGAGTTGGTGCGCACCCAGCTCGGGTACGTGGTGGGCCTGCTGTACCTGTCCAGCCAGCTGGCGGACGCCAATGAAGAGAAGGTACCCGCCGAGCGGCTCGCCAACCTGTGGATGGTGGTAGGCCGCGACGATCCCGAGGCATTTTCCCGCGAGCTGCTGCGGATCAGCACTGTCAGCACCCTACAGTACCGCTACAAACTGTTTTTCGGCACCGAGATTCGCACCCGTCACACCACCAACTTCGAACACAGCTTCGAGCGCCTGCTGCGGGCCGCCGAGAGCTGTGACGAGGACGATATGATCCGCGACGCCCTGATGGGCAGCGCCCACGGCAACCTTTACCGGCGCATCCAGCAGGTTCGTGAACAGGTGCCGGAAGGGTTCGAGATCGGCGTCTACAACTTCGACCCGGACAGCCGCGAGGGCGACCCGCAGACCATCTAGACCTGTTTCCGCAGCAGTGCTTCCAGCTCAAACACGTGCGGATCATGCACGCCCAGCTCCCGCAATGACTCCGCCAGTGTTAGTAGATACTCACGGTTACTGCCGCTGGGGCCATGGCTTTCGGCAATGTGACTGGCGATGGCCGGCAGTGAATCCGGCCCCAGGAAGGCGTGATTTGCTTCATCGGCGATATACACCGTCGCCGTCACTTCCCGACCCTCCGCCAGGTGCATCGGCGTATCCACCCGCCGATAGCCGTTCTTTTCCCGGTGATCGAGGTGCTCGAATACCGACTCACTGATGCGATAGGCCATACCGTCGCAGCGCTGGCCAGAGGATTCGACCAGCGTAACCACCCTGCCGGGGGCCTCCGGCGTGCCACGGTGATCGTGGGAACCCTGCCAGAAGCGCCGCTCCCATCCCAAAATATGGGCGGGCTGGCGTTCCAGGTAAGGGAAATCCACCTTGTAGATCAACGAACCGTAGCCGAATACCCAGTGATGCATGCGTGTATATTGGATGAGTGAACTGAAAAGTGGATTGAGGCGTTAAAAACCTTGGGGACAGACGTTGCTGCAGGCCGCGAATACCGGCGGCCCCGGGAAATTGTGACCTGTTTCCAGACTGTTGAACTTTAGCCCTGGGGGTCTTTCTAACCCACCGTGCAATGCTGCTACACTATAAAACTGCTTTCGAGGTGAGAAAACCATTGATTAGACAACGCATCTCGGCGCGCCTGCTGGCGCGTCTTACAGCGCCGGCCCTTGCCCTTTCACTGGTCCCCCTGGCGGGCGCCGTCACAGTCGCTCCCGATGACATCATCGCCCCCTCCCAGAACATGGGCAAAACCGCCATGGAACTGGTCGAGAAGCTGGAGACCCGGCACTACTCCAAGCGAGAGTTTGACGACGCCCTGTCTTCCGAATTGCTGGACAATTACCTCGATAGCCTCGACCCCACGCGCTCATTCCTCTACGCCGACGACGTGGCCCGCTTTGAGTCCAGGCGTTACCAGCTGGACGACGAGTTCAGCAAGGGCAACCTGAGCACCGGCTTTGACATCTTCAACCTGTACCAGGACCGACTTGAAGCCCGCCTCGAGGGCCTGGTGGAAGAATTGCCGGACCTGATCGCGAGCATGGATTTCTCGGTGGAAGAAAGCCTGTCCCTCGAACCCGAAAAGCAGGGCTGGCCGCTGGACGAGGCGGAAGCCGACGAGCGCTGGCGCAAGTCGATCAAGAACTCCGTGCTGAGCCTCAAGATTGCCGGCAAGGAAGACGAGGAAATTGCCCCGGTGCTGGTCAAGCGTTACACCAACCAGCTCAAGCGCATCGAGCAGTACAACGCCCAGGATGTGTTCCAGGTCTACGCCAACGCCCTGTCCGAACTCTACGACCCGCACACCAACTACCTGTCTCCGCGCACCTCCGAGAATTTCAATATCAACATGAGCCTGTCCCTGGAGGGCATCGGCGCCGTGTTGCAGCTGGAGGATGAGTACACCAAGGTGGCGCGCATTGTCACCGCCGGCCCGGCGGACAAGCAGGGTGAACTGCAGCCGTCTGACCGCATCCTGGCCGTGGCCCAGGGCGAAGACGGCGCCTTCGAAGACGTGCTGGGCTGGCGCCTGGACGAAGTTGTGCAGCTGATTCGCGGCCCCAAGGGCACCACCGTGCGCCTGGAAGTTATCCCCGCCAAGGCCGCCAGCCAGGATGAGCGCAAGGTCATCACCATCGTGCGCAACAAGGTAAAGCTGGAAGAGCAGAGCGCGCAGAAGGAAATCATTGAAGTCCCCCGCGGTGACGAGACCCTGCGCCTGGGCGTGATCGACATTCCCACCTTCTATATCGACTTTGAAGGCATGCGCCGCGGCGAGCCCGATTTCAAGAGCACCACCCGCGACGTGAAGCGGCTGCTGGATGAGCTGATCGCTGAGAACGTCGACGGCGTGATAATCGACCTGCGCAACAACGGCGGCGGCTCCCTGCAGGAAGCCAACGACCTGACCGGCCTGTTCATCGAGTACGGCCCGACCGTGCAGATTCGCCACTCCTCGCGCAAGGTGTTCCGCGACGGCAAGCGCCTGCGTACGCCCTACTACGACGGCCCCCTGGCCGTGCTGATCAATCGCCTGAGCGCCTCGGCCTCGGAGATCTTCGCCGGCGCCATCCAGGACTACCAGCGCGGCATCGTGGTCGGCAGTCAGTCCTTCGGCAAAGGCACCGTACAGACGCTGATCCCGCTGCCGGAAGGCCAGCTCAAGCTGACCGAGTCGAAGTTCTAC
>JAZBOY010000136.1:0-5892 GCA_036351375.1 Halieaceae bacterium
CGGCAAGCCTTTCCTGGATGAACATTGGGCCGACGAGGCGGGAGCCCGGTCGCGCAAAGATATTGCGATCGAGCTTGAAATGGTCTTCGCGGGCCAGGATCCCCGCACCGAAGGCAAGACCGACAACAAGGGCCAGGACGCAGCCAGCTGGGTCCCGCCGCTGTTTCACACTTCACAGGACTAGCGCACTGCGCGGGAGTCGCCCATGGCGAATCGCATGAAAGTCAAACCCGAGGAACTGCTGACCTTTATTGAGGAACATCCCGGGTGCACAAAGTCTGAGCTCGCCAGGTTCGCCGGCGTAACGACTCCCACGATCGACTATCACACCAAGAAGATGCTGAAAGCCGGCACGATCGAGTCAAAGCGCGTTGGCGGCAAAACGCAGCTGCATCGGAACAACTTTGACGGCGGTGCCGGCAGCACGCAATCAACCGCCACAAAGGGCGAGATCCCGCAATTCGCTCCACCCGTGGCCAGCACCCAGACCAAGGCGCGTAGCATGGGCTCAAGCATTAGAGCGGCTTTCATGCAGGCCGTGCCGAACGAGGCCGCGATGCAGATCCTCGAGCAGATGCTGCCAGGCATAGTGGAGCAGGGGCTGAAGTTTGCAGACCTCCCACCCGGTTGGCACTGCGCGCTCTGCAGCGACGCCGAGCTGCTGGCCGCACTCCGGCACCACGTCGACCAGGAAGACTTCCTGCAGGCCATGCTCACGGCCGGGGCGATCCTGGTTCGATCTCAGCTGGTTCCCCAACAGGTGACGACCGTGGACGCGCCTCGAGTCGTTCGAGCAACGCCTGGATCCGAAAGGGCCCCTGACGGCGACAGCGGATCCGGTACGGCCGGCCAACACAAAGAGAACCCGGACGAGCAGAGCTCACCAGCCACCGGCGCGACTGAGACGCGCAAGCAAGAGCCCGCAGGCGATGACAGCCAGGGGACAACCAATGGCGATCCCGACAAAGGCGAAGACGAGACAGGTGCTGATGACAACCCCGGCAAAAGCGGGATCTCAGCTGGACTCAGTTTCCTGCACCGCGGCAAGCGTTCTCCAGAGGAAATCGCTGAAGCACTGAAACGCGGCCGCAAGGTAACGCACCAAAAGGGAGTGTAGATCAGATGGCAGAACAGAATATGCGCGTTGGCCGAGTGGCGTTTCGCGAAAAGGGCAGCGTCTGGGTGGCCTACTGGGCCCAGGACGACACCATGGAGGGTGCACACAAGCTTGGCAGCATCAAGATGTCCCTGGTGGCCAATCCCGAGCGGAAGCAGCAATTCATGAACCTGATGAGGGAGTGCGCGGCAGACGTAATTGAGAGCTCGGTCGGCGTCCGGCCGGAATTCGGTGGACCAGAGACCGCACCAGGGCACGAGCGGATGCAGTAGCACGATTGGATCCTGCCACCACACCTTGCTCGCAGCTACGAACTCATACCCATACAAAGGAGATACCCAATGCACACGCTTAGCATCAAATTGGCCGATAGCGTCGAAGAGGCACCCAACTACGAGAAGCCGGAACACCTGGGCGCCAACCTTCTCGAGGCCGTCGTGGTCCAGAACGGCACCGAACAGGGCGGGGCAACCGTCGACCTGGTCTTCTGCGATGAGCAAGGACAGAAGTACGTCGCGATGACCACTCTGACTCTACTTCGCAACATGGTTATTGCCGCCGACGCGCGCAAGCAGGCGCTCGACGATGCCAAAAACACCCACCAAGGCACCCAGCACTGAAGGAAAAGAATCATGAAAAGCAATCTACCCCCGGGCTGCACCAGTGACGATGGCGGCATCGACCACGCGATGGACAGCGCACTGGAACGCCTCTGCGATTCAATCGAGACGACCGAGGCAGCCGACCTACTCAAAGCGATGGCTGAACACGTCGAACGCGCTCTGGCTTCGGAATACAAGGCTGGCAGGGATGAGGCCAGGCTAGAAGTTCAGCAGGAGCTGGAGTCAGTCCTGGACAACAGAGCTCTGCTACGCGCATCGACTGCGATGATAGATGTGGCAAAGGAGCGCATCCGCCAGGCGGACCACGGTCCAGGTGGCGAAGGCTACGATGCGCTTCACGACGATATGCACGACCACGGCGAGCTTTGTGGTGCGGCCGCAGCCTACGCCCTCAACGCATCTTGTCTTCTCTACCCTCACAACGGCACACCCATCGAGGACCCAACACTGGTCGGCTGGATGTGGGATCTGAGCGGCTGGAAGCCAAAGAATCCGAGGGCAGACCTGGTAAGGGCCGCGGCACTGATAATCGCTGAGATTGACCGCATGGATCGGAACAAAGGAGCGGCGGATGTGCCAGGCGCTTGATCAGCGTAACGAAAAGCTGGGAGTGATCCGCAATCAGCACACCGAGCTTGTTCGGCAGTCGAATGATGGCACGCATGTGCTTTCGGCTACCGTGACGTGCCCATGCGACCGCGAGAGAGGCATCAGCAGGGCCGTGCGGTGCCTGTACTGCAGCATCTGGTACTGCGAGACGTGCGCAGAAGAGCACTTCGGCATGACGCGCGCTGAATATCGCGCGCAGCAGGTGGAGAAGCAGGATGGCGAATGAGTGCAACTGCTCGAAGCCAGAATACCGTGATGTCGACCTACATCGTTACAGATGCATACGGTGTGGCGAGATCGGGTACTACTCAGCGAAAGCGAGGGACCACTTTGAGAACGGCACTATATACAGAATACGAGGGCTAGACGGCCAGAATACGTCTGAGTACTGGCAGGACGATTGAGCTCATCTGATATCGGGGAACGGGAATGATCAAGAAGGGCCTATGGAAAAACGGCAGACCACTTCAGACGACGCCAGCTGAGACGCGACCCAGTAGCGCGCCAAGCACCAGCGAAAACGATGTGCGCCGAGAGAAGGTCAAGCAGCTCGGCGCAAAACTGCTTTATGTCAGCTCCCCCGTGGCCAGGTACGAATTGACAGGCGCGATCGAACGGATATGAAGAAAGCCGAGGCCGTAAATGGTAGAGAAGGAAAAGACGATGGGTGAATACGGACCCTTTTACGCTTGCCAGTTTGAGGCGTGCAGGTTGGACAGAACCTACGATCTGGAAGATTTGCGCGAGTACAACGGCAAGCCGATTTGCGAGGGCTGTTACGACTACGTAGACCCCATGATGAATCCAAATGCCAGCGCAGAACAGAACGATGAACCGCTGTGTTTCTATGAGCTCCCAAACTGGCAACCGAAAGCCCAACCAAGCGCCGAGCCTACAGATGAGCGGGCCATGACAAGGCTCATCACTGAAAGAGACTACTGGGAAGAAAAGGCCACCGAGCTGGCAAACGATGTAGGCAAGCACCTGGGCATCGAAGTGGGCGAGCACAGCAACCTGAACTGCCCGGTGCAGAACGCTATCGACGCTCTCTCTACCGGGGATGGGCACGCCAAATCGGGGAATCAGCGTATCGGGAAAGCACGATGCACCGACTGCGTCGACGGCTTTTGCACGATGAACTGTGGACCTTCCAGCAAGACTGGGGAGGGTGAGGCATGACTGATCGAGTGAATGGGTTTGTCGTGGCTCTGGACAGCGACATCCGCGACGGCAAGTAACTGATGGGGAGGCTCGAGACAATGCCTGTATCGCTAGGCGACGGCGCAAACGCCGATGAGCTACGAGAATGGCTGGGAGTAGATACCGACGCGGAAGTCTCCGCATGGCTAGCAGACCACAAGGTGCCGTTTTACACGGCGTCCGAGAATCGCCCTGTAACTACCTGGTCCGCGATCATAGACGCCTACCCTGACGCGCTAAAGCACATCTCCCCAGAGCCTCCGTGCGCGCTGTACCGACACTATGACAAAGAGGGCACCTTACTCTACGTCGGGATATCACTGAATCCGGTAGCGCGGCTACAGCAACACCGCCGAGGCGCGCACTGGTTCTATGACATCGCCAGAATTGACGTGGAGTACTTCGCGACTCGAGATGACGCCATTCAAGCCGAAGCCGCGACCATTGTTTCTGAGCATCCGCTGCATAATCTGGTGGGCATACCAAAGTGACTCTACCTTGGCTTACACCTGAGGAAGTCCAGGCGCTGACCGATCGCCGGCAGCCAGCCGCCCAAATCCGTGTGCTGCAGCAAGCCAGGCCGCGGATAGCGTTTAAGGTAGTCGGCGGGCGACCTATTGTGCCTCGCAGCGAAGTTGTGGAAACTAGCGAGCCGAAGGTGAAACTACACCTGGAGTAGCCATGCCAAGGAAAAAAAACAGGGAAAACAGGGAGTTACCTGTTCGCTGGCGCTACTACCACGGTGCCATATATTACCGGGTGCCAGCCGCAGAGCGCCATCTTTGGGATGGGAAATCCCAGTTTAGGCTTGGCCGAACCCTCGCAGAGGCCCACCAAACGTTCGCTGCACGCGCTGGGGCGTACGACAACACAGAACGCATGGAGCAGTTGTGCGACAGGTATGCGCTGGAGGTGGTGCCAGACAAGAAACCTGCCACGCAGCGTTCCAATCTATACAGCCTTCGCCGCATTCGTCGCGCCTTCGAGGGTAACCAGGTAGCTGCGATCCAGCCCCACCATGTCTACCAGTACCGAGATCACTGCGGACGGGTCGAATCCAAGAAGAAGGCCAACCTCGATTTGGAGGTGCTGAGCCACATGTTCACCAAGGCAATTCAGTGGGGCGTGCGGCCCGACCATCCTATGACCGGGAAGAAGGTGACGAAATTCAGCCTAAAATCCAGCCGAGCAAAGGTGTACGTGCCTGATGGCGAGTTGGCTGCCTTTGCCTCGATCCTGCCGGTGAAGTGGCAGCTGTTCGTCAGCCTGGCGGTATGGACCGGTCGCAGGAAGTCCGAGCTGCTCCGGGTCCGCATTCCTGACCTGCTCGAGGCCGGCATACGCTTCACAAACGGCAAGGATGACGACGATACGTTTATCGTGGAATGGACCCCGGAGATCCGGGCGATCGTCCAGGGGCTGCTGCACGTGCGTGAGAAGATCGGTAGCGTCTACCTGATAGCAAACCGTCAGGGGCAGCCGTATGTGAAGCCTGACGGCACTACAAGCGGCGTAGACTCCATATGGCGGCGATACCAGGACAGGGCACACGAGAAAGGCCTGATCAAGCAGAGGTTCACGATCAACGACCTCAGACGCAAACGGTCAAGTGAATTGCCCCTGCTAGTGGCACAGCGGCTGCTGCGACACACAACACCGGTCACCACGAAGAAGCATTACCGGGCTTTGGATGAAGTGATAGGGGCGGAGTGATGCCGCGGCGAAGAAACCAAGAGAACGAACACCTCCCGTATCGCTGGAGACGCATACACGGCGCCTACTACTACCGAGTCCCCGTCGGGCAAGAGTCATTCTGGGATTTCAAGCAGCAGTACAGGCTTGGCTCCACCTTCGCAGAGGCGACTGCAGCGTTTGAGCGGCGGATGGATAATCTCTCAGCCAGGATATCGCCAGACGACAAGCTCATGAATATTGAAGACATCGAGCGATACCGGCAGAAGGACTCTGGCGCGTTTATCTACTTTCTTTGGGATGGGCCTGACCTGGTGTATATCGGGAAGTCCGCCAGCCCGCCTGCGAGAATCAGAAGCCACCGCCTCGACAAACAGTTCAGCCACTACGCAGTCATCAGTGTGGATCCTGAAGATGCAGACAGGCTTGAGGCATTGTACATCGCGCGCCACAAACCCAGGTACAACCTGGATTTCTTGAATGCAAAGTGAGCAATATTGGGCCAACATATGGCACAGGCACGGTACATATGGCACAAGGCATAAAAAAGCGGCCCGAGGATACCCTGCAAGCCGCTGATTTATATAGCTGTTTGGTGGGTCGTACTGGATTCGAACCAGTGACCAATTGGTTAAAAGCCAAGCACTCGAA
>JAZBOY010000137.1:0-3988 GCA_036351375.1 Halieaceae bacterium
CGCCTGCGGGAAATCGGCTTCACCCTGCGCAACGTGCGCAACCAGATTGACGGTGTACCGCCCATTGCCGTGGCCCAGTACACCGCAGTGCTGGCAGTGATTATCGAGCTGATACAGCTGTTGCGGCTGGATCGGGTGCTGCCCGCCATCGCCGATACGCTGGTATCCAACGTGCCGGGCCCCAGCAAGCCGCTGTACATGAAGGGCGCCAGGATGGAGCAGTCGCTGCCGATCAGCACCTTGCCGCCGGGCAACCAGCTCAATATCACGCTGTACAGCTACTCCGGCACCCTGCATTTCGGGCTGGTGGCGACCCGCGAGATGGACAACCTGGAGCGGCTCGGTCGCTATATCGAAGATGCCTTTATCGAGCTGGAAGAGGCCGTCTTCCAGCCCATTACACCCTAGGGGGATCATCATGAAACGCTCTCTACCGCTGCTTGGCGGCCTGCTGCTCAGTGCCTCACTGGCGGCTCACGAAGTGCCGCCCCGGGCGGAAGTGCAGTCTCTCGAAGAGGTGATGACAGCCTTCGGCTGGGATGCCGACAAGGTGGAGATTCGCACCGAGGTGCTCGAGAAGGGCTTCTACGTGCTGTTCGGGCTGGGTGGCAATATCGCCGTGTCTTCGGGGGATGACGGCGTGCTGATCGTCGACGACCAGCTGCCGGCGGTGATGTCCAAGCTCAAGCGCGCCATGCGCAAGCAGGGTGACCGCAACATCGATTTTGTCATCAACACGCACTGGCACTTCGACCATGCCGACGGCAACCTGGTGCTGGGGGGCGAGGATAATACCTGGCTGGTATCGCACAGCAATTCGCGGCAGATGATGCAGCGCGACAATGTCGTCGACCTGGTGGCCGCTGCGGCACTGCAGAAGGCCTACCCGCCTGAGGCGCTGCCCGACATTACCTTTGACGAGACCATGCAGTTCCATATCAATGGCGAGCAGGTCGATGTGATGCACTTCGGCCCCGCCCATACCACGGGCGATGCGGTGGTGTTCTTCCACGGCCGCAATGCGGTGCACCTGGGGGATATCTACAACAATGCCGGCTACCCCTTTATCGACGCCGGCAACGGCGGCAGCCTGGAGGGCGTCATCGCTACCTGCAAGGCCGTGCTGGAGATGACCGACGCAGATACCGTGGTAATTCCCGGCCATGGAGCGCTGGCGTCGCGTTCGGACCTGGCCAATTACATCCACATGCTGGAAGTGGTGCAGGGCGAGCTGCTGGCGATGATTGCCGACGGCAAGAGCCTGGCGGAGATCCAGGCGGCCGGCATCACTTCCACCTGGGATGAGCGCCGTGGCGATCCCACGATGTTCCTCAATCGCGCCTACGTCAGCCTGACCACGCGTTACTGGCCCTGATCGTTCCCTGTGGCAGCGGCCAAGCTGCCGGCAGGGCTCGGGAGAATACGCGACCGCAACGCCGGACCAACGCTGGCGGCGCATACATCAAGGTTTTTGGAGAGCGGGGCGTGAACGCCGCGGAAAGCTTACTGCTTGTCCCAGGATACCGGCGTAGTCTCGGCTTCTTTTCCCGGGTACCACACGTCTGACTGTTTGACGCAGTAGGTCCATGAGTTCTGGACGGTGCTGGGAGCCATCATCAGCTGGCGGTTGTTGAAGGGCGCATTGTCCGTCATACACTTGCCGTGGTCGGCATCGTCACGCGCGCTGCTGAAGTGATTGGCGAAGGCGTTTGACATTGGCGTGGACGAACATCCCGCCAGCGCGGCCAACCCCAGAACGACAATGATGTTTTTGTATTTGATCCCCATGACCCTCAAGATAGACAAAATGCCCTGGGGCCAATAGGGAGAAGTTCCGGGTTTCCTTGGTAAGAATTAACAAACCTGGTTTTTTTGTGAACCAGGTCACGGGAATATTACACAACTAACGCTTGTTTTGGTTCCCGCTACGCTCGCCGGGCCGGTATCGGGCACTGGCCCGTGCCTCCACATCCTCCCGGTAGAACGCCACGTCTTTGAAATCGCGGTTGATGTAGCGCTCGGCCTGGTCCAGGAAGTGCGATGAATCCGGGTTGCCGCTCTGCCCGCCCGCCAGCAGGGATTTGGCCCGCAGCCGGTCGCCGAACTCGACCACGGCCACGAAACTGTTGCCGCGGTAGCCATAGAGGCGCTGCGTATCGCTGCCCGGCCTGGAGCCATAGGCTGCCAGCGCTCCCCAGCGCGCCGTGGTCATTCCCACCGGCAGGCTAGGCTGGCTGTCATCGAACTCCAGGTCTATAGCGCCCGACAGGCGCTGGAAGCGGTTGATCTCGCCCCAGGGTGTCTGCCAGCTGCCAAAGTCTGCCTCGAGTTGGTCCACCACCCCGGCCAGCAGCTCCAGCCGTTCGCGGGGGCCGTGGCGCTCGCCGGAGGCCTGTATCCACTGCATGCGGCTGTAAGGGCCGCCGCGCTGCCAGTCGTCGAGTATCGCCAGCCCGTAGAAATGCCCCAGGCTCATGGCAGTGGAATCTGCTGAAACCGTGCGATCCCAGGCCGCCAATGTGGCAATCGGTGCTTCGAGCGCCGGAAATGCCTCGCCGTGGCTGTCCCAGGCGCTCAGCAGGCCGGGCACCATCACATCGAACGCCGGCAATGCCGGGTGGTAGGCCAGCGCAATAAGCTCGTCCATGGACATCTTGTCATCGCCGCTGTCGGCGAAATCCCTTAGCAGCAAGGCCGCGTGCACACCGCGGAAGTTCTCCGGGTCCGGCGCCATGTAGGCGGGATAGTCCTCGCGCCGGGGGCTGTCGTCACCTGCGGCGGTAAAGGGTGTGGAGTTACAGTTCTGCACCCATCCCGAGTCCGGGTTCACCACCTGCACGATCTCGTCCACAGCATGCAGGCCCTGCCAGTCGGTGGCGGGGTCGCTGCCATCCACCGGCTGCGAAAAATCGAACTGCGGGTTGCGCTGCGGCATGAAGTTGCCGTGGTAGTAGGCGATGTTGCCGCTGGAATCTGCAAACACCGTGTTGTTCGAGGAGTTGGTGCGAATCTCCATGATTTCCCTGAACCCGTCGTGATCCTTCTGCCGGGTGCGCAGCCAGGACTGGCGCAGGGCATTCACCGGGTCCCAGTTGATCTTCGTGGCCACCCACTGGCCATCACGCATGCCGGTGATGGGGCCGTGATGGGTGCGCAGCAGCGGGAAGCTGCGCTCGCGCAGCTCGTCGCCGTCGCGGTAGGCGAGGGTTTCACTGGCCATGGAGACTGGCCGCAGCCGCTCTCCATAGCGGTACAGCAGCTGCCCGTCGCGCTGCACCACGTCTTCAACGAACTCATCCATAAAGTCGGCGTAGGTGGAGGTGTGCATCCAGCCGGTGTTTTCGTTGAATCCCTGGTAGATAAAGAACTGCCCCCAGGTCACCGCGCCGTAGGCGTTGAGGCCTTCCTCGCTGACCATGTGGTATTCGCTGCGGAAGTAAAACGAGGTGTGGGGGTTTATCAGCAGCAGGGGGCTGCCACTGTCGGTATGCCTGCCGGCCAGCGCAATACCGTTGGAGCCGCTCGGTTCAGCAGCGACATCATCGGCGCCGGCGGGGGCGGGTGCCGCCGCCGGCAGCCCGGCCAGGATGTCGTCACGGCTGCGATCATAGAAAGCCGTGATGCTCGCCAGTGGCACCTGCTCGATATCACCGCCGATGGAGCCTTCGAAGAAATACATGGGCATCCAGGGTTCAAAACGGGTCAGCAGTTGCGGCTGCACCTCCGGGTGGGTGCGCAGGTAATAATTGAGGCCGTCGGCAAAGGCGATGCACAGTGCCTTGAGCCAGTCCGGCGCGCCTGCATAGGCCTGGCGCGCTTCGATTTCCGTCATGTACAGCCGCGCCCGCAGGTCGCTGAACAACGCGTCTTCGCCCTCTACCTCGGCCAGCCGCCCCAGGGCCCAGATATAGTTGCGCTCCACGCGGGGAAAGTCGTCTTCCGCCTGCGCGTAGAGCAGGCCGAATACCGCGTCGGCGTCGGTCTTGCC
>JAZBOY010000138.1:0-4212 GCA_036351375.1 Halieaceae bacterium
CCGCCCTGCTCGCCGAGCAGGTAGGAAAACCGCCAGAGGTTGCCAAGGCCGATGGCAGATGCGGTAAGGGCAAACACGAAGGTGGTGCGACTGCCCCAGACTCCCGTCGCGGAGCGCACGGCGATGCTCATAGGCCGATTCTGCTGCAAAATCCGCGAGCGGGGCAATGTGACAATGCCCTAAAAATCTGCATACTGCGCGCCATGAGCAAGAAGAAGCCCAAGGTGGCTGACAATACGATTGCGCTGAACAAGCGCGCCCGCTTCGATTACCACATTGACGAGACCTTTGAAGCAGGCCTGGCCCTGGCGGGCTGGGAAGTGAAGAGCCTGCGCGCCGGCAAGGTCCAGATCACCGACACCTACGTGCTGGTGAGGAACGGCGAGGCCTTTCTGGTAGGGGCATCGATCACGCCGCTGGATACCGTCTCGACCCATTTCGTGGCCGACCCCACGCGCACCCGCAAACTGCTGCTGCACAAGAAGGAGCTGGCGAAGCTGGTGGCGGCCACCCAGCAAAAGGGCATGACCTGCGTGTGCACCGCGCTGTACTGGAAAGGCCACCTGGTGAAGGCCAAGATCGGCCTGGCCCGCGGCAAGCAGAGCCACGACAAGCGCCAGGACCAGCGCGACCGCGACTGGGACCGCCAGAAGCAGCGCGTGCTGCGCGACAACGTCAAGCAGTAGTTCCTCGCTACAGCAGCGCGCGCAGCGTAATCGACACCCCGATCAACAGACAGGTGAACACCGCAATGCGCCGGTAGTGCGCATGGCCATGGGTTTCAAATAGCCGGTAGCCCAGCCGATCGCCGGCAAACATGGCCGGGTACACCAGCAGCACCAGCCCCAGCGACTGCCAGGACAGGAAGCCCAGCCAGGCGAAGCCCGCCAGCGCCAGTAGCGATGAAAACGAAAAAAAGCCGATCATGAAAGCACGGGCGCGCGCCGGGTCGCTCACGGTGGCCATGGTGTAGACGATCACCGGCGGGCCGGGGACCGCGAAGGCGCCATTCAGTACACCACTGGCGAAACCGGTAATGCCGCGCAGGCCGGCGTGCACCGGCACCGGTCGCGGCCTGTAGCGCGCCAGTACCAGGCTGGCGGCAATGGTGACCAGCCCCAGCACCAGGCGGAACTGGTCAGCCTGCATCTGGCCAAGCAGGCCGGCGCCCAGCAGCGTCCCCGGTACGGCAGCCAGAAATACCGGCCACTGGCTGCGCTGCATGTGGCCCAGGTACTGCGGAGCCGTCTGCACGCCCAGCACCAGCGCCAGCGAGGCGCACAGCACCACGGCCTGGGCCGGCGCCAGCACCATCGCATACACCGGCACTGCGGCCAGGGCGAAACCAAAGCCGGTAAACGCCCGCAGCACCGCTGCGCAGGTGGTGGCCAGCCAAAGCACCACCAGCTGCAACGTTGACACGCCCACCAGCGCTTCAATGCTCACACCGTGCTCCCCACGCACCGCGACCAACAACTGGGGACAGACCACGTTGTTGACTGCAAATGATGTCGGCAAGACATCCGAAATATGCAAAAACGTGGTCTGTCCCCATTGTTTCTGTCCAGCTCTACGGCCCGGCTTGTGCCCGCAAGACACAATCCGCCGCCTGTCGCTGCTCGTATTGATGACATGCGCGCACTATACCTGTTCAGGAACGATCTACGACTGGCCGACAACCCCGGCCTGCTGGCCCATGCAGACGGCGAGGCCTTGCTGTGCGTGTACTGTTGGCCGGCGACGCCGGCCTGGTGCAACCTCACCG
Source organism: Halieaceae bacterium (assembly GCA_036351375.1). GTDB lineage: Bacteria > Pseudomonadota > Gammaproteobacteria > Pseudomonadales > Halieaceae > JANQIO01. The sequence goes on from JAZBOY010000138.1 coordinate 1,766, forward strand.
GGATGGGCGAGCAGCGCGACCGTTTCCTGCGCGAAACCCTGCGCGCGCTGCAGGAAGAGCTGGAGTCACTGGGCCAGGGCCTGCTGGTACTGCACACCGACCCGCGCACCGCGATTCCCCAGCTGGTAGAGATGTTTGATATCGACCGGATGGGCGTCGGCGGCGCGCCGGGTGATTACGAGGCGCAGCAGCTCGACGCCCTGCGTGCGCGGCTCAGCGTTCCAGTCACACTGTATGACAACACGACGCTCTATGACCTTGAGCAACTGCCCGGTGGCCTTAATAAACTGGCAAAGCAGTTCACGCCTTTCCGGCGGACGGTGGAGAACCTCGCTATTAGCACTCCCGAAGATACGCCCACCGCCCTGCCGCCGGCGCCGGAGGGCGCCGGGTTCCGCGCGGTTACGCCCAGCAAGGTAAAACCACACCCCGCATTCCCGCTGCGCGGTGGCAGCGCTGAGGCCCAGCGCCGCCTGCGCCAGTGGATGTTTGAGCGCAAGCTGGTGCAGGACTACAAGTTCACCCGCAACTACCTCGACGGGCTGGAAGGCTCCAGCGTGCTCTCACCCTGGCTGGCCAACGGCGCGCTGTCGCCACGCCAGGCGGCGTTCGCCCTGTTCAAGTTCGAAGACGCCCAGGGCCGCAATGAATCCACCGAGCACCTGTTCATGGAACTGCTGTGGCGGGAATTCTTCCAATGGCGCGCCCGGGTCGACGGGTCGCGCCTGTTCCACCCCGGCGGACTGCGCAGGAAGAAGCAACTCAAGACCTTCGAAGCGCGGGACTTTGCGCGCTGGTGCCAGGGTGAAACCGACAGCCCGCTGGTGAACGCGCTGATGCACCAGCTGACCGCCACCGGGTGGATGAGCAACCGGGGCAGGCAGATCGCCGCCAGCTACCTCATCAATGAGCTCAACCACGACTGGCGCTATGGCGCGGCGTTTTTCGAAAAGCACCTGGTGGATTACGACGTGGGCAGCAACTACGGCAACTGGCAGTACATCGCCGGAGTCGGTACCGACCCACGCGGTGGCCGGCACTTCAATATCGACAAGCAGGCCAGCCAGTACGACCCGGACGGCACTTTCACCGCCAAGTGGGACGGCGTGCGGGCGGCGCAGCCGCGCTACATCAACGACGCCGCCGACTGGCCCATCGAGCAATCCTGAATGCCCAGGCACCTGCGTAAAGCACACCTGCCGGAAAAGGTTTGCCCCGTGTGTGACCGCCCCTTTACCTGGCGCGCCAAGTGGAAGAAGAACTGGGAATCGGTGGTGTACTGCTCCGAGCGCTGCCGACGACAGCGCAACAACCGCTAGCTACCAGGGAATTTCTGCGCCATCCCAGGCGAAGAACTTGCCGCTGTCACCCGCTGCCAGCTTTTCCAGCACACCCAACATCGCCTCGGCACTTTCCGCCGGCTGCAATACCCGCTTGTTGTAGTTGGCAGGGGTGTAGGGCTCCGACAGGTCGGTGGCTACCGTACCCGGATGCAGGGCGATCACCGCACAGTGCTTGTGGCTGACCCGCCATTCCCGCGCCAGGGTGCGCAGCAACATATTGTGCGCCGCCTTGCTGGCACGGTAGCTGTACCAGCCGCCCATGTCGTTGTCGCTAATCGAACCTACCCGGGCGGATATAGACGCCAGCAGTGAGGGCTTGCTGTGGCGCAGCAAGGGCGCCAGCGCGGCAGCGAGCTGCGGCAGGAACCAGGCGTTTACCGCGGACAGCTTGTGAAGCGCCGCGGGGCTGACATCCTTGAGACGTTTCTCGGGCTTGAACTGGTCGTCGTGCAGCATGCCGACGGCATTGAAGACCAGGTGCAACTCGTCACAGTCGGCGGCGATCTGCTCAGCGGCTGTTGCGAGGCTGTCGGGGTGCTCGGCGTTGACCGTGAGGCTGGTGACACGGGGGTCGTCAATCTGGCAGCGTCCGCTACGCTGCAGCAGAAACAGCTTTTCCACCGGGTAGTGGGCGAGTAGTCGCTCGGCCACAGCAGACCCGATGCCGCCACCGCCGGCCACCACCACGTTGAGGCCCTGTTGCTCAAGTGCGCGATTCATGCGGCGTTCCCCATGGTCTCGTCGAGCACCTTGTCGGCCCACTTGAGAATAGCGTCCTTGTCACCCTGGCTGCGCTTCTTCCAGTTATTGAGCACCAGGCCCATGCGGCCATTGCCCTCAAGTTTCTTGAAGTGCCGATCGATAAAGCGCCAGTAGAGGGCGTTGTAGGGGCAGGCGCCGTCGCCCGTCATCTTGCTGGGTGAATAGCGGCACTCATTGCAGTGATTCCCCTGCTTCTGGATGTACTTGCCGCTCGCAGCGTAGGGTTTGCTCGCCATCATGCCGCCGTCTGCATGCAGGGCCATGCCCAGGGTATTGGGCAGCTCCACCCATTCAAAGGCGTCCACATATACCGCCAGGTACCAGTCGCACACCTCTTCCACA
>JAZBOY010000139.1:0-2368 GCA_036351375.1 Halieaceae bacterium
AGTCCTGGTCGAAAGTACGCCCCTGTCCCAGACCCTCGTAGGCACACTGTTCACGGCAGTGTTTACGTCGTTGCCTGAGTTGGTGACCACGCTTGCCGCGATCCGCTGTGGTGCGCTTACACTGGCCGTCGGCAACATCCTGGGCACCAACTGCTTCAATGTCCTGGTTATTGCGGCCGCCGATGTTGCCTACCGGGAAGGGTCCATCTACCACGCTGTCACGGCTCAGCAGCTGGTCTGGACCGTCATCGCAATACTGCTGACCGGCATACTGCTGCTGGGCTTGCTGCGGCGGGAACGCTATGGCATCGCGCGGATGGGGTTTGAGAGCTTCCTCGTGCTCGTGGTCTACCTGGCAGCGGCGATAAGCGTGGTGCTACTGTAGAGTCCCCAGGGTAGCACTGCCGACGGTTTGCTGTATCTGTCTACAGGACTACACGGGGGAGAGGTGTATTCGGAGGTTAGCTATGGCGCGTGCCAGACAGATTGTCAAAGCGACAAAGATGGGCGACCACGCCCTGCGATTGATCGGCACAACCGATATCGATGGCAATGGTACAAGCCACGAAGTGGCCGATGTCGACCCCATCGTGTTGTTCGACTTCGCCCGCATCAATACCGGCGCCGAGTCACCGTTTCGCCCCCATCCCCATGTGGGGCTGACTGCCATGAGCTTTCTGCCGTCCGGCGGCACGTGGCAAGCCTGGGACAGCCTGGAAGGCGAGAGCGATGAACACCTCCAGACTGGTGGGCTGTACTTTGTGCATGCAGGAAGGCCTGCGTTCCATTATGAGTTCCCCTCACCCGATACGGTGGCGGCGGCGATGGAAGTGGAGTTTCTGCAACTGGTATGGAACGCCACCGATGAAGCGGAGGTCAGGACGGTGGTTGTGCAGCCGGAGAACGTGCCCGTGGTCACATCAGAACACGGCAGCGTGCGTGTGTTGGCCGGGGATTTCTGCGGTGTAACCGCCATTCAGCCGTTTACCCATCGCAAAATCATCTACGCCTATGTACAGCTCGAGCAGGGCGGCAGCATGGATTTCCCAATACCCCCTGCCATGCGCGGCATTGTGTTTGTCATCGAAGGGAAGTTGGAAATAAATGAAGAGACAGTCGACGCCGAGCAGATGATGATACTCGGCGACGAAGATGCGGCCCTGACTACTACCAACCTGGCGAATAACGGCCCAACCCGTTTCATCATCGCGGCCGGTGAACCCGTGAACAGGCCGTTTAGAAAGCTTCTGGGCCTCGGGGGCTTTATCATCGGCGACTCTGATGAAGAGGTAAGAAGTGCCATGGAGAAACTGGAAAAGGAGGCCGAGCAGATCAAGCAGGAAGTGCCACAGTATTTCCCATCACAATACCTGTGACCCGATAAACGGGTCAGACCCCTGTTTGTAAGGCAGCCCGAGCACAGAAACAGACCGGCGCGTGAATAAGCTTCTCGACGGCCGCTCCGGTGGCGTAGAATTCACGCCCGGTTCAAGCGTTTCCCACCATGCCCCTCCTCAAACTCGACAAACTCCATTTCCAGTACGGCACCCAGGTACTGCTCGACGATATCGACTTCAGCGTTGAGCCGGGTGATCGTATCGGTCTGCTGGGGCGCAACGGGGCGGGCAAGTCGACGCTGCTGAAAGTCATCAACGGCTCAGTGGTTGCCGAGAGCGGCGAACGCTGGGTACAGCCGGGCTGCCGCATTGCCTACCTGGACCAGGCCCTGCCTGATGCCGACGAGCAGGATGTGTACGATGTGGTGGCCCATGGGCTGGCCGATGTCGGTGACCTGCTGGCGCGCTATCACCACTGCATTGTTGAGAATGATATGGAGGGCCTGGCCCGGGCCCAGGCGGAACTGGAGGCTAAGGATGGCTGGCTGCTCGCGCAGCGGGTGGAAACCGTCATCAGCCAGCTGCAGCTGCCGGGCGATGTGAAAATGAAAACCCTGTCCGGCGGCTGGCGCCGGCGGGTGGCGCTGGGCCAGGCGCTGGTGAGCGAGCCGGATATTCTGCTTCTGGACGAGCCCACCAACCACCTGGATATTCCCGCCATCGAGTGGCTTGAGAAGATGCTCAGGGACTACGCCGGCGCCATCCTGTTCATCACCCACGACCGGGCGTTCCTGCAAGCCGTGGCCAACACCATTGCGGAGCTGGACCGCGGCCATCTGCGCCGCTGGGATGGTGACTACCGTGGCTTCCTGCGCTTCCGCGACCAGCAGCTCGCTGCGGAAGAGAAAGAGAACGCCCTGTTCGACAAGCGCCTGGCGGAAGAGGAAAAGTGGATTCGCCAGGGCATCAAGGCGCGCCGCACCCGCAACGAGGGCCGGGTGCGGGCACTGAAAGCCATGCGCGAGGAGCGC
>JAZBOY010000140.1:0-11089 GCA_036351375.1 Halieaceae bacterium
CGCTGCAGGCCCAACTGGCCGACAACCGGGACTTCGCCCGCTGGTACCAGCACAACACCCTGCCCCACCGGGTCCAGGGCTACCGCATCGTCAACCTGTCCCTGAAGGCCACCGGCTATGCCCCGGGCGATATCAGTGATACCCAGATGGAGGCGGTGGCCGACCTTGCGGACGCCTACTCCTTTGGCGAAGTTCGTACGACTCACCAGCAGAACCTGGTGCTGGCGGATGTTGCCGGGCAGGACCTGTTCAGCCTCTGGGAGGCACTCAGCAAACTCGGCCTCGCGACTCCCAATATCGGCCACCTCACAGACATCATCTGCTGCCCCGGCGGCGACTACTGCTCCCTCGCCAACGCCAAGTCCATACCCGTGGCGGAGGCGATCCAGGAGCGCTTTGAGGACCTGGATTACCTGTACGACCTGGGCCCCATCGATCTCAATATCTCGGGTTGCATGAATGCCTGTGGGCACCACCATATCGGCCATATCGGCGTGCTTGGGGTCGACAAGAAAGGCGCCGAGTTCTACCAGGTGAGCCTCGGCGGGCACCAGGGCAAGGACGCATCGCTGGGCAAGATTCTCGGCCCCTCCTTCGAGCAGGACGCCATGCCCGGCGTTATCGCCAAGCTGCTGGAAACCTATGTGGAACTGCGCACCGATGAAGAGCAGTTCCTGGACACCTATCGCCGGGTCGGCATCGAACCCTTCAAGGAGCGCGTCTATGCCCAAGATCATTAAGGACGGGGCCGTGGTGGACGACGGCTGGAGCGGGCAGCTGCTGGACCTTGAGAGCTACAACACGGCGGTGGGTGCCGGCACGGCCCCTGCTGAAGACATCGGCGTACTTCTGGAGCCCGGCGAAGAACCTGCCGGCATCGCGGGCGACATTTCCGCTATTCCGCTCATCGCCATCAACTTCCCGGTATTTACCGACGGTCGCGGCTTTTCCTACGCCCGCGAATTGCGGCAGCGCGGCTACAGCGGCGAGATTCGCGCCGTGGGCAGCTTCATCCGCGACCAGCTCGCCTACCTGAAGCGCTGCGGCGTCAACGCCTTTGCCTTTGATGCCGATATCGACCTGGAGGCGGCGCTGGCCAGCCTGCAGGGCTTCAGCGACCACTACCAGGCCGACGTCGTCCAGAACGAGCCACTGTTCCGCCGCCGCTGACGTTATACTCGCGCTATGGACGTTAGTGCGATCACCTTTTCGTTCTTCCTGATTTTCACCGGCGCCGCCGTGCTGGCGTCGATCGCCCTGTATACGCGCCAGCCGCTGATCATCGCCTATATCGTGCTGGGGGCGGCGATGGGGCCTTTCGGGCTTTCGCTGGTGACCGACGTGCGGCTGCTGGCGGATATCGCCCACGTGGGCATCATTTTCCTGCTGTTCCTGCTGGGCCTCGATATGCAGCCCCAGGCCCTGTGGCAGACGCTGCGCAAGTCCACCGTGGTGGCAATACTGTCATCGGCCGCATTCCTGCTGATGGGATACAGCGTGGCCCTGGTATTCGGCTTCAAGCAGTTTGACGCACTGGTCGTGGGCGCGGCCATGATGTTTTCGTCCACCATCATCGGCATCAAGCTCTTGCCCACCACGGTGCTGCATCACCGGCATATCGGCGAGCTGATGATCGGCTTGCTGTTGCTGCAGGACCTGCTGGCCATCGTGGTGCTGATGCTGCTGCTGGGTGCAGCCAACCCGGAGCGTGGCGACATGTCTGCCCTGTCGGTGTTGCTGTCTTTCCTGAGTCTGCCGCTGCTGCTGGGCGGCGCCTTCCTGCTGGTGCGCTACCTGCTGCTGCCGCTGATCAGCCGCTTCGACCGCTTTCACGAGTATATCTTCCTGCTGGCCATTGGCTGGTGCCTGGGGGTCGCTGAGGCCGCCTCCGCGTTGGGCCTCTCGGAAGAAATTGGCGCTTTCATCGCCGGCATCACGATCGCCACCAGCCCCATCTCCCAGTATATTGCCGTCAACCTGAAACCGCTGCGGGATTTCTTCCTGGTGCTGTTCTTCTTCTCGGTCGGCGCCCGCTTTGATATCAACCTGCTCGGCACGGTGCTGCTGCCGGCGCTTGTGCTGGCGGTGCTGGTGCTGGGCCTGAAACCCGTGATCTACCGGTTCCTGCTGAAGGGTGTGAGTGAGAAGCGTACCCTGGCCTGGGACCTGGGCTTCCGGTTGGGACAGGCCAGCGAATTTTCGCTGCTGATTGCCTATGTCGCTACGGCCGGTGCACTCATCAGCAGCCAGGCCTCGCTGCTCATCCAGGCCACCACGATTATTACCTTCGTGGTGTCCAGCTACATCGTGGTGCTCAACTACCCCACGCCGATCGCCATCTCCGACCATCTGCGCCGCGACTGAGCGGCGGAACTCTACAACTCCTGGACAGGCTTGAGCCTCTCGGCCAGGGCCCGCGTATACCCTACGCAACTAATCCATGGAGATTTCATGAGCGATTCAAACGCTACACGCCCTCACGGCCCGCTGCCTTCTCTGCCCATCCGCCGGGTTATGTCCCGCGTTATTTTCGCGGGCGCCCTGTTTGCCGGCACCATCATTTATGTGAGCTCCGACGAACCACAGCTCACCACCACCGGCTTCATGCGCGACCAGATCAGCCTCGACCTGCGCGATGCAACGCCCGCCAGCGCCCGGGTGCTGACCCATGCATTTGTGCCGGCTGCAGCCAGGGAAGAGAAGAAAGTTCGCAAGAAGCTGGCGTCGCTGGGGAACGACTGGCAGGCCCGCGGCCTGACCGTATCAGTAACTCCCATGGAGTTCGATGATGCCGCCGTCAAATTCGCTGACCAGGTGGACGGCTGGCTGGCCAGCGAAGGGCTTGCCGCCGAGCAGGCCTTTCTGAACGAGGATATGGGTGAGGTGTCGCACCCGCCTGCGGCCCATGGTTTTGTAATCCGCTGCCACGAGAACCATCGCGCCGAAGCGCGCAAACTGCTGCTGGCCCTGTCTCCGCTAATGCGTGGCAGTGTATCCATTGAGTTCAGCCAGCGGGCCGCCCCTGGCCAGATGGATATCTATATCGAAGGTGCACCGCGCTTCAATGACGCCGGAGTGGCCTACTTCCCGGCAGTGGATGCGGACGTTTGATCCCGGGAAAGGGCCTTACTCCCCCAGATATAGACGTAGTGGATCCCGCTTGCCGCGGTAACCGCTGCCACCAGCAGCAGCATTACTGACAGGGCCGGCTGGTTCAGCATCGGGTAGACCATATTCGCAAGCAGGATCAGTGCGAAGAGAATCTGCAGGAAGGTGCTGAACTTGCCGAGCCCAGTCGGTGACATCTCGTAGCGACCGTACAGCCCGTGGAAGGCCAGCGCCCCGGCCACGATGACCAAATCGCGGCCGATAACCAGTAGCGCCAGCCACCAGGGAATCAGCCCCACCATGGCCATGCACGGGTAGGCGCCGCTCAACATGACCTTGTCTGCCAATGGGTCCACGATCGCGCCATAGCGCGATGTGGCATCCAGGCTGCGGGCCAGCCAGCCATCGATGCCGTCGCTGACGCCAGCCGCCAGCGCGACCCACAGCACCGCCTCGTAGTCTCTCTGCAGGATCATCCAGCACAGGGGAATCGCCAGCAGCAGCCTGAGCGTGGTCAGCGTATTCGGAAGCTGCCGCAGGATGCTGCCGGCCATGGCGCGTCTCTTTGGAATTGCAATCGCTAACAGTTTACCCGCGAACGGCCACTACACAAGAAAGCTGGTACTGAGAATCTGGAAAGAAATAAGCTGGAAACAAACGAGCTGGAAAGAAACGAGCTGGAAAGAAACGAGCTGGAAAGAAACGAGCTGGAAAGAAACAAGCTGGAAACAAAAAGGGCCGGCAATGGCCGGCCCTCCGCAAGCTAGTGGTCCCGAGGCTTACAGGGAAGCGTCAAGCTCCGGTACAGCATTGAACAGGTCTGCTACCAGGCCGTAATCCGCCACCTGGAATATCGGGGCGTCCTCGTCCTTGTTGATAGCCACAATGACCTTGGAATCCTTCATGCCGGCCAGGTGCTGGATAGCACCGGAGATGCCGACCGCGATGTAGAGATCCGGAGCGACAATCTTACCGGTCTGGCCCACCTGCATATCGTTGGGCACAAAGCCTGCGTCGACCGCGGCGCGGGATGCACCGACAGCGGCACCCAGCTTGTCAGCCACGGACTCCAGCATGGCGAAGTTTTCACCATTCTGCATACCCCGGCCACCGGAGATCACAATGCTCGCCGAAGTCAGCTCAGGACGGTCGGACACGGCCATTTCTTCGCCCACAAACGCTGAGATACCCGCATCGTGAACGGCGTCCACGGACTCAACGCTGGCGCTGCCGCCTTCCGCCGCGACAGCGTCAAAGGCCGTGGTGCGCACCGTAATCACCTTCTTGGCGTCAGCAGACTGCACGGTGGCAATGACGTTGCCGGCATAGATCGGGCGCTTGAATGTGTCAGCAGATTCCACGGAAATGATGTCCGAAATCTGGCCTACATCCAGCAGAGCCGCCACGCGCGGCATGATGTTCTTGCCGCTGGTGGTCGCGGCGGCTACCACGTTGTCGTAGTTGGCGCCCAGCTCTGCTACCAACAGGCTGACATTCTCAGCCAGCTGGTGTCCGTAGGCGGCGTTGTCCGCGCACAGCACCTTGCCGACGCCGGCGACCTGGGCAGCCGCTTCAGCTACCGCTCCGCAGCCCTCACCGGCCACCAGGATGTCGATATCTGCACCCAGGGCCTGGGCCGCGGCAACCGCATTCAGGGTTGCCGGCTTGAGGGCGGCGTTGTCGTGTTCTGCAAGTACCAGCGTGCTCATGAGATCACCTTTGCTTCGTTCTTCAGTTTGTCTACCAGCTGCTCGACGCTCTCTACCATGATACCGGCCTGGCGCTCTGCCGGCGGCTCAACCTTGAGGGTAGTCAGGTGAGCCTTGGGCTCGACACCGAGGTCGGCCGGTGACAGCACATCCAGGGGCTTCTTTTTCGCCTTCATGATGTTGGGCAGCGACGCGTAGCGCGGCTCGTTGAGGCGCAGGTCGGTGGTGACGATGGCAGGCAGGTTCAGGGAAACCGTCTGCAGGCCGCCGTCTACCTCGCGGGTCACGTTGACCTTGTCACCGTCGATGGCGACTTCCGAGGCGAAGGTGCCCTGGGCCATGTTGGTCAATGCGCCCAGCATCTGGCCCGTCTGGTTGTTGTCGCCGTCGATGGATTGTTTGCCGAGTATCACCAGCTGGGGTCCTTCCTTCTCGATAACACCCTTGAGCAGCTTAGCGACCACCAGCGGCTCGACAGCGCCGTCGGTTTCCACCTGAATGCCACGATCGGCACCCAGTGCCAGCGCGGTACGAATCTGCTCCTGGCAGGACTTGTCGCCGACGGATACGGCAATCACCTCGGTCGCGGTGCCCGCTTCCTTGAGGCGAACCGCTTCTTCAACAGCAATTTCGCAGAACGGATTGATGGCCATTTTGACGTTGTTCAGGTCTACGTCAGACCCGTCAGCCTTCGCGCGGACCTTGACGTTGTAGTCAACCACACGCTTTACAGCTACAAGAACCTTCATGGATTCTCCACAGATCAGGGATAAATGAATGGGTGGGTCGGTGTATCGGCCGGGTATCATGCCCACATCACAATGACAGGTCAAGGGCCCGAAATGACCCCGGAATTGACCGCAGAGCGCACCGAGATTTCTCGCGTATCTGTTTGATTTATATGCGGTATCTCGCGGCTTTATAGAGATTTCAACGGGAAAACACTATACTTCCTGTCCTTCATTTGACCGACACATTACGAGGTAGCTTTCGTGGAACGCGAATCGATGGAATTTGACGTGGTGATCGTAGGCGCAGGCCCCGCCGGCCTGTCCGCGGCCTGCCGCATCATGCAGCTCGCCGCCGAGAAATCACAGGAAGTCACGGTTTGCGTGGTTGAGAAAGGCTCCGAGGTGGGCGCCCATATCCTGTCGGGTGCGGTGTTCGAACCCCGCGCCATGGACGAGCTGTTCCCCGACTGGCAGGAACAGGGGGCACCGCTGACCACGAAAGTCACCGGCGACCAGTTCTTCTTCTATACCAGCGAAAGCGGCGCCATCAAACTGCCCAATTTCCTGATCCCCAAGCCTACCCACAACGAAGGCAACTACATCACCTCCATGGGCAACGTCTGCCGCTGGTTGGCCGAGCAGGCTGAGGGGCTGGGCGTAGAGGTCTACCCGGGCTTTGCCGCTTCCGAAGTGCTGTTCCACGAGGACGGGCGCGTCAAGGGCATTGCCACCGGCGATATGGGTATCAGTGCCGACGGCCAGCAGAAGGACAGCTACATGCCCGGCATGGAGCTGCACGCGAAGTACACGCTGTTCGCGGAGGGCTGCCGCGGCCACCTCGGCAAACAGCTGATCAAGCATTTTGAGCTGGACAAGGACTCCGACCCCCAGCACTACGGCATCGGCATCAAGGAAATCTGGGAGATTCCCGCCGAGCAACACCAGGAAGGCCTGGTTGTGCACGGCCTGGGCTGGCCGCTGAAGGAAAGCGGCTCCAGCGGCGGCGCCTTCCTGTATCACGCCGAGAACAACCAGGTGTATGTGGGCCTGATTACCGACCTGAACTACTCCAACCCCCACGTCAGCCCCTACGATGAATTCCAGCGCTGGAAGCACCACCCGGAAACCAGCAAATACCTGGAGGGCGGCAATCGCCTGGCCTATGGCGCACGCGCCATCGCCAAGGGCGGGCTGAATTCACTGCCGAAGATGCATTTCCCCGGTGGACTGCTGATTGGCTGCGACGCCGGAACCCTGAATTCCGTCAAGATCAAGGGCAACCATACGGCGATGAAGAGCGGCATGGTGGCGGCGGAGACCGTCCTGGAGGCACTGGCCCAGGGCGAAGCGGCACCGGCCGACCTCGCCACTTTCGCAGACAACTTCAAGGCCTCCTGGGCCTGGCAGGAACTGTACACGACGCGTAACTTCTCCGGCTTCATGCACAAGTTCGGGACCTTCCTGGGTGCCGGCCTGGTGTGGCTGGACCAAAATATTTTCGGCGGCAAAATGCCGTTCACACTGCGCGACAGCACCCCGGACTACGCCACCCTGAAGCCGGCCGCCGAGTGCAAGGCGCCCGACTACCCCAAGCCGGACAACAAGCTCAGCTTCGACAAGCTGTCCTCCGTGTTCCTGTCGAACACCAACCATGAGGAAGACCAGCCCTGTCACCTGACCCTGGCAGATGCCAGCGTGCCGATCGAGGTCAACCTGCCCAAATACAACGAACCCGCCCAGCGTTATTGCCCGGCCGGGGTGTACGAGGTGGTAGAGGATAGTGGCAGCCCGCGCTTCCAGATCAACGCCCAGAACTGCGTGCACTGCAAAACCTGTGATATCAAGGACCCGTCGCAGAACATCAACTGGGTCACGCCGGAAGGCCTGGGTGGGCCCAACTACCCGAATATGTAAGCTATGAGATAGGGAAAAACAGGCCGTCGCTCTCGACGCCGGCCTGCCCTTCTCGCTCTTCCGCCACATCCACCAGGCGATACCACGCCGCGCGATTGAACACGGCAGCAAGGCCGTGGTCGAGTCCGACCGCCGGCACAGCACTGTCGGCTTCAGGGCCCTCCGGCAGGTACAGCGGGTAGTCACGGCCAAGCAGGTAGCGTTGGCCGGTGTTGGTGATTACCGTGATGAAGGGTCTGTCATCAGCTGACCGGGCCGCGTCGAAATCAACGATCTGCAAGGGGAAGCCTGCAACCCGGATGCGCCACTTCTCTACCGGCGTTACCAGGTAATAGTCACCGTCAGCTTCGCGCCGGAGAATACTGGCAAACAGCTGCACCAGGCTGGCGCGCCGAATGGGCTCACCTTCGTGCCACCAGCTGCCATCGCGGCGAATTTCTATGTCGATGTCGCCAGACAACTCGGGGTGCCAGAGGTGCAGGGGCGGCCTGCCGGGTGTACGCGACTCGGCCCCCTCACCCGGTAGCTGCTCACTGATGCGCTCGAGGCGCTCTTCAGTCATATCGGCAGCGCGCTATCAGGGAATGCAGGGCTGGCCTTCACCAATAACGCGCACGTTGATGACACCCTCGACAGCACGCATCTTTGCGAGCGCTTCGTCACTGGGCTGGCAGGCGACGTCGATCAGGTTGTAGGCCACATCACCGCGGCTCTTGTTGAGCATGTCGATGATATTGATGTTCTCATCCGCCAGCAGCGACAGCAGCTTGCCCAACATGGTCGGTACGTTGTCGTTGCTGATGGCCAGCCGTACGCCCTCCGCGGGCTCAAGCTGCAGGGTCGGGAAGTTCACCGAGTTGCGAATATTGCCGTGCTCCAGGAAGTCACGCACCTGGTCCGCTGCCATCATGGCGCAGTTCTCCTCGGCCTCGTCTGTGGAGGCACCGATATGCGGCATGAGGATCACGTCATCGCGCCCGATCAGGCTGGGAGCAGGGAAATCGGTGATGTAGCGGCGGAGCTTGCCACTCTCAAGAGCTTCCACGACGGCGTCGCCATCAACGATCTCCTGGCGTGCAAAGTTCAGAAGGCAGGTGCCCGGCTTGACCTGGGAAAGCAGCTCACTGTTGACCAGGCCGCGGGTACTGTCCAGCACCGGCAGGTGCAGGGATATATAGTCACTGCGCGCAAACAAGGACTGCAGTGCATCCATCTTCTGCACCTGGCTCGACAGCCGCCAGGCTGCCTCTATCGAGATGGCGGGGTCGTAACCGCAGACTTCCATTCCCAGCGTCAGGCCCATTTCCGCGACCAGCGAGCCGATGGCGCCAAGTCCGACAACACCCAATGTCTTGCCGGTGATCTCGCTGCCCTTGAACTGCTTCTTCTGTGCCTCGAGCACCCGGTTGAGCTCGGCCTCGTCGGCGATTTCCGCGAGGGTGCTCACGTAGTTAATGCCTTCGACAATGCCGCGAGAACCGAGCAACAGCGCAGCGGCGACCAGTTCCTTCACGGCGTTGGCGTTAGCGCCCGGCGCATTGAACACAGGAATACCGCGCCGCGTGCACTCGTCCACGGGGATGTTGTTGGTACCGGCACCGGCACGACCAATGCAGGCCACCGTGTCGGCGATTTCATCCGGCTGCAGCTTGTGGCTGCGCAGCAGGATCGCGTCGGGGTGTGAGAATTCGCTGGCAAGCTCGTATTGCTCGCGCGGGAAACGATCCAGTCCCTTGACGGAAATCTGGTTGAGTGTCAGGACCTTGTACACCGTTTGGGCCTCTCGTGTCTGAACGCTTGGACTACAGGCGTCAGCTGCGGGTGATGTCAGCCTCACTGCGCAGCTGCTGCTGGAAATATTCGTCGGCCTGGCGACCGTATTCGCCGATGAGCTGACGCTCGATCAGCCGGCGCTGGCCTTCGTTGATGGTGTCGGGCTGGCCGGGGATCACTTTCACCAGTTCAAACAGCTCGATGTCACCTTCCTCATTCTGTACGTACTCGAAGGTGGTCTGGCCTTCTGCCGGCGTCGGCAGCTGGAAGGCGCGATTCAGCAGGCTGTCGGGCACCGCCGGATTGTTGCGGGTGGTAGCCAGCTCAACCTGCCATTCGTAGCCGCCCTGCTGTGCCAGGGACTCGATGCTTGCACCCTCTTCCGTGCGCAAGGTGGACAGCAGCTCGGTGGCGGTGGCGCGGATGTTGGCACGGGCGGCCTCGTCACGCAGCGCCGCGATGATGCCTTCACGCACCTCTTCAAGGGGTTGCAGCTCGGGCAGCTTGTGTTCCTCAACGCGCAGCACCACGAAGTGCTCGGTATCTATTTCCACCACTTCGCTGTTGTAGCCCTCCTCGATGACATCGCTGCTGTAGGCGGCGGCGATCAGTCGGGGGTCGGCGAACAGCCCTTCGGAGTGGTTGCGGCCAATGGGGCCGCTGCGCTCTACCTGCAGCTCTAGCTGCGCGGCCGGTTCAGCCAGGCCTTCGGCGTTGAAGGCGAGGTCGCGCAGCTCTTCGACGGTCTTGACCAGCTTGCGGCTGGCTTCGTCTGCGGCGAGACGCTCCTCCAGTTCGGCGCGTACCTCTTCAAAGCTGAGGCTTTCACCGGCGCGTAGCTCGGTCAGTTTGATGAGGTGGAAGCCTGCGTCGGTCTCCACCGGCGCGGAGATTTCATCGACGCCAAGTTCGGCGATGGCGGCTTCCATTTCCTCGGGGAAGAAGGTGCCGTCGGTGAAGCCGAGGTCGCCACCCACAGTTGCGCTACCGACGTCGTCGGACAGCTCCGACGCTACGGCACTAAAGTCTTCGCCGGCGTCCAGGCGAGCCTGCGCCGCGGCGACGCGAGCCAGAACGGCGGCGTCATCGTCGTCGTCACCGGGCGTGATCAGTATGTGCGATACGCGGCGCTCTTCCGGCCGCTGGTAGGCAGATTGCTCAGCCTCGAACACTTCGCGCAGGCGAGCCTCGTCGACCGGCGCCAGGAAATCATCGCGGGTGAGTTCGATATACGCGAGGGTGACGGTTTCCTCGGTCATGTATTGCTGCTGGTTTTCCTCGTACCATGCAGCCACATCAGCGTCGGTGATCTCCGCATCGGTGCGGAACTTGGCCAGCGGCAGCACCATGTAGCGCAGGTCGCGCTGCTCCTGCTCGATACGCGCAAGGCGCTCGATGTCCTGCCCGGTGGCAAAGGTGGAACCCGCCAGACCCAGGCGCATCTGGGTGACCACCAGGTCCTCGCGCAGGGCCCGCTGGAAACCCGCAGGTGTATAGCCCTGGTCGGACACAATCTGCCGGAAGCGAACCGGATCAAACTGGCCATCAATCTTGAACACTTCCATGTCACCGATGAAATCGACCAGCAGCTGCTCCGGAATTTCCAGCCCGTAGTCGCGTGCCGCCTGCATCATCAGAGACTTCTGGATCATGAACTCCAGCGCCGGCCCGGCCAGCAATTGGTCATCGAGCATGCTGGGGTCGATGTCTTCGCCCATGGACATCAGCAGGCGTCGTTTCTGCTGGTTGACCTGCAGCTGTACGTCAGCCGCGCTGATGCGCTCGCCGTTGACTTCCGCCACGTACTGGATGCCGCCGCCAGTGAGCAGCGAGTCGATACCGGTGATAGCGAAG
>JAZBOY010000141.1:0-3098 GCA_036351375.1 Halieaceae bacterium
ACCAACGCCGAGCTGGCCGAGCGGGTCGGCCTGTCGCCCTCGGCTTGCCTGCGGCGAGTGCAGGAGCTGGAGCGCAGCGGTGTCATCACCGGCTACCGGGCGGTACTGGACCGGGGCAAGCTGGGCGTTGGTTTTACCGCCTACATTGCTGTGGGGCTGTCCAACCACACGGCGGAATCCCAACACGCCTTCGAACGCTCTATCGTGAAGTCCCCGGAGGTGCGCGAGTGCCACAACATCACCGGCGCCTTCGAATACCTGCTGCGGGTGGAGACCGAAGACCTGGCGGCTTACAAGACCTTCCACACCGACGTACTGGGAACCCTGCCGCAGGTCAGCACCATCACCACTCACGTGGTGATGGAGTCGCCCAAGGATGAACGCGCCTAGCCAGCGAGTCGGCCGTCAGGCGGGGTCGCCAAAGCTGTATTCACGGCGGATCTCCACCACCTGTACCCGGTAGCCCGCATACCAGCCGTCGCGGCCCAGCTGCTGGCCGGCGCTGTGTTCGGGATCGTTCTTCCAGCGGCGGATAGAGTCCTCGTCGTCCCAGTATGATATGGCGATCTCGGTGTCGCCTTCGGTCACGGCGATAAAGTCCCTGCAGCCATAGCGTTCAAACGCCAGCTCGCGCATTTTTGCGGCCATCTCGTCGTACTCTGCGTCCTGCTCACCCACCCGGGCCCGGAAGATCACCGCGTACATGACTGTTCTCCAGTTGAATTACATCAGGCCTGAGACCAGGCCGAGCCCCACCGCCAGTAGCAGGGCGGAGACGATGTAGCGTACGGTTTGCAGGGTGATCTTTTCCAGCCATTTCCGGCCCAGGTAAGCGCCCAGGAATGCCGACAGGCTGGCGGCGGCCACCAGCGCCCAGTCAATACCGGCCTGCGGGCCCAGGTGCAGGCCGTAAAGGCCAAGCCGCGCGCAGTCCACCATCACGGCGATCACCACCCCAGTCGCCACAAACGCTTCCTTGCTGAGCCCGGCCTTGATCAGGAACATGCTGCGAAAGGCGCCCTGGTGGCCCGACAGGCCGCCGAAAAACCCGCTCAGCAGGCCGCCGAAGGGCAGGTATTTCGGGTCGATGGCCAGCTGTGCGAAGCGCGGCCACAGCTCCAGCGCCACGAAGCCAATGATCAGCAGTCCGACAACCAGCTTGATGGGGGTGACGCTGAGGTTGCGCCCCAGCGCCTGGTACTCGTGCACCGGCGCCGCGTCGCTGAGGCTTGCGAGAAGCAGCGCGCCGGCGAAGGCGGCTA
The DNA here is from genome assembly GCA_036351375.1 of Halieaceae bacterium. Lineage (GTDB taxonomy): Bacteria > Pseudomonadota > Gammaproteobacteria > Pseudomonadales > Halieaceae > JANQIO01. Next base: position 1,263 of record JAZBOY010000141.1, read on the forward strand.
GCACGGCCGGCAGCCCGAAGCGCAGCAACACCTTCAGGTTGGCCTCGCGACCAACCAGGCCCAGCTTGAACAGGTTGTTGGCCAGGTGCACCACCGCGGTGATTGCCACTGCCACCTCCAGCGGGAAGAACAGCGCCACCACCGGCATCAGCAAGGTGCCCAGGCCAAAGCCTGAAAACAACGTCAGTCCGGAGGCCAGGCAGGCGGCGACGCAGACCAGCAGGTAGTCCATCAACGGGTCTCAGAAAGCGGTGTAGCGCCAGTAAATATAGAGGCCGTATGTGACAAGCAGAAACCAGCCCTCTACGCGGCTCAGGCGCTGGCGGGCAGAGAAGGCAAAGATGCCCATGATCACCGTGAACAGCAGGCAGGTCCAGATATCGATCAGCGGCCCGGGGCCAATGGGCAGGGGTACTATCAGGGCGCTGATGGGCAGGATGAACAGGGTGTTGACCAGGTTGGAGCCGATCACGTTGCCGATGGCGAGATCCGATTCGCCGCGCAGGGCGGCGGTCACTGAGGTCACCAGCTCCGGCAGGCTGGTACCCACCGCCACCACGCTGAGGCCAATCAGCGTTTTGGAAATGCCGAAGCCAAGGGCAATCTCTTCCGCGTTGGTCACGGTGAGTTCGCCGCCGAGCCACAGCCCGGGAATACCGATCAGCACAAACAGGTAGTGGCGCGGCTCCACCGATGTGCGTACCCGGCCGGATGCCTGCTCCAGCAGCGGGTCCTCGCTGCGCCCGGCCAGGATATCGCTCAGGTTGATGTAAATGAACATCAGGAACAGCAGCATCAGGATCACCGCGTCGGCGCGGTCGAGCTGCGGCTCAATGCCGCGCAAGACTCCGTCCAGTGAGACCACCAGGGCAATGGCGGTGATCATCAGCAGCAGTGGAATCTCCCGGCGCATGATCTGGCCTTCGACCCGGCAGGCGCGAATCGCCACCGCCGCCCCGAGTACCAGGCCGAGGTTGGCAATATTCGAGCCGAAGATATTGCCCAGCGACAGCTCCGGCGAGCCTGAAGTGGTGGCAGAGATGTTGACGGCCAATTCCGGCAGGCTGGTGCCGAAGGCCACCAGCGTCAGGCCGATCACCGCCGGCGGTACCCGGAGCCTGAGGGCAATATTGGACGCGCCGTCTACCAGCAAGCCGCCGGACACCACCAGGATGGTGATGCCGGCGGCCAGGAGAAGCCAGGTCATTCCGGGTCCTTGGATGGCCAACACTTACCGCAGTGTAGCCCAAGGGTGTCGAGTTAGCGGGCGAGCGCGGATTTCGGGGCTTGAAAACCGTTGAACTGTCCCCATATGCCGTGAATAACGCCAGCCAGCCACAGGAGACAAGGCATGACCGCGGACGTCCACAAGGAAACTCTCGGCTTCCAGACCGAAGCCAAGCAGCTGCTGCACCTGATGATTCACTCCCTGTACAGCAACCGGGAGGTGTTCCTGCGTGAACTGATCAGCAACGCCAGTGACGCTATCGACAAGCTGCGCTTTGAATCGCTCAACGACGAGGCCCTGCTGGAGGGCGACGGCGAGTTCGCGATTCGCGTTGAGGTCGACAAGGATGCCAACACCATCACGATCAGCGACAACGGCATTGGTATGAGCCGCCAGGATGTCATCGACAACCTCGGCACCATCGCCAAGTCCGGCACCGCGGCATTCCTGGAACAGCTCACCGGCGACCAGAAGAAGGACTCGCAGCTCATCGGCCAGTTCGGCGTGGGCTTCTATTCGAGTTTCATTGTCGCAGAGCGCGTCGAGGTATTAAGCCGCAAGGCCGGCGACCCGGCCTCTGCCGGCGTGCACTGGGAATCCAGCGGCGA
>JAZBOY010000142.1:0-4561 GCA_036351375.1 Halieaceae bacterium
CCTCACTGACCCCAAGCGAGCCAATGGATTGTGGTGTGCGGACTACAAGGGCCAGTTCCTGCTAGGCAACAAGAAGTACTGCTACCCGCTGACGATCACCGACTACTGCACCCGCTACCTGCTGGCCTGTGAGGGGCTGGAGTCGACCAAGGAGGTCTTTGCCTTCTCGAGCTTCGAGCGGGTGTTCAGGGAGTACGGGCTGCCTGCCGCTATCCGCACCGACAACGGCGTGCCATTTGCAGGGCCTACCGCCCTGCATGGGCTCAGCAAGCTATCAGTCTGGTGGCTGCGCTTGGGCATCAACATCGAGCGGATCAAGCCTGGGAACCCCCAGCAGAATGGCCGCCACGAGCGCATGCATCTGACGCTTAAGAAAGAAGCCACCAAACCGGTGAGCTACAACTTCCTTCAACAGCAGGACCGCTTCGACAACTGGATGAAGGAGTACAACAACGAGCGACCGCACCAGGCGCTGGGGATGAAGTATCCCGGCGAGCTGTATACGCCGTCGGCACGTGAGTACCATCGACCTGAGCCGCCTGAGTACCCCTATCACGATCGCACCATCCAGGTGACGTACTGTGGACGGATCTGCATCGGCGGTAGGAAGATCAATCTTTGTCGGGCCCTAGCCGGCCAGCACATCGGCGTGCGCGAGGTCGCCGACAAGATCTGGCTAGTCAGCTTTATGGACTATGATCTAGGATACTTTGACGAAGACGAGAATCGGGTGGAGCCAGCGGAGAACCCGTTTGCTCCAAAAGTGTTACCCATGTCTTCGGTATAAAGTGCAACCTATGTGTTCGGAATGCACCCTTGAGGGAATGGTGGGCCCAGTAGGACTTGAACCTACGACCAATCGATTATGAGTCGACTGCTCTAACCAACTGAGCTATGGGCCCGTATGCTGTGCCGTGCGGCTGGTGAGCGCCGCATTATAGAGCGCGATATCGGGGGCGTCACTGTCGTTGTGCAGAGGCCTAGCCCTCGACAAAGCCTTTCCAGCCCGACATGTATTCAACGAACTTTTCGCCCAGGCCCTGGCCGCGCAGGTAGTCACTGGTAACCGGGTTGGGCACCGGCTCGAAGCTGTCGTTGGCCGCCACGCAGTGCGGGAAGTCGTGGTGCAGGATGGCCGCGCGGCCCGGCAATACGAAATCAGCGCCGGCATCGACGCAGCGCCGGGCGTCTGCGGCGGAGCGGATCTTGCCGGCGGTGCCCAGCTTTACCTCGCCACGATCCAGTTCCGTGAAACATGAAAGCAGGGTGCGACCCGCAAAGCCCTCTTCCGAGGGCTCCTTGAAGGAATCCCACAGGGACATGTCGAGGAAATCGATCTGGCCCCGATGGAAGAGCTCCTGGGCCAGCTCGCGCATCTCGCCGAGCCGGATGTCGAAGCGTTCCGGCGAAAGCCGCAGGCCCAGTACAAAATCCGCGGCGCATTGAGTGCGAATGCCTTCAATCAGTTCAAGGATCAGCCGCGCTCGGTTTTCCAGGCTGCCGCCGTAGGCATCTTTGCGCTGGTTAATGCTCGGGCTCAGGAACTGGCACAGCAGGTAGCCGTGGGCTCCGTGCAACTCCACTCCGTCAAAGCCGGCGCGCTCGGCGCGGCGGGCAGCCGCCAGGAAGTCCTCCCGCAGCGCGTCCACTTCTTCAGGTGACAGCGCCCGGGCGCCGGTCTCTTCGTTGTCAGACGGGCACAGCGGCTGCTGGCCGATTTCCTCTTCCGGGGAACGCATGCCGGCGTGGTGCAGTTGCAGCAGCGCAAGGCTGTCGTGAGCGCGTATGCCGGCGGCCAGCCGGGTAAGGCCTTCAAGGTGATCATCGGAAAAGCAGCCAAGCTGGCCGGGAAACCCCTTGCCCGCCGCCTGCACATGGGAGGCGCAGGTCATGGTGGCCCCGAAACCGCCCTCGGCACGCATGGTCAGCCAGCGGTACTCGTCGTCAGACAGCACCCCGTTGTCATGGCTCTGCAGGTTGGTCAGCGGCGCCAGCATGAAGCGGTTCTTCATGACTTTGCCAGAGGCAAAGGCAAGCGGGGCAAACAGGTTGCTCATGGCGTCTTCCGTGATGTGTGGTGGCTTATCTGCTGGCGGTCAGGCCAATGGACTTAAGCAGCTGCGCCGTTTCCGCCTTCAGGCGATCCACGGTCGTGCTTTTTTCGCTCAGCATTTTTTCCAGGAACTGCAGGTACAGGTAGTTCTGCATCTGCATGCGCACCCTGGATTCCAGGATGCGGGGGCGGATGGGTTTGGATATGAAGTCGGCGGCGCCGGCGTCCAGCGCGTCTTCCTCGGCGTCCTCATCCTCCATGCCGGTGAGGAAGATCACCGGCAGGTCGGCGGTGGCGGCGTCTGCCTTGATTTTGCGGCAGACCTCCAGGCCGTCCATGCCCGGCATCATGATGTCCAGCAGCACCAGGTCTGCGCCGCCGTCGGCCAGCGCCTCCAGGGCCTCGGGGCCGGAGGAGGCTAGCGTCACATCGTAGTCTTTGCTGAGGATTCCCTTGATGATGGAGAGGAGGCCGCGATCATCGTCCACAACCAGGACTCGACCGAGTACTGCTGCCTCCTCACTCATTCAGGAGTTGCCCGCTGCCTGCCTATTCGTCCAGGAAGCTGCGCAGGTGGTCCGAACGAGTCGGATGGCGCAGCTTGCGCAGGGCCTTGGCTTCAATCTGGCGAATGCGTTCGCGGGTGACATCGAACTGTTTGCCCACTTCCTCGAGGGTGTGGTCAGTGTTCATGTCGATGCCGAAACGCATGCGGAGCACCTTGGCCTCGCGGGCCGTCAGGCCGGCAAGTACGTCCTTGGTGGCTTCGTGCAGGCCAGAGCCGGTGGCGGAGTCCACCGGGGACTCGATGGTGGCATCCTCGATGAAATCACCCAGGTGCGAATCTTCGTCATCACCGATGGGCGTCTCCATGGAGATAGGCTCCTTGGCGATTTTCAGCACCTTGCGCACCTTGTCTTCGGGCATATCCATGCGCTCACCCAGCTCTTCCGGAGTGGGCTCCCGGCCCATCTCCTGCAGCATCTGGCGAGAGATGCGGTTGAGCTTGTTAATCGTCTCGATCATGTGCACCGGAATACGAATAGTGCGCGCCTGGTCGGCGATCGAGCGAGTGATGGCCTGGCGGATCCACCAGGTGGCGTAGGTCGAGAATTTGTAGCCGCGGCGGTACTCAAACTTGTCGACCGCCTTCATCAGGCCGATGTTGCCTTCCTGGATCAGGTCGAGGAACTGCAGGCCGCGGTTGGTGTACTTCTTGGCAATGGAGATCACCAGGCGCAGGTTGGCTTCCACCATTTCCTTCTTGGCCCGGCGTGCCATGGCCTCGCCCATGGACATGCGGCGATTGATTTCCTTGATCTCGGACACCGTCAGGCCGACTTCTTCCTCGATAACCTGCAGCTTGCGCTGGGCGCGCTGGATGTTTTCCTTTTCCGCCGCCAGCCGCGAGGCATAGTCCTTCTTGGAACGGGTGTGCTTGCTTACCCAGCGCAGGTCAGACTCGGAACCCTGGAAGCTCTTGATGAACTCCATGCGCGGCATGCCACAGGTCTTGACGCAGATGAGCATGATCTCGCGCTCGAGATTGCGCACCTGCAGCAGTACGTCGCGGGCCTGCTCGGTCAGGGGGTCGAATACCCTTGGGGTCAGCTTCAGGAACTTGAATAGCTCGGCGAGCTTCTCAAGATCCTTCTGGGTGGTCTTGCCGTCGCGGCCTTCTTTGGCGATGGACTTGTCGGCCTTGTTGCAGGCGCGCTTGATGGCGGTGAAGCGCTTCTTCGCCTCTACCGGATCCGGCCCGGTGTCACCGTCATCGTCGTCATCGTCGTCGCTCTCGCCCTTTGCTTCCTGTTGGGCAGCGACTTCCGCGGCCGATGGAACGTGCTCGGCCGGGTCCAGATAGCCTACCAGGATGTCAGACAGGCGGCGCTCCTCGGTAGCCACTTTGTCGTACTCGTCCAGTACCGAGCGCACCGCGCCCGGGTAGTAGGCCAGCGCGGCCATGAGCTCGCGGATGCCTTCCTCGATACGCTTGGCGATAACGATCTCACCCTCACGGGTGAGCAGCTCTACCGTGCCCATTTCACGCATGTACATGCGCACCGGGTCGGTCGTGCGGCCGGCCTCGGTCTCCACCGCCGCCAGCGCAGCAGCGGCTTCGGCAGCGACCACGTCGTCAGCCGAGGAATCGCCCTCGGTTATCAGCAGGGTGTCGGCATCGGGTGCCACCTCGAATACCTGGATGCCCATGTCGTTGATCATCTGAATGATGTCTTCGACCTGGTCCGGGTCTGAGATGTCCTCGGGGAGGTGATCGTTAACTTCGGCATAGGTCAGGAAGCCCTGCTCCTTGCCTTTCGAAATCAGTTCTTTGAGACGGGATTGTTGTTGAACCACGTCATTCATGCAGCGGATACCTTCAACAGTTGTTCTGGCCAGCGTGCTTTAAGTGTAGTAAAGCGGCGCCGGCAGATTGCAAATAAAAGTCAATCGCCCATTATAACCGGAAAACACATTAATCGGCTATAAAATAGCCAGTTGGAATTA
>JAZBOY010000143.1:0-36584 GCA_036351375.1 Halieaceae bacterium
ACCGTGTTACGGCCGAACAGGGTGCCCTGCGGACCGCGCAGGACTTCCACGCGCTCGATGTCCATGAAGGGTGCCCGGTACTGGCGACCCCGGCCCATGTAGATGCCGTCGATATACATGCCGACGGACTGTTCGAAGGCCTGGTTGTTACTGGACCCCATGCCGCGCATATAGATGTTGGTGCTCACCGGTGCATCCGAGATGAACAGGTTAGGCACAAAGTCCGCCAGCGCCGCCATGTTGGGTATGCCGGCGTCCTGGATCTTGTCGCCCTGAACGGCAGATACGGAGATCGGCACGTCCTACAGGCTTTCTGCCCGCTTCTGGGCGGTCACGATCACTTCTTCAAGCAGGGCCTGCGCCGATGCCAGTGGTGCCGCCGTGGCAATTGCCAGGGCTGCAAGAATAGGAGTCTTCCTGAATTGAACAGACATGCGGAGTCCTCTTTGACGTCTTATAGTTATGTCACTCTCGAGGAGAGAGTTACCGGCCCCGGTCAGCTAGTTGTTATTGGAGCTGTACGGGGACCACCACCCGTCGTTACCTCTGCGGGTACGACGTTCCCCGAATACTAGTCAACACCGACGGCGATTCATAGTGGAAATTCGGCGCGCCGGCAGTCCGTCGCGGGCTGCCGGCTCGGCCTAGTGAGGCATGTACTCGCCGCCGTTTACGTCGAGGTGGGCACCGGTCATGGCGCAGGAATAGTCCGAGGCAAGGAAGATGGCCACCTTGGCGCAGTCGCCGTCTTCCGGAATGCTGCCCAGCGCGATGTGCTTCTCGACATCGGCCCGGGCACCGGCGGCCCCCTGTGGGTGATTCTCTCCCAGCATGTTGATGTAGAACTCCACCGGCGGGCCCCACATCCAGCCCATGAAGGTGGAATTCACGCGGATGTTGTATTGCCCCAGCTCGGTGGCGAGGTGTGCGGTAGCGCTGGCCAGGGCTGCCTTGGATGCCGCGTAGCCGCCCTGGGTGGCCAACGGCTTGCGGGTCACCATGGTGTTGATCATGACGATGGCGCCACCACCCTGTTGCTTCATGGTCGGTACCGTCGCCAGCGTCAGCTGCATGGTGCCGAACAGGTTGACGTCCAGGGCATCGCGCCAGCCGTCCAGGTTGGCCTGCTCGATGGGCTCGAAACTGCCGGGGTTGTAGGCGGAGTTGATCAGCGCGTCGATGCGGCCGAACTCGTTAAGCGCAGCCTCTACCAGGGCCTGGCATTGGTCGGCGTCGCTGATGTCGGTGGGCACCTTCAGCACCGGATTGTCGAGGCCCGCCGCGCGAATCTCCTGCTCGGAGCCGTCGAGCTTCTCCGGGGTGCGCGCGGCGATCACCAGCTTTGCCCCCTGATGAGCTGCCTCCAGGGCGAGCTCACTGCCCAGCCCGGGCCCGATACCTGAAACGATCACCACCTTGTCTTTGAGCAGCATGGGCGCCTTCCTGTGTCTGCGGATTTATTGTTAGTCTGCAATTCGTTGATCCATTCAAGGATAGGAAAACAATGGAAGCGCTCCTAGACTGGTTGCCCCGGGTTGGGGCCGTGCTGCAGCTAATAATCGGGCTGGTGGGTTTCTTTAAACCGCGGGCCTTCACCGAGCAGCTGCAGATCGCCATGAACTCGCCGATGGCGGTGTCGGAGGTGCGTACCGTATTCGGCGGCCTGAACCTGGGGGTGGCCCTGGCGGCGCTGCTGATGAACGCGCCCCTGGTGTACATGGCGCTGGGTAGCGCCTGGTTCTTCGGCCTGCTGGCGCGTTTTTATTCCATGGCCGTAGATCGCGCCAGCTTCAAGGAGAGCGCGCCCGGTATTGCCGTGGACGCAGTGCTGTCCTTTCTCTACCTCTCAGGGCTGTTCTTCAGCTAGCCGGGACGTCTTCAGCTGCCGGGGTACAGACCGCCCTGCACCACCAGCGGCTGGTCGAGATTCCACAGCACGTTCAGGTGCCGGTGCGTGAACAGTGCCTGCCGGTCGCGCATTACGATGCGATCCTCGTAGCGGATACCGACTTCCCACTTCCACTCCTGGCCCTCGTGCTCGTAGATATGGGCGGCGATGCAATAGGCTTCGCCGCGGTAGCTGCCTTCCGACCATTCGCCGAAGACATTACCCACCATGTGCATGGTGACGCGGAAGTTGTGCAGCAGCTCAAGCTGTTCGGCGAACTGGGCCAGGCTCTCACACTGGAACAGCGGTGAGGACACCTGCACATCTTCTGTCATGATTTCCGCCAGGCGGTCGAAGCTGCGATCGTCAATGAAGCGCGCGTAGCTGACGGCGAGCTGTCTTGGTGCATCGAGGTCCAAGTGGGTATCCTCCTTTTGCTATCCTGCTGGAATGTAGCAGAGCGGTGGAGAACGCACCATGAAGACCCTTGATGAAGACGCACTGGCCGCCGGACTGGAAGACTTGCCCGAATGGCGGCGCGAGGGAGGCGCCATCGAGCGCAGCCTGCAGTTTGATGACTTTGTCGCGGCGTTCGCCTTCATGAGCTCGGTGGCGTTGCTGGCGGAGCGCGCCAATCATCACCCGGAGTGGTCGAATGTCTACAACCGGGTGCACATCCGGCTCACTACCCACGATGCCGGCGGGCTTACCCGGCGCGACCTGGAGCTGGCCGATGAAATCGACAGGCTTTTGCGCTAACGTGTCAGTAACCGGTTTGACGGAGGGTCGCGGTGAAGCTGCTCCTTGAATCCACCGATCGCATCATGCTGCTGGAAAAAGCGGCCCTGCTGAAGGCCAGCGGTATCCCCACACATCTCGAAGAAGTGGCCCACGTCGGCGCCATTCCCTGCCATCTGTACGTGGTGTTCGATCGCCACTTCGAAGACGCCAGATCGGTGCTGCTCGACTGTGCCCACCCGGTATCACAGCCGGTATTCGACGAGGAGTGGGAGGGCATCGCCGCCGAGGTGCGCGAGTACAAGCTGTCGCTGGGCAACAGCCTGCTGGAAAACCTGTTCATCGCCCTGGTGGTCATCATGGGCGTGGGCTACGTCGCCTCGCGCACCTTCGACTAGCGTACAAACCTGCGTCTCACAGGCGCAACTGCGCAGTATTTACCTGCTCCGGCCGGGTCCCCGGCGAGATTTTCACGGCTGAATCCCTTACAATGCGCGCGCCCGAAAATTCCCATTTGGAGTGAGTATGTACAGCAACCGCAATTTCAATCGCTGGCGCCGTCACCCGTGGCACGGCCTGCGCGCGCGCCGCGACGACGCCCCCGAAGACGTGGTCCAGGTGTTCGTGGAAATGACCCCCGCCGATACCGTCAAGTACGAGCTGGACAAAGAGTCTGGCTTCATGATGGTTGACCGCCCGCAGCGCACCACGTCCAGCCCGCCGGCCCTTTACGGCTTCATCCCCCGCACCTACTGCGACGTTGAGGTGGCCAAGCGCTGCCCCGACGTGGACATTGCCGACCAGGACCCGCTGGATATCTGCGTGTACTCCGAGCGCCACATCACCCGGGGGGACATCCTGCTCAATGCCCGCGTAGTGGGTGGTATCCAGATGATCGACGGCGGCGAAGCCGACGACAAGATCATCGCCGTGCTGGAGAACGACAACATCTGGGGCGACGTGCGCGATATTGGCGACCTGCCGCCGATCAAGATCGAACGTCTGCAGCACTATTTCATGACCTACAAGATGGAGCCCGGCAAGGAGCTCGATATCAAGGTGGACTTCGTCTACGACCGGGCCGAGGCCCTCAAGGTCATTGCCGCAGCCGAGAAGGACTACTGGGCAAACTTCGAAGACCTGCACGCGGAAGCGCGCAAGTAGCGTTTGATGAAAGCCATCCGGGTTGCCGACGGCCGGCCGGGCCTGGTCGACGTACCGGCGCCTGCCGGCGACGACGGCGTGCTTGTCGATATCGTCGTTTCTTCCATCTGCGGTTCCGACCTGCATATGCTCGACCTGGGTCTGCTGGACCAGCGCATTCCCGGCCACGAATTTGCCGGGCTTACGCCCGACGGCACCGCGGTGGCGGTGGAACCTACCCTGGGCTGCGGCCACTGCCCGGCCTGTGGTGAGGGCTACAACAGCCACTGTGTGGAAGGATTCCGGCTGCTGGGCCTGGGCCGCGACGGCGGTATGGCCGAACAGGTGCTGGTGCCGGCGGCAAACCTGGTGCCCCTGCCCACGGGGCTCGATATCCGCATCGCTTCACTGGTGGAGCCGCTGGCAGTGGCTCTGCATGGTATCGATCGCGCCCGGGTGCGTGAGGCTGAACGCGTGCTGGTGATCGGCGGCGGCCCGGTGGGGCTCGCTGTGGTGGCGGGACTCATCGGCCGCGGCCTGGCCTGCGATGTCTCGGCGCGTCATCCGCACCAGCGCAGTGCGGCCGAGTCTCTCGGCGGCACGCTCGAGGTCGGCGATGGCTACGACGTGGTAATCGACGCGGTGGGTACTGAGGCCAGTCTCTCAGAGGCGGTACAGCGCCTGCGTCCCATGGGCCGTATCGGCCTGGTGGGCAGTTTCTGGGAACCCACGCCCCTCACTGGTTTGTTCTGCCTGAAGGAAATCGAGCTGCTGCCTGCCAATACCTATGTGTGCAAGAGCCCACAGCGCAATTTCGAGGAGGCGGGCAAGCTGCTGCATGGGCGCCCGACGATTGCCGATGCGCTGGTGACTCACCGCTTTCCGCTGGATGCCGTGGACGAGGCGTTCGCCACGGCGCGCGACCGCTCCGCCGGCGCCATCAAAGTCGTTTTTGACGTGGCATAAGGCGGCCGCGAGGGCGGCTGCCAATACGATCGCTGCCAATAGGATAAGAAGGAGATCAACAAATGCTTGTGGTTATTGCCGAAGTACGAGTGGGTGAGGGCGCTGTGGATGCGCTACGGGATGCTATTGCCACCATGGAAACCGAGAGCCGCAAGGAGCCCGGTTGCCACCGCTACGCTTTCTCTACAGATATCAGCGATCCGACCCTGGTGCGGATTACCGAGCTGTGGGAGAACGCAGAGGCGCTCAACGCCCACTTCACCATGCCCCACATGGCAACGTTCGCCGCGGCCATGGGCAGCGCCGAGATTCTCTCCATGGAGGTGCAGGCCTACGAACTGGGCGAGCCGGTACCGATGCCCGGCGGCTAGGCGGCGGGAACCAGCTGGGCGGCGCCGCTGATGCGGGGCAGGTCCAGCACTGTCAATATGCCCGGCGCGGCAGCGCAGACCGCCGGAATGGCATTGACCACCCAGCTGGCCGCGGTGGCGTTGCCGCCGCCGGCCGCGCCCGCTTCGCAGGCATCCTCGGCATGCAGGCTCACGGTCAGGGTGGGCGTGCCGGAAATAATGACCTGGTGGCAGCCGCGCCCCTCCGGCGGATAGGGCCAGTCGGTGGCGCAGCCGTCGTCGATACGGGTAACGTGTTCCACCACGTAACGCGGCAGGCCTTCGCTGTAGCCGCGGGCCTCGAAACGAAACGCCCCCTGGGTGCCCGCTTCGAAGCGGCCCATGCCGGGTACGTCGATATCGCCCTCCAGCGGCCGACGCTCCACGCTGATCTCCACCCGCTCGACGGGTTTGCCCAGGGCGTCACCCACCAGCCGCAACATCGGCCCCCAGACCATTTCGATGGCGAAGTCGTGCAACATGATCGGCAGGGTTTCCATGCTCGCGCCAAAGCCGATCACCTCTCGCACCACCTGGGGCTGGTCGTAGAGGGCGTAATTGAAGATCTCTCTTGCCCTGATCTCGCGAATGTCTGCCACCGCACCGCTCAGCACTGCCGGCAGCATATCCATGGCCCATCCCGGATCGATTCCCGAGACAAATAACGAGCTGCCACCTTCCCGGCAGGCGGCCTCTACGGGCGCCAACACTTCCTGTGCCGTGGAACCGGGATGCAGGAAGGCGTAGAAACCGGTGGCTACCACATTGATGCCGGCGGCGAGGCAGGCGAGCAGTTCCCGCTGTGCCTCTTCGGGGCGGATGTCCGCATTGGCGGCGTAGACCAGGGCATCAGGGCGCTCTGCCAGCACCGACTCCCAGTCTGCAGTCGCCTCCAGGCCCAGCGGTGCTATGCCGGCGAGACTGCCGGCATCGCGGCCCACCTTGTCTGGGTTGGCGACGATCACCGCGCACAGCTCCAGCTCGCGATGAGCGTTGACCGCGCGTATCGCTGGCCGACCGACGTTGCCCGTACCCCAGACTGCGACCTTCAAACCCATGAGTATGCTCTCGGTTTGGCATTCGCCGCAGTGTAACGCCCCTCAGCCGGGTTTGGCAGGCTCGACTCCCGGTCGCAGCCCGCAGGTCTCGAGCAGTGCAGCCAGGCTGCGGGCATGTTCCCGCGGTGCCAGCATCGCACTGGCCAGCAATTGATCCCGCTGCTGCGACCACGCCTGGTAGGCGGCGGGGAGCACGCTTGCCAGCTGGTCTTCCAGCGACAGTACTGCCGGCATCAGTTCGGCCCGGCGGCGCGCAATGTCCACAGACCAGGGCTGTACCTCGCCGATAAAGAACTTGCGGACCACGGTGTCCACGATTCGCCCTTCTGGGCTGGCAGTCTTGCCGAAGCACAGAGGCGCGGGCTGCGCGCGCTCGGCCAGGGCGGGCTCGGCGGCCGCCAACCCCGAACGCTGCAGCTCGAGGGAGGCCAGCAAGGCGCCGCCGTCGCCGCGGCGTACGTCTGCCAACAGTGTTTCCAGTTCCCCGCTGCCGGCCCGGTAGTCACCGGCCAGCCAGCGAGCTGTCAGCTGCGCCAGGCGCTCCAGTGCAGTGGGCACCTGGCCACCGGTATCGTCAGGGTAGCTTCCCAGCCGGGTCGGGCGCTTCCAGAACGACCGAAACTCCGGTCCGCCCAGGGTCGCATTCCAGATGCGTGCCGGGAGCTGCTGTTGCTTGCTGGCAACGGCGGTCGTGAGCGTGGACACCAGTTCGGCGTCCTCTATCGGATCGAGCGCAGCGATGCAGGCAGGGGCCAGGGTCAGGAACTCCAGTTCCAGCAGCAGGCGTTGGGAGTCATTGGCCAGCTTGCCCAGGCTGCTGTTCGACTTGCCGATGGTGACATTGAGTTCACAACCGCGCAGGCTGAACAGGTCGAGCAGGTCGATCGAGCCCGACGCGAGATCGAGCTGGAGGTCGCGGGCGCGGGGCAGCGGTGGCAGGCGCTGAGCGGCAGGCTCAATATCGCGATCGAGGCTGCGACCGAGGCGCGACAGGTAGTTGTCGACCGGCGCGCCTGAGCCACCGCCGCAGTTGGCCAGCAAGGCCACCAGCACCCCGCCCAGCAGCGTGCTGATAACTGTACGTCTTCTATTCACCCATCTCCCGTCGCAATCCGCGCCGCTTACCGCCTCGTAGTAAATGCCATACGGTTATCCGCACGGCCCAGTTCAGGCTGTGCCAGTGTCTGTCAGGCTTTTGCCCTGGCGGTGTTTGAGAGGGGTCGCATGCAAACCAGATCCGTGATGTTCGCACTGGGGTACAGCGGCCTGCTTCCGTTCTATGCCGCCGCGCTCTGGTTGTTGTGGCCTGACGCCAGCGGTAAACCCCTCGCCGCCAGCGTGTTCGTGGTCTATGGCACGGTCATCCTGGCCTTTTTGGGAGGAACCGTGTGGGGCTATGCAGTCACTATCAGCCCGCCGGAAAAATACCAGCGCCTGGTCGTCAGCAACCTGGCGGCACTGTTTGCCGCCATCGCCGGACTCGCGGGTTCCGCATTGTTGGCCTGCCTGCTGCTGGCCATCGGCCAGTTGGCACTGCTGGCTTACGAGCGCGCCCACGGCGATGTTCGCGGCTGGTACCTGCGCTTTCGCACCCGGCTGGTGATGGGGGTGTTGCCCGCGCATGGGCTGTTCGCCTGGGGGATCAGTCGATGAGCCCGGCCGACTTCAGCTCACGTCCCTACCGAACCCTTGATCGGATCACCGGTCGAATGTTCATGCGTCGCTGTCATCTGCTGGTCCTGCTGTTGCTGGTCTCCCCTTCGCTGCTGGCCGAGCGCCACTACTACGAGCGAGGTGATCAGCGCCTGGAGATCGACCTGAGCGAACAGCTGCCCCGTTCACAGCGTGAAGACGTGCTGGGCTGGATTCGCGACACCGCCGACGCGATGGCTGCGGTTCACGGCCGCTGGCCCCGGGATGTCTGGCGGGTGCGCGTGCAGCCCTACAGTACTCGCGGCAGCGACCCGGTGCCCTGGGCCCAGGTCAATCGCGGCAACCCCGATGTCGTCAGATTCTACATCGACCCCCGCGCCAGCCGGGCGCGACTCAGCAACAACTGGACTGCCTATCACGAATTCGCTCACCTGCTGATCCCCTATCGGGGCTGGGGCGACATGTGGTTCAGTGAGGGTTTTGCCAGCTATTACCAGAACCTGCTGCAGGCGCGTCACGGCATATTCGATGAGCGCGAGATGTGGCAGCGCCTGCACGACGGCTTCATCCGCGGGCGCACCAACCGGCGCCCCGACCTGAGCCTGGCGGAGCTGAGCCCCTCCATGCGCGAAAATCGCAGCTTCATGCGGGTCTACTGGAGCGGCGCCTGGTACTGGTTCCGGGCGGACACGGAGCTGCGGCGTCGCAGTGGTGGTGCCCAGAGCGTGGATACCGCCCTCGCCGCGCTCAATCGCTGCTGCGCAGACAGCGCCATGTCGGCGCGGGAAATTGCTGTTGAACTGGATCGCCTGACCGGTCAGCTGCTATTCGTGCCGCTGTTTGACCAGGTGGCCGGCAGTCGGGCGCTACCGCCCTTCGAAGAGCAGTTCGCGGAGCTGGGGATCGAGTTGGACAATGGCGCCGTGAGTCTGCGCAAGGCGCATCCTCTCGCGGGAATTCGCACTGCTATCGCCCGCCCGGCAGAGCTGCCGGACGGGCGTTAGGGTTTGGCTTAGCTGGAGCGGTTCTGTCGCTCCCAGGTAGCGCCCTTCTCAGAGTCTTCCGTGTAGCGGTAACGCACTTTCGTGCCAGGCTCGGCATCTTTCAGTTCAGCGGCGTTGGGCGCCTTGAACTGGAATTTCTCCCGGCGGTTCATCCGACAGGAGGCGCCATCCTCGGCGGGCTTGGCCGAGTGGAATGCCACGTAGACTTTGTCGCTGCTGCCTTTCTGGCGCTGTACCGTGCCTTCGACGACACAGTCGCGAACCGTTTCAGCGCTGACGCTGACTGGCAGGGCGAGCAGGGGGGTAGCAATAATGGTCGCAAGGACCAGGCTGGTCTTGTTCAGGTTCATAACTTTCTCCCAATTCGTTATCACAACGAGTACAGGGGTTACCGCTGATCGGCGCGGTCCCGTCGCCTGCCATGCTTATAGTGTCTGTTGGCTTGCTACCTCGACTGCGGCTGGTCTTGAGTGCGTCGCGCGCTCTGTAATTGTTACCATCAGGTTACCGAGATGTTGCAAGACCCGGGTCAGCAGGACTTACGTTGGACTATAGCGCCGTAAGTCTCTGGCCCGCAAGAAAATTCATGTTTTTGTAATAATAAATTCACAAAACGTGAACTTCGTTCGCAGGTTTTCCGCGGATTTCCGGAAAAATGCATGATTTTCAGCGCCTTAGCGGAGTGAGGGAGGCGGGGCGCCCAGCCTGGAATCCGGCCATAATTGTTTGCCCGGGCGGGTCGCGTGCGACTCTTGAAGCATATATTGGCCAAGACCAGATCATCTCGACCGGGGTGGACGGCAGCCTCCTGTTGGCGCAGTTGCCGGTTTAGTCGCTGGCCGGCGCCAGCAGTCGCAGTTGCCGCGCCGAGGGCTGGGGCGCTGTCGACATGGGCAGCAGGTCGCCGGCCATCCAGGCCGGGAACTGGTCGGCGTAGTGCGGGCTCAAGGGGTGGCCGGACTGGCCCGCGGGAATCACCGACTGGAATATCGGCGCCGGCGCCATCTCTCCCACTGCCCGCACGGTAGCGCCGTGGATCACCTCGAAAGGCCGCCGGTAGCTGTAGTTGGCGCGGCCCACCGCCGCCGGGCTGCCGCCCCAGGGTAGTGGCGCCACCGCCAGCAGGAGTGCCAGTTCAGGCACGGCCTTGCTGAGTTCGTGTCGCAGACCCACGCGCTGGCGGGCGTCCAGCCGCCAGTCCTTCATCGGCCCGAGGCCGGCCTCCAGCCGCCGCAGGGTGATTGCCAGGCTGGTGGCGAGTACCGTACTTTTTTGTGCGGGCCACCATTCCGCGTGCCGGTCGGTCAGCAACAGGGTGTCCAGCGCAAAATTCACCATGTAGTTTTTGCCCAGCAGGCGGCGGTAGAGTTCTTCGCCCAGTACCGGCCGGAACAGGGCGTCTGCCAGCTCCAGGTACCAGGCCTGGAACAGCAGGGCTGCGCCGCTGTCCGCCGAGGCCACCGGCGCTGCGAGCCAGGCGGATAGCAGCGCGTGGGCGTCGCCGAGCTCTTCGCGGCCGGCAACGGCAGCCAGCATGCCCGGGAGCACCAGGGCCGCCTGGCCGTCGTGCCAGTCCATCTGCAGCGCCTGCATGTCGGCGCTTGTGAAACGTCGCTCCTGTCCCAATACCTGCTGCAGTCGGGCAGCGCGGTAGGGTGCGGCGTTTTCCGCTGACACCAGCGGGTAACTGCCGGGCGGATTGACCCGGGCGTTGGCGGCGGCGATATAGCCGGTTGCGGGATTCAGCAGGCGGGGCATATCAGCCGCCGGCACTATGCCCCGCCATGCAGTGGTGGCGTCTGCGGGCAGCGGCCTCAGGCCGTCGCCACGGGACCGCTGTGGCAGCAGCCCCGCGGTGCGAAAGCCGATATTGCCGGCAACGTCGGCGTAGGTCGCATTCAGCACCGGGCCGGCATGGCGATCCAGGGCGGCGTTGAAACTGGTCCAGTTGCGGGCCAGGTTGAAGGCCAGCAGGCCGTCCAGGCCCAGCTCGCCAATGTCGTGGGCGGTCCAGCGCAGGGACAGGGGCGGCTGCGTGTGAATCAGGGGGCCGTTGCGGGTGGAAAGCACTTCGAAGCTGTGGTCGGGCGCGTCGCGCACCGGCACAGTGATGGTACGCACCGTCGCCGCGTAAGCCGTGTCACCGTCCATGAACACCCCGGGCCGGCCGGGAACCTCACGTTCCAGGAACAGGTCCTGGCTGTCGCCGATATTGGTGAAACCCCAGGCAATGGATTCATTGAAGCCATTGATCACTCCAGGCAAGCCCGGCGCCGACCAGCCGCCGAGACGGCGACCGCCGTCGAAGAACAGCTGCACCTCGTAGAACAGGTTGGGCAAGCCCAGGGCGTCGTGGGAGTCAAAGGCAAACAGGGCGTGGCCGGTCTCGCTTCTCTCGGGCGCCAGCACCCAGCCGTTGCTGCCGAAACCGAGGCGGGGCATCAGCGGCTGATGGCGGGGGTCGGTGGCATCCAGGGCGGACAGGGCGGCCAGCCAGTCAGCGGACGTGCCAGGGCTGGCGGATTGCGGAGCCACGCCTGCAGCCGGCGTACCCTGCAGTACAAAGGGGAAATCCTCGCGTTCGCTCAGGTCCTCCAGGAACAGGCTGGCTCGCGCCGGCCCCACACTGCTCTCAATCGCCAGTCGCAGGATCTCCTGCTCGGCATTGTTCGACGACTGGAACGCCATCAGCGCGCCAACGGCAAATACGTCTGCCGGCGTCCATGGCGCCGGCTGGTGCCGTAGCAGCAGAAACTCCGGGGGCGGCAGGCGAGCGCTCTCGATGGCGGCGTTGATGCCGCGCAGGTAGGCGCCGATCAGCGCCAGCAGTTGCGGGCTGGCATTGTCCTGCAGGCTCTTCGCCAGCTGCGGTACCCCGAAGCGCCACAGCTGCTCGTCGGTTTCCAGCAGGTCCCGGCCCAGCAGTTCCGCCATACGCCCGCTGCCGGCCCGTCGGTACAGCTCCATCTGCCACAGGCGATGGCTGGCGTGTAGCCAGCCCTCGGCACTCAGGGCGTCAGCCAGGGAGGCGGCGTGCACGTTGGGACGCTGCCAGCGGTCGTACTGCAGGTCCACCGGTCGCGACAGGCCGGGTATGTTCACGAAACCTTCAGTCGCCGGCAGGGAGGCGCGCAGCGCCCACCAGGCCGCCGCGGCCAACAGTGCCGCCAGCAGCAACAGCGCAACCACCAGCCTGGTCAGGGTGCGCAGCATCAGTTGCGCAGCACCGGCCACTGCTCGCGCAGAACGCCGTCGCGCGCCACCTGCAGGTCACCGAATTGCAGCAGCACCGCCTCCGACTGGGTGGGCCGGAAGAAGGCCCAGTCATCCACCGCGATCTCACTGCGGGCAGGCACGGTCATCAGCTGCTGGTTCGAGCTCAGTCCATACAGGGCATGGGGTGCCATGCCGCGGGGCCAGTCGGGTTTTGCCATCCAGCGCCCCCCGTACAGGAACAGGCTGTCGCGGCGCTGGCCCGGCAGCCTGGAGGTCAGCCGGGTCCAGGCCGACAGGAAGGGTACCGACACGCCGGGCTGGCGCTTGAGTACCGGCGTGGCAATCCAGCAGGCCGGCTGATACTCCGCCAGCTGCGGTAGATCGAAGTCGGCAGGTTTGAGTAATACCGAACCCAGGCTGACATCATTGAGTGGGCTGTCCCGGTCGTGCAGGACATGGGTAGGGCTGCCGGCGCCGTTGAGGGTCAGGCTGTCCGGCGCGCGGTCGCACACGGCCAGGAAATCCCGGTAGCGCCGGTTGGCGGCCGCCAGTGCCCGCGCCGGCCCGCCGGGTGCTTTCGCCGTGTGGGCGTCGTAGCCCATCAGGCCGGTAAAGCGCAGCTCCGCAGAGCCGTCGATGGCGGCGGCCAGGGTCGCCAGCCGCTGTGGCTGGTCCAGGCCGCCACGTTGCAGCCCGACATTGATTTCCACGGCGATGCGCAAGGTCAGGCCGAGCTCCTCGGCCAGCGCCCGGTACTGGGCAAGGCGCTGCTCGCTATCGACCAGCCACTGCACCTGCTCAAGACGCTCGGGTTGCATGCGGAACCTTGTCAGCAGCTGGCGCACCGCGGCTGCGGGCAGGGGCTTGCCGAGCAGGATATCTACATCCTGGTAGCGCTCCAGTAACTGCGCCAGGAACGGCGCGTGGAAGCTCATCAGGCGTCGGGTGTCCAGTACCGCCATGCAGGTGTCAAGCAGCGGCAGGCTGGGCAGTGATTTGACGACCAGCCGCAGCGATTGCGGCAGCTGCCGGGTCTTGAGGCGCTGCAGATTGGCGTCCAGGCGATTGGCGTCGATCAGCAGGGTGGGGTGGGCACGCCCGGCGCTGTCGAGGGCCCGCGAGAGGGAGGCGTAGGGTTCCACTTCAGGCGCGCTTCAGGCCCAGCGCCCAGCCGATCTGGCGGCGCAGCAGGCGGGCAATGTAGTCGCGATCGATCTCCTCCGGCGCCAGCAGGAGGGCCTCGTATTCCAGCCGGGTCATGGTATCCAGCAACAGGGCGGCATCGATTTCCGGATCGCGCTTGTTCACCAGGCTACAGAGCCGCACCAGCGGATTCAGCAGGCTCTGGCGGTGCTGCGTGGCCATCTCCCGCAGGTTTTCAGCCTGCGGCACGCTGGACAGGAATACCTGCTCCACCGCCAGGCCTTCCGGTTTCTCGGCGACACCCTGCAGGATGATATCGGTGGCCATGTCAGCCAGGTCGGCGCAGATTCGTTCGCGCACCGCATTCTTGCGTAGCTCTGCAGGAGAATACCTGTCCATATAATCGAACAGGGTGGTCCAGATGTTTTCGTTGGTGGGCCTGGCACGTTCACAGAAGAGTTCGAAGGCCTGTTCGATCAGTGCGTCGATATCCTTGAAATAGTAGGTGGTGAGCGAGAGCTGTACTCCTGCCTCGGCGGCCACGGCGCGGTGGGTGACGCCCCGCAGCCCGTCCCGGGCCAGCACTCGCAGGGCGCCGTCGAGAATCATCTCGCGGGTCTGTTCGCCCTTGCTGCGGCGCTTGCGATCCTTTTTTTCAGCCGATGGCATAGTATGCTATGACCCTGCTTGGTACTGGCTTCTGCGCAGCGTTTGCCGCGTATTTGTGCTTGCAATAATTGCACATATGTACAATATTGTGAAGATCGATTTTTTCCCATACGGAGCCAGCATGAAGTTCCCCGCCACCGGGAAGCGCCCGGACGATATTCTCACCGACCTCGAATCCCTCAAGGGCAATGATGTGCCCTGGCAGGAGGGGCGGGTATTCGCCTACATCTACGACGCCGGCGACGAGGCCAAGCAGCTCCTGAAAGATGCCTTCAACCTGTACATGACCGAGAACGGCCTGGACCCGACTTCCTTCCCGAGCTGCATGCAGCTGGAGAAAGACGTGATCGGTATGGCGGTCGACCTGGTCAACGGCGGTGAAGATGCCACCGGCACCTTCACCTCCGGCGGCACCGAGAGCATCCTGCTGTCGCTCAAGACTACCCGAGACTACTACCGGGACATCAAGCCGGAAATTACCGAGCCGGAAATCCTCATGCCCACCACGGCCCACCCGGCCTTCCACAAGGCCTGCCAGTACTTCGACCTGAAGGCCGTGCTGGTGGACGTGGACGACGACTTTTGCGCCATCCCCGAAAAGATGGAAGCGGCGATTACCCCCAACACGATTCTCATGGTGGGCTCGGCGCCGTCATACGCTCACGGCGCCATCGACCCGATTGCCGAACTGGGCCAGATTGCTTTGCGTCACGACCTGCGCCTGCACGTGGACTGCTGTGTGGGCGGCATGTACCTGCCCTTTGCCAAGGAGCTGGGCTATGACATCCCCGACTTCGACCTGTCCGTGCCGGGGGTGACCCAGCTCTCCATGGACTTCCACAAGTGGGGCTATGCCGCCAAGGGCGCCAGCTGCATCCTGTACAAGGACCGCGCCATTCGTCGCTACCAGATTTTCTCCTACGCCAACTGGACCGGCTACGCGGTCATCAACCCCGGTGTAACCTCCACCAAGAGCGGTGGGCCGGTGGCGGCCTGCTGGGCGATTCTCAACTACCTGGGAAGAGACGGTTACCTGCGACTGGTGGACGAAAGCCAGAAAGCCTCGCAGAAGATTGTCGACACCGTGAACAGCATCGAGGGCATGGAGGTCATGGGGCAGGCGAAGATCAACATGCTCGCCCTGCGGGCCGTGGACTTCGACATCTTTCCGCTGGCCGACGAGATGCGCAAGCGCGGCTGGTACATCCAGCCCCAGTTTGGTTTTGCCAATTCCAGCGAGAACATGCACCTGTCGGTGGGCTACCACAACGCCCACGCGGTGGACGAATTCTGTGCCGACCTCGCCGAGGTGGCGAAGTCGGTGCGCGACGCCCAGCTTGGCCAGGAGCGTTATGTGCTGCCCGAGGAACTGCGCGATTTCATCGTCAACTCCGGCCCCGAGGTCATGGACCAGCTCGGGGATATCCTCGGCGACGGCACCGAGCTGCCGGAGAGCATGGTGGAGATCAACAACATCCTCAACCAGCTGCCGGCAGACAGCCGCGAGATGCTGCTGGGTGAGTACGTGAATCGCCTCTACAACCCCGACCAGCCGGAGCACGAGCCCGCCGCCTAGCGGTGGGCCGCCCCATGGTAGGCCGCCCCATGGTTTGCCAAACAGCATGATGAACCTGTTGAGGCAGCGGCGCTGGCAGCTGGCGCTGGTGCTGATGGTCACGTTTTTCGTCGGCTTTCTCGACCGCATCAACATCACCTTCGCGCTGCCGCTGATGGCGATCGAGTACGGCTGGAATGAAGCAGAGACCCAGCGCTACGGCTCGCTTCTGATGGGCCTGTTCTACGGCGCCTACGGTCTCGCCAATATCCTGCTGTCTCCGGTGGCGGCACGCTTCGGCCCGCGCCGCAGCCTGATGACCATTGTCTGCCTGTGGTCGGTGTTCACCGCGATGGGCGCCTGGGTCTCCCAGTGGATCATGCTGCTGCTGGCCAGCCGCGTGCTGCTGGGCCTGAGCGAAGGTGTACACGTGCCGATGATGACGACCGCCACCAAGACCTGGTTCCCGCGGGAAGAGCGGGCCCGCGCCAACAGCGTCATCGTGGCGGGGATTTTCCTGGCGGTGTTGCTGGCGCCAATGCTGCTGGTGCCGCTGATGGGGCTATTCGGCTGGCGCGCCGGCTTCCTGCTGCTGGCCGCCGCCGGTGCTTTGGTGAGCCTGCCGCTCATCTACCGTTTCGTGCACGACGCGCCCGACAGGCACCCCGACATTTCCGCAGCGGAAGCTGCACTGGTGGCGGCCGGGCGGGAGCGGGAAGCGGAGGAGGAGGTCAGCGGCCAGCTGCTGCGCAGCCTGTTTACCACGCCGAGCTTCCTGCTGTTCTTCGCCATCGGGATCTGCAATAACCTGATGTCCATCGGCGTGACCAGCTGGTTGCCCACTTACTTCACCAACAAGCGCGGCATTCCCTACGAGGAGATTACCTTCCTGGTGGCGGCGCCCTATGCATTTTCCCTGGTCGGCGTGGCGCTGTGGTCCAGCCTCGGTGACCGCTTCAATATTCGCGCGCTGCTGGCGGGGCTGGGTTTTGGCGGAGCCGGGGTGGTGATCTACATTGCGCTCAACACCGAGAGCCTGCCGATAGTGATTGCCTGCATGACGGCGGCGGTATTCCTGTTCTCGGCTTTCACCGCCAGCGAGTTTGCACTGGTGCAACGCATCCTGCCCATGGACCAGTTTGCGCCCGCCATGGGTTTCTATAACGGCATGACCGCCCTGGTGGGTGGCGGGCTGGGGCCGGCGCTGATGTCGCCGCTGATCGGCGACGGCGACGGCACCTGGATCATCACCGCCATTGCGCTGCTGACTTCGGCCATGCTGATTGTCTACTACCGCATGGTGCGCTACTGAGCATTCCCTTGATCTGACCCGGGTATGCAGCCAGCGGCCCGGACCTATACTCGGGCAGTCCATGTCCCTGGAGGCGGTCCGTGGAAGCGCACGACACGCATTTGCTGCTCATCCAGATTGCCGTGGTGCTGCTGGCATCGCGGGTATTCGCGGAAGCGGCACAGAAGCTCGGCGCGCCGCCGCTGATTGGCGAGCTGGCGGCCGGCATCGTGCTGGGCCCCAGCCTGCTGGGATGGGTGTCGCCCAACGAAGTGCTCAAGTTCCTGGCCGAGATCGGCATTATCCTGCTGCTGTTCGAGGTGGGCCTCGATACCGACATGGAGCGTCTCAAGCAGGCAGGTCCCCGCGCCGTGGTGGTGGCGATTGCCGGCTTTGTACTGCCGTTCCTGCTTGGCACCAGCGCCTCCCTCTATGTTTTCGACCTGTCCCTCATGGTGTCCCTGTTCATCGGTGGCACTCTGACGGCCACCAGTATCGGCATCACCATTCGCGTGCTATCCGACCTCGGGAGGCACAAGGAATACGAGGGCCAGATCGTGCTGGGCGCTGCGGTGATCGATGACCTGCTGGGTGTCTTCCTGCTGGCGGTGCTCTATGAATTCACCACCAGCGGCAGTGTCAGCCTGGTGAATACCGGCAACATCGTGCTGTTCGTGGGCTTGTTCTTTGTTGTCGCGCCGGTCCTCGCCAAGGCGCTGTCGCCGCTGATCCAGCGCTACCACGATGCCAGTCGGTTGCCGGGCATTATTCCCATTGTGCTGGTGTCCATGGTGTTGCTGTTTGCGGCGCTGGCCCAGAACCTGGGTGCGCCGCACCTGCTGGGCGGATTCGTCGCCGGCATTGCGCTGTCGCGACGCTTCTTCCTGCCCTTTGGTGCCGCGCTCAAGGTGGATGCCGAATTCTCACGCAAGATCCAGGTAGAAATGCAGCCGATCATTCACCTGTTCACGCCGATCTTTTTTGTCATGGTGGGCCTGTCCATGGACCTGCGCGCCATCGACTGGTCGTCACCTTTTATCTGGGTGTTTTCCATCCTGATGACCGGGCTGGCGATCATCGGCAAGCTGGCCGGGCCCTGGCTGATCAGGGAATCCGTGCCCATGCGTGTCGCCATTGGTATGGCCATGGTGCCCCGCGGTGAGGTCGGGCTGATCTTCGCCGAACTGGGGCGAGTGACAGGCGTGTTCGACCCTGCGGTCTATGCTGGCGTGGTATTGGTGATTGTCTACACCACCCTGGCCTCGCCTTTCTGGATCAAGCGCTACTACTCGCGTTTTGGCGGGCGGCTGCCAATGCGCGACCCGCCACCAGTTGCCGCGGCGTCGGACTAGCGGCCTTTGAACACCGGCTCGCGCTTTTCGATGCGCGCCATCAGGCCCTCGGCAAAATCCTCGGATTTCATCAGCGCGTTGAGGGCCTCGTTCTCCAGATCCAGGGCATGCGTCAACGCCTCGACCTTCTGTGCATGCACCACGTGTTTCATCGCCCGAATCGAGGCGCCGGCTCCCCGCGGCGGAATCAGTTTCAGGGTCTGTTCGCGCGTGTAGGCCTGCAGCTCGTCGTGGGGCAGCACGGCATTGGCCAGGCCCAGTTCCAGCAGGTTCTGGGCGTCGAGTTTCTCCGGGTAGAAGAGCAATTCCTTGGCTTTCTGGAAGCCCAGCAGGCGCGGCAGCGTGTGGGTGGAGCCCAGTTCGGCGGCGATACCGAGGCTGGCAAAGGGCAGCCTCGCCCAGGCGTGTTCGGAGAGATAGACCTGGTCGGCCACTGCCAGCGGCAGGGTGATGCCGCCGCCGATGGCCAGCCCGTTGACCGCGGCGATCACCGGCTTGTCGCAGCTGAAGAACTCCAGCACCGTGCCTTTCATGGCGATATCAGTCATGTCGATCTGTTCGAGAATCTCCGGCGCCAGTCCGTCGTAGACATCGGGTACGAAGTAACCGCCGCTGGAAAAGGCCTGGCGCTCGGGTCCGGCATCCGGATCCGGGGCTCCGGTGATGATCATGGCCAGGGCCTGGTCATTTTCCTTGAGGTGGCGGGCGGCCCACTTCAGCTCCAGCGCCGTCAGGCCGCTGATGGCATTTTTCCGCTTCGGGGTGTTCAGCATGACGGTGACGATGCCGTCGCTGTCGAGTTCATAGCTGATGTCGGAAAATTCAGTGGTCTGCACGCGGGCC
Organism: Halieaceae bacterium; assembly: GCA_036351375.1. Lineage (GTDB taxonomy): Bacteria > Pseudomonadota > Gammaproteobacteria > Pseudomonadales > Halieaceae > JANQIO01. The sequence goes on from JAZBOY010000143.1 coordinate 18,909, forward strand.
TCCAGGCGGGAATCGGGAGTCGCTATTCTGGAGAGGCTGCCGTCACTTGGCAACGCCGGGGAGAGATGCGGCTGCCGGTGACAGCCGCAGGGAGATCAGGCCTGGCTGACGCGCTGGACCTGGTTGTCGACGTCCACCAGGTGGCCGGTCTTGAGCCATACCCGGGCACCCTGGTCGCCGGCGGTGGCCTGGATGCGACCGCCCGCTGGCACTCGCAGCCAGCTGAACTGCTTGAGCTGGTCGTCCTGCTCGGTGAGCGAGCCTTCCAGCACCAGCAGCTCGGCACCACCGCTGACTTCGAGGTCCACAGTCGCACCTGCTTCCCAGTCCTGCAGGGAAACCGTCTCCAGCTGGTCCTGGTAGAGTGGGGTGACCGAGACGCCGGGCAGGTCGCGGTGCGGCACGGCCGGCATGTGGTCGGTGCGCAGGCGCACGTGGGTGCGGTCTTCCGGGTCGAACTGCCAGAGTTTGACGAAGATGACACAGCCCGGCTCCGAACCGGGGGTGTGGCTGGACTGCGGCGGGTTGCGAATGTAGGAGCCCACCGGGAAGTCGCCGTGTTCATCCTGGAACACGCCTTCCAGCACCACAAACTCTTCACCGCCGGTGTGCACGTGGGGAGAGAAGTGGCTGCCGGGGGCGTAGCGCACGATGGTGGTGGCACGGGCTACCTCGTCGCCGACCCGGTCCAGCGGCCGCCGCTCGACCCCTGCCATGGGGGACTGGATCCACTCCAGGTCGGCACTGTGCACTACCACCCGTTGGTCGAATTCAGCGTTGATCTTCATGGTTTGCTCCTCGATTCACTGTTGAGTTTACGCGGCAATGCTGGGCCGGGCAGCGATCTTTTCGCGCCAGGCGGCCAGGTTCACCAGTTCTGCGGGAATCTCGATACCGGCAAAGTCGGCAAAGCCCAGGCCGCAGAACAGGGTGATATCGGCCATGCTGAAGTTGTCACCGGCGACGAAGGCGCTCGCGCCCAGCACTGTGTCGAAGTAGCGAAAGCCGTTGATCGCGGTCTCGCGCTGCTTCTCACCCCACTCCTTGTTCTGGTAGGTCTCAAGCTCCGGGCCGAGGCCGTCGGTGGCGTGGTGGAAATAGGCACCCACGGCATCGATGACCATGGCCTCGGCGCGGCGCTGCATCATGTGCACCACGGCGCGCTCGCGGGCGCCGGTACCGGTCAGGGATATGCCCTGGAAGTGGTTGTCGATGTACTCGGTGATGGCGGTGCTTTCGGCAATGAAGGTGCCGTCGTCCAGTTCCAGTACCGGTACCCCGGCGGCCGGGTTCCTGGCGCGGAAGTCTTCAGTGCGGTGTTCGCCGCCCATGACATCCACGGGAACAAAGGTCACCTGGTCGGTGGCATTTTTTTCAGCCAGGGCGATGCGTACGCGGGCGGGGTTGGGAAAATCGGCTACGTCGTAAATTTTCATGGGTCTGTCTCCTTGTGGGCACTTCGTTAACTGTCGGTTGATTCGCCAGGGGCTGCGTTGCTGCCGATACCTACCTATCGATAGGTAGGCATATTAGATGTACCTTATGGCCTGGTCAAGCCCCTGGGTATTGCAGCTTCCGCAGAAACTGATCGATTAGACCGATTGGCGTGCTTTGCCAGATCTGTGGCAAACTGACCGACCAGTAGATAGGTATAGTGAGATGACTCAGGATACTCGCCACAAAATCATGCAGTCGGCGGAAGACCGCATCCGCACCGAGGGCTACCAGTCCTTCAGCTTCCGCACCATCGCCGCCGAGCTGGGCATCAAGAGCGCCAGCGTGCACTACCATTTCGCCACCAAGGCCGACCTGGCCGAGGCGGTGGCCGAGCGCTACGTGGATCGCTTCTTCAGCAGTCTGGAGCAGGCGGTGGAGGGGAAGGAGGCCATCGATGACAGGCTGGATGCCTACTTCTCGCTGTTTCGGCACTCACTGCTGGTCGATCGCAAGCTCTGTCTTTGCGGCATGCTGGGCGCCGAGGTGGGTACGCTACCGGAGAGCGTGGTACCGCGGGTAAAATCCTTCTTTACCCGCAACGTGGACTGGCTCTCCGACCTGCTTGCGGGTCGTTCAGGTGCGCGCGCCCAGGCGGTGGCGCTGTTGGCCTCCCTGGAAGGCGCCCTTATCGTGGCGCGGGCCCTGGAAGAGGATGCCGCCTTTGAACAGGTAGTGCTGTTGGCACGGAAGCAATTCCTGGCGGCGGCTACCTGATCACGTCATCCCGTAGGGAGCACAACTCAGCGCAATACCCTATGCTTTGGCGCAGGCCGCCAAATAGGCTATAGAAAAATCAGGAGCCCCCGATGAAAACCCTGCCCGCGGTTGTTGCACTATTCACTTCGCTGTCACTGCTCGCTTTGCCTGTTTCCGCCGGGAGCGTGGAGGACGCCCTCAATAAGCCCGGCCGGCTGGCGTCCGACCAGGAGCGGGATGCCCGCAGCCGTCCTGACCAGGTAATCCCGCTGCTGGCGCTTGAGGAGGGTGACCGCGTGGCCGATGTGTTTGGTGGCAGCGGTTATTACGCGGAACTGCTGGCCAGCGTGGTCGGGGAGAGCGGGGAGGTCATCCTGCAGAATAATGATGCCTATGCGCAGTTTGTCGGCGAGGCACTGGCGGAGCGTTTCGACGGCCGCGACCCCGGCAATATCACTCGCCTCATGAGCGAGGCGGGCGACCTCAAGCTGGGTACGGGCCTGGATGCGGCAATGATCGTCATGTCATACCACGACCTGTTTTACGACGATGCCGAGAATGGCTGGCCGCAGATTGATGAAGTCGATTTCATTGGTCAGATCCGCGCAGCCCTGAAACCCGGGGGGCGCTTCCTGATCGTGGACCACGCTGCTCCCGCCGGCACCGCGGCGGCGGCGACCAAGAGCCTGCACCGCATCGATGAAGCCTACGTGATCAAGCGTTTGAGCAGCCAGGGTTTCCGGCTGGTGGGTTCCAGCGAGGTGCTGCGCAACCCTCAGGACAATCACAGCACGCTGGTTTTTGATCCTGCCATTCGCGGCAAAACGGATCGCTTTGTGCTGGTGTTTGAGAAAGCCTGAGGGCGCGTATCAGCGCGCGGCGAGCTGCATGGCTTCCCAGCCCAGCTTTTCGCGTTCGGCATTGACGTGTGCGATCACCGCGCTATGGAGCTCATCGATCTCAGGGTTTTTGCCGAGGGACAGCAGCATCGGTGACTCGAAATCCAGCCAGCCGACGCGGTAATAGGACCATCCTGTCTTGAGGGCGCCGACGGCGTTGTCGACATCGCCCAGCACAGCGTAGGATTCCGCAGCCAGCCTGCTGTAGGCTCCGGGCGCGGCGCCGCTCTGTTGGCCGCGTTCGACCAGTTCCAGGACGCGATTCGCGAGCTCCGCCGCTGCTTCGTCCTGGCCCTGTTGTCGCAGTGCGAATGCGTACAGCGTCGCGTAGTCTGCTGAAGAGAAAAAGCTCGCCGCGCTGGTATAGACCGGCAGCGCCGGATCAAATACCTGCTGCAGGGTGTATTGTGCCTGGGCGCCTTCGCCGTCCAGTAGCTGCAGCCAGGCGAGCGTGTAGTGGTACCAGTCGCCGCGAGCATCCTGGGGAATTTCTTCCAGCACAGCGCGCGCGCGGCTGTGGTCTACCGACAATGCCTGCATGGCCAGCCGCGTTTCCGGTGGCAGGTGGGCGGTTTCTTCACCGGTGCTGCCCAGCAAAAAGAAACTGAAACCGGCCGCCAGCATGCTGCCGCGCGCCAGCCCACCTTTCTCCCGCAGCGCCATGGAGTTTTCCAGGTTGTCCCGCATGGCGGCGTAGGCGCCCTTGTTGATGCTGATAAAGGCTTCGATGAGGTAGGCCTGTGCGGTGTCCGGCGTGATCATCTCCCGCGCCTTGCCGTAGTTGCCCTTTTCAACCTCCAGATTGGCCAGGTTGTTGCGAATGGCCGGGTGCAGGGGGTCGATCTGAAAGGCCTGGTTGAGCACGCTGACGGCTTCGTCCACGTCGCCTTTGCCTTCGATCACGGTGCTGAGCCAGCTGTAGAAGATGCCCTCGCTGGGATTGACCGCGATAGCGCGCCTGAGGCTGGCTTCTGCCGCGTCAAAGTCCATTTCATCGCTATAAATTAGCCCCTGCACCGCGAGCGCCAGGCTGAGGTCCGGGTCGAGTGCCAGGGCACGGTCAAGCAGGGCCTGCGCTTGCCGGTTCGCCTCTTTCCCCGGCAGTTTTCCGTAGTTGGATGCCGAGAGCAGGTGGGTGGCAAGCGCCTGGCTGGCGTAGGCTTCTGCGTAGCCAGGGTCGCGGTCCAGGGCCTGCTCGAACTGCCGAATGGCGAGCTTGAGCGAAGATTCGTTCCGCAGGCGCAGGTTGTGCTTGCCCAGCAGGAAGAAATTGTAGGCCTCCACATTGGCCGGCTTGGCGCTTTGCGCAGGCGTGACCGCGGCGATTTCCTCATCGGTGAGGTGCACTTTCAGGGCATCAACGATGTTCCGTGAAATTTCGTCCTGAATCGCAAAGATGTCGGTCAGCTCGCGATCGTAGGTTTCCGACCACAGGTGGTAGCCGTCCTCGACGTTGATCAACTGCGCGGTGATGCGCACCCGGTTGCCGGACTTCCTGACCGAGCCTTCCAGTACCGTCTCGACATTCAGTTCGCGGCCCACCTTGGTGATATCGGTATTCTGGCCCTTGAACGCGAAAGACGAGGTGCGAGCAGCCACTCTCAGTTCCTGGATCTTGGCCAGCCCGTTGAGCAGTTCTTCCGATATTCCGTCAGAAAAATACTCCTGGTCAGGGTCCTTGCTCATGTTCACGAAGGGCAATACGGCGATGGAGCTGCCTGCCCCGGTATCCCGCTTGCCGGCGACAGCCTGCTGCCCGCTGTCGCTCTCGACGGTTTGCGAGGAACTCAATAACCGTTCACCCAGCAGGAGTACAATTGCCACGGCCATCAGGGTGATGATGGTTCTGTTGAGCGATTTCCCCGTCTCGGCGGTGATGGATTCATCGCGGCTGACTTTCTCGGTCAGCCGCAACCCCTCAGGCGTCAGCTCGAATGCCCAGGCGAATATCAGCGCAAAGGGAAATCCGAGCAGGCCTAGATACAGCGCCAGTGAGACGGTCCACTCCGGCAGCTGCAGCAACGGGGAAAGGAACTCTGCGACCTGCAGCACCACCCAGCCCACCACGATATAGGCCAACGCCACCTTGTAGACGTTGCGACGCTTGAGTTCGTGAAACAAGCTGCTCATAGACCGGCGAGCTCCAGCGGTGGCCAGTTCAGCTTGGCGCGTTCATTATCGACCTGTTGAATCCAGGCCTCCCTGAGTGCCTGGTACTCCGGGTTGTCCTCGAGTTCTGCAAACCAGATGCCCTCGAAGGCGGGTGTCCCAAGGGAGTGGTACTGCATTCCGGCCTTGAGCGCCGCGATAGCGGCGTCGGGCTCGTCCAGGATCAGTGCGATGCGAGCCTGGTCAACCATGTACACGTTGGGCGTGCCGTGGACGACGCTGCGTGCGAGGTAGGCTCGGAGCTTCTCCCCAAGGGCCCGCGAGGCTTCCGCGTTGCCTGATGACTTCAGCGCCTCGGCGTAGCTGATCATCCAGCTGAACTCGCTCACCGGATTGAAAATGCTGCCCAGTACCCGCTCGGGCTTGCCCATGCGAGCTTCATAGGTTGCCATCAACTCCTCGTGCCTACCCAGATTGGCAAGGGCCGTGAGGTGGGCATGGAAGGCAGCCCGCCCGTAGTCATCGTCGCTCAGCCCCTCCAGCGCGGCCAGCGCGCGTTCCGGTTCGAGGAAAGCGTCCAGCATCATTGCCTGCAGGGGCTCGGCGTCTTCGTAGGCGGCCTCCCGGTTGGCGAGCTGGAAATAGCGATTCATGTTGCGCATCCAGATCAGCGTGCCCTGCTCGCTGGCGGAGACCTTGGCGGCGCCGGCATCAAGCTGGCGTTCCCGATCGGCGCTTCGACCCTCCACGAGGGCGATAAAACCCTCTATTTCGTAGTAATCCTGCTCTCCGGGGATCAGTATCTCCCGGGCAAGCTCCGTGCGGCCCGTGAAGGCGTACCACATGCCAAGATTGCGACGGATGGTGGGATGGAGCGGGTCCAGCCGGTAGCCTTCTTCCATGGAGGCGAGGGCGGCATCAAAGTTTCCAAGCCGGTCATAGGCATCAGCGCGCCAGGAGCGAAGAATACCCTCAGACGGATTCGCGGCAATGGCTTTCTCCAGGCTCGCAAGGGCGATGCCCGGGTCCTCGGAATTAAGGTCAAGCAGCGCCTGGGTAGCCAGGGCTCTTGCGTTCTGGGGTTGCAGGCGCAGCGCCATATCAACCATCTGCTGTGCCTGCCGGTCCGCCTCCAGAGGCGGTGTGTCGCCATAGTGGGCGCTGGACAGCAATTCCGTTGCGGCAGCCTTGCCGGCCCAGGCTTCGGCATAGCCGGCATCAATATCGATGGCCTTCTGGAACAGGAACACCGCTCGCTCCAGGGTGGGCTGTGTGCGCTGCCGCAGGTTGTGCCGGGCCAGCAGCACGTAATTGTAGGCATCCAGGTCAACGTCCTGGCTGTTGTTGACCGCTGCCACCTCCTGGTCGGTCAGGTGCACTTTGAGCGCGTCCACGATAGCCCGGGAGATCTCGTCCTGGATGGCAAAGATGTCGGTGAGCTCGCGGTCGTAGACTTCTGACCACAGGTGGTAGCCATCGTCGACGTTGATCAACTGGGCGGTAATCCGCACTCGTTGGCCGGCCTTCCTTACCGAGCCCTCCAGCACTGTTTCGACCTTCAGCTCGCGGCCAATGTCGGTGATGTCGCTGTTCTGGCCCTTGAACGCAAAGGAGGAGGTGCGCGCTGCCACCTGCAGCTCGGAAATTTTCGCCAGGCCATTGAGCAGTTCTTCTGAAATCCCGTCAGAGAAATACTCCTGATCGGGGTCGTTGCTCATGTTGACGAAGGGCAACACGGCAATGGAACGCGGCTTGTCTGCTTCGGTCCCCGCACCGTCAGGCTGCGCGTCGGCCGTGGCCGTGCTGGTGACGCTACCGCGTTCGGCAATCACCCGCGGCGCATCGGCCAGGTAGAACTTGTCGATCAGAAGGAAGGTCACCGCCAGCGCCAGCATGGTGATGATGACGCCGTTCAGGGTTTGACCGGTCTTGCTGGTGATGGACTGGCCCGGGTCCACATCTTCTGAGCGCTTGAGTCCTTCCGGTGTCAGCTCAAAGGCCCAGGTGAACAACAGGGCGAAGGGAAAACCCAGGATTCCGAGGTAGGTGACCAGGCTCATCGTCCAGTCGGGCAAACGCAGGGCGGGAGCTACCACGTCGGTGATCTGTAGCATCAACCAACCGAGGATAAGGTAGGCGAAAGCCACCTTATAGACATTACGACGCTTCAACTCTGCCAGGAGTGACGCCATTGTTGCAGCACGTCCATGTAGGATTCTTGCAGTATCGGAGCGTACCACTTCACCTGCGAAATGACACCAGCGCGTGCAGGAAGTATCGGCCGGTCCGCAGTGGCGAACCGGCCGGGCGATATCAGGCGCGCATCTCCTCGAAAGCCTCGTTCAGGCGCGCTTCCTCGCCGAGTTTCTTGAGGGCGGATTTCTCCAGCTGACGCACCCACTCGCGGCTGACGTGCAGCTGGTCAGCGAGCTGCGCAAAGGTGCGCTGCGGACGGCCGTCCAGGCCCCAGCGGCCGGTGATTACCGCCTGTTCCCGCTCTTCCAGCTTGTCGATGTGCTGCCAGAGCAGCTTCGCCACGCTGTTGCGCTCGGTATCCTCTACTGCGCGCTCGGAATCCGGGTCGGGTATGCTGGCGGCGTGGCGCAGATCGTTGTCTTCCGCTTCCGGGTGGTCGATGGACACGGTGATGTTGCTGAGCCGGCGCAGCCGGTTCACCTTGTCCGCGTCGAAGCCGGTTTCCTCCGCCAGCACGTCGATGCCCGGGTCATGTCCGGTCGCTTCCACGTGGGCCATGCGAGCCCGGTGCAGCTGGTTGATCTCCTGCACCACGTGGGCGGGGTAGGTAATCAGGCTGCCCTTGTTCTCTGTGGCCCGCTGCAGGTGCTGGTTGATCCACGGGTAGGCATAGGTGGTAAACCGGAAGCCGCGGCTGACGTCGAATTTCTCCGCCGCGCGAATCAGGCCGATGATGCCGTCCTGCACGAGGTCGCGCTGGGGGATGCTGCGGGCGGGATGGTCCCACGCCAACTTGTGTACCAGTCGCAGGTTGTGCATGACCAGCTTGTCCCGCGCCTTCACATACTGGTTCAGCGCACGGTGCAGCACCTTGTCAGGGCTGACCGAGCCGACCGGCAGGTAGCGCCGCGACCAGGCCGGCTGCCAGATGCACATGGCATCGGCCATGAGGTCCGGCAGGGGCATGCCCTGGCGGCGCAGGTGGATGATGGTCAGGCCGGTCACCAATGTGGTGGGCCAAGCCATCTCGGTAATGCTCGCCAGCAGCTTGTCGGTGCTGGTGCGGCCGGATTTGAGCTGTCGAGAGAACGTCTTGAGCTGCTTCTCGCCTTTGCTGCCCGGCAGCAGGTCCACGATGTCCTTGCGCAGCGTAAAGTAGAGCGACCGCGGGTCGAACTGGTCTACCTCCGGCGGTGATGCCAGGCAGGCCTGCACCAGTTCGTTGATCAATTCACGCCCGCGGGCGTCGTTTAACAGCAGTCGGGTACATCGGCGCGCCGCCGCCCACTTGCGCAGGTCGATCTGGCGCTCCTGGTCCGCCGTCAGCAGGGGATAGTGGCTGCTGGCTTCCAGATAAAAGTCCGTGTCAGTGGTGGTATCGTTGATCATCGACGGGTTCATCTCGTGCTGTCCTATACAACATTGGTATTGAATGTACGCGGCAAATTCCCTTTGGCGCGTGTCTGACCAATAAATGTTTAGCTATCTGACAGTACAAACGTTAAACAGTGCACCAATCTGTCGGTTTTTCCGTAACAATAGGTGAACACGCCAAACGGGAGCGGGAAAATGCCTGCCACTGCACTTGAATCACGTCCTTTATACGGAATCGGAACGGTCGCGCGCCTGACTCGTGTACGTCCGGAAACCCTGCGCATCTGGGAGCGCCGCTACGGTCTGGGTGCATCTCAGAAGGCGGACAACGGCCGCCGTCTCTACACGCAAACCGACCTCGAGCACCTGCAGATCGTCGTGAAGCTCGTGGAGCAGGGGTTTCGCATCGGTGAAATCGCCTCCATGGAGCGCAAGACCCTGGAAGCGATGATGGAGCAGGGCGGTAACGGTCATCATGCCGCCAAGAGCGAGAGCAAGCCCCGGGTACTGTTTGTCGGCACCGTGTTGTGCGGCTGGCTCGACCAGCACCCCGGCTGCCTGACCAGCCTGGATTCACGTCTGTTCCGGGGCACCATCGAAAGCGTTGAGAGTGAGCTGCCCGGCGAGTTGGATGCAGTTGACCTGCTGGTAGCGGATTGCAGCGCGCTCAATGTCGAGCAGGTGCAAGCCTTCCAGGCCCTGCGAGAGCGGGTGCGCGCCCGCTCTGCACTGGTGTTCTACCAGTTCAGCAGCCAGCGCCTGCTGTCGCAACTTAGCGCCGAGGGGATCAGCACGGCCAAGTTGCCGCTGGACACCGAGACCTTTGCGGCCCACATGAAGCGCCTGCAGGGCACCATTGAGGTTGAGCGCGGCGTCAGCGATGCCGGTGACCTTGCACAGCCCAGAGCGCGCCTGTTCCAGGAAGAAGAGCTGCTGAAGCTGAAAAAGGTGAAGTCAGCACTGGCCTGCGGCTGCTCCCAGCATCTGTCAGAGCTGATCCAGTCCCTGTCCGCCTTCGAGCAGTATTCCAGCCAGTGCGCGGTGGAAAGCTGGTCTGATGCGGCAACCCATACCTGTGTCTACGCCTACACCAACCAGGCCCGCTGGCTGATGGAAAAGGCACTGCAGGCGGTCCTGGAGGAGCACGGTGTCGAAGACTGAGCAACCGCTGCCCTGTCGCGGCTGCACCGCCGACTGTCCCAACCGTCGGCACTGCCAGGGCAAGCCCTGGCGGCAGGTAGCCGAAACGGTCTCGCGGAAGAAAGTAAAGCTTCACTAACCCCCCTTAGCCCTATCCCGGTGCACTGGCGGCTGCCAGTGCACCGCCTCCATCAGCTTTTTTGCAGCCTTCATCTACGGGAAATCTCCCGTTCACCGCCATGTAAGAGCATTTCGCTACAGTTCGCGTAAGTTACGTGGATTGGCAGGCAATTTGCAGCATCTTCCCCAATCCAGCCCCGAACGGGGCAGAAATTAGCCGTAAATGGCGGCGGGAGGCAAAAGTGGCGGTAGATCCTGTGGTACTGAAGCACTGTGCGCGGCTGGAAAACCAGCAGGCAGAGGGCCAGGTCGTCGCCTTTTTCGATATGGACCGGACAGTGCTGCTGGGTTACACCGCCATTGCCCTGGCCCTGGAGTGGGTGCGCCGTCGCAATCGTGGCGGCGGCCAACGCGGCGGCCGCCAGCTGGCGCGTGAGTTGCTCGCCAGTGCCGATGGACGCGCCGCCGGCCGACAATATACCGCTGCCTACCGGCGGCTGATACGCAGCCTCGCCGGCGTGGAGGAGACTTTCCTCACCGACCTTGGCGAGACGGCTTTCGAGCGCAGCGTCGAAGCCAGCCTGTACCGCGAGGCGCGCCAGATCGTGCGCCGCCACAAGGAGCTGGGCCACAAGGTGGTGCTGGTCACTGCCGCCACCGAGTACCAGGCGGCGCCGGTGGCGCGGGCCCTGGGCGCAGATGCCGTGTATTCCACCCGCCTCAAGGTCAGCCACGGCCGTGTCACGGGAGAGGTAAGGGGCGGGCTGTGTTTTGGCGAGGGCAAGGTCATCGCCGCCCGCCGCTACCTGCGCAAACTCGGCGCCTCCGCGGCCGATGCCTGGTTCTATTCCGACAGCCGGGATGATCTGCCGTTGTTGAAGAAAGTCGGCCACCCGGTGGCCACCAACCCCTCAGTGAGCCTGCGCCGGGAGGCCGCGGAGCGCGGCTGGACGGTGCTGGATTTCTCCAGCCGCGGCAAGCCCAACCTGGAAAGTGTGTTGCGCACGGCCCTCACCGCCAACACGGTGGTGACGACCGCCGCTGCCGGGGCGGCTTCCTGGCTGCTGTCACGCTCCCCGAGCAAGGCAGCCAATCGCATGACCAGCTGGCTCGGTGATGTTGGCGTGGCGGTGGCCGGTCTGGAATTCGAGATCGCCGGAGTGGAGCACCTCGATAGCGTGCGCCCGGCGATTTTCACCTTCAACCACCAGAGCTACCTCGACACCGTGGTCATGGCGCACCTTGTGCGCCATGATTTCGTCGGCTTCTGCAAGCAGGAAGTGGCGAGTAATCGCATCCTCGGGCCGCTGCTGCGGGCCCACGGCACGATCTTCGTGGACCGCGACCGCGCCGACCAGAGCCTCTGCTTCACCCAGGCCAGGGAAGCCCTGCGCAATGGCAAGAGCCTGGTCATCGCGCCGGAAGGTACCCGCAGCGCCACCGGTGAGCTGCTGGAATTCAAGCAGGGCGCCTTTTTCATGGCGCGCAAGCTCGGGGTGCCGATCATCCCGGTCGTGCTGCACAACGTGTCCGATGCGCTGCCCAAGGGCAAGCTGCTGGTGCGACCGGCCACCATTCAGGTGACCGTGATGCCGCCCCTGTGGCCGGGAGAGATTGGCTCCCTCAAAACAGCCGGAGCGCGGCTGCGGGAGGAATATCGCGAGGTGATGAGGGCGCCGTTCACCGGCGCCGGGATCAGCAAACTGCCGGCAACGCCGCAGGCGCTGGAGCTGCAGGCGGGAGCGGCCTAGCCCGCATCCGCCATGCGCTCACGGTAGTCCCAGCTGAACATGCGGGTGATGCCCACACGCACCAGCAACTCCTCGTCGGCCCGCGACAGCAGCCAACTTGCCAGCGGAGAATCGGTGCCGCCCAGGTAGTTTTCAAGATTCTGTCGCAGCACCGTCTCGCCACCGTCCTCGTGCAGGCTCACAAGCCCCTGGCCGCGAACGCCGTGGTAGGGCGGTTCATTGGGCGACACCTCAAATCCCACCTTGTGATTGTTACGCAGCAGCGTGGTCAGCTTGGCGTCGCGGTGGGTTACACACAGGAAGCTGCCCTGGTGGTACTGGTACCAGAGCGACACCACACGGGGGAAACCGTCGCGCCCGACGCAGGCGAGGCGCAGGGGGAACCTTGAGTTGGCCAGGAACTCGCCGGCCGTGGCGAGATCCCAGGGGCCCTTGATGTCCGGCAAGCTGTCAGCCGCCATGGCTCAGGCGCCTCCCGCGGTATCAGCAGTCTGCGGATGGCGAATGATGGTCAGCAGGATCCGGCCGACGCCAAAGCCGAATTTCTGCAGCTTCGACTCGTTGATCAGCACATTGGGGTCAACAAGGTACATGCGGTCGTCCACGCGCAGGTCGATGGTACCGTCACCGTAGGGTACCTGCAGCACGTAGTCCAGGAAGACAGCATTGCCGGCGAAGCTGAGGCTGCCGTCTCCGACGACGTCACCGGCGCGACCGATATAACCGCCCTGGCCGTCGGGGGTAAGCGTCCACACCCTGCGCTGTTGCTCGCCGTCATCGAAGACAAAGTCTTCCTCCAGGGTGCCCACGCCATCCTCCCAGTAGGCGAGGATATCGGCATTGAAGTGACGGGTGACCTTGCCGCCGCGGTCCATGACCACGCCGTGGGCGGTCAGCCTGCCGTTGAAGAATTCGCTGGGGATAAAGCGGGGACTGACGTCCTGGTAGTCCTCAACGCTCACGCTGCTGCAGCCACCCAGCAGGGAGAGCAGGCCAAGCAACATGAAGATCGACGAGTATTTCCTGTTCACGGCTATCCTTGTATTCAGTGTGTGAAACTTGAGCCTGTATACGTACCGCGGCGCAAGCCTGATCATCCGTGCTGTCGCCGGAAGCGTGCACCAGGCTGCAGCAGCTGTGCGGGGCACGCGCCGATATGGTGCACTGCGACCGCGGCTCGAGGCCGCAGGACGCCGCCCGGGGCGTTGGCACAAAACTTGTTAATGCTTAAGGAAAGATCTTTATGGAAATCCCACCGGCATGACGCTGGGTGAACAATTGAAGGCGCTCGCCACTGCCGAAAACCTGCCGGCTTCCTACCCGGCGATGGCAGAGCGCTGGTTCCTGCCGCTGGCCGACTGGCTGGTGCAGCGGCAGGCGACCCTTGGCGCCCCACTGCTGGTAGGCCTGAACGGCGCACAGGGCACCGGCAAGACCACTGCCTGCGCAGCGCTGTGCCTGATGCTGGAGTCCCGGGGCCTGCGGCCGGTGACTCTCTCGCTTGACGACTTCTACCTGGACCGTGAAACCCGCGCACGGCTCGCGTGTGAGGTTCATCCCCTGCTGATCACCCGCGGCGTTCCCGGCACCCATGAAATCACCCTGCTGGAGAGCACCCTCGAAGCCGTCGCCGCGGGTCGCGCCATCAAGGCGCCAGTGTTCGACAAGGCGATCGATGACCGCTTGCCGGAGACGGACTGGCGCGAAGTCGGCCCCGCAGACGTGGTATTGCTGGAGGGCTGGTGCATTGGCGCCGGGGCTGAACCGGCCGCGGCACTGGAATCCCCAATCAACGCCCTCGAGGCCAATGAAGACGCCGATGCCTGCTGGCGGCGCTACGTCAATGAACAGCTGGCGGGCCCGTATGCTTCCCTGTTCGCACGCCTGCACTGTCTGGTGATGCTCAAGGCGCCCTCACTGGCGAGGGTGCTGGAATGGCGCAGCCTGCAGGAGGCCAAGCTGGCGCATCGGCGCAGTGGCAGTGGGGTGATGAATACGGGTGAGATCAAGCGTTTCGTGGAGCATTACGAGCGTGTTACCCGGCACTGCCTGGACGACTTGCCCCGGCGGGTCGACTACCTGCTGGAGGTTGCTGAGGATCACAGCATTTGCGGCGCCAGCCAGCGTGAGACGGCAGCATGAGCAGGCTGCTGGTAGTCACCGACCTCGACGGCACCTTACTCGACCACGACAACTACAGCTTCGCGGCGGCGGGCGAGGCGCTGGCAATGTTGCGGCAGCGCCAGATCCCGCTGGTGCTGTGCTCAAGCAAGACCCGCCCGGAAATGCTGGCGCTGCAGGGGGCGCTGGACATCAACGCGCCGTTTATCTGTGAAAACGGTGCTGCCATCTATACCCCGGGGGAAGACGAGCCCGAGGCCCTGGTGCCGCCTCGTGCCTCGGTACTGGACGTATTGCACCGCTTGCGGGCGGAAGAGGGTTTCTCCTTCACCGGCTTCGCCGATATGAGCACCGCGGAAATTGCCGAGTGTACGGGGCTGACTTCTGCAGCGGCGGCCCTCGCGGCAAGCCGCGATTTCAGCGAGCCCCTGCGCTGGGAAGACAGCGAGTCGCGGCTCGAGGCGTTCCATGCGCGGCTGGCGGAGCATGATCTCCGAGCCCAGCAGGGTGGTCGCTTTCTCACCGTGGCGGGCCCCACGGACAAGGGCCAGGCGCTGGAGCGCCTGCGGCGGCGCTTTGCTGGCGATGCCACGGTGATTGCGTTGGGCGACAGTCCCAATGACCTGGCGATGCTGGCGGCGGCGGATATTGCGGTTATTATCAAGTCAGCGCGATCGGATACCCTCAACCCGCAGGGGCCCGCACGCGTGGTTCGCAGTCAGCAGCCGGGGCCGGCGGGATGGCAGGAGGCCATGTTGCCACTGCTAGAGGAATTCAAGGAATAGCGCAGCGCGCACGGGAGACTCGATGGGAGATTTTCACCAGAACGGACTGGTCACCACCCTGCACAACCTGACCCGCAGGCCGGTGGAGGACCTGGAGCGCGAGCTGATGCAGTTCCGCAGCTCCCGGCCCATGTCGTTGGTGTTGCCCTGCCTGCACTCGGAACTGGCCGGGCCCGCGCTGGAGAATATCGTCGACGAGCTGTGCAAGGTGCCCTACCTGGACGAGATCGTGATCGGCCTGGACCGCGCCAACCGGGATCAATACCTCGAAGCCGTGGACTACTTTTCGCGCCTGCCGCAGCACCACCGGGTGCTGTGGAACGATGGCCCGAGGCTGATGGCGATAGACGCAAAGCTCAAGGAAAAGGGCCTGGCGCCGGCCGAAATGGGCAAGGGCCGTAACGTCTGGTATATGCTGGGCTATGTGCTGGCTACCGGTCGGGCCCAGTCGGTGGCGCTACATGACTGTGATATTGTGACCTACGAGCGCGAGCTGTTGGCTCGCCTGATCTATCCGGTGGCCAACCCCAACTTCAGCTATGCCTTCTGCAAGGGCTACTACGCCCGCGTGGCCACCGACAGCATGGGCGGCCGGGTGAGCCGCCTGTTCGTGACGCCGCTGCTGCGCTCGCTGACCAAGGTGTGCGGCTACAGCGAGTTCCTCAACTACATGGACAGCTTCCGCTACCCGCTGGCGGGCGAGTTCTCCCTGCGATCCTACGTCATCAATGACCTGTTGATCCCCAGTGACTGGGGGCTGGAAGTGGGCGTGCTGTCAGAGATGAACCGCAACTACGCGACCAATCGCATCTGCCAGGTGGATATCGCCGAGGTCTACGACCACAAGCACCAGGATCTCTCCAGGGAGGATCCGGCCCGGGGGCTGTCAAAGATGAGTACGGATATCGCCAAGGCCATGTTCAGGAAGCTCGCCACCAAGGGCGAGGTGTTCTCCACCGAGAAATTCCGCACCATCAAGGCCACCTATTACCGGGTGGCGCTGGACTTCATCGATACCTACGAGAACGACGCCACCATCAACGGGCTCAACTACCAGCGCCATCGCGAGGAAGAAGCGGTGGAGCTGTTCGCCCAGAACATCATGAAGGCCGGGGACTATTTTCTGGCCAACCCGATGCAGAAACCGTTCATCCCGGGGTGGAACCGGGTCACCAGCGCCTTCCCGGACGTGCTGGAGCAGTTCCGCAACGCGGTGGAGGAGGACTACCGTGAATACGCCGCCTCCCGCTGAAGCCGTTGCCGGCCTGAAGTACCGTCTCCAGAAGCACCTGGAGATCATCTACGGCCCGGCGGATTACAGTGAGCTCGCCGATGAGCTGATGCAGACCATGGGGCTGGACGAGCGCTGCCAGTCGCCCCTGTCGCATGTCAACCACTGGGACCAGTCTGACAACATCCTCATCACCTACGGCGACAGCCTGGTCGACGGGGATGAAACGCCGTTGAAGACCCTGCACCGATTCCTGCGTGAGCGCCTGAGCGGGGTAATCTCCGGCGTGCACATCCTGCCCTTCTTCCCGTACAGCTCCGACGATGGTTTTGCGGTCATGGACTACATGGAGGTGAATCCCGCAGTGGGTGGCTGGGAGGATATCAGCGCCATCGCTGGAGACTTCCGCCTCATGTCCGACCTGGTGCTGAACCACGCCTCGGCGCGCAGCGGCTGGTTCGACAACTTCAAGAAACGGGTGGACCCGGGCAAGGACTACTTCTTTGAGGGTGACCCGGAAGCCGACCACAGCGAGGTGGTGCGCCCGCGCAACTCGCCCCTGCTGACTGAGGTGGAAACCGCCGACGGGACTCGCCACGTGTGGTGTACCTTCAGCGCCGACCAGGTCGACCTCAATTTTGCCAACCCCCGTGTGCTGGTGGAATTTGCCAACATCATTCGCCATTACCTGGAACACGGCGTGGAACTGTTCCGTATGGATGCGGTGGCCTTTCTCTGGAAGGAGCCCGGCACGCCCTGCGTGCACCTGCCGCAGACCCACGAGGTGATCAAGTTGTATCGCACCTTGATCGAGCACCACACCGAGCGTGCGTTGGTGATCACCGAGACCAATGTGCCGAATCGCGAAAACCTCACCTATTTCGGCAACGCCAATGAAGCGCACCTGATCTACAACTTTTCGCTGCCGCCGCTGCTGGTCTACACCCTGGTGGAAGGTGACTGCCGCCACCTAAAGACCTGGATGATGAGCATGCCGCCGGCGCAGGCAGGGACTACGTACCTGAACTTCATCGCCTCTCACGATGGTATCGGCCTGCGGCCGCTGGACGGGCTGCTGGAAGAGGAAGACATAAACCGCATGCTGGACTACACCCGCGAGTGCGGCGGCATGGTGTCCATGCGCCGGGCCCGGGAAGGGTACGACAAGCCCTACGAAATCAACATCGCCCTGTACGACGCGCTGCAGGGCACCATCGACGGTGGCCGCGATCAGTACCAGGAAGATCGCTTCGTCTGTGCCCACGCAATCATGCTGGCCCTGGAAGGTATTCCCGCGTTCTATATTCACAGCCTGCTGGGTGCCGAAAACGATTACACCCGGGTGGAGAACACGGGCCGCGCCCGCACCATCAATCGCCATATCTGGACGGAGCAGGAGCTGCGGGAAGCGCTGGATGATGAGAACCGCCACCACCGTAGCGTGTTCGATCGGCTGACTCGCCTGATCACGCTGCGCAGTGCCCAGAAGGCCTTTCACCCCAATGCCACCCAGTTCACCATGCACCTCG
This sequence comes from Halieaceae bacterium, assembly GCA_036351375.1. Taxonomy (GTDB): domain Bacteria; phylum Pseudomonadota; class Gammaproteobacteria; order Pseudomonadales; family Halieaceae; genus JANQIO01. The sequence goes on from JAZBOY010000143.1 coordinate 36,357, forward strand.
GCACCAGTATCTTTGCCTTCTGGCGCCAGAGCGTGGACCGCAGCCAGAGCATCTTCTGCTTGTACAACGTGACCGACGAGATCCAGTGGGTGAACCTGTCGGAAATCAACCTGACCGGCACCGAACAGTGGAAGGACTTGGTAAGCGGGATGGAATACCTGGACCAGAAGGGCGTGATCGCCCTGGAGCCCTACCAGGCCCTGTGGCTGAGTAACCGGTACTAGCGCC
>JAZBOY010000144.1:0-2211 GCA_036351375.1 Halieaceae bacterium
CTCCTTCTCGAGGGCGTCGTGCAGCTCGGCTTCGAGGCTGCGGCGGGCGTCGGCCTTGGCGGTAATGTCCTTGGAATACTGTTCCAGGCTATTGCCGCCGTTCTTCTTGGCCAGCTCCCGGGCGGCGCCGGCACTCTTCAGCAACTGGCCGGTTTCACCCGCGTCATGGGGATAGCGTGCCATGCCCATGCTGGCTGTCAGGAATACCTGTTTGCCCTGGTAGTCGAAGGGCTTGCGCATGGCGTTCCTGATCTCATCGGTCAGCTCCACCACTTCCGACTTGCTCATACGGCCCGGCAGCGCAAAGGCGAATTCGTCACCGCCCATGCGCGCCAGGATGCGATCACCGTAGTCCTGGCTTTTGTGGGCGCCGGCACCGGCGTCGTTGATGATCTTGCGCAAACGTCCGGCAATGGCCTTCAACACCTCGTCACCCGCCATCGGGCCCAGGCTGTCATTCACTGCCTGGAAGCGATCGATTGAGAGCATCACCAGCGCCAGGTCATTGCGGCGCTGCTTGGCGTGCTCGATGCTGGCCCCAAGTCGCTCGAGGAAGAAGGTGCGGTTGGGCAGGCGGGTCAGTCCGTCGTAGTAGGTCAGCTGGTCCTGGTAGGCCTTGGCGCGCAGGGTATTGCGCAGGCGCAGGATCAGTTCACTGGAGTCGATGGGTTTCTCCAGGAAGTCGGTGGCGCCCAGTTCCAGCGCCTTGAGTTTGGTTTCCGGGTCGGTGTCCGAGGTGAGCACAATGGCTGCCAGGTGCTGGATTTCCGGCGTTGAGCGGATTTTCTCCAGGATCTCGAAGCCGTCGACTTCCGGCATGTTGAGGTCGAGAAATACGCAGTCCGGGCGCTCGCGCAGGATGGTGTCCATGGCCTGCGTGGAATCGTTGACGGCAATGAAATGCTGGAAACCCTGCTCCTGGAGGTAAACCTCGAGCACGCCAATCATCAGCGGCTCGTCGTCGACCATCATGATGATGTCGTCGCGGAACTCGTTCTGTCCCTGCGTTGCCGCGTCGGTGTGTGCAGCTTGCATGGAGCCTTCACCTTGTTCGCTCATGGCGACGCCTGCCTCTCGTTGATACCGCGGTTGTCTGCCTCTGGTACCACAATGCGCCGACTCATCTCTTTGACGAAGGTGATGCGCTCTGCAGCGAGTTCAGTGTCGCCTTTCTTGGCGGCCTGTTCCAGTGTTGCTGCCGGTTCTGTGAAACCGCCGAACCCGACGCTGCCGGCAGAGCCCTTGAGCCAGTGAGCCAGCTTGGCCAGTTCATCCAGGTCGCCGGCAGCCAGGTGCTGGTCCATGGCGTCAATCTGGCTCCCCAGCTTGTCGGCGAAACTGACGATGATGCTGTCAAAACGCTCGCCGCGACCGGCTAACACCGATGCGATGCTGTCCGGCATGGTTTCCGCGGCGGCCCCAGTCTGGGGAGCCGTTTCAGCGACTTCTTCGCCAGTATCTTCCAGCCGGAAGCGCTGCTGCAGATTTTCCAGTCTCGCTATCAACGGGCCACAGGCGTCGGCCTTGTTGGCCTTGGCAGTGTCCTGCAGTTCAGCGGCGGGTTCGGTCATCGCGGGGAATCCCACAGAGCCCGCGGTGCCTTTCAGCTTGTGAGCCAGCGCCGCTAACTCTTCAAGATTGTCGGCAGCCTCTGCCTCGCGCATTGCCTGCAGCTGCGCGCCCAGGCCGTTGAGGAAACTCTGGGCAATATCGCGCAGCCTGGCGTTGGAAACGGGCAGGGTGCAGTAAATCAGAGGTCCTGCCGCAGATATTGCGGCAGCCGGTGCTGCGGCAGCCGATGCTGTGGCAGCCATTGCTGCGGAAGCCGTCGCTGTGGCAGCAGCCCGTGCAGGTTCCTCTGGCTGTTCTGTCGACGTACCGGTCTCGTGTACAGCACGGGCCGTCTCGGTGCGTGCCGTCTCAGGTTCTGTCGGCGAAGCAACAGGTGTGGCGGCCACTTCGCTCGTGCTGACAGTCTCGCGAGTGCCGCCCAGTTCTTCCGCCAGCACGCCAAGCAGCTTGTCGATATTCACCGGCTTGGTCAGGTAGCGGCTGTAACCGGCTTCCAGGCACTTCTGTTCTGCGCCCTCCATGGCATCCGCCGTCAGCGCCACCACGGTTTTCTCAATACCGCGCTCGCGCATCAAGCCCACCGAGGTGAAGCCATCCATGACCGGCATCTGCACGTCCATCAAGGTGATGTCGGCACTC
>JAZBOY010000145.1:0-6656 GCA_036351375.1 Halieaceae bacterium
TAGGTCGGTGGCGAGACCCCCGCCAGGGCCGCCGCCTCGGCCTGGTTGCGGGCCCGCTCATCGATCAGGGTGAGCAAGAGGTTCTGCAGGTGGGTCACCGGGTCCAGCTCCTCTTGCTGGGCCACCGTGATCCATTGGGGTAACAGGGCTGCCACCGTTTGCCACTGTGACTGCACCTCGGCAGGGCGGCTGTCGCTGGCGGTCTGGTAGCGGGCCAGTTTGCGGCGCAGGGTGCTTTCCGGAATCTTGAGCGCGGCCGCAGCCTGCAGATTGACCTGGCGGTGCATTTCCAGGGCGGTAAGGATCAGGTCCTGCTCGAGCCACTGGCTCAGGGGCTGCAGGGCGTGATTATCCAGGCAGTATGCGAGCTGTTCTTCGAGGGCGTTCCTGAGGGAGGTTTCCAGCTCGACCAGGCTGTCCTGTTCGGCCCTTATGGGCACGGGTGACGGGAGCGGGCCAGGCTCGGCGGCGGCGGGGCGCTCGGCCAGGTCGGCGGGCAGGTCCAGCTCGGGCACATCGATTTCCGTTCCCTGGCAAAGGATTACCGCGCGTATCAGCTTGTTGCGAAGCTCGCGGACGTTGCCGGGCCAGGAGTAGCTGCGTATGGCCGAAGCTGCGGCCGGGGAGAAGCCGCGAATGTCGCGGTTGTACTGGACAGCGCAGCTGCGCAGGAAGTGGTCGGCCAGGAACTCCACGTCGCCGTTCCGTTGCCGCAGCGGTGGGGAGTGAACGTTGAACACGTTGAGGCGGTAGTAGAGGTCCTCGCGGAATCGGCCCTGGCGAATGTCCTCTTCAAGATCGACATTGGTGGCAGCGATGATGCGGGTGTTGACGGTTTCGGTCTGGGTGCTGCCCACGGCGGTAAACTGTTTGTCCTGTACCACGCGCAGCAGCTTGACCTGCACATCCAGTGGCAGCTCGCCAATCTCATCCAGCAGCAGGGTGCCGCCGTCCGCTTCCTTGAGCTTGCCGGGTGCGCTCTGGGTGGCGCCGGTAAACGCCCCGCGAACATGACCGAACAGTTCCCGCTCGATCAGGGTGCTGACCACCGCACCGCAGTCGACGATGACAAACGGCGCCTCTGAGCGGCTGCTGAGGCGATGAATCTCACTGGCGATCACTTCCTTGCCGGTTCCCGACTCGCCGGTGATGAGCACGGTTTCGTCCGTGGGGGCCACCAGGCGGATCAGCTCCATGACCTCCCTCATCACATCAGATTGATAGAGCAAGTCGCTGCCACCCGTGCCATTGGCCTGCACCGGCGCCGGTGCCGTGGCGCCGCGACTGGCGCCGGGACCTCCGAGGTAGGTCACCAGCGACTGCATCAGCAGCAGGTCCTGCTGGCGCAGGCGGCCCTCGGCGCCGCTGTCGAGAAACAGCAGGCCGGCACCGCCGCCGCCGATATTGGCGCCAAAACTCACCGGCACCCACCAGCGCTGGCCGTCCTGCAGCGGTTCTGAATCGGCAATGGTCCGGTCCAGGTCCGGGCAGGTTTGCAGGCAGGCCTGGGCCTCACCCTCGGTGCACTCGGGCATGGCCGCCAGGGCGCGCGGCTGGCCGTCGCGCCAGCTGAACAGCACCACGCGATTGAGATCGAAGCAGCGTTGCAGCCGCCCCAGCAGTGCCCTGGCCTGGCTTTGCGGTTCTGCCGTGCTGCCGTCGCTCATGGTGTTCCAGAGCAGCGCCATGTTGCGGTAATCCTGGCCGGCATCGGCCGCCAGCAGTTCACTCTGGCTGTCCAGGTTGCCCACCAGTCCAAGGTCGGTGCTGGGGCGCCACACTGCCAGCCGGTTGCCGCCGGACTGCCGGGCCAGGTCGAGGGCGCGGTGTGCCCGGCGGAACAGTTCCAGCGGCGACTCGCCACTCTCACTGTTTACCTCAGCGCGGTGATGAGAGACGCCGATGCTGGCCGTCAGGCGCAGGCTGCCACCCAGGAAACGGTGCTGGGCCAGTCGCTGCAGGATGGCGCTGCCAATCGAGCCGGCTTCTTCCAGGGTAGTGAACGGCAGGCTGGCGGAGAACACATTGCCGCCGTAGTAGCTGGCCAGGTCGGTGCCGCGCATGGACAGGTTGAGCTGTTCCACCAGCTCCCGCAGAAGAGCATTGCGGCTTTCGTCGTCCAGGCCCTCGAGCAATGCATCGGGGCTGTCCGGGCTGATCAGCAGCAAGACAAAGGCGCGCTCATGATCCAGCGGGTAGTCAAAAATTCCCGACAGGCGGTCGGCCGGCAGCTCCCCCGGTAGCGGCAGGTTGTCGGTGGAATCCTTCAGCTCCGCCAGCTCCCGGAGAATCAGGACCACGCCGCCTGGCTGCCTGTTGCTGCCGGAAGCCTGGGTCGGCCCGATCACGCCGTCCACCAGTAGCTGGCTGCCGTCGCCGCGTTTTACCTGAAACGGCGGCAGACGAGTCACCGCGGGAGTGTCCAGCAGGGTCTGCCAGGACAGGCTGGCGGCCTGGCGCGCCCCGGTTCGGTCTTCCAGCATCTGCTCACAGTCGAGGCCGGCAGCCTGGTCTTCAGCAATGCCAAAAATGCGGCACGCCTGCTCGTTCATGGCAGTAATGCGGTGCTCGCTGTCGATAAACACCAGCGCGTCGCCGATACACTGCAGCGCGGTTGCCAGCAGCTGGCGGGTGCTGTGCAGCTCCTGCTCGACCGAGAACTTGTGCAGGGCCATCTCGATGGCGATCTGCAGGTCGGCGGTCTCGATCGGCTTGAGCACGTATCCATAGGGCGTGAGCGACTTGGCGCGGGCCACGGTCTCGCGGTCGGAATAGGCGGTCAGGAAGATCACCGGCAGGTCGCGTTCGGCGGTGATACGTCGCGCCACCTCGATACCGTCGATCTCATCTTTCAGGTGAATATCGCAGAGCAGCAACTCTGGTTGCAGTTCCCCTGCCAGTTGCAGCGCCTGCTTCGGGCTGTGTGCCAGCCCCAGCACCTCGTGGCCCAGCTGCTTGAGACGAGACTGGATATCACGCGCAACCAGGGCCTCGTCTTCTATGACGAGTATCCTGGCTGTCTGGTCCGTTGTATTGCTCACGCCACTACCACCTCACAGGCGTTTATGCTTCAGGATGCTTCGCGAAGCAGTGTTTCACCGGCGTCTTCACCGACCGCAGGCTCGGGACCCGAAAACTGCAGGGCACCGTCTTCCAGCGGTGCATTGCGAAACATCAGGCGATCCTTGCGGTAATTCTGGGGATTGATCCACGGCTCGCGATCCCCCTGCTTTGGAAACTTGTGCATGGCCCTGCGCATATAGCCGGCGGGGAAATCCTCGATCCAGTCACGCTCGGGCATATCTGCGTCTTCCGGCCGCAGGGCGGGTACCACCTTCACCGCCCCGGTTTCTGCCATATGCCGAAGCAGGCGACAGCAGTACTCGGCGGTCAGGTCCGCACGCAGGGTCCAGGAGGCGTTGATGTAGCCAAAGGTCGTTACCAGGTTGGGCACCCCGGTATACATGAGGCCCTTGTAGGACCAGGTACGCGAGAAGTCGACCGTCTCGCCGTCTACTACCACCTCCGCCTCGCCCATTACCACCAGCTCCAGGCCGGTAGCCGTGACAATAATGTCTGCCTCGAGCATCTCGCCGGAAGCCAGGCGTATGCCGCTGTCCGTGAAACGCTCAATGGTGTCGGTGACTACCTGGGCCCGGCCGTTGCGCAGGGCCTTGAACAGGTCGCTGTCGGGTACCAGGCACAGGCGCTGGTCCCAGGGGTTGTAGCTCGGCGTAAAGTGGGTGTCGATGTCGTAGTCGGGACCCAGCTCCTCGCGCACCCGTTTCAGCAACAGGTCGCGCACCTTGTCGGGCGCGGTGCGCGTGCGTCGGTACACCCACTGCTGCCACAGCACGTTGCGCCAGCGGGTAATGGCATAGGCCCAGGTGTCTGGCAGCAGGGCGCGCAGGGTGTTGGCGAACCAGTCCTTCGCTGGCCGCGAGAAGACATAGGTGGGCGAGCGCTGCAGCATCGTAACGCTCTCGGCCTGGTCCGCCATGGCGGGCACCAGGGTCATGGCGGTGGCGCCGGAGCCGATGACCACCACGCGCTTGCCGCTGTAGTCCAGTTCTTCCGGCCAGAACTGCGGGTGAATCACGGTGCCCGTGAAGTCTTCGCGGCCGGGAAAGTCCGGCGTATGGGCCTGCCGATAGCTGTAGTACCCGGCGCACATCATCAGGAAGTTGCAGCGCAGCTGTACGCTGTCTCCGCCATCGCCGCGCTGCGCCGTTACGATCCAGCTGGCGTCCTGGCTGGACCATTCCATCCGGGTTACCCGGTGGCGGTAGCGGATGTGTTCTTCGATCCCGTTCTCCCTGGCGGTCTCGTTGACGTAGGCGCAGATCGATGGGCCATCCGCGATGGCCTTCGGGTCGCGCCAGGGTTTGAAGCTGTAGCCCAGGGTGTGCATGTCACTGTCGGAGCGGATACCGGGGTAGCGGAACAGGTCCCAGGTGCCGCCCATCGCGTCCCGGCTCTCGAGAATGGCGTAGCTGCGACCCGGGCACTCCCGCTGCAGGTGCACTGCCGCGCCTACTCCTGACAGGCCGGCGCCCACGATGATGACGTCGAATGATTCGCTTGCCATGCTGCTGCTCTCCCGGCTGCTTATAGGCTTTAAACCCGGTTCCCGTTCAGTCCGATTCACCGAACAGGTAGTCATGCATGATCTCGTAAATCTGCGGCTGGGTCACGAACCCGGGTACCCGGTCCTCGCCGACCTCATTGGCCAGCAACGGCACCTGGCCGCCGGTGTGCTCCTCGTAGGGAAAGCTGTTGGTCGCGTAGTTGACGCCCATGATCACGCCCTCATCGGTCAGCAGCCTGGCCAGCATGCCCGGGGTAAAGACCGGGGCGCCGTAGCTGGCAAACAGGCTGGTTTCCGGTACCAGCTGCGCAGCGTGCCCGTGATCGGCGGTCACCAGCACCAGCGTGTCATCGCGCTGCTCGGCAAATTCCAGGGCGAGGGCAACCGCCTCATCCAGTTGTGCCAGTTCACCGATAGAACCGCAGGGCCTGCGTTCATGCGCCTGCTTGTCGATGGAGGCGGACTCCACCACCAGCAGGAAGCCGCGCTCGTTGTCGAGCTTCGCCAGCGCCACACGCGTCATCTGCGCCAGGCTGGGCATACCCGCGTAGGCAGGATTGGCTTCGCAGCGCATGGGCTCCGGCAGGCGCACACTGCCGAGAAAACGATGCAGGTGGTTCAGCCAGCTGGGGGTGGGGGCTTCGGCGGTACGGTCGTTCTCGCCGCGCAGCCGGACCGGCATGGTCGATGGGGCGAACAGACCCAGCAACCGACCCTCGTGCTCTGCAGCGAGCGCCGCGGCGCTGTCGATAACCGTGTAACCCTCGTCCACCGCCAGCTCCCTGACGGTGCGTGAGTCACCCTCGGCGGGAATATCAAAATGCTTGCTGCCGCCGCCGAGAATCACCTCAATCCCGGAATTGGCCAGCTGTTCCGAGATCGACCCCGGGCCGCCGCTGGCGCGGGTGTACTGGCGGCAGTGGGGCAGCACGATGCCATAGCGCTTGACCCCGTGAATGGACTCGGGGTCCTCACAGGTGCGCACGTTGATGTGCGCGGCAAAGGCCGCGGTGGTGGCGTCGGTCACGCTGGCCGTGGTGACCAGCCCGGTTCGCAACCCGGCCGCCTGCGCCTGCTCGAGAATGGTCTCGATGGGCTCATCGCTGCCGGCGGTGGTGGCAATGCGGCCGCGACTGGTGACCACACCGGTTGCCAGGCTGGTAGCGGTGTTGGCGGAATCTGCCACATACACTCGCTGCCCGACCTCATCCACCGTCAGTACCTGCGCTGCAGAGCGCACCGGCAGGTCGTCAATCATCAGCCGGCCTTCTGCGCCCACCAGGTAGTTGCGCGCGATGGTGATCTGAACGTCATCCATGCCATCGCCGATCACCAGGATGACGTTGCGCGATGCCAGCGCCGGCGACGCCAGCAACAGCAGTGCGAGGAGCGGGCAGATTCTTGCGCTTCCTTTCATGACGCTCCTGACTGGACTCTTCATGGCAGTCGTTCTGGCGCTCTTCACAACACTACAACGCCAGCAGGCAGCGCACGGCGATTGCCATCAGTGCCAGGGAGGAAAGGGCGAACAGGCTGAAACGGATCAGCACCCGGTTGATGGTGTTCTGCACCAGCGAATGCGTTACCCGCAGGCCGACATACGCCCAGGCCAGGTTGACATTGATCGCGTCGCCGGTGCCCGCCAGGTAGCAGTAGAAGGCCAGCGCATAAAAAATCGTCGGCTGCTCGTGCAGGTGGTTGTAGTTGTCGGCCACCTGGCGCGCGCCGCTTGGCAGCACGTTCAGGGAGCCCGGGTGGCGAGCCTCGTCGGGCTCCAGCCCGGCGGCCTGCATGGCGGGAATACGCAGCAGGTACATCCAGATCCAGACCACTAGTGTCCAGCTGACCAGGGCGATGACGGGTGTAAGCACGGGCTTCTCCTCGGTGTGTTGGCGGGCATTGTTATGGTTATTGTCGCCGACCAAGGGTACTCGGCGCGTGTCACAGGTTCAATCGAGTGCGGCAAACAGCGAGAGCTGGTCGGCCTCGTCGGCGTGTCGCGGCGTCAGCCTCAGGCCGGCGCCAAGCAGGCGCACCGACAGGGGTTTGCGGGCGCGCGCCGCCAGCA
>JAZBOY010000146.1:0-2925 GCA_036351375.1 Halieaceae bacterium
CGCCCGCGCCCGCCTGCAGTGGCTGCTGTCAGAGCAGCACAGCGTCGACCTGGCGGTGACCTACATCGACGTCGACAACGGCTACGACGCCTTCTCGCTGGACAACGTTCGCAACACTATTTCTGACGAACCCGGGCGGGATACCCAGGAGTCCATTGCCCTGTCGCTGCAGACGTCCTCCAGCTTCTCGCTCTTCGAGCTGCAGACCCTGCTCAGCTATGCCAACAGCGACAGTGAGTACCGCTACGACGAGGACTGGACCTTCGAGGGTTTCCACCCCTTCGGCTACACCTCCACAGACACCTACCTGCGCGAGCGCGACAGCCTGAGCGCCGAGCTGCGCCTGGTCTCCAACGAGCGTTCGGCGCTGTTTGGCGGCCGCGGCGAGTGGGTGGCGGGACTCTACTACCTGGCCAACGACGAGGACCTGGACCGCCGCTACACCTTCGCCGGGCCCTTCGACAGCGAGTTCAACACCGAGACCTGGGCGCTGTTCGGCCAGCTCGACACCGCCCTCACCGAACGCCTGACCCTGGTCACGGGGCTGCGCCTGGAAAGCCGCGACACTGACTACAGTGACAGCAACGATGTCGCCTTCGATCCCGACAAGGACCTGTGGGGCGGCAAGCTGGCGCTGGAGTACGACTGGTCCGACACCACCCTGGCCTATGCTTCGGTGTCACGCGGCTATCGTGCCAACGGCGTCAACGGCGGTATTCTCGCCAGCATCGATGCCACCGACGATCCCGACATCATTGCCGGCCTGAATGCGGTGCGCGACTTCGACGAGGAAACCCTCGTCAATTATGAGATCGGCTTCAAGAGCCGGATGCTCGACAACACCCTGCGTACCCGGGTGGCGGTGTTCTACATGGACCGCGAAGACCAGCAGGTACGCGGCTCCTTCCTGATCCCCCAGGAGGGGGGCGCCACCACCTTTGTCGACTACACCAGCAATGCCGCCGAGGGCGAGAACTACGGCGCCGAGATCGAGCTCGACTGGCTGCCCACCGACCGCCTGCAGCTGTGGGCCAATCTGGGTTTGCTGGAGACCGAGTTCAAGGACTACGTCAATGTCTTCGGTGAAGACCTGTCGGGTCGTGACCAGGCCCAGGCGCCGTCCTACCAGTTTTCACTGGGCGGGCGCTTTGACTTCGGTCGCGGCTTCTTCCTGCGCCTCGAAGTGGAAGGCAAGGACGAGTTCTATTTCTCCGACCGTCACGACGCCCAGGCCGACAGCTATGAGCTGGTCCACGGCCGCCTGGGCTACAGCCGCGACAACTGGTCGGTGGGCCTGTGGGGGCGCAACCTGACCGACGAGGACTACCAGGTGCGCGGCTTCGGCAGCTTTGGCAACGACCCGCGCAAGGACTACGTGGTAGAGGACTACTTCCAGCTCGGCGAGCCGCGCATGGTAGGCGTCGACCTCAGCCTGAGTTTCTGATCTGACGCAGATGACCAACCCCTGGGAAATCACCGCCGTGGTGCTGGGCATCGCCTACCTGCTGCTGGCCATGCGCGAGCAGATCAGCTGCTGGTACGCGGCCTTTATCAGCACCGCCATTTTCCTGGTGCTGTTCTGGCAGGCGGGCCTGCTGATGGAGTCCGCACTGCAGGTCTACTACCTGGCCATGGCCGTGTACGGCTGGTGGCACTGGCGGCACGGCAACCGTGAAGACGGCAGCCTTGCCATCGGCCGCTGGTCGGGGCAACAGCACCTGTTGGCCATCGCTGCCGTATTGCTGCTGAGTGGCGCGTCCGGCGCGCTGCTGAGCCACTACACCACGGCCGCCTGGCCCTACCTGGACTCGTTCACCACCTGGGGAGCGGTGCTGACAACATGGATGGTTGCCCGCAAGCTGCTCGAGAACTGGCTGTACTGGATAGTGATCGACGGGCTGTCGATCTTCCTGTATATCGACAGGGAGCTGTACCTGACTGCGGCGCTGTTTGCCGTGTACCTGGTTATCGTGATTATCGGGTTCATGACATGGACGAGACACTACCGGGCCCAGCTCGCCTGATTCTCAACCAGGCGCTGGCGCAGTGGCAGCAGTGGCAGCCCGCACCCGCCACCCAACCCGAGCCACAACGGCTGCTGGGCGCTGGCGGCAGCAACACCAGCGTGCTGGTGAGTGACGGCAGCCGGCAATGGGTGCTGCGCATCGACGGCTTTGACAGCCAGCGCATGGGCCTGAGCCGGGACGCCGAATGGCGCGCCCTGCACAACGCCGCCGGCGTACAGCTGGCGCCGCAGCCGGTATACCGCAACCCTTCCCTCGGCGTGCTGGTGTGCGAGTACTGCGAGCCCCAGGCCGGGGCCGCGGATAGCCTCGCCGGCGTCGCCGCCCTGTTGCGCAGGATTCACGCCCTGCCCCCGGTGAAATTTCGCCTCGACCCGCTACAGCGGGCCCGCGGCTACCTGTCGGTGATTGGCGAGCGGGAACTGCCAACAGCCCTGGTAGAGGCCTGCGAAAAACTGGAACCCGCCGAGCTGAAGCTTTGCCACAACGACCTGCTGTGCGCCAATCGCCTGGTATTCGACAACCGCATGCTGGCCCTGGACTGGGAGTATGCCGCCATGGGCGACCCGCTGTTTGACCTGGCTGTGATCATCGAGGGGGACAGCCTGACCGATGACGAGGCCGACGCCCTGCATGAGGCCTGGCAGGACGCCACCCCCGATGAGGAGTCACGGGAGCGACTGGCACACCAGCGCATCGTGTACCGCGAACTGGCGGCCTTGTGGGAGCGAGCCCTGCCGGCGGTCCAGCGCACGTAGCCCGGGCCGCATAGCCTGGGGCGCACAGCCTGGGGCGCACAGCCTGGGGCGCACAGCCTGGGGCGCACAGCCTGGGGGGCATAGCCTGGATGCCGCAGGCTCTCTACACTGTCTACAACACTCCAATGAGGTAATCGGTATGA
>JAZBOY010000147.1:0-62715 GCA_036351375.1 Halieaceae bacterium
AGGCCGGCAGGGAATGGGGCTTTTATGGAAAAGCTGGAAGCGCTGACGGGGCGCGATCTCAAGAGGAAGAAACCCGGGCGCAAGCCGGCAATTGAGTAAACTGTCCCCCGATTTCCGCAAACTGCAGTCCTCGCTCGCCCGTGTGCCGAGCCTTGATCTTTTCTTCAAGGCCCATCAATCGAACCACGTCCCGCGCAGCATCTGAAATGTCGATATTCTGGCCGCCGAGCCTGAGAGATTCCGAACGTTCAATGACGGTAACCTCAAAACCTGCTCGAGCCAGCCAGTAAGCTGTTACCGGCCCCGCGATACTTGCGCCGGAAATCAACACTCTTTGCGTCATTCTGAAAACCCCACTGAATCACGGCCAGACCTCGGATCGAGGTCCTGAAGCGTTCAACAGCAACTTACGGGTACATCAGAGACGCAGATCATGCATCGCGGGGATATAGGGATCAGAGCCCATTTTTTGATCCGGTTAATCTACGATCAAAGGGTCAGACTCCTTGATCCCTGGCAACTCGTAGGAATTGTTACTCTGACCCCAATTACGAGAGAGTAGGACGGGGATGCTTTTTCAAGGAGTCTGACCCCTTGATCAGTATCAATCATGTATGGAGCCCTGATAGAGATGGGCATGGTGGAAGCAAATGGAAGAGATGGCCAAACGAGCGGGACCGCCGAGATGGCAAGAATCGGGAGTCTGTTCGCCCCGATGGGAGTTGTAGATAGTGGATAGAGGAATAATTGATAGATATGAGATCGCCATTTCGTTCTGGCCGAAAGAGATCCCCGTAGCAGATAAGAAACTGCACACTAACGGCGGGGCGACTATTCCAGTGCTGATCGCAATCCATGATGAGATTGAGAAAGAGATGGAGTCCAGAGGGCTAGATGATGCCTGCATGCAAATGGATTGGGCGATTTATACTGTGGTGCATCAACTTGCTAGAAGCTGCGATGTCGTTAAGCCGCACGAGGTTGATGTTAAGCGGATTGCAGAAGTCTATAAAGATAACGACTCGGAGACTTAAGGGATCAAGGGGTCAGACTGAACTTCCCTTATTAGATCGGACACGTTGATCAAGCGGCATGGAGTTCCCCCGGTTCAACTGACACTTCTGGCTTATATTCTGGACTTCCCCCGATTTCCACCGCTGCATGCTCCGCAAAGACTCAGCTGCGGTTTCAGTAGCGAGTTTTCCAATTTTCCGGATCCCTGCTGGCGTGCATGATGGAAAACACAACGGCTTCCTGATCCAGGACACGGTAGAAAACTGCAAATGGGAATCTGGCAAGTAGTGCTCTTCTCAGCCCTCGGTAAACCACCGGGAAGGATTCGGGTTGATCGCCGATCGTATTGACTGTCTTGAGTACCTGGTCGAGGAACTGCGCGCCAAGTCCAGCTCTCTGTTTCTCATACCACTCGGCGGCGTCGCGCAAGTCCTGGTCCGCCTCTTCCCTGAGTCGGACAGCGTATTTCATAGCTGTTTTCGAATCTCCGCAATCACGTTGTCAGCTTTGCGCCCACTCTTTCCGTCCGTTGCAAAGGCATCTAGGCGACGATCAAGCTCTGCAATCTGCCGCTTGTTGAGCGGGAGCGCACCCTGGTCTACGGCGATGCTGTCCCATAAGTCTTCAACGAGCTGGATGCGCTCATCCAATGGCAGATTTCTGAATTTTGAGTTCATGGGCAGATAATACTCTGTTGCTCAACACCGTCCAGAAGGTATCTGACATCCTAGAACGCCAGACTTCTACAGCGCCTTCGCCCGCTCCCTCAACAGGAACTTCTGTATCTTACCGGTAGACGTCTTGGGCAGCTCGCCGTAAACGAAGGTCTTGGGCAGCTTGAAGCCAGCGAGGTGCTCGCGGCAGAAGGCGGTGAGGTCCTCATCGCTGGGCGGTTCGGCGCCTGCCTTCAGTTCGATGAATGCGCAGGGTGTCTCACCCCACTTGTCATCCGGCCGCGCCACCACGGCGGCGGCCATTACCGATTCGTGCTTATAGAGTGCTCCCTCCACTTCGATGGAGGAGATGTTTTCACCGCCGGAGATGATGATGTCCTTGGAGCGGTCCTTGATCTCGATGTAGTTGTCCGCGTGTTTCACCGCCAGGTCGCCGGAGTGGAACCAGCCGCCGGCCAGTGATTCGCGGGTGGCATCCGGATTCTTCAGGTAGCCCTTCATCACCACGTTGCCGCGGAACATGACCTCGCCAATGGTCTCGCCGTCGGCCGGCACGGGCTGCATTGTCTCCGGGTCCAGCACGTCCAGGCCCGCCAGTACCGGGTAGGGCACGCCCTGGCGCGCCTTGAGCGCGGCGCGGTCGGCCAGCGGCCGGCCGTTCCATTCCTCGTGCCAGGCGCAGTACACGCAGGGCCCGTAGACCTCGGTCAGGCCGTAGGTGTGGGTGATCTCGGCGCCCAGGCTTTCCACGCCGGCGATCACTGCCGCCGGCGGCGCAGCACCGGCGGTCATGATCTTGAGGCCCGGGGGGATCCTGGCTTTCAGGGCGTCATCCGCAGAGGCCAGCATCGACAGCACGATCGGCGCACCACACATGTGGGTGACCTGGTTTGTCGCCAGCGAGTCGATAATCGGCTCCGCCGCCACTTCGCGCAGGCAAACGTGGGTGCCGCCCTGCAGGGTGATGGTCCAGGGGAAGCACCAGCCGTTGCAGTGAAACATGGGCAGGGTCCACAGGTAGGTGGGCCCCGGCGTCATGCCCCAGGCGAAACTGTTGCCGATGGCATTCAGGTAGGCGCCGCGATGGTGGTACACCACGCCCTTGGGATTGCCGGTGGTGCCGGAGGTGTAGTTGAGCGCCATCGACTGCCACTCGTCAGCCAGCGGCGGAATATCCGTGGTGGGGTCGGCCTCTTCGAGCAATGCCGCGTAGTCTATTGTGCCGATGCCCGCACCCTGGGGGCCGAGGCTGTCCTCGAGGTCAATCACCAGCGGCTCTCTGGACGAGGCGGCCAGGGCCTCCCGCGCGACTTCCGCGAACTGGGCGTCCACCAGCAATACGTCGCATTCGCCGTGGTCGAGGATGTAGCCGATGGTGGCGGCGTCCAGGCGGATATTGATGCTGTTGAGCACCGCGCCGGTCATTGGCACCCCGAAGTGTGCCTCCAGGTGGGCGGGAATATTCGGTGCGATGATCGATACTGTGCTGGCAGGGCCTATACCGCGCTGGATCAGTGCTCGCGCCAGCGCCTCGCAGCGTTGCAGTAGCTCCCGGTAGTTGTAGCGGAGGTTGCCGTGAATCACCGCCGTGCGATCCGGAAAAATCGCAGCCGTGTGGGGCAGGAAGCCCACCGGCGTCAGTGGCATGTGGTTGGCGGCCACCTGGTCCAGGTCAGTATCGAAAGGGTTACTCATGAGGTGGTGTCTCGCGTGTCACTCAACAGTTCCGTGGTCAGCAGGCGGCGTAGCCAGCCCTCGCTGTTGCGGGCCTCGTCGCGCAGGGCAAACAGCTCTGGCAGCATGGCCTCGATCTGGTCGGCGACCTCATCGCGAATGCTCATCACGGTCTTCTTGCTGACTTTCCTGCCTCGATACTCGGCCAGGCGCACTGGCTCTCCAAATTGAATATAGCAGCGCTGTGGCTTCGGGAAGAGGGTGCCCAGGGCGCCCAGGGGTATCGGCGGCAGCAGGTCCGGCCGTGTGTCTTCCGTGAGCACGCCCGCTCTCGACAGCCACTCCCCCAGCACCGTGTCGGGCAGGTCGCGGCCTTCCACCCAGTGCTCGTAGAACTCGTCGGGACCGACATGGGCGCAGGGCAGGATGGTATAGCCGTGCTGCGCCGCCATGCGCACAAAGCCGGCCCGGTCCTTCCATTGCAGGGTGTAGCGCTCGGCCTGGGTCTTGGTGGCCTCGTGGGCGCCGCCAGGGAACACCATCAGGTCGTGGCCCGCCTCCATCAGCGCACTGCACACCTGAGGGTGACCAATGACTGCGCCCTGGGCCAAGAGGAAGTCCTCGGTATAGCGGTTCCAGAGCGCCTTGTCCCCCAGGCCGCGCAGGAAGCGCCCGTGTTCATGCCACATCAGCGGCGCGAAGATCATGCCGTCGGTGGCGAACAGGGAATGGTTGCCGATGAACAGGCAGGGTTCGTCGGGCAGCTTGCGAGCATCGATGATCTCGGCGCGCAGCAGCCGACGGATCAGGGGGTAGGCCAGGTAAAACATCGAACCGGGCCGCGCCACGGACAGCGCCCGTTGAATGTGTTGGTCCAGCGCCTCACCGCTGATCGGATCGTTGTCTCGGTCCAGCATTCCCATGGCGCCTATAGTACGCGCCCCGCTGCCAATCACCTAGATGAGCCCGTATTGGGCAGAGTCTCAGGCGCGGGTGGGTTACACTGCGCGGGTGCTCGCAGTCGTCAATGGACTGGCCGCCGCCTCACAGGACCCACATTCACCATGACTTTCGCGCCTCGCCTGTTCAGCAATCACCGTCGGCAGCTGTTGTGGCTGGCACTGGTGCTGCTGGGCCTGGCTGCGGCGCTGTTCGGGCAGACCTACGGCTTCGGTATCGTCTATTTCGACGACGACCACTACATCCTCGACAATCGCTACGTTCAGGCCGGGCTCACCTGGGAAGGCGTGCGCTGGGCGTTCACCTCCTTCTACCTGTCGAACTGGCATCCGCTCACCTGGCTGTCCTACATGCTGGACGTAGAGCTGTTTGGTGCAAATCTCGGCGCCGCGCACCTGCACAACGTGCTGCTGCACTGGCTGAACAGCCTGCTGGTGTATGAGCTGCTGCGGCGCTGGAGTGGCCACGGCATCGCCGCCGCGGTCTGTGCTGCCGTATTCCTTGTGCATCCGCTGCACGTGGAGTCGGTGGCCTGGCTGGCGGAGCGCAAGGATTTGCTGTGTGCGCTGTTCTACCTGGCAGGCCTGCTGGTCTACGACAACTATCGGTACCGCCCCGGCCCCGGCCGCTATCTGCTGTGCCTGCTGCTGTTTGCGGCGGCCCTGCTGTCAAAGCCCATGGCGGTGACTTTCCCCTGCCTGCTGCTGGTGCTGGACTATTTTCACTATCGCCACAAGGCAGCTGATGCGCCTGCGTCTCCATCCCTCCACCTGCAGCGGTCGGTCCTCGAGAAGCTGCCGTTTTTAGCGGTGATGGTGGCGTCTGGCCTGGTCACGCTGCTGGCCCAGCAAGAGGGCGGGTCGGTGGCCTCGGTGGAATCCCTGGGTCTGCAGGAGCGTTTGCTCAATGCCGTCTTGAGTTACCTGGTGTATCTGCGGCAGTCGCTGCTGCCGCTGGGGCTAGCGGCCTTCTACCCGCTGCCACAGCCGGTCACGCTACTGGGTACGGGATTGCCGGCGCTGCTGCTACTCGGCTGGGCGCTGGCGAGCCTTCCCATGTTTACCTCCCGGCCGCTGGTCGCCGCCGGGCTGTGCTGGTACCTGGGTACCCTGGTGCCGGTGATCGGTCTGGTGCAGGTGGGCGCCCAGGCCCATGCCGACCGCTACATGTACCTGCCCTCGGTGGGCATCCTGCTGGCTATCTGCGCGCTGGCACCGCGGCGGGGGAGTGCCCGCTTCCCGCTGTTTGCGGCGCTGTCGGCGCTGCTGGTGCTGTTCTACAGCGGGTTGGGGTTCTGGCAGGTGGGCTACTGGGAAAATCGCCACAGCCTGTTTACCCGGGTGCTGCAGGTGCACGGGCCCACCTGGCGGGCGCACTTCCACCTGGCGGCCGACTACATCCAGCGCGGCATGTATCCGCAGGCGGAGCTGCATGCCCGCGAATCCCTGCAGCTAGACCCCACCGGTGCTCGCTCGCTGCAGCTGCTGGGGGATATCGCCCTGCACCAGGGAGACTTCGAGCGGGCAATCCCGATCTACCGGGAGGCGGTTGCCCTGGATGAGCCCAGCAGTGACCTGATGAATAACCTGGGTATTGCCCTGGCGGAGACCGGTGAACCCGAGCAGGCGCAGGAGGCGTTCCAGCGTGCCTATGAACTGGACCCCAGCTCGGTCGCCGCCAGCAGAAACCTGCGCGATACCCGTTGAGGGCAGGCGCCGTCGATAAGTTGCGAGACCGCCTACACCTTTAGCCTTGCAGGCACTTTCACCTATACTGTGCGTTTTCGCCGCGGTTTCGCGGTTGCTTACTGGAGATAATAATGCGTTCTGGACGTCGCCTCTGGCAGGCCATTCTCAGCCTCGCCCTACTAGTTTCTTTTGCTGTTTCACCCGCCCAGGCCCAGGATGAGCCGCCGAAACCCGGCCTCAATGCGGGCACTTTCAAGGGCCTTGAGCTGCGCAACATCGGCCCCTCGGTCACCTCCGGCCGCATCGCCGATATTGTCATCCACCCCGAAAACCGCAGCGTCTGGTATGTGGCGGTAGGCAGCGGCAACATCTGGAAAACCGTGAACGCGGGTACCACCTGGGAGACCATCTTCGACAATGAAGGCTCCTACTCCATCGGCGCCATCACCCTCGATCCCAGCGACCCCGACACCGTATGGGTGGGCACCGGTGAGAACGTGTCCGGCCGCCACGTCGGCTTTGGCGACGGCGTCTACCGTAGCCGTGACGGCGGCAAGACCTGGGAAAACCTGGGCCTGAAGGAGTCCGAGCACATCGGCATGATCCGCGTGCACCCGGAAGACTCCAACACCGTGTTTGTTGCAGCCCAGGGCCCGCTGTGGTCCGGTGGTGGTGACCGCGGCCTGTACAAGACCACCGACGGTGGCGCGACCTGGGAAAACATTCTCAGCGGCGGTGAGTACACCGGCGTGAGTGAGGTGCACCTGGACCCTCGCGATCCGGACACCCTGTACGCGGTCAAGTGGCAGCGCCTGCGCACCGTGGCAGCGCTGATGGACGGCGGCCCCGAAACCGGCATCTACAAGTCCACCGACGGCGGCAAGACCTGGCGCGAGCTGACCGAGGGCCTGCCCAAGGGCGCCAAGGGCAAGACTGGCCTGGCGGTATCGCCGATCAACCCCGACGTGCTGTACGCCACCATTGAGCTCGAGCGCCGCACCGGCGGCTTCTGGCGCTCAGAAGACGGCGGCGAGAGCTGGGAGAAGCGCAACGACTACCTGTCCAGCGGCACCGGCCCGCACTACTACCAGGAGCTGTTTGCCAGCCCTCATGAATTTGATCGCGTCTACCAGGCCGATGTGTGGATGCACACCACGGCAGATGGCGGCAAGACCATCGAGAAGCTTCCCACCTCAGCCCGTCACTCCGACCACCACGCCCTGGCCTTTGACCCGAAGGACCCGAACTACCTGCTGTTCGGCACCGACGGTGGTGTGTACGAGAGCTTCGACAAGGGCAAGACCTCCAAGTTTGTCGCCAACCTGCCGCTCACCCAGTTCTACAAGGTGACGGTGGACTACGACACGCCGTTCTACAACGTCTACGGCGGTACCCAGGACAACAATTCCCTGG
This sequence comes from Halieaceae bacterium, assembly GCA_036351375.1. Classification (GTDB taxonomy): domain Bacteria; phylum Pseudomonadota; class Gammaproteobacteria; order Pseudomonadales; family Halieaceae; genus JANQIO01. The sequence continues at coordinate 7,424 of JAZBOY010000147.1, forward strand.
GCGTGCCCTCGCGCACCGTAGACCACTCCGGTATTCACAACTCCGACTGGTTCGTCACCCTGTGGGCCGACGGCCACCAGTCATTTGCCGACCCGGACAACCCCAACATCATCTACGCCGAGTGGCAGGAAGGGAACCTCACGCGCTTTGACCGGGCGACCGGCGAGAGCGTGTACATCCAGCCGCAGCCTCGCAAGGGTGAAGAGGCCGAGCGCTTCAACTGGGATTCCCCCATCCTCATCAGCCCCTTTGATTCCAAGCGCCTGTACTTCGCCAGCCAGCGCGTGTGGCGCAGCGATGATCGCGGCGATTCCTGGACACCGGTATCCGGTGACCTGACCCGCGATATCGATCGCCTCAAGGAACCGATGATGGGTCGCCAGTGGAGCTTTGACTCGCCCTGGGACCTGTACGCGATGTCCAAGTTCTCCACTATTACCTCCCTGTCGGAGTCGCCGCTGGTGGAAGGCCTGCTGTACGTGGGCACCGACGACGGCCTCATCCAGGTCAGCGAAGACGGCGGCGAGAACTGGCGCCGCATCGACAAGCTGCCCGGCGTACCGCGCTACTTCTTCGTGAATGACATCCGCGCCGACCTGCACGACCCGGACACGGTGTACGTGGTGGTCGACAACCACAAGCAGGGCGATTTCAAGCCCTACGTGTTCAAAAGCGAAAACCGCGGCAAGAGCTGGAAGAGCATTGTCGGCGACCTGCCGGAGCGCCACGTCACCTGGCGCATTGTGCAGGACCACGTCAAGCCGGAACTGCTGTTCCTGGGTACCGAGTTTGGCCTGTTCTTTACCATCGATGGCGGCGACCGCTGGGTGAAGCTGGAAGGCAACGTGCCGAACATCCCGTTCCGCGACGTGGTCATCCAGCGCCGTGAGAACGATGTGGTCGGCGCCACCTTCGGCCGCGGTATATTCATCTTTGACGACTACACGCCGCTGCGGGAAATCACCGAGAACCAGCTCAAGAACGACACCCTGCTGTTCCCGGTACGCAAGGCGCCCTGGTATGTGCCGACCCGGCGCCTGGGCTGTGGCGAAGCGGGCTGTAAATCCTCCCTGGGCGAGGCGTTCTACACCGCCGACAACCCGGATTTCGGCGCTATTTTCACCTACTACCTGCCGGAGGAAATCCGCAGCATCAAGGACCAGCGCCGCGAGCGTGAAAAGCCGCTGGAGAAGGATGGCGAGAACACGCCGTTCCCGGGCTGGGCTGCTATCCAGGCAGAAAACCTGGAAGACAAGCCCGCCGTAGTGCTCACCGTTCGCGACAGTGCCGGCAACATCGTGCGGCAGATCGAAGGCCCTGTGAAGGCTGGCTTCCATCGCGTGGCCTGGGACCTGCGCTACCCGCTGAACCGCCCCTGGGTTGATCCCTCCAAGCGCGGCCAGCAGTGGCAAACCCCCGTGGGCGTGATGGCGGCTCCAGGCACTTACACCGTGTCCCTGTCCACCCGGGTAGACGGCAAGCTGGAAACCCTCGGCCAGTCACAGACCTTCGAGGTGGAGTCCATCCGCACACCGACCCTTGAAAACAGCACCCAGCAGGATCGCGTTGAGTTTGCCCTGCAGGTGGACGCCATGGAACGTTCGGTGCGCGGTTCGATCAAGGCGATCGACGACCTGGTGGTCGCCACCGGTGCCATCAAGGAGAAGCTGATGGAGTCCCGTGCCGACCTCGCCCTGTACGAGCGCACCCAGGGCATCGAGCGCCAGGCCAAGCGCCTGCGCGATCGCCTCACCCAGAACACCCAGCGTGATGAGTTCGGCGACCCCGGCCCGGTACCGGTGCTGAAGCGCCTGCAGTTCGCTGCGGGTGTGCCCAGCGCCGAGCTCTACGGCCCGAACCAGGCCACCCGCGCCAGCTTCAAGATCGCCGAGGACGAGTACGCCGAGGTATATCGTGAGCTGGAAGACCTGTTGAACGGCCAGTTCAACGCCCTGCAGGAAGAGCTCGAGAAAGCCGGGGTCCCATGGACCCCAGGCCGCGGCCTGCCGCTGCTCGACAACCTGTAAGGCGCGGTAACTCCCACACCTACCCCCGTCGGCTCACCGACGGGGGTTTTTTGTGCCCGGCTGTTTCGGAAGTTCGTGCTTCTGAATCCGCGCGCGCAACGTCTGGGGCCTTTCCGGGACGCGCTAAAAGCATGACATCCCTGTCTCGCTCGGCTGCGGCCGTCCTGGCCGCAGACGGTCCCGGAAAGGCCCCAGACATTCCACGCGCTCCGCTCAAAGCAAAATCAGGATCCAGCTTCGCAAGATTCGCGCAGGAACCGTGCTCTGAAGAAGGGCGTGAGCTGGGGAGGGGCCCTACCCAGTTCGCGCCCGCCCGACGAAGCTCCCCCGGCGGTTGAGTCGTTGGCGAGACGGTCAGCCCTCGGAGTAGGCGCGACTGACTTCCTCGGCGATGATCTTGACGCCGGCCTGCACCTTGTCGGCATCCTGGGCGTAGGAGACGCGGATGCACTCGTTGCGGTGGGGCCAGTCCTCGTTGTCGATGCCGATAAAGAAGTCCTGTCCCGGCGCCACCAGTACCCCGCGGGTCTTGAGACGCTCGTACAGCTGCTGGCTGGAAATCGGCAGTCCTTCGAACCACAGCCACAGGAAGATTGCACCTTCGGGTTTGTGGATGTGGAAGGGCAGGTCGCCCATGGCGGCGCGGAACCATTCGACCGTCTGCCGTGAGCGCTCCCGGTAGAAGGGCGTAACGTACTTTTCGGTCAGCTCGAGAATCTCGCCGCTGCTGAACCACTCGCGGGCAATGGCCGGGCCCAGGTTGCCGCAGGCCAGGCTGACGATGGTATTGGCGTTGGTATAGGCATCGATGATGTCTTCGCGGGCAACGATGATGCCGGTGCGCACCCCGGGCAGGCCCAGCTTGGACAGGCTCAGGGCCAGGATAATGTTGTCGTTCCACAGCGGGGTGGCGTCGACGAAGCAAATGTTGGGGAAGGGCAGGCCATAGGCGCCGTCGACGATCAGCGGGATATCCCGGTCGCGGGCAATCTGGTCCAGGTGTTCGAGTTCCCCGTCCGTGAGTACATTGCCGGAGGGGTTGGTGGGCCTGGACACGCAAAGGGCACCGACCGATTCGTCCGGGCTCAGCTCTGAAAAGTCCACCCGGTACTTGAAGACATGATCTTCGAGGAGGTCGATACTGGGCCGGGTGGCGCTGAAGAAATGTTCGCTGAGGCCGACGTCGGCATAGCCGAGGTATTCGGGCGTCAGCGGCAGGTGAATGGTGCGCTGGCTGCCGTCTGCCATCTGGCCGGCGAACATGTTGTAGATTACGAAGAAGGCCGACTGGCTGCCGTTGGAGACGGCGATATTGCGCGCGCTGAGGCGCCAACCGTACTGGCGCTGCAGGAAGCTCGCCACCTGCTCGCGAAAACCGATGTCGCCCTGGGGCGACTGGTAGATGCCGAACAGGGCATGGCGGGCCTTCGGGTCCTGCATCAGCGCTTCCAGGCGCTGCTGGAACAGGGCTTCCACGTCCATCAGCCGGCTGGGATTGCCGCCGCCCATGAAGATCGCGTCAGGGTTACTGTGCAGCGCTTCCCCGAGATCTTCCATCAGTTCGACAATGCCGGATTTGCCGGAGAATTTTTCTCCGAATGCAGATAGTTTCATCGGTCCCCCCGTGGACGCCTGAGAGGATACTCCCTCCGATACAGGGAGCCAACCGTGCTAGTCTGCAGACAGGTGTACAGGTTTAGCCGGGTGTGATGACGATGAAGTACAAGGCGGTGTTCTTCGATATCAGCGGCGTGCTCTACCAGGGCGGTGATCTGATTGATGGCGCACCCGCGGCCGTCGCCGCGGTGCGCGAGGCCGGGCTGGCAGTGCGCTTTCTTACCAATACCTCTCGCAAGACCTGCGCGCAGATCCGCACCGACCTGTCGGCCTTCGGGATAGAGACTTCGGACGGTGAAGTGATCACCGCGCCATCCGCAGCCCACGACTACCTGCTGGACCAGGGGTTGCGGCCCTGGTGCCTGGTGCACCCCAACATTGCCAGTGAGTTCGAAGACCTGGACCAGGACTATCCCAACGCGGTGGTACTGGGTGATGCCGCGGAGGGGCTCAGCTACGACAACCTGAACCGCGCCTTCCGGCTCTGCCACGGCGGGGCCATCCTGGTGGGCATCGGCGCCAACCGCTTCTTCCGGGAGGGCGACTCCCTGCTGCTGGACGCCGGCCCGTTTATCAAGGCCATCGAGTACGCGGCCTCGGTGGAGGCAGTGATCATGGGCAAGCCCTCGCCGGTGTTCTTCCGGCAGGCGCTGGAAGATGTCGGCCTGTCTCCCGGCGAGGTGTTGATGGTGGGCGACGACGTGTTCGGTGACGTGGAGGGCGCGCTGAAGGTGGGATTGGCCGGCTGCCTGGTGCGCAGCGGCAAGTACCAGCCCGACGACGAACAGCAGGTGGCCGGCGAGTTTGCCTGCATCGAATCGGTAGCGGAGCTGGCCGACGTTTTGTAATCGCTGGTGACCCCCGGTACCCTTGTAGCAGGGGGTTGAGATGTCACTGCGCAGTAGCAATATCGAGAAACTGAAGGACCGTACCTTTGACGTCGTCATCGTCGGCGGCGGTATCAATGGCGCCGTTTCCGCTGCCTCGCTGGCGGCACGCGGGGTGAAGGTGGCGTTGATTGATCGCGGCGACTTTGCCAGCGACGTCAGCTCCAACTCTTCCAACCTGGCCTGGGGCGGTATCAAGTACCTGGAAAGCTACGAATTCCTGCTGGTGCGCAAGCTGTGCAAATGCCGCAACCAGCTGATGCGGGAATACCCCTCCACGGTGCGCGAAATCCGTTTTCTCACCACCATCCAGAAGGGCTTTCGTTTCCATCCATTCCTGGTGTTTCTCGGTACGGTGCTGTACTGGTTCATCGGTATGTTCGGCACCAAACCACCGCGCTTCCTGACGCGTAAGCAGCTCGCCCGTCGCGATGCTGCCATCAACACCGAAGGCGCCGCCGGTGGATTCGAGTACTCCGACTGCTACCTGCACGACAACGACGCCCGCTTCGTTTTCAACTTCATTCGTTCCAGCATGAACTATGGCTGCATCGCCGCGAACTATGTCGAGTCCCTGGGGGCGGAGCGCCGCGATGGGCTGTGGCAGCTGCAGGCCCGGGATGTAGAGCACGGGGATGAGTTCACCATTCGTGCCCGCGCCATGATCAACGCCTGCGGCCCCTATGTGGACGCCCACAACCGGCTCACCGGCGAACACACCGACTACCAGCACGTCTTCTCCAAGGGCATACACCTGCTGGTAGACCGGGTAACACCGCACCACCGGGTGCTGACCTTTTTCGCCAGCGACGGCCGCCTGTTCTTCGTGATACCCATGGGACCGCGAACCTGCGTGGGCACCACCGATACCCGGGTGGAAGACCCCGCCGAGGGTGTCACCGATGAAGACCGGCGCTTTGTGCTGGACAACGTCTCCAGCCTGCTCAAGTTGCCCAAGCCGCTACGGGTGGAGGACATTATTGCCGAGCGCTGCGCGGTGAGGCCGCTGGCAACAAAACGCAGCAAGGAAGACTGCGAGGGCGTGGAGTGGGTGCAGCTATCGCGCAAGCACCAGATCGAAGCCGACCCCGACAACTGCCACCTGAGCATTTACGGTGGCAAGCTTACCGACTGCCTCAACGTCGGCGACGAGGTGGCCCAGGCGATTCGTGATTTCGGGATCGAGGTGCCGGACTACCGCCGCAAGTGGTACGGCGAGCCGGATCGTTCCATCCGCGAGGAATTCCTCTACCAGGCCCATATGATGAACCTCGACAGCCTGACGCCGCCGACCTCTATCGAGCCGCTGTCCGAGCGGCTGTGGCGCCGCTACGGCGACAAGGCTATCGATATGCTGGAGGCGATCCGCCAGGACCCGGACCAGGCAGAGCTGTTCATCGAACACACCGAGTACCTGCGCTGCGAGATCGAGGAAGCTGCCGAAAGCGAGATGATCGTCAAGCTCGAAGACTTCCTGCGGCGGCGTTCAAAAATCTCGCTGGTGGTGCGGCATGAGGATATTGTCCACGCCCGCGGTCTCATGGAGGCCTGCCAGGTGCTGTTCGGCGAACGGGCGCACCAGAAATACCAGGAATACGTCAATGAACACGGCGGCGAGCCCACGCCGCAGCTGCGACTGGCCTAAGGCTTAACTGATCATCCAAACATCCCGACTGCTCTGCATGCTCCCTGTCCTGCTGGCCTCGACGGCTGCGGCAGAGCCCTGGCGCCTGCAGGACCAGGGGTTGCCCGGCTGGTTGAAGATATGGGGCGAGGAGCGTTATCGCCTGGAGGTCATGGACAATACCTTCCGCGCCATCGACCCGGGGTTTGACCGCATGACTACCTCGCGCCTGCTGCTAGCTGCCGAGGCCTCAGGTGAACACTGGTTTGTTGGCGCCGAGCTACAGGATAGCCGGGCCTGGTGGCATGATGACCGCACGCCGCTAGGTACTGCCGATGTCAACGCCGGTGAATTCCTGCAGGCCTATATGGGCGTACGCGGCAAAAGCGTGCTGGCCGAGGGTGACGAACTGGCTTTCTATGCCGGCCGCATGACGCTCGACATGGGCGCCAGCCGGATCGTCGCCCGCAACGGCTACCGCAATACCATCAACGGCTTTGCGGGAGCGCGCCTGGCCTGGAAAGGGGCCGGCGGCAGCCGCGTGCAGGCCTTTTACACGTTGCCCATGGAGCGTCTCCCGGATAACACTGACCGGGACGCCTTGCGCGACAATGAGATCCAGAATGACAAATCCACCCGCGACCGGGTGCTATGGGGCGTCGAACTTGCGCGCTACGCTATCGACGAAGAGCGCCTTGGCGATCTGTACCTGGTGGGCTTCAGGGAGGACGACCGACCATCACTGCCTGCCCGGGAGCGCGACCACCTGACCGTGGGTGGCCGGTTTTACGATGAAACCGGACCCTGGCAGGGGGAGGTGGAGCTTGCCTACCAATGGGGAGACGCCGTCGCGCTGCCACCCGCCACGCCGGGCACTCTCGACATCGAAGCCTGGCTGCTACACCTGGAAGTCAGTCACGTATTCGATGGGCCCAGTGCGCTGCGGCTGTATGCCAAGTACGATTTTGCCAGCGGCGACAGTGATCCCACCGACAACAAACTCGAGCGCTTCGATACCCTGTTCGCCGCCCGGCGGCGGGACTTTGGTCTGCTGGGTATTTACGGCCCCTTCTTCTTTTCCAATATCTCCTCACCGGCTGTGGGCCTGAAGATGCGGGTGTCACCGTCGCTGAGGTTTGAAACCAGCTACCGGCCGGCCTGGCTGGCGGAAAAGCGGGACTTCTTTGTGGGCTCCGGCATCAGGGACCGGGAGGGCCAGTCCGGTGATTTCATCGGTCACCAGTTCGACGCGCGCTTTGACTGGGAGGTGATTCCGCGCCAGCTGACGCTCATGTTTGGCGCCGCCTGGCTGAACAAGGGCGAATTCCTGAAAGATGCGCCCCTGGCCCCGGATAACGGCGACACGATCTATGGGGTCACCCAGTTCATCCTGCGCTTCTGAGTTGCCGATCCTGTAGAGCGTTTTTGCGGAAGTCTGAGTTTCGACAGCTATGCGCCGGGATTGTTGGCGCGGTAGATCTCCAGGAAGAAGTTGCGCACCAGCTGCAGCGCCTCCGCCCGGTCCATGTTGTTCTGCTTTGCCAGGCGGCCGGCGATCGCCGCTATCGAGGTCTTGCCGTCGACCTCCGCCGCCAGCTCTCCGTTTACGCGATGCGCCCGTGCAAAGTCATCGAAGTAGCGCACCCGCGGGATGGGCTTGTCGGTATCCAGCACCCAGCCAGGCAACACCTGGGCATCTTCCCGTGCGGCGACGTCAGCGGTTTTCTCTGACCGCCAGGCCCATACGCGCTCCATCCGGTAGCCGGCATTGTGGGGTGATCTCAGGTAGGGAAGCTCTGTCTCCACTGGTTCGTTGACGGCAAAACCGCAGTCTGCCGCGATCTCTGCCACCTCTTCCACGGTGTAGCAAAAGGCATCGCGGCGCTGGTTGAACACCAGGCTGCCGAAATTGACCCAGTGGCCGCCGATAGGCAGGTACTGGTTGAGGTCGGTGAGAAAGCGGCTCAGCTCGTGGGGCTGGATATCGATCAGCCAGGGTGTCACCACCGCATCAAAAGCACCGGGCTCAAAGGCATTGCGCGCAACATCGGCGAATGCCAGCTGCAGCCCGGCCGGCCATTCGCCAAGGCCCTCGAAGCTTTGCTCGATGGCAACGCTGCCGCTGTCTCGCGGTTGCGGCGGGAATTCATGCAGGGAAAAACCGGCGCCTGAGAAAACCCGTTCCGCCGCCAACAGCAGCAGGGGGTTGATGTCGGTGGCGACGGTCAGGCCCGGCTGCAGTGCCGTGTGCAGGTCGTAGGCCAGTCGTGCGCTGCCGGCGCCGAGCACCAGCAGCCTGGAGACGCCGGTCTCGCCGAGCTGGTCCAGCACCAGCTTGCAGTTGCGCTGGTTTTCCTCGTCGCCCCAGATCCAGTCCCGGTAGAGGTTGGCCTCATAGCTCAGCAGGTTCTGGGTAGAGGGGGCGCGGTCGCGCAGCACATCATACAGGGATTTTTCCGCCACCCTGGCGCTGGCGATGGGCGTGACCAGGTCTGTCACGCCGGCGAGAAATGCCCGCTTTGCATCTCGCAACTGCGCCAGTCGCGCCTGGCTCGCTGCTGGAGCGCTCTTCAGTTCCCGCTCGAGGCCGTCGGCCTCGGCGGCCAGCACCTGGCGGAAATGGTTGAGCTTGGCGCCCCAGTCAAGCAGGGAGTTGCGGGGGTGGGGCAGCAGCCAGGGAATGCCCCTGATCAGGGGGTACTCATGCTCTCCGTCGGCGGAATGCAGTTCCGCGCCGGCTTGGGTGAGAGCACCGCCGGTCACCGGGCAGCGCAGCAGGGCCAGAAATTCTTCGCTGGGGTTCATCAGGAGTGTGGCCTGGGTGCAGTCGGCATTTCGGTAGCTGGCATGACACCGGCAGTATACGGCAAGGCGGGGAAGCAACGACCGATACGTGTCTCAAAGACAGAGGCCCGCATCGGTCGTTGAGTGGGTTCATACAGCACAGGCGCCGTCGGCGCAGCTCGCGTGCGCTGGCTGTTCCTCAAACACTGGCTCGGCCAGCAACTGCCCGATCACGGCTCCCAGGGTCAGGTCGGAGCCCACCCCGAAGTGCTGGTGTCGGCGCCGACCCTCGCGGTCAAAGATCACGAACGACGGGGTTCCCTTGAGCTGGTAGGCGCTCATGGTTTCCGGCAGGGGCTGCTCCTCACGCTGGCGGTCGATGCCAATGGGAAAATCCAGCCGGTACTCGTGTACAAAGGCTTCCAGCGCCTCCCGGTGCCCCTGGGCGGCGTGGTGCTCGAACACCGTGTGCAGGCCAACCACGGCCAGGTCTTCCGGCCTGAAGCTGTCCCTTACCCGCTGCAGGGTGGGCAGGCCGTGTGAGACACAGCCAGGGCAGAGCATCTGGAAGGCCTCCAGTACCACTATCCTGCCGGGGAAAGACCCCGGCCCGAGAGGTTCGGTGGTGTTGAGCCAGTCGCTTACGGACCAGGCGGGTGTAGTTGTGTACATGACGTTCTCCTCCTTCGGGCGCTCAGAAATCGCCGCGGTTCATGTAGGGTTCGCTCCACAGGATGACCTGCATCAGCACGGACTTGATCCAGGCCTGGTGCATGGCGTCGATCTCTTCCGGGCTGTAGTCGCTGTTTTCCAGGAACGGCTTCAGGGTGGCGGTGACCGGGTAGAGCAGGCCGAGCACGTAGCGCGCCGGAATGTGGTCGGGACCGGTGGCAGCGTCGGTGCGGTTCTTGGCAACCCGGTGGTGACGACGCGCAATCTCGTACTGGTAGTTGAGCCAGTCCTGGTTGTAGTTGGCGTCGGCGGTATCGAGAATCCACTGCCGGAAACGTGCGCGAACCCGCCCGAGATACTGGGCGTCAGGCTTGCCGCGCTGGTTCTGGAAGTAATACAGCAGGTGCGGGGTGCTGCCGACAAAGCCGTACCAGATATCCAGGATCGCCTCTGCCTGGGGCTCCAGTACCTTACGGCTGGCACGTAGCCACTTTTCATCCTCCTGGGTAAACAGCACGGTTTTCTTGAGTAGCTCCAGGTCTGCGGGCGTGTAGGGCGCGGTACTTAACGTCTTGTCGCCCAGGCGATAGCCGGCAGGCTTCTCGCCTGCGGCCGCCGCCGGCAGTGCCAGCAGTACCAGGGTCGCGGTCAGTGTTGCCATCAGTGTTCTCATCTTTCAGTCCTCGCATTTTCAAACTTCAGTGGGAATCGCTTTTTCAATATAAGTATCGAGTCGATACCAGACGCGAAACTAGCACCGATGATCGCGCTTTGCAATATTAGTTTTTAGTCGATACTATATTTGCCATGAGCGAAGAGACCAGGCTGATAGAACTATTGGACCGGCTGGCCCGGGTGGTGGGGAATGACCGCACGGCACTGGGCCTCAACCCGGTGCAGTGGGAGGCGCTGCGTTTCTTTGCCCGCGCCAACCGTTTTTCGCGCAATCCTTCCGGGCTGCGACAGTACCTGGGCGTCACCAAGGGAACGGTGTCCCAGAGCATCATTGCGCTGGAGAAGAAGGGATTGCTGAAAAAGGTGCCGGACCCGCGCGACCGCAGGGGGGTTGAGGTGCGCCTGACAGCGAAGGGCAGGAAACTGCTGATGGATGATCCGCTTAATCGCTGGCAGGCTGATCTCGCCCGCCTGCCCGCCGCCGAGCGCAGGTCACTGGAAGCGGCGCTGGGGCATCTCCTGCGGGCGGCGCTGCAGAGCCGACAGCGCGAACCCTTCGGTTTCTGCAAGGATTGCGTGCACTTCTCTCGCCATCACGAGGCCGGTGTGCCGCATTTCTGCGCGCTGCTGGAAGCGCCGCTCAGCGATGAGGATTCACAGTTGATTTGCCGAGAACAAACGCCGGCTTGACTCAGATCCAGTGCATCAGCGTCACCGCCATCACCAGTCCGATCATGGGGATGACGACGGTCAGCGCCGCCACCGGCCAGTAGGCGCTGCGGTGGGTCTCGCGACAGATGGCGCGAATGGTGGTGACCACGTAGCCGTTGTGGGGCAGGGAATCCAGCGCGCCGGAGGCAATGGAGCTGATGCGGTGCAACTGCTCCATATCGACGTCGGTCTCCTGGTAGTAGGGCGCCAGCACCGGCAGGGCGATGGAGAGCCCCCCGGAGGCTGAGCCGGTGAGGCCGGCGATCACGGTCACCGCAATCGCTGCACCAATCAATTCGCTGCCGGGAATGCCGGTCATGGCGCCCACCGCCACGGCGAAGGCCGGGCTGGCCTTGGCGACGGTGCCGAAACCCACCACGGCCGAGGTGTTGCCGATGGCGATCAGGGCGCCGGTCGTGCCTTCACCAATGGCGCGATCCATGTTGTGGAAGTGCTTCCAGTTGATGGCCATGATGGCCAGGCAGCCGCCGCCCAGGGCAAGGATCAGCGCGTACTGGGCATAGGCCTCGTGAAAGAAGAAGGACACCAGCAATACCACCAGCAGCGGCAGCAGGCCGGTCACCGGGTGCGGGTAGTCGCGCTCGGGAATCTCCGGGTCACCGGGGCGCACTTCGAAGTGCTCGCCGTCGGCCACGGCCCTGGCAATCATGCGTGTCAGCCACCAGAAGCCGGCGCTGGCCATGAACACCGCGACGATCAGGCTAACCTCCCAGGCGGCGTAGGGCGTGGTGCCCAGGAACTTGATGGGAATCCAGTTCTGGATTTCCGGGCTGCCGGCGCTGGTCATGGTAAACGTGACCGAGCCAAAGGCCAGCGCGCCGGGTATGAAGCGCCGCGGCAGGTTGGCATCCTTGAACAGGCTCAGCGCCATGGGATACACGGAAAAGGCGACGATGAACACGCTGACGCCGCCGTAGGTAAGGATGGCGCAGGCGATAACCACCGCCGCCACCGCGTGCTTCATGCCCAGCTTGTCGACGATCCAGCGCGCCAGGCTGTCGGCGGAGCCGGTGTCTTCCATGAACTTGCCGAACAGGCTGCCCAGCAGGAACATCAGGAACCAGGCGGCGACGAAGCTGGCGAAGCCATCCATGTAGGTGGTCACAAACGCCGGCCCGTCTTCTGCCGGGAAAATCGGCACGCCACCGGTGATGCCCACGATCAGGGCGCAGAAGGGTGCGGCGATAAACAGGTTCCAGCCCCGCAGGGCCAGGAGGGTCAGCAGCAGCAAGCCGCCGACCAGGCCAATCATGCTGATCATCAAGGGTCCTGGTGGTTGGTGGTGCTCCGGCGTGCGCCTCGCGGCGGCGCCCTTGTTATCGTTCTGGTCAATACCAGGAGCATTTTGCCAAAGACCTGGCGGGCTTGTCGCGCCGGTGGGCTATTTCCAGCGCAGGCGCACAGTGCAGTCGGTGTTGGGCAGGTGCGGTTCGAACTCCATGCGCAGCCCGTTTTCGGGGCTTGAGAACAGCGCTTCAAAGGGTCCCTTGCAGATCATCTGGCAGCCCTCCGCGGGCAATTCTCCCGGCGCCGGCAGGGAATCCGGTGCTGCACAGCGATGCCAGGCGCAGTCGGGCACGTACATGGTCATGGTGCCGGCATCCATGTCCATATCGCGCATCTCTGCGGGACCGGTCAGGAAGCCCGCCGGGTTGAAACTGTCGAAGATGAATTTCTGCAGCCGGCCCGGTTCCTTGCGCTGGCCCCGCTTGTGGCGGTTTTTCTCTGACATGGAATTCATCATGGCAATGAAGTCGGCAGTGGTTTCCTCGGCGGTGGCCACGCAGGTACCGATGACGATTTCCTCATACTGGTCCTGGGAGTAATGCTTGCGCAATTCCAGCAGTGCCCACTCCGCTTCGCGCACGAAATTGCCGTAGCGCTTGCGCCATTTCTCCCGCGGCGAATCCGACCACCTCACCGGCTCCCGCCGCGCCTTGATGGCCCGGTAGCCAGAGTCGATCTCGGCGGCATCGCCAGACAACCTGAGGATCGGCAGCAGGGTGTGGGTGACCAGCGGCATGGACTTGTTGAGCAGGATGGATTTCGACATCCACATGTCGATCCAGGCCTGCGGGCCCCAGTGATACAACCAGCCTTGAACGCCTGTGCGCTTGGTGCTCATCAGTCCATCCGGTAGTTGAACGTGAGGCCGTAGGTGCGCGGCGGCGCGTTGATCGCCGCATAGCCGCTCAGCACAGGGATGTCGAAGCCGATGGCGTAGTACTCCTCGTCCAGCAGGTTGCGGCTCCAGGCGGTCAGCTCCCAGCGGCGGTCGTCGCCGTGAATGCCGATACGCAGGTTGACCAGGTGGGCCTCGTCGTTGACCAGGTTTTCATCGAGATCCTGGGCCATGTAGAAATCATCGGTGAAGTTGTACTCCAGTCGGGCCAGCCAGCTCATGCGCGTGCCCGGGATGATGTCCTCGAACTGCAGGAAGCTCGACACGGTCCACTCCGGCGCGTTGTCCAGCGCCTCGCCGGACAGGTCCTGTACGCAGTCCGGTTGCACGAAGGGGCTGCCACCAGTGACAGCAAACACCTGGGCGGCGGTGCACTCACCGGTCTCGAAATCCTGGTACTCGGCGTCGTTGTAGCCGATGGCGGTGCCAAGTGTGAGGAGGGCATTGGGCACATAGACAACATCCAGTTCCACGCCGCTGCTTTCCAGCGAGCCGGCGTTGCGCACCGTGATGTTGGTGCCGTCAAAGCCCTGGGCCTGGAAGTCGTCGTAGTCGATATAGAAAACGGTGCCGTTCACCTGCAGCCGCCTTTCGAGCCACGTCCCTTTCCAGCCGATTTCATAGTTGCGGGAGCGCTCATCGTCGAACTCGCCGGACAGGCCCACCGCGGTGCGCAGCTGGTTGAAGCCGCCGGACTTGAAGCCCTGTGCGAAGCTGGCATAGAGCATCAGTTCATCGCGCAGGAAGTGGCTGATGGCGACGGTGGCGGAAAAGTCGCTGGAGTCCCGCTGCTCGTCCAGGGACAGGTTGGGTCCCGCCACCGGTGGGGCGTCGAAAATGGTCTCGGGAACCGTCGTCTGCGTACCCGAGCGTTCTTTCTCCTCATAAGTGCCGCGGCCGCCAAGGGTCAGGCGCCAGTCCTCCGCAAAGTCCCAGTTGGCCTGGCCGAAGGCGGCGAAGCTGGTGGTCTCGTGGGTGTTGCTGTCGAAATTGGTGGAACCCTCCGGGAAGATCAGCCCGAACCCGAACAGTGGCCCCAGCAGCTCCAGCATGCCGGTCTCGCCGAGGGTGTCCATGTCCGAATAGAAGAAATACAGGCCGGCCACGTAGTCCCAGCTTTCCCAGTCGGGGGAGGTGATGCGGAATTCGCTGGAGTACTGGTCCATGTCGACCTGGGTGGAACCCGCTACTGCCTCGTAGTGGGAGAAGTCCCCGTCCCAGATGGAGCTGTTCTCGTAGCTGCGCCAGGCGTTGAGCCAGGTGATGCTGTACTCGTTGTCCAGCTCCAGGTTCCACTCGGCGGATACGCCGCCCACTTCGACCTCGTTGGTCCAGGGCTGGTTGAAGTAGACATTGCGGTCCTTGGGGTCCGGGTTGGGCAGGGGCTCGCCAGTAGTGTCGGCTATCAGGTCAAAAGGCAGGCCCAGGGCGGAGCCGCCGCCGATGTAGTCGATCACGTCGGGCGCACAGCAATCGCTGTTTTCCTCGGCGTAGTCCAGGCTCAGCATCAGCTCACCGGCATCGCCCAGGTTGAACAGGGTTCGCGACCTGACACCCCAGCGATCGGCGTTGTTGGTTTCGTCGCCGAGGTATTCGTTGTCATCGAAGCCGTCGCGATCAACGGTATAGGCCGACAGACGCATGGCGTGCCCGCTGTTGCCCAGCGGCGTGTTGACCATGCCGCGCAGCTCGAAGGCGTCGTAGTTGCCCACCACACCCTCGAACTCGGCTTCGAAGACCTCGCTGGGCGCCTTGGAGTAGATGTTCATGGCGCCCGCCGCGGTGTTCTTGCCGTACAGGGTGCCCTGGGGGCCGCGCAGGACCTCGACCCGCTCGATGTCCATGAAGTCGGTGACGCTCATGCCCGCCCGGCCCTGGTAGACGCCGTCGATGAACATACCCACGCTGGGGTCGATGCCCGCATTGGTGCCGATGGAACCGATACCGCGAATCCGGATCGACGTGGAGCGGCTGTCCTGCACCGCCGCAATGCGCAGGCTGGGCGTGTACTGCTCGAGCTGCTTGAGGTTGTAGGTGCCGGAGTCCCTGAAGAAATCGCTGGTGAAAGCAGCGACTGAGACCGCTACTTCCTGCAGGTTCTGCTCGCGCCGGTTGGCGGTAACGATGACCTCCTCGAGGGCGGCCGCTTCATCTGACGCGGGCGATCCGGGCACCTGCGCCTGTATCCCCGTCGCCAGCATGGCCAGGGTTATCGCCCCCGGCAGGGTGTGCATGGCTTTCATGTTGTCCTCCTCGCCACTGCTTCGGGAGCGCGGCGCTGTTTTTATGTTTTTTTTGCAGAGGCCCCGGCTAATTCACACCCAGGCCCTCGAAAATCGCGGTAATGACAAAGTCTTTCACCTGCTCCGGCGTATAGCTGTTGCCGTACAGGTGGTTGAGGCGGTTGTCGTTGGCCAGGCTGACAAAGCCGTGCACGGTGGAGACGATGGAAATGGCCTGCAGGGTAGGGTCACCCTGGCGCACGATGCCCATGTCCTGGGCCATGCGCAGGTCATCAATCATGCGCACGAAAGACGCGGCACTGGTGTGCCTGAGCGCCTCGTTGCCCTTGCTGGCCAGCAGATCACCGCTGAACATGACCCGGTAGTAGGCCGGATAGCCCATGGCAAAGCTCAGGTAGGCCTCGCCGCTGGCGGCAAACTGGGCCAGTGGATCGTCGCCGGCGGCGCTGCGCGCCCGGTCCATTTCCTCGTCGAGCAGCTCGAAGCCCCGTTCCACCACGGCCAGGATCAGGTCGTCCTTGTCGGGAAAGTGCCGATAGGGGGCGGCGTGAGACACGCCGGCGCGATGGGCCACCTTGCGAATCGTCAGGCCCTGGGGGCCGAACTCGTCAATGATCTCCAGCGCCGCCTCAATCAGCGCGGTACGCAGGTCACCGTGGTGGTAGGCGGCTTTTACGATTGCCATGGAAAACGCCTCGTCATGGGCAGGAGTCTACTGCAAACAAAAGCAGATGTTTATATTGTAAACTTCAAACTCTGCTGCTATGTTGCCATAGTAAACAATAAAAACGAGGGAAACTGCCGTGACTGAAGCCATGCCCGACAACCGCTTCCTGCAAGGTGCCTTCGCGCCGATCGATATCGAATACGATATGGCTGAACTGAAGATCGAGGGCGAAGTGCCCCGCGATCTCAACGGCAGCTTCTACCGCAATGGCCCCAACCAGCAGTTCCCACCACGGGGTGACTACCATCTGTTTGCCGGCGACGGCATGACCCATGCCTTCCATATCGAGGACGGCAAGGTCAGCTACCGCAACCGCTGGATTCGCACCGCCAAGTTCAATCTCGAGCGGGAACACCAGAAGGCGATGGTCGATCCGATGAACCCGTTCAACAGCGAGAAGGGCTTCGAGGATTTCGTGTTCAACGACAAGGACGGTCTCGCCAACACGGCCTGCGTGTGGCACGGCGGCCGGTTCCTGGTCATGGAAGAGGGGCACCCGCCCTTTGAAGTAGACCCGGTAACGTTGGAGTCGCTGGGTTCCTTCAACTACGGCGGCAAGCTGGAAACCGCCATGACCGCCCACCCCAAGCTCGACCCCCTGACCGGTGAAATGGTGTTTTTTGCCTATATGGCCTCGGGCCCCTTCGCACCGGATGTGGCCCTGCACAAGGTGAACGCCCAGGGTGTGCTGACCGAGTCCCACAAGATCGACACGCCCTACCCGGCGATGGTGCACGACTTCGTGGTGACCGAGAACTACATCCTGTTCCCCATCTTTCCGCTGATCGGCACCCTGGAACGGGCGATGGAAGGCAAGATGCCCTTCGCCTGGGAACCCGACCAGGGTGCTACCGTGGGCGTGATCCCGCGCCATGGCAGCCCGGCCGAGATTCGCTGGGTAGAGTGCGACCCGGTGTTCGTATTCCATTTCATGAACGGCTTCGATCGCGACGGCGTCATCACCGTCGATGCCTGCCAGTTTGCCTATGCGCCGCTGTTCCCGCGTCCCGACGGCACCATGCTGCCCGACAACGACGCCATGCTGACCCGCTGGACCATTGATATGAACAACCCGTCGGCCCGGGTGGTGCACCGCCAACTGGCCGACAATCGCTCCGAGTTCCCTGTCATCGACCCGCGCCGGGCGATGCTGGACTACCGCTACGGTTACCACACCTCCGCCGACAACGACGACGGCGAGATGTACAACAAGGTGGTGTGCTTCGACCACGAGACCGGTGCGAGTGCCAGTTACACCTTTGGCGAGCGCAAGACCAACTTCATTTCTGAAGCGATCTTCGTGCCGCGTTCAGCCGAGGCCGCGGAGAACGAGGGTTACCTGCTGACAGTGGCCACCGACCTTAATGAGGGCAGGAGCAGCCTGGCTATTCTCGACGCCCAGGACGTGAGCGCCGGGCCGCTGGCCATGGCCCGCCTTGAGCACCGTATTCCCATCGGCTTCCACGGCGGTTGGCGGGGCGCAGAGTAGGGCAGTTTTCGACTGCCGTTCGAATAATAAAAAGAAGAATCTTAAGTTAGCTGCTGCAAGCGTGGCGCCCGGAATGAGCGAGCCGGGCGCTTTTTTTTGCCTGCCGATTACTCCAGGGCGGAGCCGTCTTCCGAGTAGATGACCCAGATCTTGGTGTAGCCATCGGTGACCCAGGTGCCGGTCCACTCCCTGGGCACGGTCACGGCTTCACCGGCGGAGACCTCTGTGACGGTGCCATCGCTGGAGATCAGGGTCGCGCCGCCTTCCAGGAAATACATGAACTCATCCACGCCCCAGGGCTCGGTGACTTCGGCCCGGGTCTTGCCGGACTTGTACATGCCCGAGGCAAAGCGGCCGTCGGAGCTCAGCAGGGTGGTAACGTCTTCGGTCTGGTGACCGTCTTCGTGCGTGATGGCTTCCATGCCGGGGCGCTGGAAGATGGCGCCGGCGGCGTCAGCCTTGCTGATTTTGGCGGGGTGAACGGTCTCCGCCACGGTAGCGGCGGAGAGCAGCAGGGCTGCAAGGCCCGTCATCCTGAGCAACATGTTCATGAGCGGGCCTCCGGGTCAGCGCTTGAGAGCTAGTTGAAGTTCTTGCGCAGCGTGATGCCCCAGGTAGAGGGCTCGTTGTAGTAGGCGATCATGCGGCCATCCTGGGCGACGCCATCGGCGATGGTGTTGGTGTAATCCTCGTCGCCCACGTTGCGGCCCCAGGCCACAATCTCGGCATCCCAGTTCTCGAACACCAGGCCGGCACGCAGGTTGATAATGTCGTAGTCATCGGCGGCCTTGAGCGGATCCTGGTTGACGTCCGTCATGCGCTCGTCGAACCAGATGTACTCGCCGTAGAGGAAGGCGCTGATGTTGCTGCTGAGCAGGAAGTCCTGCCGCAGCGAGGTCACTACTACGTTCTCCGGGTTGCCGGACAGGTCACCGCCGGAGCGGTCGCAGGAACCGTCGCCATTCTCGCGCGGGTCAGGTTGCTGGGTGTGGAACACGGTGCCCACCCAGCAGCTGCCCTGCTCGAAATCCTCGTACTCGGCGTTGTTATAGGCATAGGCCAGGGTCAGGGTGGTGTTGTTGAGGGGTTGCCACAGCACGTCCAGCTCGCCGCCCCAGGTTTCCGCGGTGCCGGCATTCTGCAGGGCAAAGCCGACGCTCTGGAAGGAAATGGTCTGCAGGTCGTCGGTGTCGGTTCTGTGCAGGGCAACGTTGACTCGCAGGGCCTGGTCGGGGAAGTCGGCCTTCATGCCGATTTCGTAGGCCTCGGACTCCTCGGCGTCAAAGGTCACGCTCAGCGCCGGGTCGATGCGGTCGGTGTTGATGCCGCCCGCCTTGTAGCCGGTGCCGTAGGAGGCGTAGAACATGATGTCGTCGGTGGCGAACCAGCTGATCTTGGCCGTGCCCGTCACCTGGTCGTCATCGATGTTTTCGTCGACATTGTCACGGGGTGCCAGGGGTGGGAAGAAGGCGAAGCCCACACCAGGATTGACCTCACTGAAAGTGTTGGTCATGTCCTTGTCTTCCTTGGTCCAGCGCAGGCCACCGGTCAGCACGATGGTGTCGGTCAGGTTGTAGTCCACCTGGCCAAATACCGCATAGGCCTCGTGTTCCTGCTCGGCGATGTCCAGCGCAAAGCCGCCGGCCGGGAACAGGAAGGAGGGCACGCCCACCAGCGGGCCGGTATCCTCACCGACGATGGTGCGGGTCTCGGAATCAAGGTCCTGTGAGAAGTAGAACAGGCCGGCCACGTAGGTCAGCTTCTCGCCGACGTTGGTGATGCGCAGTTCCTGAGAGAACTGCTCCTGCTCGGCATCGTTGATACGCTGCAGGGCGTCGATATCGTAGAAGTCGGCATCGATATTGTCGAAGGAGTCAAAGTTGCGGTAGGCGGTGATGCTGGTGAGGTCGAACCAGGGCAGCGACCAGTCCACCTGCAGCGATATGCCCTCGTCTTCGTTTTCGCTGGTGGGCAGGAAGCTGGTAGCCACCTCGTAATCGAAGAAGTCATCCTGATCGATGACTGTGCCGCCAATGACGTCCCGCACGGTGGTGTCGGAGCCGAACACCGGGTCGGCGCCCGGCGGCAGCTGCTGCGCGACGAAGTTGTTGGTCCAGTTGCCCACGGCACAGCAGACCTCGTCGATCTCGGAGCGATCCAGGATCAGGTGCACCGAGACATCGTCATTGGGCAGCCACAGGGCCTGCAGGCGTGCGCCCCAACGGTCTCGGTCTTCCAGTACTTCTTCGCCGATGTTGACCGCGTCGACGAAGCCGTCGCGCTCCTGGTAGAAACCGGTGGCGCGGATGGCCAGCTTGTCGTCCACCAGGGTCAGGCTTTTGGCGCCGTTCAGTTGCACCAGGTCGTAGTCACCACCCGTGGCCTCCAGGAAGCCCGTGCCCTCGAAATCCGGGCGCACGCTGGTCATGGTGATGGCGCCGGCCGGGGTATTGCGGCCGAACAGCGTGCCCTGCGGGCCGCGCAGCACTTCCACTGACTGCACGTCCACCAGGTTGTTGATCATGGCGCTCTGGCGGGCGCGATAAACGCCGTCCACGTACAGGCCCACTGAAGATTCCAGGCCGAAGTTCTGGGAGCTGGTAAACACGCCGCGGATACTGAAGGTCGAGGTGGTAGAGGTCTGGCTCTTGCCGACGATAAGGGCCGGGTCGATGTTCGACACCTCGAAAAAGTCACGCACGCCGCTTTCCACCAGGCGCTCGCCGGTAAAGGCGGTGACTGCTACCGGCACGTCCTGCAGGCTTTGCTCACGCTTCTGCGCGGTGACGATGACTTCTTCCAGCATGGGTTGTGCGAATACAGGCGTTGCGGTGACGGACACCACGGTCGCAATGGCGATGGAGAGTTTGGTCTTGAACATCATTACCTCGATCTATTTTTATAGGCGCCGCTTGCGCGGCGGTTTGTGGTTGCAAAAGACGATATGCGACATGGCACGGGATTTCCACCTTGAAAAGTTTGCAATTCTCGGGGGCTGTCTCGGGTTGCTATAGTGAAGTCTGCCCTCTACGTCTGGAGAATTGCCATGAAATTCGTTCTTGCCACCCTGTTGCTGTCCCTGTCTGCGCTGGCCGCGGCGGAGTCGACACCGGAGGCCAGGCTTGCCGCCGCCGGTTACACGCTTCCGCCACCGGCCACACCGGTGGCCGCCTACGTCACCTGGCGGCGCAGTGGCAATACGCTCTACCTGTCGGGACACGGGGAGTGCCGCAAGGATTTCACTCGCGGCAAGGTCGGCAAGGAGCTGAGCCTGGAGGAGGGCTATGCCGCTGCGCAGCGGGTGGGTCTATGTATGTTGTCCACCATCAAGTCAGCGGTCGGTGAACTGTCTGCGGTCAAGCAGGTGCTGCGCATCGATGGCATGGTGAACGCGGTGGAAGGCTTCGGCGATCAGCCGGAGGTGATCAACGGTTTCTCCGATCTGTTCGTGGTGGCCTTTGGCGACGCCGGCCTCGGTGCCCGCGCGGCGGTGGGCATGGGCTCCCTGCCGCGCAATATCCCGGTGGAGATCTCTGCCATTATAGAGCTGAACGACTGAGCCATCCGTGGGCGCGCCCTAGTCGATTTCGACGATGGCCTTGCCGATGGGCAGCATTGATATCTCGATGAACTTGATGTGCTGGTAGCCGAAGGGGATGCCGATGATGGTGACAAAGTAGGCGATCGCCAGCATCAGGTGACCGACGGCCAGCCAGAAACCGGCAAAGATGAACCAGATGATATTGCCCAGCAGGCCGAGGGCGCCGGTGCCGATATCTTCCTCGCCAGTAACCCGTTTGCGGCTGACGGCCTCGCGACCAAAGGGCCAGATTACGAACCAGCCGATATTGAAGCAGGCCCTTGCCCAGGGAATACCGATGATGGTGATGGCGGCGAGGATGCCGTAGAAAAACCAGGCAAGGCCCATGAAAAAACCACCAAACAGCACCCACAGGATGTTCAGGAACAGGCTCACGTCATCGTTCTCCAGTGTTGTTAGGGGCCATCGGCCCGGCATCTTTGCGGCAACGCTCCCGCGATTTTGAATTGTCGTTGTCGCTTATTGTTTCGTTGCCCCCGCCTGCGCGGGGGCCCTGAATCTCGAGACTACTGGATTCCGGCTTTCGCGGGAATGACGGAATGGTGCGCGGGAATGACGGAATGGTGCCCGGGATTAACGGGAGGGTAGGTCAAGGTCGCCGAGCGTACGTGCTTCTCCCAGTGGGGCTCCCGGGAATGACGGGCGTCAGGTGCCGCAGAAGGTCTGGCGTACGATCTGTTCCGGTCGCGGGGGCAGGGCGTAGCGCGATGCTGCCGGGTCGTACTCGAAGGGCTTGGCCAGGCGTTCTACCAGCTGCTCGAACACGCTGAAGTCGCCGTCGTCTTCCGCGGCGCGGATGGCTTCCTCCACCAGGTGGTTGCGGGGAATAAATACCGGGTTGGCGCGCAGCATGGTCTCGCGGCGGTTGCCGGCAAACTCGGTCTCGCGTCCCGCACGGGCCTCCCAGCGCTCCAGCCAGGGAGCAAACAGCTCGGGGAGTTCGAAGATGTCGGCAACAGTCGCTACCTCTGAGCCGCCACCGACACGATCGGTGAGGGCGCGGAAGGTCAGCGTAAAGTCGGCGCCGGTTTTGCTCATCACGCTGAGCAGGTCCTGCACCAGGGCCTCGTCTTCCTCGCCTGCCAGGGTCAGTCCGAGCTTCTGCCCCATGCCCTCCTGGTGGGCATCCAGGAACAAGGCCGGAAAGCGGTCGATGCTGGACTGGGCCAGCTCGACGGCGGTGTTCTCATCACTGTCCAGCAGCGGCAGCAGGGTCTGGGCGAAACAGGCCAGGTTCCAGTGGGCGATACCCGGCTGGTTCTGGTAGGCGTAGCGACCGCCGTGATCGATGGAGCTGTAGACGGTCTCGGCATTGAAATCGTCCATGAAGGCGCAGGGCCCGTAGTCGATGGTCTCGCCGCTGATCAGCATGTTGTCGGTATTCATCACGCCGTGAATGAATCCCACCAGCTGCCAGCGCGCCACCAGTGCTGCCTGCCTCGCCACCACGTGCCGCAGCAGGGCCAGGGCGCGGTTATCGCTGTCGGCGGACTCCGGGTAGTGACGCTCGATGCTGTGGTCCACCAGCAGCTGCAGGGCTTCGTTGTCCTGGCGGGAGGAGAAGAACTGGAAAGTGCCGAAGCGGATATGGCTGCTGGCTACCCGCGCCAGCACCGCGCCAGGCAGCGCGCTGTCGCGGTAGACCTGCTCACCGGTAGTCACGGCAGCCAGGCTGCGGGTGGTGGGAATTCCCAGTGCATGCATGGCCTCGCTGACAATGTATTCCCGCAGTACCGGGCCCAGCGGGGCGCGCCCGTCACCCATGCGCGAATAGGGGGTGCGGCCGGAGCCTTTCAGCTGAATATCGTAGCGCTTGCCGTCGCGGCCCATTACCTCACCCAACAGCAGCGCGCGGCCGTCACCGAGCTGGGGATTCCAGCTGCCAAACTGGTGGCCGGCATACACGGTGGCGATCGGGTCGGCGCCCTCGGGTACGCGATTGCCGGCCACGACCTCGGTGCCCGCCTCGGAAGCCAGCCACTCGGCGTCGATGCCCAGGAAATCGGCCAGCGCCACATTGACACGAATCGGCCCCGGCGCGGTGACAGGCTCCGGCGCCAGACGGGAAAAGAAGCGCTCCGGCAGGCGCGCGTAGCTGTTGTCGAAGGGCAATTGCATGGAGGAAAGATCCGTTTACCGCAGTTACCCCGATTATACGTTGCCACCGCGGCAATGGAGCGCCATGGCGCGAATCAGTCCGGCGCCGCCGCCAGGTCTTCGCGCAGGGTGCGGGATGCCAGGTAGAAATGGCACACGGACCAGAACATCACTGCCGGCAGGATGTAGAGCATGGCGTAGCGCAGCGACTCGCGCCCGAGGCTTGGCTCCAGCATGTCGCTCACCACGCCGATGGTCCACGGGCCCATACCCAGGCCGATGATGTTGATGATCAGGAACAGGATGGCGGACGACATGGCGCGCATGCGCAGTCCCACCAGGCCGTGGGTGGTGGCGATGGTATTGCCCAGGTAGACATTGCTGACAATGCCGGGAACGACGGCCAGGCTCAGCGCCAGGTAGGGATTGCTGGCCAGGTAGATGCCCGCCATGAAAGGCAGGCTGATCAGGCCGACGATCACCGGCAGCCATGCATACCAGCGCTTGTCTCGCGGTGCCAGGTAGTCGGCCAGCAGGCCGCCGCCGAATACGCCGATGGCGCCGCCTGCGCCGAGAATCAGCGACAGCCAGGTGCCCAGTTCACCGGTGCCCATGTCGTGGGTGCGGATCATGAATGATGCGGTCCAGTTGGCGGCGCTGTAGCCACAGAATGCGTTGAGGCCCGCGCCCATGGCCAGGTGGCGGAAGGAGCGGCGGCTCCACAGTGTGCGCAGTACTTCGCCAAAGGGCACGGCCTCTTCTGAGACAGTGCGGTTCTCGTTCAGCCCGCGTATCGGCTCCGCCATGGTAAAGCGCACCAGCATGGCCAGCAGGATGCCGGGGATGCCTACCACCATGAAGGCCACCCGCCAGCCGAAGAATTCGTTGAGCCAGCCGCCGGCCAGGAAGCCGAACAGGATGCCGATGTTGACCCCGGTGGAGTAGAAGCCGATGGCACTGGCGCGGCGCTCCGGCGGAAAGATATCGGAGATGATCGAGTGCGAGGGCGGGCTGCCGCCGGCCTCGCCGATGCCGACGCCGATGCGCGCCAGCAGCAGCTGGATATAGTTCTGCACAAAGCCGCTGATGGCGGTCATGAAGCTCCAGATGAACAGCGACAGCGCGACGATGTTCCGGCGGTTTCCGCGGTCGGCCCAGCGTGCGATGGGAATGCCGGCGGTGACATAGAAGGCGGCGAACGCGAAGCCGGTGAGCAGGCCGAGCTGGCTGTCTGAGAGCACCAACTCTTCCTTGATCGCTTCCTGCAGGATGGCCAGCAGCTGCCGGTCGATGAAATTGAAGCTGTAGACAACCGTCAACACACCCAGCGCATAGTAGGCGCTCTTGCGCGAGGCGTAGGGGTTGTCGACCTGGGGTTGCACTTCGGTGGCGGGGTCCTGCGACATGGCGGGCTCTTATTTGAATTGTGGCTCGAAGCCTAGCAACTCACCTTGCGTGCGTACAGCAAGAACCACCTCAGTGGCTTGCTATACTCGACGGCGTTCATACAACAAGCAAATGGAGCGCTCATGGCCCGGTTCTCAATCTCACTCTCTCAACGCCGTTTCGCCTGGCTCTGGCCGAGCGTTCTGGCCGGGTTCATGTTGGCGCCCTTCTACAGTCTGTCGGTCGCGGGAGCAGAGCCTGGCGAAGAGGGAATTACCAGGGCGCTGGAGAGGGGTGTGGCGCCGGCGCGCATCGCGCCACCCCGCGGCAACGAGAGCAGCGGCCCCTACGATATCCTGGAGATTCGCGACGCCATCATGATAGACGGCGCCGGCGCGCCTCCCCAGGGGCCGGTGACGATTACAATCGAAGGTGATCGAATCACCGGCATTCGCAGCGGTCATGGTGCTGGTGATGGTGACGATGACGGCCGCAAGCGGGTGATCGATGCGGCGGGGAAATACGTTATCCCGGGGATGATTGACTCGCACACCCATTACGGAACGCCCAATCACGCCTACGCGGGTTCCCTGACCGACCCTGAATATGTGGGCAAGCTCTACCTCGCCCACGGGGTGACCACGGTGCGAGATGTTGGCTCGGTAATGGGCCTCAACTGGACGGTAAAACACCAGGAGCTTAGTGACGCGGGCGAGATCTCCGCGCCGCGCATCGTTCCCTTTGCCATGTTTCCCCAGCAGCACGCCGACACTGCCGCCGCCCGCCGGTGGGTTCGCGTGGTGCGCAAGAAAGGAGCAGTGGGCGTCAAATTCCTGGGTGCGGCGCCGGAGCTGCTGGAGGCGGCCATCGACGAGGCGAACAAGTTGGGTATGCGCACCACCATGCACCACGCGCAGATCTCAGTGGTGCGCACCAATGTACTGGATTCGGCGCGCATGGGGCTGGGTAGCATGGAGCACTGGTACGGGCTTCCCGAAGCGATGTTTGACGACCGACGCATCCAGGACTATCCGCTGGACTACAACTACAACAATGAACAGGATCGCTTCGGTGAGGCTGGCCGGCTTTGGCTGCAAGCAGCAGCGCCGGGTTCCGAGACCTGGAACAACACCATCGCCGAGCTGATCGCCCTGGACTTCACGCTGGACCCCACCTTCACGATCTACGAGGCCAGCCGCGACCTGATGCGTGCACGGCTGGCCGAGTGGCACGATGAATACACCATGCCGTACATCATGCGCTCCTTTCAGCCGGACCCCGAAGTGCATGGCTCCTATTTCTTCGACTGGACGACCGCCGATGAGATTGCCTGGAAGCGTAACTACCAGCGCTGGATGCAGTTCATCAACGATTACAAGAACGCCGGTGGGCGAGTGACCGCAGGCTCGGATGCGGGCTACATCTTCAAGATTTATGGTTTCGGCTTCATTCGCGAACTGGAGTTGCTGCAGGAAGCCGGCTTCCATCCCCTGGAGGTGCTCCAGTCGGCCACCCTGAACGGGGCCGAGCTGATTGGAATGGATGCCGATATCGGCAGCATCCAGGTCGGCAAGAAAGCGGACCTGGTGATTGTCGACGACAACCCGGTGGCAAACTTCAAGGTGCTGTACGGCACCGGCCATTGGCGACTCAATCGGGACACCAATGAGATGGAGCGCGCCGGTGGCATTCGCTACACCATCAAGGACGGTATTGTGTTTGACGCCAAGCAGTTGCTGGCCCAGGTGCGTGAGCTGGTGAGGGCGGAGAAAGCCCGCGAGGCGGGTGAGTGAGGTCACCCTCGGCTTTTACCGGCGACTACCCCGAGATCCGTGAGGCGGTCGCCCAGCTGTGCGCGGGCTTCCCCGGCGAATACTGGCGCGAGCTGGACCAGGCGCGCGCCTATCCCACGGACTTCGTCAAGGCGCTCACCGAGGCGGGATACCTGTCGGTGCTGATCCCGGAGCAGTACGGCGGCGCCGGCCTGCCGCTGGAGGCGGCCTGTGCCATTCTCGAGGAAATCCAGCGGGCCGGCTGTAATGGCGGCGCCTGCCACGCCCAGATGTACACCATGGGCACGGTGCTGCGCCATGGCAGTGAGGAGCAAAAGCAGCGCTACCTGCCGAAGATCGCGGCGGGGGAGCTGCGTCTGCAAGCGTTCGGCGTGACCGAGCCAGGCAGTGGTACTGATACCACGCGCATTCGCACCCGCGCCGAACGCGACGGGGAACAGTATGTGGTGAACGGTTCCAAGGTGTGGATTTCCCGCACCGAGCATTCCGACCTGATGGTGTTGCTGGTGCGTACCTCGCCGCGAGAGGAGGGCGCCAAGCCCAGTGACGGCATGTCGGTTCTGCTCGTGGACCTGCGCGAGGCGGTGGGCCAGGGGCTCACCGTCAAGCCCATCCGTACCATGATGAACCATGCCACCACCGAGCTTTTCTTTGACGACCTGCGGGTGCCGGTCGAGAACCTGGTTGGCGAGGAGGGGCGCGGTTTTCGCTACATTCTCGACGGCATGAACGCCGAGCGTATCCTGATCGCCGCGGAGTGCATCGGTGACGCCCGTTATTTTGTGGATCGCGCTGCCGCCTACGCCGGCGACCGGGAAGTGTTTGGGCGGCCCATCGGCGAGAACCAGGGGGTGCAGTTCCCGATCGCCCGGGCCCATGTGCAGACTGAAGCCGCGGCGGCCATCGTTTGCGAAGCCGCACGCCGCTTCGATGCTGGCGAGAACTGCGGCGCCCAGGCCAACATGGCCAAACTGCTGGCCTCAGAGGCCGCCTGGGCGGCGGGCGATACTTGCATCCAGACCTACGGCGGGTATGGCTTCGCCGAGGAGTACGACATCGAACGCAAGTTCCGCGAAACCCGCCTCTACCAGGTCGCCCCGATTTCCACCAACCTCATCCTCTCCCACGTGGCCACCCACGAACTGGGAATGCCACGGTCCTACTAGCGGCAAGCCATGGTCATTCCCGGGGCTCCATCCGTCACTTGAGCATCAAGCCCGTCATTCTCGCACCAGACCCGTCATTCCCGCGAAAGCGGGAATCCAGTCCCGCGTTTGAGAGAAGTGGCGTACAGCACTGCGCTACGCCAATACTCAAATTGCCGCAAACACCGTAGTAGCCCCCGATCCCTGGATTCCCGCTTTCGCGGGAATGAGGGGAAACGAGAAAAGCCCGCACCAATGTGCGGGCAGGTATTGACAGGGAATTACTCGCCAGTGGTGCGGACCTGGTCGTCGCGGCGCTGGCGGTAGATGCGGGCGCGGTTCTTGTCGGCGGTGGCCTGCAGGTTGGCGCGCTCGCGGCGGGTCAGCTCGCCGTCGGACCGGAAGTGTTGCTCCTTGCGTTCCATGCGAACCTGGGATTTACCGAGGCGATAGGCCTCGGGCCGCGTCAGGCTGCCGTCGGATACGCCGTTGCGGATCGACTCCCGCTGTGCCGCCTGGCGCTGGTTGATGCCCGCGGCTTCCGCGGTGCTGGTGGCCAGGCAGGCCATGGACAGCGTGGTGGCAATGGTGGCTGCAATAATGGTCTTCATGTCATGTCTCCAGTCAGTGGGTGTTTGCCCCTTGCACTCACTAGAACGCGACCGGTGACGGTTCGCCGACCGCCGAAGGTAAAGAAAGGTTAAGACGCGGCGGCTTTCCGGACTTGAGGACCCTCTGCACAACCGGGTCCGCCAGTTTGCTCAGTGGCTCCTTAACATTACTGTCATATTTCTCGCCCACCATGCGGGCTTACAACACTTGCAATGCCACCCGGCATTCTCCGGCCCAGGGAACCTCGATGTTCAGTGACAAACTCAGCGTTTTTTTCTTCGTGCTGTTGGCTGTCACCGTGGTGTCCTTCACTGCCTGGGGCCTCGATTACGTCAACTTCAGCAACGTAACCCTGTTTGTGCTGGCCACGGCCTTCGGCCTGTTCATGGCCTTCAATATCGGCGGCAACGACGTGGCCAATTCCTTCGGCACCAGCGTGGGGGCCGGCACGCTGACGATCAAGCAGGCGCTGGCGGTCGCGGCGGTGTTCGAGGTCAGTGGCGCGATGATTGCCGGCGGCGCGGTCACCGACACCATCCGCAAGGGCATCGTGGATCTCAACCAGATCACGGCGAGCACCGGCTTCGACGCCATGGATTTCGTCTACATTATGATGTCGGCGCTGCTGGCCGCGGCCCTCTGGCTGCTGATAGCCACCCGCAAGGGCTGGCCGGTGTCCACCACCCATTCCATCATCGGTGGTATTGTCGGCTCATCGATTACGCTGGGCGCGATTGTCAGCGGTGTGGGCGACGCCTTCGGCCTGGTGCAGTGGAGCCAGATCGGCGCCATTGTTTTGTCCTGGATTCTCTCGCCGGTGCTGGGTGGGCTGGTGTCTTATACGCTGTACTCAGCCATCAAGAAGCACATCCTTGAGTACAACGATGAGGCCAAGCAGCAGCTCGCGGTACTCGATGAGGACACCGAAAAGCTGAAGGCGCATCACAAAACGGTATTCGACCGCCTCACGGAGCTGGAGCGGGTCAGTTTTACCAACGCCATGGCTCGCGATGCCGCTCATTTACAGATCGAACGCCCCGGGCCTGATCACAGCTTCGAGTCAGACTACTACCGCGACCTCTACGCCATCGAACGTCAGCGCGATGAGATTGATGCCCACCGCGCACTGGTGACCCTGGTGCCGATGATTGCCGCCCTTGCCTCCACGGTCATTACCGCCATGCTGCTGTACAAGGGTCTCAAGAACATGCAGCTCGGCCTGTCGGACCTGGAAAACCTGTTGATCATGATGATGGTGGCCTCGGCGGTGTGGATGGCGCTGTTCATTCTTGCGCGTACCCAGCGAGCCAGCACCCTGGACCAGTCGACCTTCCTGCTGTTCAGCTGGATGCAGGTATTTACCGCCGCCGGCTTTGCCTTCAGTCACGGCAGCAACGATATCGCCAACGCCATCGGGCCCTTTGCTGCAGTGCTGGACGTCCTGCAGTCTGGCGAAATCAATTCAACGGCGCCGGTACCGCCGGCGGCGATGCTGTCCTTCGGGATTGCGCTGGTGGCAGGCCTCTGGTTTATCGGCAAGGAAGTCATACAGACCGTTGGTACCAACCTGACGAAGATGCATCCCGCCTCTGGTTTCTCGGCGGAGCTGTCGGCGGCGGCGGTGGTGCTGCTGGCATCGGCGTTTGGCATCCCGGTATCCAGTACCCACATTCTGGTGGGCGCGGTGCTGGGCATTGGCCTCGCCAATCGCTCCACCAACTGGGACCTCATGAAGCCCATCGGCGCTGCCTGGGTGATCACCCTGCCGGCGGCGGCCATTCTCTCCAGCCTGGTGTTTGTCGCCCTGCGCGCCATCTTCTAGCGCGACGGCGGTATGCGGACCCGTCAGGCCCGATACAGGGTCCAGGCGCCAATCAGGATAAAACCGGCGCCGGCAATGTAGTGCAGTACTTTCTCACTGATGTAGTTGGCCAGCAGGCTGCCCGCCAGTACGCCGATGGCGGATGCGAGCACCAGGGCCGCTGAGGCCCCCAGGAACACCGTCCACTTGCTGACGGCGCGGTCGGTGGCGAACAGCATGGTGGCAAGCTGCGTCTTGTCGCCCAGCTCGGCGATGAACACAGCGGCGAAGACGGTGGCGAAGACCTTCCAGTCCACGATGCGGGTCAGGCGGCCTCGGCGATGCCGCGAATGCGCGCCACCATGGCCTTGAGGCCGTTGCCGCGAGTGGGGGAAAGGTGGTTCATCAGTTCGAGCTGGTCGAAGTAGCCGTCTATATCGAAGGCCAGTACATCCGCCGGTGACTTGTTGTTGTAGGCGGCCAGCACCACGCCGAGCAGGCCCTTCACGATGAAAGCGTCGCTGTCGACAGCAATCTGCAGTTTGCCGTCTTCGATGGCGGTGTCGATCCACACCTGGCTCTGGCAGCCGCGCACCAGCCGCTCGTCGGTATGCAGGCTCTCATCCATGGGAGGCAATTCCTTGCCCAGGTCGATGATGTACTTGTAGCGGTCTTCCCAGCTGTCGAAGAAGCCGAGGGTGTCGACGATATCGTCGCTGCTGATGCTGTGCCCGAAAGGGTTGCTGCTGCTCATATGCCTGCCCGCTGGTGTGGGCGAAGTTTATATCAGAAGAACATGCCGGTTTCGAGCTGCGCTTCCTCCGACATCATTTCACGCTGCCAGGGCGGATCGAATACCAGGTCCACAGCCACTTCCTTCACAAAGGGCACCAGGGCTACCCGATGCTCAACGTCGCCGACCAGCACCGGCCCCATGCCGCAGCCCGGCGCGGTGAGCGTCATGTCGATCTCCACGCGGCCGCTGTCCTGGTCGATCTCCAGTCGGTAGATCAGGCCCAGGTTGACAAGGTCGACCGGAATCTCCGGGTCGAACACCGTGTGCAGTGCTTCCCAGACCTGCTGCTCGCTGATCCTGCCGTCGGCCGGCGCCTCGAATTCAAGCTTCAGCGGCTCCAGCCCCAGGGCGTCGGCATCTGTGCCGTCCACCCGCACCATATTGCCGTTGTAGGTCAGCGTGTAATTGCCACCCAGCGACTGAGTCAGGGTGACAAAGGTATGCGCCGGAATCACCAGCTTGTCGCCGACCGGCACCAGCCGGGCAGGGCAGTCCCGGTTGGTCGTGAGTATGGTGCGTTCGCTCATTCGATCGAGAAACTCTCACCGCAGCCGCAGGCGGCCGTCACGTTCGGGTTCGTGAACTTCAGGGTGCGGTTGATGCCCTCGCGCACATAGTCCAGTTCAGTGCCGCGCAGGAAGCCGATAGAGTCCGCGTCCACGAACACATGCATACCGTTGTCGAGATCCAGGGTGACGTCTTGTTCCTCACCGCTGTTCACCTCTTCCATGACATACATGTAACCCGTGCAGCCGCTCTCCTTCACACTGATCCGCACCGCGCTGGTGCCCTTGGCCTCAGCCGTATTCTTCAGGTGCTGCGCCGCCTCAGGCGTCACGCTGATCACATCGCTGCTAACGTCAAATGTCTCTACGCTCATCAATATCTCCTTGCGCAAACGCAATTCTCGAGTGCGGAGGACGTGCTGCCTCTCTCCCGGACCGTGCCCGGCATGGATGCCGGGCCCGAGCCTACAGGGATGTATTCACGGCGTGTCCGGGAGAGAGGTAGCACGTTCTTCGCGCCGCGTATCCGCCGGAAGCTCATGAAAACAACGCTTGAGCTTTGCGTATACCAGCGAAGAGCGCATCCACATCCTCGCGGGTGTTGTAAATCGAATAACTGGCCCGTGCCGTCCCCGGCACCCCGTAACGCTCCATCAGGGGCTGCGCACAGTGATGCCCCGTGCGCACCGCAATCCCCTGCTGGTCCAGCAACATACCCAGGTCCGACGGGTGGCAACCTTCCAGCAGGAAGCTGAAGATCCCAGCCGCAGACTGCGGTTCGCCGATACGGCGAATACCGGGGATCTCGCTTGCCAGTTCCAGCGTGTACTCCAGCAATGACAGCTCGTGGGCCGCCGCGGCTTTGCGGTCGATCTCGTCGAGGTACTGGATGGCCGCGCCGAGCCCGATCACTCCCGCAATATTGGGGGTGCCCGCCTCGAATTTAAAGGGCAGGGTGTTGAAGGTCGTGCCGGCGAAAGAGACCGTTTCGATCATCTCGCCGCCGCCCAGGAAGGGCGGCATGGCGTCCAGCAGTTCCTCGCGACCCCAGAGCACGCCAATGCCGGTGGGCCCGAACAGCTTGTGGCCGGAAAAGGCATAGAAATCGCAGTCCAGGGCTTGCACGTCGACCGGCCAGTGGGCCACCGCCTGGGCGCCGTCCACCAGCACCTTCGCCCCCACCGCGTGGGCCTTGCGAATAATTTCCTGCACCGGGTTTACGGTGCCGATGGCGTTGGATACGTGGTTGAGCGCCACCATCTTGACTGACTCATCCAGCATCGCGTCCAGCGCATCCAGGTCGATGTCGCCGCTGTCCAGGACCGGGATCGGCTCCACCGTCGCGCCCACTGCAGCGCAGATCATCTGCCAGGGCACAATGTCGCTGTGGTGTTCCAGGTAGGGGAGCAGTACGCGATCGCCCGGCCCGAGATTGCTGCGCCCCCAGCTATTGGCCACCAGGTTTACTGCTTCGGTGACGCCTCGCACCCAGATGACCTGCTGCGACGAAGGGCTGTTCAGAAAGCGGGACACGGTGTCGCGAGCGGCCTCGAAGGCGCGGGTGGCCCGGTCGCTCAGGGCGTGGGCGCCCCGGTGCACATTGGCGTTGTCGTGCCGGTAATAGTGGCTGATCGCCTCGATAACGGCCTCGGGCTTCTGGGTGGTCGCCGCGTTATCGAGGTAGACCAGCGGGTGGCCGTTCACCTCCTGCTTGAGGATCGGGAAATCCTCGCGCACGGCGGCGGCATCGAAGTACTTGGCGGGGTTGGCGGCCGTCATGCCAGGTGCCTCGTCAGGCGCGTGTCGCGGGTCAGCCGCTCCGCCAGCAGCGGGTGCAGGTACTCGCGCAGGGCCTCGTTGTCGAGTGCGTCTACCAGCTCATTGATGAAGCCGTAACTCAGCATGACTTCCGCCTCGGCCCGTTCCACGCCGCGGGTGCGCAGGTAGTGCAGCATGCCCTCGTCGAGCTGGGCCACCGTGGCGCCGTGGGCGCACTGTACATCGTCGGCATAGATCTCCAGCTCCGGCTTGGTGTTGATTTCCGCATCGGTGCTGGTCAACAGGTTCTTGTTGGACAGCTCGGCGCGGGTTTTCTGGGCGTCCGGGTGAATATGGATGCGGCCGTTGAATACGGCGCTGGAGCTGTCGCCCATGATGCCGCGGAATACTTCGTCCGTGGTGCAGTGGGGCACGGCATGTTCGATGCAGGTGTGGTAGTCCACGTGCTCGGACCCCCGCAGCAGGTAGATGCCGTTGAGGTCGCAATGGGCGCCGGAGCCTGCGTGTTCGACCACGATGTCGATGCGCTTCAGTTCGCTGCCCAGGGCCAGGTGGAAACTGTCCAGCTGGCTGTCGCGTTCGAGCCGGGCGTGTACGCCGCCGATGTGCATGGCGCCGGCGCTTTCCAGCTGGAGTCGGCGGTGCCTGAGGCGGCTGCCCGCTCCCAGCACCAGCTCGGTAATCCCGTTGGTGAACGCCGCCGGGCTGGTGCCCTGGAAGTGCTCGACCAGGCTGGCCTCGGCATTATCTTCCAGCACCACCAGCAGGCGCTGACTGACGCTGAAGGCGGGCTCGCGATCACTGGTCTGGTATACCAGGTGCAGCGGCGCCTCGAGGCGGGCGTTGGCCTCGACGTGCAGGAACAGTCCATCGCTGAGATTGGCATCGTTGAGATTGGCGAACAGGTGCTTGTCGCTGTCCACCACCGAGCCCAGCCGCGCGGCAATCTGTTGTGCCTGGGCCTCATTGGCATCGGCAAAGCGTACCAGGCTTACGCCGTCCGGCAGCGCCAGGCTACTGAGGTCACCCTGCAATTGGCCGTCGACAAACAGCAGCTGTTCACCGCCGAAATCCGGCAGCGCGGGGGTGGCCATGTCCGCTGCCGTGGGCGCGCTGAAGTCGCGCTCCAGCGGGAGCAGGCTGGTGTACTTCCAGGCTTCGGTCTTGCGGGTCGGCTTGCTGCTTTCGCGCCAGCGTGCCGCGGCGGCATCGCGGCGCTCGGCCAGCCAGGCGGGTGCCTCGCTCTCGACCAGCAGGCCCTGGATGAAATCACTCATCAGGCGACGTCCTCGATCCAGCCGTAGCCCTTCTCTTCCAGCTCAAGGGCCAGTGACTTGTCGCCGGAGCGCACAATGCGCCCGCCGGACAGCACGTGTACGTAATCGGGTTCGATGAAGTTGAGCAGGCGCTGGTAGTGCGTTACCAGCACGAAGGAACGCTGTTCGCCGCGCATGGCGTTGATGCCGTTGGCGACCACCTGCAGGGCGTCGATATCGAGGCCGGAGTCGGTCTCGTCCATAATGCACAGCCGCGGCTCCAGCAGCATCATCTGCAGCAGCTCGTTGCGCTTCTTCTCACCGCCAGAGAAGCCTTCGTTGACGCCGCGCTTGAGGAAGCTGGCGTCCAGGTCCACGGCCTTGCTCGCATCACGGGCAAGCTTCATGAAGCTCACCGTGTCCAGCGGCTCCAGGCCCTGGCTCTCGCGGGTAGCGTCCACCGAGGCCTTGAGGAACTCCATGTTGCTGACACCGGGAATCTCCACCGGGTACTGGAACGCGAGGAAGATGCCGGCGTGGGCCCGCTCTTCGGTTTCCATGTCCAGCAGGTCCTTGCCTTCGAACTGCACGCTGCCGTCGGTCACCTCGTAGCCGGGGCGCCCAGCCAGTACATGGCCGAGGGTACTCTTGCCGGAGCCGTTGGGGCCCATGATGGCGTGTACCTCACCCGGGTTCACCTCAAGGTTCAGGCCCTTGAGGATGTCCTTGCCCTCCACCTTCGCGTGCAGGTTTTCAACTTTCAACATCGTGTTTTGCTCTCTGATCAGCCGACGGAGCCTTCCAGGCTCACCTCGAGTAACTTGCCTGCCTCCACGGCGAACTCCATGGGCAGTTCCTTGAAGACTTCCTTGCAGAAGCCGTTGACGATCATCGAGACCGCCTTCTCCGCGTCCAGCCCGCGCTGCAGGCACAGGTAGAGCTGGTCATCGCTGACCTTCGAGGTGGTGGCCTCGTGCTCCACGACGGCGGAGGGGTTCTTGCTTTCGATATAGGGGAAGGTGTGCGCCGCGCAGGTGTCACCGATCAGCAGTGAGTCACACTGGGTGTAGTTGCGCGCGCCTTCCGCCCGCGGGCCCATGCGGACCAGGCCGCGGTAGGCATTGCTGGACTTGCCGGCAGAGATACCCTTGGAGATGATGGTCGACTTCGTGTTCTTGCCGAGGTGGATCATCTTGGTGCCGGTGTCGGCCTGCTGTCGATTATTGGTCAGCGCCACCGAGTAGAACTCGCCCACGCTGTTGTCACCGCGCAGGATGCAGCTCGGGTACTTCCAGGTGATAGCGGAACCGGTCTCTACCTGGGTCCAGGAAATCTTGGCATTGGTGTGGGCGAGCCCGCGCTTGGTGACAAAGTTGTAGATGCCGCCCTTGCCCTCGTCGTCGCCGGGGTACCAGTTCTGCACCGTGGAATACTTGATCTCGGCATCGTCCAGTGCCACCAGCTCTACCACCGCGGCATGCAGCTGGTTTTCATCGCGCATGGGCGCGGTGCAGCCTTCTAGGTAGCTCACGTGGCTGCCCTCGTCGGCGACAATCAGGGTGCGCTCGAACTGGCCGGTATTGGCTTCATTGATGCGGAAGTAGGTAGACAGCTCCATCGGGCAGCGCACGCCCTTGGGAATGTAGACAAAGGAGCCGTCGGAAAACACGGCGCTGTTCAGGGCGGCGTAGAAATTGTCCTTGCGGGGAACGACCGTGCCCAGGTACTTGCGCACCAGGTCGGGGTATTCCTTGATCGCCTCGGAGATAGAGCAGAACAGCACGCCGGCCTCGGCCAGTTTCTCGCGGAAGGTGGTGGTGACCGATACCGAGTCGAACACCACGTCCACCGCCACACCTGCCAGGGCCGCCTGCTCGTGCAGGGGAATGCCCAGCTTCTCGTAGGTTTCCAGCAGTTCCGGGTCGACCTCGTCGAGGCTCTTGGGGCGCTTCTCCTCCATGCTCTTGGGCGAGGAGTAGTAGGAAATGGCATTGAAGTCGACCGGCGGGTAGTCCACGTGGGCCCAGTCCGGGTCAGCCATTTCCGACCAGACCCGGAAGGCTTCCAGCCGCCACTCCAGCATCCACTCGGGTTCATTCTTCTTGGCGGAGAGGGCGCGCACCACGTCTTCGTTGAGACCCGGTGGGAACGTCTCCGACTCGATCATGGTGGTGAAACCGGCCGAGTATTCGCGTTTGATTGCCTTGTCGATGTGTTCCTGGCTCATCGCTTGATATCCGTTGCTCTATTGCTGTTGGATGGTTGCCGGCTATACGTTGCTGACCGGGATTTCTGTCCTGTCTTCCCGTTGATTGGCCTCTACAGAACTGTCGCTGGTCTCGCTGCGGCCGCCCTGCTGGTCAGAAATCGAGCGGATTTCGCGGCGCGTCACCAGGTCGGCGAGGGTGATATCACCCAGGAAAGCGCGAATCTGGTCGCTCAGGTCCATCCACAGGTGGTGGGTCAGGCAGGTTTCGCCCTTCTGGCAGTCACCGGCGCCCTTGCAGCGTGTGGCATCGGTGGTCTCGTTGACCGCCTCGATGACCTCGGCAACGCTGATCGACGCCGCATCTTTACCCAGGTGGTAGCCGCCACCGGGGCCGCGCACGCTTTGCACCAGGCCGCGGCGCCGCAGCTGGGCGAACAGTTGCTCCAGGTAGGACAGGGAAATGTCCTGACGCTCCGAGATACCGGCCAGGGGAATCGGACCCCGGTCCTGGTGCAGGGCGAGGTCGAGAATGGACGTTACCGCGTAACGCCCCTTGGTAGTCAGTCGCATAGTGGTGAAGTCGCCCGGGGCGAGGAGAATTTCAATCGTGAGATGGTGTCATACCCGAGTATTTTAGTCAACTATAAGACCCTGCAGAGCGTCAGGTTTTTGTCTGCCTGCCGGCGGCAGGCTAGACTGGCGGCATGGAATCTCACGCCGCGGCCCTGCTTCCCCTCGGGGCGGTACTGCTGGTCAGCCTGGCACTGGAGGCTGTAGGCCGCCGTACCCGCCTGCCGCGGGTGAGCCTGCTGATCCTGTTCGGAATTGTCGCCGGGCCCGGCGGTCTGGGCTGGGTGTCCAAAGAGGTCCAGGCCTGGTATCCGCTGGTGAACGTCACGGCGTTGGGCATGATCGGCTTCCTGTTGGGCGGCAGCCTGACACGGGCCACGCTGCGCACGCTGGGTCGCCTGGTGGCGTGGGTGTCCCTGGTGCAGGTGTTCGTTACCTATACCGTGGTCTGCGTTGGCCTTTTGCTGCTCTCGGTGCCGGCACCGCTGGCGATGCTGTTCGCCGCGATTTCCACGGCCACTGACCCGGCGGCGACCCGCGATGTGATCGATGAGGCCGGGGAACACAGTCCCTTCGTACACCTGCTGAAGGGAGTAGTGGCGATCGATGACGCCTGGGGCCTGATTGTGTTCAGCCTGAGCCTGGTGGCAGCGATGATGCTGCTGGGGGAGCAGCCGCCCCTGGTCCTGTTGCAGCAGGGCCTCTGGGAATTGGGTGGCGCCATACTGCTGGGGCTGGGGCTGGGCATACCAGTGGCCTATGCGAGTGGGCGAGTCCACGCGGAACGGCCGCTGCTGGTCGAGGGTTTGGGGGCGGTTTTTCTGTGTGTCGGCCTGGCCGACTACCTGGAAGTGTCCTACCTGCTGGCCTGCGTAGTGATGGGTGTGACCGTGGCCAACCTGGCACGCCATCACAAGCGGCCATTCCGGGCCCTGGAAAGCATCGAGTGGCCGTTCGCGATACTGTTTTTCGTGATGTCGGGCACCCTGCTGGCGCCGGGAGACCTGGGCCTGCTCGGTGGACTCGGTCTGGCTTACATCCTGCTGCGACTGTCCGGGCGACTCCTGGGGGGAATGCTCGCGGAAGTGCCGACCTGGGCATCGGGCCTGCCGCTGCGCTGGATGGGGCCGGCCATGCTGCCCCAGGCGGGGGTGGCCATGGCGATGGCCTACGTCGCGGCGGAAAAACTGCCCCAGTACCCCTCGCTGCTGCCAGTGGTGATTGCCAGCACCGTATTGTTTGAACTTACGGGGCCAGTTGCAGCGCGTTTCGCGCTGCGGCGCGCCGACACAGTTCGCGGGTCATCCCCTTGAAGATCCACAGGTGGGCGGGTATCAGCGGGTACCAGTACAGCAGGCCCCAGACCCCGGCGGGGTGGAAGTAGGCGGTGGCGGTCACCCTGCGTTGCGCCCCGAGGTCCTGGATCTCGAACTCCAGGACGCCACCTCCCGGCGCCTTCATTTCCATGAGCAGGGTCAGCTTGCGGGGCGGGTCGTAGCCGATCACGCGCCAGGCGTCGATGACGTCACCGTAGCGCAGCTCGCTGGCATGGCGGCGGTGGCGCCGGAAACTGGGGCCGCCCAGCAGCCAGTCACCCAGGCGGCGAATCCACCACAGCATATTGAGGGAGAAAAAGTCGCCCCGGTGGCCCACCTTGCAGACCTCGGCCCAGAGCTGCTCTGCAGTCGCCTCGCTGTCGCAATGACCGGAGGCCTGTTTCGCGTAGAAGGCGTAGCGTGGCTCGAAATTGCGGCAGCGCATGGAGCCCTCTACCCAGTGTGCCGGCAGGTTCTGCTCGCGCTCGGCCTTTAACGCGGCCTCGATCTGCTGTTCCAGGGGTAGCAGCTCCCGCGGCACCAGCGCGCGGATGGGTGCGGTGTCGGCTTTGACATCGTGCTTCAGCCCGTCGATCAGCGCCCGTGCGACGTTTACCGGAACCGCGGTCACCAGCCGCAGCCAGTAAGACGACAGCCGCGGTGTCAACACCGGCACCGGGATGATCCACGGGTGTTTCTGCAGGCGCTCGGCCAGGGTGGCCATGATTTCCCGGTAGGTCAGCAGCTCGGGGCCACCGGCATCGTAGGTGCCACCGGCGGCGCCGTCGATAAACGCCAGCTTTTCCATGTACACCAGCAGGTCGGACAGCGCGATGGGCGGTGACAGGGATTCCACCCAGCGCGGGGTGACCATTACCGGCAGGTAGTTGACCAGGTCGCGCATCACTTCAAAGGCGGCGGAGCCCGGTCCGATAATCATGCCGGCGCGAATTTCGGTCACCGGCACCGGGCCCGCACGCAGGGTGTCGCCGGTTTCTTCTCGCGACTGCAGGTGCTCGGATTCCGGGTCGTCGGGAATCAGCCCACCCAGGTAGACGATACGGCGCACGCCGGCGGCTGCGGCGGCGTCGCGGAAATGCGCTGCCGCTTCCAGGTCGAGGCGGCCGAAGTCGCGTCCGGCGGCCATGGAATGGACCAGGTAGTAGGCGGTATCTATGCCGTCGAGGGCGGCGGGGAGGGTTGTGGGGTCCAGGGCGTCGGCGGCGACACACTCCACGCCCTGCCATTGCCGGCCCTCGATCACCTTGCGGTTGCGTGCGGCAGCGCGCACCGGGTAACCGCGCTCCACCAGGAAGGGCACGAGATTGGAGCCGATATAGCCGCTGGCGCCGAACACCAGCACCGGTGCTGTCTTGCTTGCTGGGTCGTCCATGTCTGGGGCCGGGTCTCCCGGTCAGGGCAGCGGTCGTTCTCGCGCTGCGATATACAGACGGTACCAGTCATCCCTGCTGAGGTTAACCCCGGTCGCCTGGCTGCAGGCGCTTATGCGCTCGGGTTGGCTGCTGCCCACCAGGGGCTTGATGCCGGCCGGGTGTCGCAGCAGCCAGGCCAGTACGATGGCCTCCGGTGAGCACTGCCTGTCCCGCGCCATCTCCGCTACCAGTGCGGCGGCGGGGCCGCCATTCGGATCGGCGGTATAGCGGCCGCCCGCCAGGCTGCCCCAGGCCTGCAGTTGAATATCGTGACGCCGGCAATAGTCCAGCGTGCCTGCACCCTGTACGCCGCCGTCGGTGTTGAACTCCACGTCCGCATCCAGCCAGTCGTGGTGGCCCAGGCTCAGCTGCAGTTGGTTCACGACAGGCGCCGTGCCCAGCGCGTTCGCCAGCAGTTGCAGCTGATGCAGGTGCATGTTGGAGACGCCCACGTGGGTGACGAGCCCCTGCTCTTTTAGCGATAACAGGTAATCGGCCAGGGCCTGGGGTTCCCACAGCGGGTCCGGGCGGTGCAGCAGCCACAGGTCGAGGTGTTCGATACCCAGCCTGGCCAGGCTGCCGGCAATCACGTCGGCGAGGTAAGCGGGGTCGGCATTGTAGTGCCCCGGCATGGCCCCATCGGGCAGGCAGATACCGCCCTTGGACTGTATGACCAGTTTCTCACGCAGGCCCGGTCGTGCCGTCAGCCATTCCCCGAACACCTGTTCCGAGCTGCCGCGGCGGTAGATGTCGGCGTGGTCAAACAGCGTGATGCCGGTCTCCACGGCAGCGTCCAGCGCCGCAAAGGCCTGCTCGCGGTTGGCGTCGGTGAGGGTGCCGGACTCCCAGTCTCCGCCAATGCCCATGCAGCCATAGCCCAGCCTGGAGCAGTGCGGAAGCAGGCGATTGAGCGGTGCCTCAGCGGCGGCCATGGGAGCCCCCGGCGGGGAAGCGGGTGTCTGCAAGCACCCGCTTCATGCGGGCCAGATGTTTGACGTAGTCGTCACCGCGCAGCAGCGCCCAGCGGGTACTCAGCACGTCGATCACCACCAGCTGTGCCAGTCGCGAGGTCATGGGCGTGAACAGCTCTGTATCTTCGCCGCCCTCGACCGCCAGCACCGGCTCGCAGTGGGCAGCGACCGCAGAGCCCGGCGCGGTAATTCCAATGACCGAGGCGCCGGCTGCCGCCGCCAGCTCAGCGAGTTCGGCCATGGCGCGTGTGCGCCCGGTCCAGGAGATGCACAGCAGGCAGTCGTCGCTGGAGATATTGGTGGTCAGTACCCGCTGGTTGATGACATCGGTGTAAGCCGTCGCGGGTATGCCGAAGCGCATCAGTTTATGTTGGGCATCCAGCGCCACCGAGGCGGACGCCCCGAGACCGCACAGGGAAATGCTGCGGCTCGCTTCGAGTATTTGCACTGCCGCCTCGACCGCGCCGTCGTCGAGGCCGGCCTGCACCCGGTCGAGGCTGGCGCGGGTCGCTTCGAACAGTTTGGCGATGACCTGGCTGGAGGAGTCGCCGACCTCGATATCGGGCGCCACGCGCGGCTGCTGGCGGGCCAGCTCGGCGGCCAGCTGCAGTTTGAAATCAGGGAATCCCTTGAGGCCCAGGCCCGTGCAGAAGCGGTTCACTGTGGGCTCGCTCACGCCCACCTCGGCGGCCAGCGCGGCGGTGGTCATGCCCAGCACGGCTTCCGGGTCGCGCAGCACGCAGGCGGCCAGCTTGCCCGCGGCGCGGGAGCGGCGGGCGGTACTGTCCCTGAGGCTTGCCAGCAGTTCCATGGGCATCGGTTACGGTAAAGTGTGATAAAAATGTAGTTTAATTACATATGGCTCGCAAGGGTATTTTTCACTCGTGCGCCAATATTGTGCCCGCTTGCACCAAAAAGCGCTGTTTTCATAAGACTTTAATGAAATATTGACTTGCCCGGGGGCTGCATACGTATTTTCCGCCCGCTGGCTTGCGAGATGATTGCACTTGGTCTACTGTGTAAGTGTTGTAATAAAATTACATGCACAAATGACGATGCGCGAACAGCTCCAGTCCTTCCGCGTGCTGCCGGTGGTGACGGCGGTAGACGTTGATAGCACGGTTCAGCTGGCGGCGGCGCTGCTGGACGGCGGTATGCGCGCCATTGAGATCACCCTGCGAACGGAAGCGGCGCTGGAAGCGATAGCGGCGGTGCGCGAGGCCGTCCCGGACATCCAGGTCGGCTCCGGGACCGTCACCAATCCGGAGGAATTGCAGCGTGCCATCGAGGCCGGCTGCAGCTTCCACGTCAGCCCCGGGATTACCGCGCGGCTGCTGGATGCGGTCCGGGAGGCCGACGTCGACCTGGTGCCAGGCGTGGCCGGCCCCTCCGAGCTGATGCTGGGCAAGGATTACGGACTCGACTGCTTCAAGCTGTTCCCGGCGGTACCGGTGGGCGGACTCGCGCTGTTGAAGGCGTTGGCGGGTCCGTTTCCGGATGTGGTGTTCTGTCCCACCGGGGGGCTGAATCCTGACAACTTTCGCAGTTTCCTGGCGCTGCCCAATGTGGTGTGTTGCGGTGGCTCCTGGATGGTGGCCCCCGAGCTGGTGCGTGATCGCCAGTGGGAAATGATCAAGGTGCTGGCGCAGCAGGCGCTGGCGGACTGAGCGGCTGCCCGACATGGGCGGCTCTGTATGAATAAACGAGCGAGGAATCAGTACGGTGAGCAAGAAGCAACCCCTGCGGCTGGGCTTGATGGGCTTCGGCCAGACCGGCCGCCAGCTCTACGACCTGGCGAGCCACAGCGACGATATCGAGATCGTGGCCATCGCCGATATCGGCGACCCGA
The DNA here is from genome assembly GCA_036351375.1 of Halieaceae bacterium. Lineage (GTDB taxonomy): Bacteria > Pseudomonadota > Gammaproteobacteria > Pseudomonadales > Halieaceae > JANQIO01. The sequence continues at coordinate 50,203 of JAZBOY010000147.1, forward strand.
AAATCCTTCACTACCTCTTGCAGTCAGAGGTGAGCGACGGCGCGCGCTATGAACTGGACGGCAACTTCCTGCGCAACCCAGCCTTCAGCAGCCGGCTGCTCGCCATCGACACGCCGCGCGAGATGCCCTGGGACGTGTTCGGGGTCGACATGGTCATCGATGCCACCGGCAAGTACCGGGAGGCAAGCAGCATGGAAGACCACCTGCGCAATGGCGCCAACCGGGTCCTGCTGCGCACCTTGCCGATCGATGACATCGACCAGATCGTGATCCCCGGCGTGAACGAGGGCGCCGTGTCCGCTTCCGACCGGATGATATCGGCGGGATCGGCGACCACTGCCGCGCTGTGCCTGTTGCTGAAGATCCTCTCGGCGAAATTCGAGATAGTCTGCGCCAACCTGACAACGGTGCATGCCTATACCAGCGACCAGGCCCTGCAAGACTATGCCGGCAGCGATTTCCGTCGCAGCCGTTCGGCAGCGGAGAACATCATTCCCAACACCCACGAAGCGGGTAACTGGCTGAGCCATATCCTTCCGGAGTTCCAGGGCAAGGTACTCACCTCGGCGCTGAATGTGCCGATTCACGAGGGCAACCTGGCAGACGTGAACCTGGTGTTCGCAGACAGCGCGATCACGGCAGAGGCGGTCAACGACACCATGCGCGCCGCTGTGGCAGACCACCCGGGTATTGTGGGAGTGGTCGAGGACCCGATTGTCTCCTCCGATGTCATCGGCAGTTCCCTGTCGCTGCTGTTCGACCTGAAGGGCACCATCAAGGCCGGTGACAGCATTATCAAGACGCTCAGCTGGTACGAGAACCTCGGCCACGCCGCTCGCCTGCTCGACGTGGCGCGACTCTATGGCCAGTTTGACGGCGTGGAGGAGGCAGCCTGATGAAAATCGCAATCAACGGTTTCGGCCGCATCGGCCGCTCGGTATTCCGCATCCTTGAAGACGTCGAGGGAATCGACGTGGTAGCCATCAACGACCTGTTCGACCCGGATGCCCTGCGCTACCTGCTCAACTACGACACCATCATGGGCCCTTTCGGCAAGGACCTGAAGCTGGAGGACGGCCACTTCGTGACGCCGAACAGCCGCACCCGCCTGGTGAGCGAGCGCGACCCGGCAGCACTGCCGTGGAAAGAGCTGGGCATCGATGCCGTGGTGGAAGCCACTGGCGTATTTCGCACCCGCGAAGGGCTTGAGAAACACCTGCAGGCCGGCGCCGGCCGGGTCATCCTCACCGTGCCCTCCAAGGACGAAATCGACTACACGGTGGTCCTGGGTGTGAACGACGACGGCCTCAAGGCCGACCACCGCATCATTTCCAACGCCAGCTGCACCACCAACTGCCTGGCGCCCATGGCCCGGGTGCTCAATGACAGCTTTGGCATCGTCGAGGGCGTCATCAACACGGTGCACGCCTATACCAATGACCAGCGCCTGGCCGACGTGCCGCACTCTGACTGGCGCCGCAGCCGGGCCGCCGCGGAAAATATCATTCCGACCTCTACTGGCGCCGCCAAGGCCGTCGGCAAGGTGCTGCCCGAACTCGAGGGCAAGCTGCACGGCATCGCCGCCCGGGTGCCGGTGCCGGATGGCTCGGTGGTAGACCTGTTCGTGAAGCTGGGCCGTTCGGTGGAAGTGCAAGAGGTCAACGACGCCGTGCTGGCCGCTGCCGAAGGCCCGCTCAAGGGCATCCTCGAGTATTGCGAGCGCCCCATCGTGTCCTCCGACATCATCGGCAACTCCCACTCTTCGATTTTTGATGCCGGCTTTACCGGTGTTACCGGCGGCCAGTACCTGCGGGTGCTCAACTGGTATGACAACGAGTGGGGTTACTCCTGCCGGGTCTGCGACCTGCTGGAGCGGGTGAGGGGCTGGTAAAGAGTGAGCGTGTCAGAACCCTCGGATTACTCCTCGCTGCGCAGCAATGTCAGCTTTCTCGGTCGTATGCTGGGAGAGACGGTGGCGGGCGCCGAGGGCGATGACTGCCTGGCGCTGATCGAGCAGATCCGCACCCTGTCCAAGGCTGCCCGCGACGGTGACGACTCGGCCCGCGAGCAGTTGCTGGAACTGCTGCGAAGCCTGGATGAGGCACAGCTGGTGCCCGTGTCGCGGGCATTCAGCCAGTTCCTGAACCTGGCCAATATTGCCGACCAGCAGCACACGGTGTCGCGGGAGATGGACTCGCTGTTTTCCGCAACCCAGACGCTGGCCAAAACGCTGGAGGAACTATCCGCAGGCGGCTTTGGTCGGGAAGAAATCAACGCCGCGGTGGCGCGCCTGCGCATCGAGCTGGTGCTGACCGCACATCCCACCGAGATTACCCGCCGCACCCTGATTCACAAGCACGGTGAAATTGCCGCATGCCTGTCGGAACTGGAATTGTCCGGCCATACCGAGCGTGAGCGGGCGCAGGTGGTGTTCCGGTTGCGCGAACTGATCGCCCAGATCTGGTACGGCACCGATTTTCGCAGCGACAAACCCACTCCGGTGGATGAGGCGCGCTGGGGATTTGCGGTGGTTGAGGATTCCCTGTGGGCGGCGGTGCCGCAGTTTTTGCGGCGTCTCAATGCGGCGTTGAAGACCCAGGGTGCTGACGGCTTGCCCATCGATGCAGCACCGGTGTCCTTCCTGTCCTGGATGGGCGGCGACCGGGACGGCAATCCCTTCGTTACCGCCGAGGTCACCCGCGAGGTGCTGCTGCTGGCGCGCTGGAAAGCCGCCGACCTGTACCTCAACGATATCGGGGTACTGATCGACGAACTCTCCATGACACACTGCAGCCAGGCGCTGGCCGAGTACAGCGATCACGCCCGCGAGCCCTACCGGGAAGTGCTGCGCGACCTGCGCCGCATGCTGCGACACACCAAGCGGGTACTGGAAGCACAGCTCGAACACGAGCCGGTGTCAGACGAGGGGATCCTGGTCGACGCTGCCCAACTCGCCGAACCGCTGATCCTCTGTTACCAGTCCATGCTCGACTGCGGCATGGAAGTGATTGCCAACGGGGCGCTGCTGGACCTGATTCGCCGCGTACATTGCTTTGGCGTGCACCTGCTGCGACTGGATATCCGCCAGCACAGCGAGCGCCACGAGGCGGCGCTGTCCGACATGACGCGCTGGCTGGGCGTAGGCAACTACGCCGAGTGGGACGAGGCCGCGCGCCAGGACTTCCTGCTCAGGGAACTGGACAGTCGCCGGCCGCTGCTGCCCTGGGGTTGGCAGGGTGAGCCCGATACCAACGAGGTGCTGGCCACCTGCAAGGTCGTCGCCCAGCAGCCGGCGGACGCGCTGGGGGCCTACGTAATCTCCATGGCCCGGCAACCCTCCGACGTGCTGGTGGTGCTGTTGCTGCTGAAGGAACAGGGCTGCCGTCACAATATTCCCATCTCACCCCTGTTCGAGACCCTCGACGACCTGGAGCACGCAGCAGATGCCATGCAGGCGCTGCTCGACCAGACCTGGTACCGCGATTACGCCGCCGGCCGGCAGATGGTGATGATCGGCTATTCCGACTCCGCCAAGGATGCCGGCATGATGGCCGCGGGCTGGGCCCAGTACCGGGCGCAGGAAGCGCTGCTCGACCAGGCCGCGCAACACGACGTCGAGCTGACCCTGTTTCACGGCCGTGGCGGCACCATCGGTCGCGGCGGCGCGCCGGCCCGTGACGCCCTGCTGTCGCAGCCGCCCGGCAGCCTGCACACCGGGCTGCGGGTGACCGAACAGGGCGAGATGATTCGCGCCAAGCTGGGTGGCACTGCCATTGCCACCAAGACCCTGGCGCTGTACGCCAGCGCCATCCTGGAAGCCAACCTGGTGACCCCGCCGGCGCCCCAGCAGCGCTGGCGCGAACTGATGGACCGACTGTCGGCGGATTCCTGCGAGAGCTATCGCTCCTTTGTGCGCGACAACCCGGACTTTGTGCGTTACTTCCGCCAGGCCACACCCGAGCTGGAGCTGGGCGTGTTGCCGCTGGGCTCGCGGCCGACCCGGCGCAAGGCTGATGGCGGTATCGAAAGCCTGCGCGCCATTCCCTGGATTTTCGCCTGGTCGCAGAACCGGCTGATGCTGCCGGCCTGGCTCGGCGCAGGTGAGTCGCTGGCGCGGGCGGTGGCTGACGGCGAGCGTGACTGCCTGCTGGAGATGGCCCGGGAGTGGCCGTTCTTCGCCACCCGCCTGTCGATGCTGGAGATGGTGTTCGCCAAGGCGGATGCCGGGCTTTCCGCCTACTACGACAAGCTGCTGGTAGAGGCCGAACTGAAGCCGATCGGCGAAGGCCTGCGGGCACAGATGCGTGCCGATCGCAGCGCGCTGCTGGAACTGGTGGGCAAACAGGCCTTGCTGGAGGACCAGGGCTGGTTGTCGGAATCGATCCAGTTGCGCAACATCTACACTGACCCTCTGAACTACCTGCAGGCGGAACTGTTGAAGCGCAAGCGCGAACAGGACAACGACGACAACGCGTCTGCCACCGTGCAGGCCATCATGGTCACCATCGCCGGGGTCGCTGCCGGCATGAGGAACACCGGCTGATGGATATCCCAAGCTCTGCCAACTGTGACCTGCTGATCGTCGGCGGGGAGGGCGATCTCGCCCTGCGCAAACTCTACCCGGCGCTCTATGCCCTGTGGCAGGGCGATGCGCTGTGCGACCAGGTGCGGATCGTGGCGCTGGCGCGCAAGTCGCCCGGCCGCGACGAGTTCCTGGCGCTGGTCAAACAGTGGTTCGATGATTACAACCCGACCGGCCCGGCGTCACCGGAAGACTGGGCCCGGTTTATCGAGCACCTGCACTATTTTTCGGCGGACGCCACGTCGGCGGAGGCACTGACCGGACTGCAGGAACACTTCGGCAACCCGGAGCGCGGCCTGGTGGTGTACCTGGCCACTCCGCCGCATATTTTTGCGCCGGTCTGCCGCGCGCTGGATGGCGCCGGCCTGGTGCGCCCCTCAACGCGGATCGTGGTGGAGAAGCCGCTGGGCTCCGACCTGGAATCCTTCCGCGATATCAACCGCGAGCTCACCTCGATCTTCACCGAGGAGCAGGTGTTTCGCATCGATCACTATCTCGGCAAGGAGACCGTGCAGAACCTGCTGGCGCTGCGTTTTGCCAACTCGGTGATCGAGCCGCTCTGGAACAACCGCTACGTGGACAACGTGCAGATTACCGTGGCGGAGAACATCGGCGTGTCCGGGCGTTGGAGCTTCTATGATGAAGCCGGCGCCATGCGTGACATGCTGCAGAATCACCTGCTGCAGTTGCTGTCGCTGGCGGCCATGGAGCCGCCTGCCCACCTGTCGGCGGAGGATGTACGCAACGAGAAGGTGAAGGTGCTGAGCTGCCTGCGGCCGATGACCGATGAATCGGTGCGCAACAATACGGTGGTCGGCCAGTACACCGCGGGTAACGTAGGTGGCGAGGCCGCGATCGGCTACCTGGAAGAGGAGGGCGCCGAGAAAAACTCCACCACTGAGACGTTCGTGGCGGTCAAGGCGGAGATTGACAACTGGCGCTGGGCGGGTGTGCCGTTCTACCTGCGCACCGGCAAGCGCCTGCAGCACCGGCTGGCGGAGATCGTGGTGGAGTTCAAGCAGGTGCCGCATTCCATCTTCGGGCCGCTACTCCAATCGGACAGCGGCAACCGCATGGTGATTCGCCTGCAGCCCGACGAAATCATCAGCCTCGAATTGATGAACAAGCAGGCCGGGCTGGAGATGGCGCTGCCGCTGCAGCAGGTGTCACTGGACCTGACCTTCCCGGAAGAGAACGAGCGCGCCGCCCCCGATGCCTACCAGCGCTTGCTGCTGGACGTGATCCGGCAAAACCCCACCCTGTTCGTACGCGCCGACGAAGTGGAAGCCGCCTGGCGCTGGGTGGACGGCATTCGCGCCGCCTGGGACCGGCTCGGCATGCGCCCGAAAAACTACTCCTCGGGCAGCTGGGGCCCGTCCGAATCCATCGCCCTGGTGGCCCGCGACAACCGCAGCTGGTACGAATCTGACTGATGTCGGTGGCGATCTACCAGTTCGAGAACAACCAGCGGCTGTCGGAAGCCCTGGCCGAGTGCATTGCCTCGGGCCTGGAGGGCGCGCTGGCCCTGCGCGAGTTCGCCACCCTGGCGGTGTCCGGCGGATCTACCCCGAAGCCGCTGTTTGAAGCGCTTTCACACTGTGAACTGGACTGGGGCCGGGTGCGGGTTACCCAGGTGGATGAACGCTGGGTTCCCGAAGACCACGCCGACTCCAATGCCCTGTTGATACGCGAGCACCTGCTGCAGGACCGGGCCGCAGCGGCGCAGCTGGTCAGCATGAAGCTGCCAACCGAGAATGCCTTCGCCGCGGCGCCTGAGGTGGAAGCCCGGCTGGCAGAGTTTACCGAGGCCATAGATGTGGCCGTACTGGGAATGGGCGAGGACGGTCATACCGCCTCATTCTTTCCCGACGCCGAGCAACTCGCCGACGCCCTCGACCCGAACAGTAAGCGGCTCTGTCTGGCACTGCGTCCGCCGGCTGCGCCGCACGATCGCATGACCCTGAGCCTGGCCGCGCTGCTGCGTGCCCGCCAGCTCTATTTGCATATCACCGGCACTGCCAAGTGGCAGGTGCTGGAAACTGCGCTGGCCGGAGACGACAGCTTTGAACTGCCGATCCGCGCCGTGTTCCACCGGGAGGAAAGCCCGCTGGAAGTCTTTTATGCCCCCTGATGCCCCTCGAGCCTGAGGGAGAGGACTGAGGGAGGACTGAAGGAGAGAACCACATGAACCCCGTTGTCGAAAAAGTCACCGCCACCATCAAGCAGCGCAGTCAGGGGCGGCGCGGCCGCTACCTGGACCGCTGCCAGCAGACCATGGACGAGCTGCCACCCAAGAAGCGCCTGTCCTGCGGCAACCTGGCCCATGGTTACGCCGCTTGCGGTGAGGAAGAGAAAGCACTGATCGCCGGCATGCAGGCGGTCAACATCGGCATCATCAACGCCTATAACGACATGCTCTCGGCGCACCAGCCGCTGGCTACCTACCCGGAGCTGATCAAGGCCATGGTTCGTGAGTTCGGCGGCACTGCGCAGGTTGCCTCCGGTGTGCCGGCCATGTGCGACGGCGTCACCCAGGGCCAGCCGGGCATGGACCTGAGCCTGTTCAGTCGCGACGTGGTGGCCATGGCCACCGCCGTGGGCTTGAGCCACAACCTGTTCGACGCGGCCCTGTGCCTGGGTATCTGCGACAAGATCGTGCCGGGCATGATGATCGGGTCGCTGCAGTTTGGGCACTTGCCGATCGCCTTCATCGGCTCCGGCCCCATGGCCTCCGGGATTCCAAACAAGGAAAAGGCCGCCGTGCGCCAGCGCCATGCCGAAGGCAAGGCCACGCGGGATGAACTGCTGGCGGTGGAATCGGCCAGCTACCACTCACCCGGCACCTGCACGTTCTACGGCACCGCCAACAGCAACCAGGTGCTGATGGAAATGCTCGGGGTCCAGCTGCCGGGCTCCTCCTTCCTGCACCCGGAGGACCCGCTGCGCGGAGCGCTCACGCGCCGTACCGTGCAGAGCCTGGTGGAGTCGACATTTGATTCCGGCAATTACCGGCCGCTGTCGGCAGTGGTCTGCGAAGAATCCATCGTAAATGCCCTGGTGGCGCTGCTCGCCACCGGCGGCTCCACCAACCACATGCTGCATATGGTGGCCATTGCCCGGGCGGCGGGTATCGAACTCAATCTTACCGATATCGACGAACTGTCCGCTGCAGTGCCGCTGCTCGCGCGCATCTATCCCAACGGCTCAGCGGATATCAACCACTTCCAGGCGGCGGGCGGCATGGCCTTTTTGGTACGGGAGTTGAGCAGCGGCGGCCTGCTGAATGAAAACGTGGTGAACCTGCTGGGCGAAGGCCTGGACGCCTGGCGCACAAAGCCGGAAGCAGACGGTGAAAACGGTGTGGCCTGGTCGACCGCGGTGGACGCTTCCGGTGACACCAGCGTGTTGACCGGCGTGGACAATCCCTTCGACCCCGAGGGTGGCCTCAAGCGCCTCACCGGCAACCTGGGCGAGTGTGTCATCAAAGTCTCCGCCGTCGCGCCGGAGCACCGCGTGGTCACCGCGCCGTGCCGGGTCTTCCACAGCCAGCACGACATCAAGGATGCTTTCGAGGCCGGTGAACTGGACAGGGACGTGGTCGCCGTGGTGCGCTTCCAGGGCCCCGCCGCCAACGGCATGCCTGAGCTGCACAAGATGACGCCCTACCTGGGCGTGCTGCAGGACCGCGGCTTCAAGGTGGCACTGGTCACCGACGGACGCATGTCCGGCGCCTCCGGCAAGGTACCCGCCGCCATCCACCTGTCGCCAGAAGCCGCCCAGGGCGGACCCATCGGCAAGCTACGCGACGGCGACATGATCACTGTGGACGCCACCAGCGGCACCCTGTCAGTGGCGGTGGACGCCGCCGAATGGGAAGCCCGCGACCTTGCAGAACCACCGCCCGGGGAGTTCACCCTGGGCCGCAACCTGTTCGCGGCCTTCCGCGCCAACAACTCCGGCTCTCTGCTCGGCGCCTCAGTCTTCGAAGCCGGCTTCGATCCCTGACTCTCAAGGCTGGGTATGTGCCTCAATCCGCGCGCGCAGCACCCGGGGACCAGTTCTACCCAGTTTGCGCCCGCCTACGGAGCACCGGATTGGAAGTAAGGGAGGGAGGCGCCTCAGCTACCGCAGGATTCGCGGACTATGAGCTGGGGTTCCAGCAGTCGCGAGGTTTCGTCGCCGTTTTCGATGAGTTCCAGCAGCAGGTCGACCATGGTCTCGCCGGCGCGTTTTACGTCCTGGCGTACCGTGGTCAGGGCCGGGCTGCAGTAGGCGGCGGCCTGGATATCGTCAAAGCCGATAATGGCCACGTCATCAGGCACCGCGATGCCCTGGTCCTGCAGGAAGCGCATGGCGCCGATGGCAATCAGGTCGCTGGCGCAGACCAGCGCGTCAAACTCCAGGCCGGCATCCAGCAGGCTGGCGACGGCGCTGGCGCCGCTGGCCTCGAAGCTCTCGGCGTAGACCTGCAGGTTGTCGTTGGCACTGAGTCGCGCTTCCTTGAGGGCTTTCTGGTAGCCGCTGAAGCGGTCGGCGAACTCAGGCGCCTGTTCCGAGTTGCAACCCAGGAAGGCGATGTTGCGCCGGCCTTTTTGCAGGAGGTGGCGCGTGGCCTGGTAGCCACCGAGGGCGTTGTCCGAGCCCACGCAAATGCCGTGCTCAAAACTCAGCCGCGGCCCCCAGATCACCCAGTGGGCGCCGGAATCTGCCAGCCGCTGGAGGGTCGGGTGTGCGCTGACGTAGTCGCCGTAGCCGAGCAGGATCAGGCCGTCGGCACGGTGGGCCTCCTCGTAGCGCGCATACCAGTCTTCCTCCGGGTGCTGGAAGGACACCAGCAGGTCGTAGTCGTGGGCGGAGCAGGCCTTGGTGATGCTGCCCAGCATGGACAGGAAGAACGGGTTGATAGGGGAGGCGTCCTCAGGCGCGTCCTCGAACAGCAGCAGGGCCAGTGTGCGGGTGTGGCCGGTGCGCAGGCTGCTGGCGGTGCGATCTACCTGGTAGTTGAGCTCGCGAGCGATAGCCTGCACCCGGGCGCGGGTTTCCGGGTTGACCAGCGGGCTGTCACGCAGTGCGCGGGACACGGTAGACTGGGATACACCGGCCTTGGCCGCGATATCGAAAGACGTGGCCTTTCTTTCCGCCATGACAGCAACACATCTGGCTTATGGCCCTTGATTGTCTGTATTTACGGGGGTTTGCGCAACGTTTGCCAAATTCCCCGACGGGCCAGCTTTTTGTGCCAATCCCGACCGGTACGTGAATACGTATGCAAGCCATTGCCAGCGAAAGGCCCCGTGCCTACTGTGTTTTCCACGTTTTTTTCAGGGTACGCCGCCGATGGCTGCAGTTGAAAAACATAGTGTCGTATCTGGGGATGACCTCTACCTGTTTGGTGAGGGCACCCATGAGCGCGCCTGGCAGTGGTTGGGCGCGCATCCCACCGACGCTGGCACCCGTTTCACGGTGTGGGCCCCGAACGCCAGCCGGGTGGCGGTGGTAGGCGACTTCAACGACTGGGACGGCAGTGCCGACCCACTGGAGTGCCTTGGTGAGAGTGGCCTGTGGAGTGGCGAGGTGGCAGGCGCTGCCGCCGGCGCCCTGTACAAGTTCGAGATCACCGACCGCAGTGGTCGCCTGTTGCCCCTCAAGGCCGACCCCTATGCGCTGCAGATGCAGAAGCCCGCGGACACCGCGTCCATCGTCTGCGCTGAGCCCGCCCACGCCTGGGGCGACAGTGACTGGCTGGCCGCCCGGGCCGCCTGTATCGATCGACAGGCCCCGGTTTCCATTTACGAGGTACACCTGGGCTCCTGGCGCCGCCGCGGTGCCGACCGGCACTATCTCAGCTACCGCGAACTGGCGGATGAGCTGGTGGACTACGCCAGCGATCTGGGCTTTACCCATCTGCAGCTGATGCCCATGAGCGAGTATCCCTTCGACGGCTCCTGGGGTTACCAGCCGGTGGGCATGTTCGCCCCCACCAGCCGTTTCGGCAGCCCCGACGATTTCCGCTACTTCGTCGACCGCTGCCACCAGGCCGGGATGGGTGTATTGCAGGACTGGGTGCCGGCGCATTTTCCCACCGACCCCCACGGCCTGGGACGCTTCGACGGCAGTGCACTGTACGAGCATGAGGACCCTCGCAAGGGCTTTCACCAGGACTGGAATACGCTGATCTACAACCTGGGCCGCAAGGAAGTATTGAGTTTTCTGTTGAGCAATGCCCACTACTGGCTGGACAGTTTTCATATCGATGGACTGCGGGTCGATGCGGTGGCCTCCATGCTTTACCTGGACTACAGCCGCAAGCACGGCGAGTGGATTCCCAATGAGCACGGTGGCAACGAAAACCTGGAAGCAATTGCTTTCCTGAAGCGCCTCAACGAGCGCGTGTACGCCAACTTCCCCGGTATCGCCACCATCGCCGAGGAGTCCACTGCCTGGCCGGGCGTTTCGCGGCCGACCGACAGCGGCGGGCTGGGCTTTGGCTACAAGTGGAACATGGGCTGGATGCACGACACCCTGCGTTACATGTCGCGGGATCCGGTGCACCGCCGCCACCATCACAACGACCTGACCTTTGGCATCAGCTACGCTTTCAGCGAGAACTACGTGCTGCCGCTCAGCCACGACGAGGTGGTGCACGGCAAGGGCAGCCTGCTGGGCCGCATGCCGGGGGATGAATGGCAGCGCTTTAGCAACCTGCGCAGCTACTACGGCTTTATGTGGACCCACCCGGGCAAGAAGCTGCTGTTCATGGGCGGTGAGTTTGCCCAGCGCCGCGAATGGGACCACGACAGCCCGCTGGACTGGCACCTCCTCAAAGAGGCGTCCCACGCCGGCATCCAGTCACTGGTGCGAGACCTCAACCGGCTCTACCGCGAGCTGCCGGCGCTGCACCGCCTGGACTGCGAGGAAACGGGCTTTGAATGGCTGGAGGGTGGCGATACCGGCAATTCGGTGCTGGCCTACCAGCGCCTGGACGATGCCGGCAGTGAGGCCATGGTGGTATGCAACTTCACGCCCAATCCCCACCAGGAGTACCGGCTGGGTGTTCCTGGCCCGGGTGTCTATCGACTGCGGCTCAACACCGACCAGGGCAGCTACGGCGGCAGCGACTACCCGGTGCTCGCCGAACTGTCGACGGAGCAGGTCGCCGCCCATGGCCGCGACCACAGCGTGCAGCTGAGCCTGCCGCCGCTCGCCACTATCGTTTACGAGCGGCTGCCCACATGAACCGTCCGGGAAGGCTGGCGACTGAACCGGGTTTCCCGCTCGGTGCGCATGTCGACGAGGACGGCGTCGGCTTCGGCCTCTACTCGGAGCATGCCGAACGGATCGAACTGTGCCTGTTCGATCCGGCCAGCGGCGCGGAAACCCAGCGCGTTGACCTGTCCCGTACCAGAGACGGTATCTGGCGCGAACACCTCACCGGGCTCGGTGAGGGCGCACACTACGGTTACCGGGTGCACGGCCCATGGGCGCCCGAGGCCGGGCATCGTTTCAACCCGCACAAGCTGTTGCTTGACCCGTACGCGCGCTGGATCAGCGGCCCCGTCCGCCTCGAGCCGGCCCACTACGCCTACACGGTGGCTGGGGACGGCGCAGAGCCGTTGCCGGATGAACGTGACAGCGCCCCGGTGATGCCGCGATGTGTGGTCATGGCCGATCCGGCAGCGGTAACGCAGCTCAACAGGCCGCAGTCCGACACCATCATTTACGAGGCCCACGCCCGCGGCATGACCATGCGCCATGAAGGCCTGCCGATAGACGTGCGCGGGACCTTTGCCGGCCTAAGCGACCAGCGCATCATTGACTACCTCAAAGCGCTGGGCATCAACGCACTGGAATTGATGCCGGTACAGGCCTTTATCGATGAGCCACACCTGCAAGGTCGCGGCCTGGCCAACTACTGGGGCTACAACACCATC
>JAZBOY010000148.1:0-6117 GCA_036351375.1 Halieaceae bacterium
AGGTGATTGCTGTAATAGTTGATGCGACCTACGACCGACAGGGGGTCTACTTCGATCAGTTTTTTCACAGCCTCGTCAGCGATTTCGTACTCGCTGACAAACAGGGCGCTGGTCTGCAGCCAGTTGAGGGCGTCGGTGTAGACCGGGTTGATGCTGAGCGCCTTGCGCGCGTGCTCTATGGCGGCACGCTGGTCGCCATTGGTGCCGGCCAGGATCGCCTTCGCGCCCCAGGTCTCCGCGAGCCCGGGGTTGAGTTCCATGGCGCGCTCCAGGTGCGGAGTGGCACGCTGGTTGACCTCGGCAACGGTCAGGTCGCCGTAGGAGGAGGCGCTGTCGTTTGACAGGGTGATGGCGATGGAGAGCATGGCCTGGGAGGGTGCGAAATTCGGGTCCAGGCGAATCGATTTCTCCAGCTCACGCACGGCCTCGGCGATGGCCTTGTTGCCGCGCTGGTTTACCAGGTAGCGACCTTTGAGATAGGCCTCGTAGGCGGCGGTGTTGGCCGTCTCGGCCACCCGCGGCGCCTGCAATGCGCGCGCATCCTGGATACCCATCTGCGCCTTCAGCGCCTCGCCGATGGCCGCCGAGATTTCGTCCTGGATGGCAAATACGTCGGTCAGTTCGCGGTCGTAGGTTTCCGACCACAGGTGGTAGCCATTCTCGGCCTCAATCAGCTGGGCGGTAATGCGCAGCTTGGTGCCGGCCTTGCGCACCGAACCCTCCAGCACGTGGTTGACCTTGAGTAGCTCGGCGATTTCGCTGATGTCACGGTTGTCGCCCTTGAACTGGAACGAGGAGGTGCGTGCCGCCACCCGCAGTTCCGGCACCTGGGCCAGCACGTTGAGCAATTCTTCGGAGATACCGTCGGAGAAAAATTCCTGTTCCGGGTCGGAGGACAGGTTCACAAAGGGCAGCACCGCGATGGAGCGTTCGTCGAAGTCACCGGCGCTGGCCTGGGAGGTGGAAGGCGTCGGCAGGCTCTTGCCGGGCGCCGCGGGAGCAGCGTCCACCCGCGTCGTTTCGGTGGCGGCAGGCTTGTCCGCCTGGGATTGCCACACCATGAACCCGCCCAGTACCAACAGCATGGCGATAATGGTGATATCGAGTTTGTGAGCGGTCTGGTGGGTGGTGGACGTGTTGCGGTCAACCTCACTCTCGCGCTTGAGGCCCTCCGGCGTCATTTCGAAGGCCCAGGCAAACGCCAGTGCAGGCAGGAAGCCCAGGGCCAGCAGGCCCAGTAGCGCGGGCATGACCCAGTCCGGTGTGCCGAGGGCGTCGAGCAGGGTGTCGGCGATCTGCAATACCAGCCACGACGTGACCACGTAGGCCACGCCGATTCGCACCACGTTGCGCCGCTGCAATTCCCCGAGGAAGCTCATCCCTGGCCCCTGCTGATCGAATAGTGAGCAACGATATCAGGTTGCGAGGGCAGGGGGTAGCGCAGCTATGGTGCCTTTGTCCCGCCTATTCCCCGGCGGCTGGCAGCTGGGCGAAGGCGCGGCTGATACCGCCACTCAGGGCGCGACGGGTGCGGTCCCGGTCGGGCGTGTTGGCGTCGGCGATGATCTTGGTGAGCACCGCCCGCCAGATTTCCCGGTTGGTTTCGCCGTGGTTGATCTGCAGGGCAATGTTGCGGGTTTCCTTCACGCCGGACAGTGCGATGGCGTTGTCGCGCTCGGCCTGGCTGATATTGGCGTTGGGGCGCACGCCGGCCCGCGGCGCTATGTTGCTGGTGGCATCGGTGGGGGCGCCGAGCCGCAGGCCGGGCGCATAGATATAGTCGATGGTGAAATCACCATCCCGTGCAACGCGCTGGTAGCCGAGGCCGGCCAGCTCCTCATCCACCAGTTCACGCAGGATGGGATCGATCACGTAAATCGGGTCGCGGAAGTAGAAGTCACTGGAAAACGGCTCGCTGCGCCATGAGTAGGTCTTGAAGCCGCTGCCGGCAAATTCCTGTGAATCCCAGACGTCGACCTCGACGCTGGCGCAGCCGGCGATCAGGCCGAACAGCAGGGCGGCCAGGGCGTTTCTCATCGACGAAAATCTCCAGTACTGAAAAGGCGCACCATAGTATGCCCGCGGCGCAGTTGCTGCAACGGCGTTACCTGCCATGTATCTGTCGCGGCCGGCCAAGGCGCTGCCGATGTTGGGGTGGCAACATGATCCTGTTGCCCGCAAGGGCGTTTCGACCACACGAGGATCGATCATGTCTGCAGTCTACCCGCGCCTGTACCCCGCTCTGTTTTTCGGCCTGCTCGCCTACAAGGGCTACCTGCTGATGATGCTGTAATCCCCGGCTGTATTGGGCTGGCGGTATTATTAGTAATCGCTATAATGTTTGCCCGGTAACATATAAGAAAGTTATTTCTTGGCCATGCTATCGCGGCAACTGCTACGGACTGACCTGAACCTGCTGCTGGCCCTGCAGGTATTGCTGGAGGAGCGGAATGTGACCCGCGCCGCCGAGCGCCTCAATGTGTCACAACCGGCCCTCAGCAAAACCCTGCAGAAGCTCCGCGAGACCTTCGACGACGAGCTGTTCACGCGCACGGCCCACGGACTGATTCCCACGCCCCGCGCCGAGGAGCTGGGCCGCGGACTGCCCGAGGCCCTCGAGCAGCTGGACGCCATTCTCCAGCCCGATGAATTCGATCCGGCGGTCTACGAGGGAACCTTTCGCCTGGCCATGCCGGCCATGTTCACGGAGGTGCTGCTGCCGCGGCTGATGCATGAGCTGGCGGTGATTGCGCCCCAGGTGCGCATTATCAGCGGCGACGTCAGCCTGGATTTCCAGGAACGCCTGAAGCTGGGTGAGATCGATTTCGCGATCGCCGTGGTCGAGCGCACCGATACCGACGTGCACGCCGAACCCCTGCGCACCATCAGCCCCCGCTGCTACCTGCGCAAGGGTCACCCGCTGATCGACAAGACCATCACCCTTAAGGATTTTCTCGCCTATCCCCATGTGCGCCTCTACCTGCCCGGCCTGACCCGCGAAAACCTCGGGCTGGTGGACGAGGTGCTGGCCGAGCGGGGCCTGTACCGCAACGTGGTATTGGAGACCACGCAGTTCGCGCCGGCGGTGGGGGTGCTATCAAACACGGACTGCATCCTGATCGCCAACGCTGGCCTGGCCAACAGCCCCGCCGTTGAAGACAACATCGTGGTGCAACCGATCCCCGACGAACTGACGCGCCTGTTCTCCGGCCACAGCGGCGGCAAGCGCACCCGCCTGGCGCTGGTTCGCCACACCCGCACCTCCAACAGTGAGCCGCACCAGTGGCTGCGCCGCCTGATCGTCAGGTTGATGTCGGAGCAGGACACCGTCGAAGATTGATCGGGCCGCGACGCTGACTTTTGCGTCGTGTTGCTGTACAAAGCTGTTCTCGTTCACTACCCGCCGTCCAACACTTCGGAGCCCCCATGAATCGCGCGCTGTTCATTACCATCCACATGTACCTGTCCGCCTTCTTTGCCGTGTTTGTACTGCTGGTGGCTACCTCTGGCGGTCTGTACCTGGCGGGCTACAAGGGCTCGGTAGAGAGCACCGAGGTCTTCAGCGGCGACGATACCGCCGGCCTCTCGGAGCTGTCAGGCGATGCGCTTGAGCAGGCGGTGGCAGAGCTGCTGGGACGGGTTGGCGCCGAGGGCTATCGCTTCGAGTATCTCAAGGTGAAAGGCGATGACCTCTACACCCGGCCCACCTCCCGGGTGCACTACAAGATCGAGCTGGACGACGAAGAGGTCACCGTGACGCGGCGCGAGCCGAACCTGCAGTCGGCGATGATGGAGCTGCACATGGGCCACGGGCCGCTGGCGTTCAAGACCTTCCAGAAAGTGTTCGCGGTGGGCATGCTGTTCATCATTATCAGCGGCCTGTGGCTGGGCCTCTCGGCTGCGCGACTGCGGGTGCGCACCCTGGCCGCCGCCGGCTCCGGCGCGGCGCTGTTCTTCGTCGCGGTGCTGTTTCTCTAGACTTGCCTTTGCCTAGCTGACGCCTGCGGCAGGTTGCAGGTCGAAGGCGATGCAGATGCGTTCCGCGTCGCTGTCAAAGGGCAGGGTGCGGTGGAACAGGTTGGCGGGGAACAGCACGATGTCGCCTTCCCTGATCTCCACTACCTGGGCCGGCGGACTGACGCCGGGCTGCAGCGGGTAATCGTCACCGTGCAGCCCCAGCTCGAAACAGCCCTCCTGGCCTGACTCCCCGCGCTCCGGCAATTTCAGGTACAACACTCCGCTGACCCAGCCACCCTCGTGGATGTGGGCATCCAGGTGGCCGCCGCGGCGCATGCGAATATACCAGGCGCTTTCGAAATCCAGCGCCGGTGGAAAGGCGCTGATCAGCTCGCAGTCTGCATCTGCGAAGCGCTCCCGATAGCGCTTGAAATGGTCGCGCACCAGCGCCGCCAACGCCCGGAATGAGTCCTCCTCCCGCTGAAAGAGGTGGCCGGCGGACTGCACGCCGTGGTGCAGGCGGCTCTGGGTGCGCTCCTCGATGCCGGCGGCGTCGATATCGGCCAGCAGCGCGCTCCGCAGGGGAGTTTCGCCGCAGAGTTCGGGCAGGGATTCCTGGTAGACGAAGTCGAAAGGCTGCGGGCAGAACCGGTAGTCGTTGCTGTCGCCGAAGTTCATGGCGTGGTGGGCGAGCAGGGCGGCAATCTGTGGAGAGCGATGCCGGCCGGTCGTCAGCAGGGCGTCGCGCTGCTCCCGGAAGGCCGTCAGCTGCCCACACTTGTACAGGCAGTACAGCACTCTCGCGGCGGAATCCCGTATCCCGGCGCGCCTGAACCAGGGCAGCGCTGCTTCCAGCTCTCCCTGCTCGTAGCAGAGATTCCCCATGTTGTAGGCGGCTTCGCGGTACTCCGGGTCGGCATCCAGCGCTGCCTGGTAGCACTGCCGCGCCACCTCGAGCTCGCCCAGGTGCTTGAGGGCGTTGCCCAGATTGTTGTAACTGGGCGCGTGGCCCGGGGCGTTGACGATGGCCCGCTTGTAGCTCTCCACCGCGTCCTGCAGCCGCCCCAGGTCGCGGCAGACATTGCCGAGGTTGTACCAGGCAAAGGCGAAGTCGGGCCGCACCTTTACCGCCTGCTGGTAGCAGGCCGCCGCGGCGCCGGGCTGCCCCTGGCTCTGGCGGATGTTGCCGAGGTTGTAGTGCACATCGGCCAGCTCCGGGTGTTGCGCCAGCGCCTCGCTGTAGCAGGCGGCCGCCGCCTCCAGCTCGCCATCTTCCTTCAGCGCGCTACCCAGGCAGACCAGGACCTCACAGTCGCCGGGGCTTTGCGCCAGGGCCGCACGCCACAGTGCGATGGCCTCGGACCGCTGGCCGTCGTTGTAGCGCAGCAGCGCTTCGTTGTGTAGCTGTTCTACCGAGCTCATCTATTTCCCGATCGACGCGCGATACTCCCGCGGTGAACTACCGATGGTATTTCTAAACAGGCGCGAAAAATACAGGGGATCCTCGTAGCCTACCGCGGCCGCCACGGCCTGTACGTTCATATCGGTGCCGTCCAGCAGCCGGCATGCGTACTCCATTTTCATGTTGAGGAAGTGCTTGATCGGTGAGTAGCCGGTCAGTTGCTTGTAGCGCTTGGAAAAATGGTACTTCGACAGCCGGGCCCGGGCGGCCAGCTCGTCGAGGCTGAGGCCCTGGTGCAGGTGCTCGCGCATGTAGGCCTGTACGCCGTCGAGGTCGAAGCCGCTTTCGCCCCGGCCACCGGCCAGGCCGGCTTCCAGCGCCAGCTGGGTCAGCAGGTGGCGCAGCTGGTTGGCGGCGTTGACGAAGGCCCGGGTGGAGTAGCCCGTGTGCCGCACTTCCAGCAGGCTGTCGAATCCGCCGGACAGCTGTGGCGACAGGCCGGCGCTGACCACCGGCCGCCCTTCGCGTAAACCCAGGTTCTGGAGGAATACGCCACTGGCGGAGCCCTGGAAGTGCACCCAGTACACCGACCAGGGGTGCAGGCGATGGGCCCGGTACTCGTGTGACAGCCCCTGGGGCAGCAGGATCATCTGCCCGGGCCCGATCCGCCCCGACCAGCCGCCGGCAGCCAGCGAGCCCCGGCCTGCGACGCAATAAATCAGCAGGTTGTCGTCGTGGCGCTGGCGCCGCATGCGGTG
>JAZBOY010000149.1:0-53208 GCA_036351375.1 Halieaceae bacterium
CGACACCGCCCGCTGCGTTGCAGCCGCTTGAAAGGCAGCCAGCCTTCCTGCGCGACTGCGCCTTGCTGGCAGTGTCGCCGCAAAGCCTGAGGTAGCACCGCATTAATCAGAGGTGCCTTACAGCAGTTCGTCGAGGTAGCCAAACAGGGCGGCGCTGCCGCCGGTGTGCAGGAATACCACGTTCTCGTCCTGGAACTGTCCCTGGCGTATCAGGTCGATCATACCCGCCAGGCCTTTGCCGCTGTACACCGGGTCAAACAGCAGGCCCTCCAACCGCGCCAGCATGCCGAGCGCTTCCTTCATGCCCTCGGTGGGAATGCCGTAGCCCTCTCCGATGTACTGACAGTTTGCCACCACGTCCTGCTCACGAACGCAGCCTGGGGCACCGATCAGCTCGGCAGTGGCACAGGCCAGGTCGTAGACTCGCGGCACCTGCACCTCTTCCGGCGCGTTCACGCCGATGCCCAGCACCGGGATGTTGGCGTTGATGGCACACAGCCCCGCCACCAGGCCGGCCTGGGTGCCGGCGCTGCCGGTGGCGTGGATAACCCGGTGGATTTCCAGCCCCATGTCGTTGGCCTGGGTCAGCAACTCGATGGCGCAGTTCACGTAGCCCAGCGCACCCACCGGGTTGGAGCCGCCGCCGGGTATGACATAGGGCTTGCGGCCAGCGCTGCGCAGTTCCTCCGCCTGCGCCTCCATGATGGCGTTCATGTCCGCGCCCTTGGGGTGGTGCTGGATGTTGGCGTTGAACAGGCGGTCCAGGAACACGTTGCCGGAGTTCAGGTAGTCCTCGTCCGGGTCGACGATGCGGTTCTCGAAATGCAGCTCACAGGCAAGGCCGACCCGGGTCGCGGCGGCCGCGGTCTGGCGCGCGTGGTTGGACTGCACCGCGCCCTGGGTGATCACGGTGTCGGCGCCCTGCTCGAGGGCATCGGCGATCAGGAATTCAAGTTTGCGGGTCTTGTTGCCGCCGCTGGCCAGGCCGGTGCAGTCGTCGCGCTTGACGTACAGCGTCGGCCCGCCCAGGGCCTCGCTGAGTCGCGGCATGGGTTCCAGCGGCGTCGGCAGGTGGGCGAGGCGGGTGCGGGGGAATCTCGAGAGGTGCATCTAGTGTCCTTTCATTGTGCTTGGGCGAGTTGGATGGTGCGTTGCACCAACAGGTCGGTGGATGAATAAAGTGGTGCCGGCGCGTTCTCGGCTGCGAGCATCAGGGGGATCTCGGTGCAGCCGGCCACCAGGGCTTCAGCGCCGCTGAATACCAGCGAGGTGGCCAGCCGGCTGATGCCGCTGGTGATGTCCTCGTCGCGCTCGCCCGCCTTGATGCGGTAGACCAGCGCCATGAAGGTCTCGAGTTCCTCGTCGCTCCACAGGACTGGCTCGCAGCCGGCGGCCGCCAGCGCCTGTTGATAAAGCTCCGCGCGCAGGCAGCCCTCGGCCGCCATCACGCCCACCTGGCGGTGGCCGGCAGCCACGACGGCTTCCACGGTGACGTCGACGATGCTGATAAACGGAACGCTGACCGCGGCGCGAATCTCCGCGGTATAGGCGTGGGCGGTGTTGCAGACCATCACCAGGAAGTCGGCGCCGGCGCGCTCCAGTCCGGCCGCCATTTCGGCCAACTCCGGGCCCACGCTGGGCGCACGTCCGGCAATCGCATCATGGCGATTGGGCACGGTGGGGTTGTGATCGATCAGCAGCCGGACGTGGTCCTGGTCGCTTTCGGCATCGGTGCCGGCGACCAGTTTGGCGAGGAAGTCCACGGTGGCTTCCGGGCCGAGGCCGCCCAGCACCCCGGCGATTTTCGCCATTGCGGGAATCCTGTTGCTGCGGGGCAGCCATTGTCGCGGAATCGTCGACAAAACTCGACACCGGCGGCGCTTGTGGCCGAGAATGCCCGGCCATGCTCACCGATCCCCTGTTCTACCTCTGCTCCGTGCCGGCAGTGATGCTCTACGGAATTGCCAAGGGCGGCTTCGGCGGCCCGATGGCGGTGCTGGCGGTGCCGCTGATGGCCCTGGTCATGTCGCCGACCCTGGCCGCGGCCATCCTGCTGCCGATTCTCGTGGTCATGGACGCACTGGTGGTGAAGACCTACTGGGGCATCTTCGATCGGCGGGCGCTGCAAATCCTGCTGCCGGGGGCGCTGGTCGGTATCGGCCTCGGCTACCTGTCGGCAGACCTGCTCAACGATGACCTGATGCGGCTGATGGTCGGTGCGATCTCGCTGCTGTTTGGCCTGCAGTCGCTGTTTACCCTGAAAGCCGGCAGCGCCGCCGAACACCAGCCGGTGGCGGGCGGCCTGTTCGGTATGGTGGCGGGCTTTACCAGCTTTAGTATTCACGCCGGCGGCCCGCCCTTCAGCATGTACCTGATGCCCAAGGGCCTGACCCCGCTGCTGTACGCGGGTACGGCGGGCATCTTCTTCGCCGTGGTCAACGTGGTCAAGCTGGCGCCCTACTATTACCTGGACCAGCTGGTGCTGGAAAACCTGCTGCTGTCGCTGGTGCTGATGCCGCTGGCGCCGATCGGTGTGGCGATCGGTCACCGACTGGTGAAACGCTCCGAGGCAGGCTTCTACTACCGGGTGATCAGCCTGTGCCTGATCGTGCTGGGTACACTGCTGGTGCTGCGCGGTCTCAGGGGGCTGGCGCTATAGGCTCCAGTTCTGCCTCCGCCAGCCGGCGGATCACCTGCTGCTGGCCGGGGAAGCGCCACTCCCAGCGGTCAAAATCCGACGGCGCCAGGTAGAAGGCGTCGCGCACCTCCAGCCGGACAGGCGGGTCGATACGGCCCGAGGTGGCGTGGTGTCGGCAACGGTACAGGTGAAAGCCGGTATCGAATACGTCGAGCAGCTGCTCGGGTTCGAGGAGCAGCCCGGTCTCCTCCCAGGTTTCCCGGAAGGCCGTGCACTGGGCGCTCTCGCCGTCGTTGGCGCTGCCGCCCGGTGGGCTCAGCTTGCCCTTGAAATTCTCCACCAGCAGCACGCCGCCATCGAGAATCGCCAGGCAGCCGGCGCTGGGTGCCTGCGCGGTCGATGCGGGCAGGGGGCAGGGCGGCGCTGATTCCGCCGCGCAGCCGCCGAGGATCACCGCCAGCAGTGCGGCCAGGCAAATACCGTCAGCTCTGATTGTTTTGTACCGATGCATCTGCTAGCGTCAGCGGTCGAATAATGACGCCGTATGATCCAACAGACGGCGATAAATGCAAACAGGGAGCGCCCATGGACAGAGTCAAGGACAAGCTGTGTATCGTTACCGGAGCCGCCAGCGGGCTGGGCCAATGCAGCGCTGAATTGTTGGCTGCCGAGGGTGCCAGGCTGCTGCTGGCGGATATCGACGATGAAGCAGGCTCCGCGCTGGCGGCCTCCTTGCCCCAGGCCCACTACCAGCACTGCGACGTCGGCAGCGAAGCCGACTGGGAAGCGCTGATGGCAAAAGCGGAAGAACTCGGCGGGCTGGATGTGCTGGTCAACAACGCCGGTATCGCGGTCATGGCCACCATCGAATCCACTTCCCTCGAGCAGTGGGAACGGGTGCAGCGCATCAACAGCACCAGCGTGTTCCTGGGTTGCAAGCACGGCGTGCTGGCCATGAAGGAGCGCGGTGGCTGCATTATCAACATGTCTTCCATGGCGGCCATGGTGGGGGTGCCGCTGTTCGCCGCCTACACTGCTTCCAAGGGCGCGGTGCGCTCGCTCACCAAGACGGTGGCGCTGTACTGCCAGCAGAAAGGCTACGGCATACGCTGCAATTCCATTCACCCCGGTGGCATCAATACACCGATGGGCGCCAAGGCACTGGAAGATGCCGACGCCGAGGACCTGACCCTGATGACCGACGCCGGCACCTCCATGGGCGAGCCCGAAGATGTGGGCTGGATGGTGGTTTACCTGGCCTCAGAGGAGGCCCGCCACGTGAACGGCGCCGAGATGCTGGTGGACAACGCTGCCACCGCCGCCTGATTTATTGCTGCGGCGCTCTTACTGCTGCGGCGCTGTTATTGCTGCGTCACTTTCATTGCTGCTGCGCTTGGTCGTCGTCGTCCTCAAGCACCGGGCCGGGGCCGGTTTCCGGCAACAGGTAGAACTTGCCAAGGCCACAGCGGCCCATGGCCCGCATGCCCAGGGTGGGGTCTATCGGGGTGATCAGGTCGACATTGCACAGGGTGCTCTGGGAGGTCGAATAGCCGAAGGGCTGGCTCTTGCGCAGCCCGGGGCATTTCTGCGGCAGCACGTTGAGGAAGGTGCGATTGCCGGTCATCCTGAACTCGATGGTCTGGCTGTCGAGCACCCGGCTCGAGCGTATCTGGGCGATCTGGATGCAGTTTTCGCCGGCGTTGGGATCGTAACGGGTGATATCCAGCAGCGGGTTGGACTCTGCTTCCTCTGCTGATTCCGGGCTGCCGGCGCAGGCCGTGAGCAGCGCTGCTGCAAAACCCAGGCCTGCCAGTGCTGTCCTGTTCATCTGCCTGATCTCCTCTTTGACTCAGTTGTTCATCATACCGGACCTGGCGGCGCGGTCCGCAGGGTACTCCTCGCGCATCATGGTAATAAACTCTGCCAGCAGCTCCGGGTCGAACTGCCCGCTGTCGCGCTCCCGCTCGAGGATGCCCAGCGCCTCGTGCACCGGCATGCCCTTGCGGTAGACCCGGTCGCCGATCATCGAATCCCAGGCGTCGGCGATCGCCACGATCCGCGCCAGCAGGTGAATCTCTTCGCCCTTGAGTCCCGTCGGGTAGCCGCTGCCGTCCCAGTGTTCGTGATGGCTGCCGGCGATCTCGGCGTACTCCTTGAAGCGCACCAGCGGCTTCATGATGGTCTTCGAGAAGGTGGGGTGCTGGCGCATGATGTTGATCTCGTTGCCTTCCAGCGGCGCCGGCTTGTTGAGGATGGCGTCGGCAATGCCGATCTTGCCGAGGTCATGGGTCAGGGCGCCAAAGCGCAGGATCTCCAGGGTGTCGGCGTCCAGGCCGATGCGCTGCCCCAGCTTCAGCGAGGTGCGGGTCACGCGCCCGGAATGCCCGGCAGTGTAGGCGTCCTTCTTCTCCAGCGCCCGGTGCAGGGTCATGATCATGTCGCGGTAGGCCTGCTCCTGCTCCAGCTGCAGGTGCTCGATGCTGTCGGCCATGCGGTCGATGCTTTTCGAGAGGCTGCCGATTTCGTCACGGCGCCGCAATCCGGTGCGGCTGTGCAGGCGGCCCCTGGCGAGGTCGCGGGCGGTGGCGCTCATGCGCACCAGCGGCATGGTGATGCGGTGCGCGGCATACAGGGCCACCAGTGCCGCGATCAGCGCCAGTGCCAGTGCTACATAGAGATGCTCCTGCAGGGAGGCCCTGCGGGCTTCCTCGATTACGCCAACCGCGGCCTGCACTGCCGCTTCGGTGGCGCTGTGCGGCGCAAACAGAGCCAGCCAGTTGCGGCGGCCCTGCATGCTGTCTGGCTCTGTCAGGGAAGTGATAGCGAGGTTCCAGACCTGGTCGTTCATAACCAGGTTTTCCAGCAGCAGGCTGTCTCCGCGTTGCAGGCTCAGGACCCGGTCGAAGCCCTCCGGCGTGAGCGCGTCGAAGGCTTCCGTGGCGGCCGGGCGGCGCCAGTCCTGGTCGGCATCCGGCGCCTGCTTGCGGGCGACAAACTCAAGCCTGCCCTGGGAGTTCAGCCGCAGCAGGGCCAGGTGGGCCACATCCAGCCAGGGCGCTGATTCACTGGTAAAGGACAACAGTCGGCTGAGGGGCAGGTCGATGGCGGTCGCGCCCAGCAGGCGGCCGTCGCCAGCGTACAGCGGTGCCGTTGCCGTCAGCACCGGCTGGCGGGTCGAGGCGTCGATGGTCAGCGGCAACCAGCCACCGGCCCGTTCCACCGCGGTGAGGTACCAGGGGCGCTGCCGGGGATCGTAGTCCTCCGGGTAGTTGCCGTGGCCGGGATACACCATGTGCACCCCGCTCTCGAGTCCGGCGTAGTGCCACAGGCTGAAGCCGGCGGCGTCGGCGTGGATGCCGGTCAGGGCTTCGCCAGCCCGGGCCAGGCGTTTGAGATCGTCGCCGCAGGCCGCGCTGCAGTCGGCCTCGGTTACCCGGTAGGCGGGCCGGCCGGCATCGACCTGTATCAGCTCCGGGGCCGCCCCGGTCGGCGCGCGGGCCAGCGCATCTTCCAGCAGGGCCTGCTGCTGCCCCAGTAACTGTTCCGTGAGTCGCGCCACCAGTCGCAGGCTGGTGCCGAGGTCGGCCACTTTCTCGCGCAGGTAGTGGCGCTCACGCTCCATCTCCTGGAAGCGCGCGGTGGCCTCGATGTCCTGCGCCATGGTGTCAATCTTGCGTTGTGACAGTACCCCGGAAACCAGCACCGGCAGCAGGGCAATCGCCAGCATGATCAGCATCTGCTTTATGCGGATCGACATCCAGCACTACACCGTATCGTTGCTATCTTTCTAGGCTAGACTATCGCCAGCCATGGCGACAGGAAGACCCGACAGTGTCGATCAGCGTTTTTGACCTCTTCAAGGTGGGCATAGGGCCCTCCAGCTCCCATACCGTTGGCCCCATGAAGGCCGCACGGGAGTTTGCGCTGGCGCTGGACGCCGATGGCAAGCTAACCGATGTCGCCACTGTGAAGGCGGAGCTGTACGGGTCCCTGGGTGCCACTGGCCGCGGCCACGGTTCCCCCAAGGCGGTGGTGCTGGGCCTCGAGGGCGATACTCCCGAGGGGGTCGATGTAGAGAGCATACCGGCGCGGGTGGAAGCCGTGCGCGAGGGTGGCCGACTGACTCTGCTGGGTAGCCACGAGATTGCCTTCGACCATCGCAATGACCTGGTCATGCACCGTGAGGAAGCGCTGCCCTACCACGCCAACGGCATGCGCTTTACCGCGCTCGATGCCGCCGGTGTGGTCCTGTTGAGCAAGGTGTTCTACTCGGTGGGCGGCGGTTTTGTGGTCGATGAGTCCGCCACCGAGGATACCCCGCTGGTGGAAGACCCCACGCGCTTGCCCTGGCCTTTCACCACGGCCGCCGAGCTGCTCGAGCAGTGTGATAACTCCGGGCTGTCGATCTCGAGCCTGATGCTGCAGAACGAGAAGGCCTGGCGCCCGGAAGCAGAGGTGCGCGCGCGGCTGCTGGAGCTGTGGCAGGTAATGAACGCCTGCATTGAAAAAGGCTGTCGGGAAGAGGGCATCATGCCCGGTGGGCTCAAGGTCAAGCGGCGGGCGGCTCAGCTGCGGCGCCAGCTCAAGAGCAATTCCAATCGCCTCGGTGACGCGTCGCTCAATACACTGGACTGGGTCACTCTCTATGCGCTGGCGGTCAACGAGGAAAACGCCGCCGGCGGGCGCATTGTTACCGCGCCGACCAACGGCGCCGCCGGCATCATTCCCGCAGTGCTGCGCTACTACATGGAGTTCTGCAGCGGCGCCAGCGAGGACGACGTGTGCCGCTTTCTGCTGACCGCCGGCGCTATCGGCATCCTTTACAAGATCAACGCTTCCATCAGCGGTGCCGAGGTCGGCTGCCAGGGGGAGGTGGGCTCAGCCTGCTCGATGGCGGCGGGCGCCCTCGCCGATGCCCTCGGTGGCACCCCGGCCCAGGTCGAGAACGCGGCCGAGATTGCTATGGAGCACAACCTGGGCCTTACCTGCGACCCCATCGGCGGCCTGGTGCAGGTGCCCTGTATAGAGCGCAACGCCATGGCGGCGGTAAAGGCGATCAGCGCGGCGCGCATGGCCCTGCGCGGTGACGGCGAGCACTACGTGTCGCTGGACCAGGTGATCAAGACCATGCGCGACACCGGCCGCGACATGCAGGAAAAGTACAAGGAAACCGCTCGTGGCGGGCTGGCGGTGAACGTGGTGGAGGTGCCGGTCAGTATTGTCGAATGCTGACCGGGAATCGCTTGGCTACTGCTTGATCAGGCCGGGGTCTTTTGGCTTGGCTTTCTGGGGAGCGCCCTCGTCGTAGTTGATGCGCAGGGCGAAGGGGTCATCATTGCCCAGGTAGAGGATAATGCCCCTGCGCCCGCTTTCCTGGATCTCATTGATCACTTCGTAGCGAATCGGCAGCTGGTACTCGGGGCCCTCATCCTGCACACCGACGACTATCACTTCCTCGATGGGCTTCTCCACCTGCGGCACCGAGATTTCCACCCGGTAGCCGCCGCCCTGTTCATCGCGAGTGACTTTTTCGACGCGGGTGTCGGTTTCCTCGTCGACCCACCCCGCCTCCGGTGACATCCAGCGCGGGCGCTCCTCGGCAGTCACGGCAACAGCCGCGGGAAAACCCAGGGTGAGCACTAGCAGGGTGGCTGGGAGTCTGGACATCGAAATTACCTCGCGATCTGGAGTGCAAGTTTAACCCATGTGCGCTTGTCGGTCTGCTGCCGCCCTCCCGGAGAAAGTGCTGATAGCCCTGCAGTACAAGGCGAGCGCTGGCAGGCTGCATTGCTGAGCTGCAGGCCAAAGAGTAAACTCGTCCCGCTCTATTTTTCCTGCGGTAACCCCTATGAAGTCTTTTGCTCCCCGACTGCTGCCACTGCTGTTGGCATGCCCGGCCGCGCTCGTGCGCGCCGATCATATCGAAGAAGTGGTGGTGCGTGGCGTCCACGATACCCGCACGATCGAAGTCTCCGAAGCCCTGGTGGTCTCACCGGACACTGCCCAGCTGTTGAAAAAGGCGCCTGGCGCCAACGTCAACAGCAACGGCCCATTGTCAGGGATACCCCAATATCGCGGTATGTTCGGTCCGCGTGTGGGCGTGCTGCTGGACGGCGTTGAACTGGCGCCGGCCGGCCCGAACTGGATGGATCCGCCCCTGTCCTATGCGGCCGCCGGGCAGCTGGAGTCGCTGGAACTGTTTCGGGGCATTGCGCCGGTCAGCGTGGTTCAGGAATCTATCGGCGGCGCCGTCCGGGCGGTCACCGCCCAGCAGGGTTTCGCAGAACGCGGCGAAGTGACCAGCACTGGCCATCTGTATGCCACCGGCCAGACGGTCAACGAGGGTCTCCAACTGGGCGGCAGTTGGTTGGCGTCCACGGACAGCCATCGCCTGCGGTTGGCGGCATTGACCGAGAGTGGCGAGGACAGCGAATTTCCGGGTGGCGAGATTCTACCCAGCGAATACCAGCGAGATCGTTTTGATATTGCCTACGGATATCGGTGGGGCAATCACAGTATCGAGCTGGATTATGTTTACAGCGACACGGGCAATACCGGTACCGCCGCGCTGCCCATGGATATCGATTTCATCCGCGGTGACCTGGCCTCCCTGAGCTATCGCTTTGAGTCCGGCGCCTGGCTGCTGGATGCGCGGCTGTTTGGCAGCGATCTGGACCATGAGATGACCAACTTCCACCTGCGCCAGGCGCCGGCGGAGGGGGCCGCGTGGCGCAGGAATACCACTGACTCCCGCAATCGCGGGTTCAAGGTGGCGGCCACACACACGCACCACGATACCGAGTGGGTCATCGGCGCGGATGGACTGGACTCAACGCATAATTCCGATATCGACAATCCCAACAATCCGGCGTTTTTCGTCGTCAACTTCAACGACGTGCAGCGCCGGGTGCTGGGGGTGTTTGTTGAAAGCCGCCGTCAACTCGCGCCGGGACTGCGCAGTGAGCTCGGCCTGCGTTACAACCGGGTCGATACCGATGCCGACCAGGTAGACGGCACCCCGGCCATGATGATGCCGCCGGCAATGGCACTGCGGGATGCCTTCAACAGCGCGGATCGCTCCAAGGTCGACCACAACGTGGATGCGGTTGCCAAACTCTGGCTCGATGTGAGCACCGAGCTGACCTGGTATGCCGGCCTCGGCCGCAAGACCCGTTCTCCTTCCTATCAGGAGCGCTACCTTTGGCTTCCACTCCAGGCCACCGGCGGGCTCGCCGACGGTTTCAATTACACCGGCGACATTGAACTGGAGCCAGAAGTGGCCCACGAACTGGAAATTGGCCTGGATTTCAACGGGGCGCGGCTGGCGCTGTCCCCGAGGCTTTTCTACCGTGATGTCGAGGACTTTATCCAGGGCGTACCCGGAGCCAACTCGGCGGCAGGCATGGTCTCAGCCATGATGGGAAATCCCGGCCCCCTGCAGTTTGCCAACGTGGATGCGGTGTTCTGGGGCTTTGATATGGACTGGCGCCTGCGGCTGGATGAGCGCTTTCAGTTGCGGGGCCTGGTCAACTACGTAAGAGGCGAGCGTGACGATATCGATGATGATCTCTATCGTCTGGCGCCCTTCAACACCAGCCTGAGTCTGGATTATACCGGCCGCGAGTGGGGTGCCTCCATTGAGGCGATACTCTACGCCGATCAGGACAATGTCAGCGAAACCAACGGTGAGCTGGAAACCGACGGCTATGAGTTGGTCAACATCGCGGCGTGGTGGGATGTGAGCAATGCGCTGCGCCTCGCGGCAGGCGTAGACAACCTGCTGGACGAGGAGTATTCCGACCACCTGGCCGGACGTAACCGGGCGGGCGGCAACCCGGACCTGGCGCGGGGACAACCGATTCCAGGACTGGGAGCCAATGGCTACCTGCGGGTCGATTTCCGCTTCTGATGTCTTCGAATAGCTTCGAGATTATCGAATCTTTATAAATTCGACGTCGGATATACTTGCGCGCGCCATTAATCTGGCTGCGCCGCTCATTACGTATAGGTTTTGTAGAATAGTGCGGCCAGTGGCCGTGGTCGCCGCAGCCGGGCTGCGGCGTTTTTGTATGGGCGTCTGAAACCCGGCGTCGAACCTCCGGTCGCCCCAGGAGTCTATAGGGTTTACTGCGCCAACGGCTTTGCCAGGCAGGCACATTACTAGTACAAGAGTGAAATGAGCTATACCGCATGAAACAGACGCGCACCCTCGGGGAGCTATTTCACTTTTTCATTGAAATACTGGGCCCGGAAAACCGCTACTACATCCTCGCCGTGATCTACGGCGTGGGCATCAGCCTGCTGTCGCTGGCAACGCCAATCTCGGTGCAGATGTTGATCAACACGGTGGCCAACACCGGCCTGACCACGCCGCTGGTGGTGCTGTCGCTGACGTTGTTTGGCCTGCTCACCCTGGCCGGCATGTTGCAGGCCCTGCGCATTCACCTGATGGACCTGTTCGGCCGGCGCTTCTATGCACGCATGGTGTCGGACATCGCGCTGCGCTCCATCTACGCCACCAATCCGTTCTTTGACGACAACAGCAAGGGTCCGCTGTTCAACCGCTACTTCGACATCATCATCGTGCAGAAGCGCCTGCCGGTGCTGTTCGTGGGTGGGTTCACCATTGTCCTGCAGTCAGTGGTGGGCTTTGCGCTGGTGTCTTTCTATCACCCCTACCTGCTGGTGTTTAACCTGATCGTGGTCGCAATGGTCTACCTGGTGTGGGCGATCTGGGGCAAGCGCGCCATCAAGAGTTCCATGGAGGTGTCGCACAAGAAGCACGCCACGGCGGCCTGGCTCGAGGGCCTGGGCAGCTCCAACGGTTTCTACAAGTCGGCCCGCCACATCACCGACGCGCTGCACAAAACTGACGCGGTGACCGCCAACTATATACGCGAACACGAGCGCCACTTCCGCCAGCACTTCTCGCAGACGCTGATGTTCCTGTTCATCTGGGCGTCGGCCAGCGCCTCGCTGCTGGGCCTGGGCGGTTGGCTGGTCATCCAGGGGCAGCTGTCACTGGGGCAGCTGGTGGCAGCCGAACTGGTGCTGTCGGTGGTGTTTGCGGGTATCGCCCAGCTGGGGACCTATCTCACCTATTTCTATGACCTGTGTGCTGCTGTGGAAGAGCTGTCGTTCTTCCACGATGTCGGGCAGGACCCGCCCAACCTCGAACAGCCGCCGATTACCGGCGACTCTTCACTGACGTTCGTAAAAGCCGGCGGCGAGTCCCGCGGCACCCGCCTGGCGCTGGACTTCAAGATCCCTGCCGGTGCCCGAATCTTTGCCACCACCCACAACCACGCGGCACAGCGTGTATTCACCAGCTTTCTCAAGCGCCACGAGCGCCCTGACAACGGTTATGTGGCGCTGGGCGGACAGGATTTCGACAGCTTCCAGGCCCATCACCTGCGGCAGGAGATTATCGTCCTGGA
Organism: Halieaceae bacterium; assembly: GCA_036351375.1. Classification (GTDB taxonomy): domain Bacteria; phylum Pseudomonadota; class Gammaproteobacteria; order Pseudomonadales; family Halieaceae; genus JANQIO01. The sequence goes on from JAZBOY010000149.1 coordinate 12,076, forward strand.
CCGTCCCAATGTGGTGGAGTCCAGCATTCGCGAGTACCTGGAATTCAGCTACAGCTCCGAGACGGGGCACGACATCCTGGACGTACTCGAGACTGTGGGGCTGGGCGGCGTGATATCCCAGCTCAGTGACGGCCTGGATACGCGCCTGGCGGCCACCGGCTGGCCGCTTTCCATCATGGAAACCATGCAGCTGAAACTGGCCTCGGCGATCATTGCCCAGCCGCGCGTGCTGGTGCTGAGCCAGATTTACGACATGATGCCCGACGAATACATGCTGGCCTCCTTCGAACGGCTGCAGCAGGCGGCGGGCACCACTATCATCTATTTCTCGAATAAACACAGTGACCTGCATTTCACCAGCTTTCTGTACCTGGGCGAACGGGAACAGCGGCTGCACGAGAGCTACGCAGCACTGTGCGACGCTGCCGGCCTGCCGCGACGCGCGCTGGAGCCGGTGAACGGCAAGCCCAGCATCGTGCAGGCTTCCTGAGGACGACCATGCCCTACGAGCAACACCAGCACTGTTTCAAGACTCTCAACCGGGTGCGCATGCCACGGGTTATGCCCGTGGTGGGCTGGATCCTGGGTATCAGCATGCTGGGCATGATGGTGTTCCTGGCCTATGTCCCGTGGGTGCAGACCGCCGCCGGGTACGGCTCGGTAACGGCGCGCAACGCCAACGACCGCCTGCAGGAAATCAATGCCCTGGTAGCGGGTCGTATCGAGGAGTGGTACGTGCAGGATGGCAGCCGCGTGAAGGTCGGCGACCCCATCGTCAAGATCATCGATAACGACCCGATGCTGCTGGAGCGTCTGGAAGCGGAGCGGCGCCAGGTGCTCGCCAAGATGGAAGCCGACACCACCGCCCGCGATATCGCCCGCATCGATGCGAATCGCATGAAAAAGCTGTTCGAAGACGGCCTGGCGGCGCGGCGCGAGTATGAGCAGGCCAAAATTCGGGTGGAAGAGCTGAGCGCCCGCATCGCCGAGACCGCGGCCCAGCTCAGCCGCGTGGATGTCAATATCTCCCGCCAGTCGGTGCAGATCGTGCGGGCGCCGCGCGAGGGCATGATCCAGCGCGTCTATGCCGGTGACGCCGCCACCTTCGTCAACGCCGGTCAATCCATTGCCAGTTTCGTTCCCGACGATGTGGACCGCGCCGTGGAGCTGTACATCGACGGCCGCGACGTTGCGCTGGTGCGAGAGGGCGACCCGGTACGACTGCAGTTCGAGGGCTGGCCCGTCATCCAGGTGAGCGGCTGGCCGTCGGTGGCGGTGGGCACCTTTGACGGTACCGTGGTTGCGGTGGATCCCTCGGCCCAGGCCAACGGCCGCTTCCGGGTGCTGGTAGCCGAAGACGACAGCCGTGTCGCCTGGCCCAGCAAGGGCTTCGTGCGCTTTGGTTCAGGCGCCCGGGGCTGGGTGCTGCTGGAAACCGTCTCAGTCGGCTTTGAGATCTGGCGCCAGCTCAACAACTTCCCACCGAACTTCCCGGCCGAAGAAGGAATTGCGAGTGCGGGCTAAGGCGCGACTGCTCTCACTGCTCGCCGTACTCTGCGTCGCCTCTGCTTCTGCCTTCGGGCAAACGGAGAAGCTCACGGCGGAACCCCTGCTGCCGGATGAAGTGCTGGCGTCCTCAGCGCTGCACTTCCCGGGCATCCTCAAGAGCCTTGCCGAACAGCGAGTGGCCCAGGGCAAGGCGGTGGAGGCCGAGGGCGCCTTCGACACGGTGTTCAGCTCCGACGCCTTCAATCGGCTCAACGGCTTCTACGACGGCCGTGTCGCAGGCGCCAAGGTAACCCGCCCGTTCCGGGAGTTCGGCGGTGAGCTCTACGGCGACTACAGTGTTTCCCGCGGTGATTTTCCGATTTACGAAGACCAGTACTTCACCAGCACCGATGGCACGGTGAAGGTCGGCGCGTTGTTCTCACTGCTGCGCGACCGGGCAATCGACGCCCGCCGGGTCGGCGTCATGGACGCCCGCCTGGACATTCAGGAAGCGGAGCTGGAGCTGATGTTGACCCGGGTCGGTGTCCAGCAGCGGGCACTCCGGGCCTACTGGCGCTGGGTGGCCGCCGGCCGCCAGCTGGCGGTGTACGACGAGCTGCTGCGGTTGGCGATCGACCGCGAGGCAGGCCTCGAACGCCAGGTGCAGGACGGCAGCCGGGCCCGTATCTTCCTGACCGAGAACGCCCAGAACCTGACCCGCCGTCGCACCCTGGTGGTGAGCGCACAGCGGGATTTCCGCTCGGCGGCCTTCGAGCTGTCCTTTTACCTGCGCGACCCCTCCGGTGAGATCAGCCTGCCACCGGCAGCGCGACTGCCGGCGCCGGAGCAGATTGCCCAGCTACCGCCAGTGAACAGCGTGGGAGTTATCGAACAGAGTATCGCCCGCCGACCGGAGCTCAAGATTGTCGACACGGCCCTGCAGCGCGCCCAGCAGCGTATCGCCCTGTCGGAGAACGAGCTGAAGCCGCGAGTCGACCTCAACTTTGAATACGCCTACGGCCTCGGCGACCAGGGCGAGGGTGGACCGTCCAAGGACTCGGAAGACTTTATTGTCGGCTTCACCGTGGAAGTGCCACTGGAGCGACGTTTCGCCAAGGGTCGGATTGCCCAGGAACGCGCCCGCCAGTACGCGCTGGAGTTCGAGCGCCAGCAGCTGGAGGACCAGATTGAGCTGGAGCTGCAGAACATCCTGCTGGACCTGGACGTGGCGCAGGAGTTGTCGCGGCTGGCCGGGCAGGAAGTCGAGCAGGCTGAAATCATGCGCGATGCCGAGCGGGCCCGGTTCGACCAGGGCGCCAGTGACTTCTTCCTGGTGAACCTGCGAGAGGAGACCGCCGCCAACGCCCTGATCCGGTACTACGCCGCCATTCGCGAGGCCCGGGTGGCGCGCGCCAACTACGATGCCGCCACAGTGAATATGGACCAGCTGGGCCTGGCTGATACCGAGCCGTCGATCGCGCCCTAGCGGTAACCGCGTCCCAGTCTGGCTATACTGGGAAAGCGAGAGCGCGATTTGCGGGGCGGCCCCATGTATGTATTCAGATTCGCAGTGTTGCTGACGGCGCTGGCCGCCGGCCAGGCCTGGTCCAGCTGCACCAGCACCAGTACCAGCACCTACACCTATACCAACTGCAGTGACGGCACTTCGTCGATCAGCCAGCGCATCGGTCCCAATACCTACACCACCACCTCCGACGGCGGCAGCGCCACCAGCTATCAGTCAGGCAATGTGACGTACCACACCGGGCCCCGGGGCAGCGGCACCAGCTATCGCACGGGTAACTACGCCCAGCACCACTGGAGTGATGGCAGCAGGGGCACTAGCCGTTATGGGGAGAGTGTTGATCGTCATGAATGGCAGGTAAACGAGGTGCGAAGCCTGCCGTCGGCGGAGTCGGTCAGTGAGGCCATGCGGGCGCAGAACGAGCGGCGCGCTCGCTACGGCCATATTGCCGGCCCGGCAGCACAGCCGGGCGGCCGCTAGGGGCTTATTCCCGTTCTACCCAGACGTTGATGCCGGCGGTTTCGGCGTCGCCCGAACCACTGATGAAGGCGCCGCTGCTCCAGAAGAAGCCGTCATTCCAGAGGAATCCGTCGTTCCACAGGAAGCTGTCGTTCCACAGGAAGCTGTCATTCCATAGGTAGCTGTCGTTCCACAGAAAAGTATCGTTCCACAGAAAGCTGTCGTTCCAGAGGAAGCTGTCGTTCCAGACGAAGCCGGTGCGCCAGAAGAAGGGGTCGCCACTGGTATAGCTGCCGTCCCAGTGGGCGTAGTGCTCATCGGATTCCCGGTGCTTGTTGTGCGGCTTGACCAGGTAGAACTCACCGGTGGTGGGATCCTGGCGGGCGGGGCCGACATAGTGTTTCTTGCCGGAGACATCCTGCCTGACGTTCATGCCGCGATTGGCGCATTTCTTTTCCTTGCTGTCGACGGCTGCCACAGCGTCGATCAGCCCGGCGCCCTGCTGAAAAACTGAAAAAGCCAGGCTACCGTCGTCGCGGCGCGCGGCTCGGGCGGAGGCCAGCAGTCGGCACTTCACGTCGTCCGGTTTGAGCCTGCGATCTTCTTGCAGCATCAGCGCGACCACCCCACTGACCACGGCGGTGGCCTGGGAGGTCCCGGACATCTCGTAGTACTCCTGGTAGCGCGGTTCCTGGAAGCCGGGGTATTCAACGGCGATCCTGGAATCGGCGGGCATCAGGCCCAGCATATGACCGCCCGGGGCCACCACTTCAGGCTTGAGGAAGCCATCGTGGGTGGGCCCGGCGGAAGAGAAGGCCGCCAGCACGTCATCGTTGCTGTCTTCCGGGGTGAAGTTGTCGGTCATGGCACCGACGGTAATCACATAGGGTATGTTGCCCGGCACGCCCACACTCATGGGTGCAGGCCCCAGGTTGCCCGCCGAGGCCACCACCACAATACCTTTTTCCCAGGCCACCATAACGGCCTGGTTGAGCGGGTCTTCCCAGTAGTGGGAACGCACCGCAGCGCTGAAAGAGAGGTTCAGCACCTCGATGTCGTAGCGCTTGCGATTGTTAACGATCCAGTCGAGGGCGCCGATCACATCGCTGTAGGTGCCCATGCCATTGGCGTCGAAAGCCTTGACGGCCACCAGGTCTACCCCCGGTGCCACGCCGTTGAAACGGCCTTGTTCAGTTCTCGCGCTGCTGGCAAGGATGCTGGTGATATGACTGCCGTGGCCATTGGCGTCGCCAATGTCGTTGTCGTAATCACGGTCGTCATCGTCATCGTCATCGTCGCCGCTGCGATGCGAAGTGGCATCGTATTGCGCGCGCAGGCGATGCCCCCGGTAGGGCGTGTCGATCAGCCAGCCGTGGTTCCAGATGCCGGTATCGAGTACTGCAACGGTCACGCCGCTGCCGTCGATGCCCTGCCCGTGTAGTTCATCAGCGCCGACCTGGGTCGGATAGAAGGTGTCGAGTACCGGGCCGGAGACTTCAACGCTGCCGTCGGCGGTCACCTGGGTGATACGCACATCCTCGCGCAGGGCGGCAACGCCGTCCTCGCACAGCAAGGCAGCCACGGCGTTGATGATGCCGAGCTCCCGCTTGACGATACCGTTGACGTCGAGCACCGCGGCTCGCACGTCTTCCAGCGAAGTGCCCTGGACGATATAGGAGGCACGCGGTGGTTCCGCGTCCTGCTTCACCATGAACTGCAAGGCGAATACCAGCAGTGCGCCGAAGGCGGCGACTGCCAGTAGATTGGTCCAGAGTTTCCAGGTGTTCATACCACTTTCCTTGTTACCGGGCACTGCCCGGGCCCGAATCTCTTCGCGCGGCTCAGGCCGCGACCTGAATGACGGTCAGCAGCAGGGCACCAAAGCCCGCAACTACCACCAGGTTTGTCCAAATCTGCGTCGTTTTCATATCGGCTCGCCTCTCTGGCGTTGATTGTGTGAACCAATACCACTTCAGCCTGCTTACATAGGTGCGATTACCGTGCCAAGTTGCTCGGTAGCTGGATTTGTCGAATAAAAACAGTGAGTTGAAAAAGTGAGGAAAAATGTGGCGAGCGCGGAGAAAAAATAGGCGCGCCGAAATTTCCGGTGGTTTCAGCCGAAAAATCGGCGGATTAGCGCCAGAAACCCGCGTTACGAGCGGAGGTTTACCAAGAGTTGGCCCGGGAAGAGCTCATTCGGAGGATTTGTCACACAAATGCAACATTGCGGCGGGCGGGTACCCGCTGGAAGAGGGCTGCAGGCTCTAATGCCCGGCTGGGCGCCCCCGGCTGGGCGCCCCCGGCTGGGCGCCCCCGAGCGGGCGCCGGGCCAGGCGGTCAGTTCAGGGAAACCGGCTTCAGGTCGCTTGCGAGGGAGTCGCGCACCGCGTCATCCAGCTTCACCCCGTCGATGGGCAGCGCCGGGTGGTCGATACCGATGCTGATAGCGGCGCCACCTACAGCAGCGCTGACCATGCTGCTGTCCAGCTCGTAGCGCATGAAATGTACCGAGGAGGTCTTGTCGGCGGTAGAGCGATCGAGGTCCTCATCGGCAATCGGGTAGATGCGGTCGCAGGCGTCCACCTGCATCCAGACCTTGTCTTCGATACCGATCATCTCCGCCAGGCGCAGGGCGCGCTCCTGGGGATCGTCGTATTCAAGCATGAAGGTCGCCTTCCAGTTGCTGCCGTCGGGAATCAGCGGATTGTAGGCTTCCAGTTCCTCCATGATGCCTTCCGCCTCGAACACCTTCTCGATGCGCAGCATTTCCTGGATCTGGTACTTGATGGTGAGCGCATCCTCGAAGTAGAGCCGCGCGTGTTCGCCGAGGGCTACCTGGCGGGACTTCTTGTGCTCCAGCACCTTGGCGCGGAAATTCGGTCGCTCAACGGCGTAGTCCTCCAGTGACCAGAGATCATCGCGTGAGAGATGTACCATCATTGTTTCCTCGTTCTTTCCTAAAAGTGTGACTGAATCATTCCAGCGAAGCCGGTCGGTAAAGCATATCGATTCCCGACAGCAAAACGCTGCTAGAGGCCGTAGGCCATGCGCAGCAAGCTCATGGGGTGGGTCGCCTCGTCCACTGTCTCCGAGAGGTTTGCGATATGCACAGCGGCCATCGGGCAGTCGCTGGCCAGGTATTTTGGTTGCAACTGATCCACCTTGCGCACGATGGGTCGGCCGATCTTGATGGACTTGGCACGGGTCTCTTTCTTGACCGCATAGGTGCCGTCGTGACCTGAGCAGCGCTCCTGGGCGTGCACTTCGGTGTCGGGCACCAGGTTCAGCACGTCCCGGGTCTTGAGGCCGATATTCTGCACCCGCAGGTGACAGGACACCTGCCAGGCCACGTCGCCGAGGGCATTAGGGAATTCAGTTTTGAGGCCGCCTTCCTTGTGGCGCAGCCACAGGTATTCGAAGGGGTCGAAGAAGGCTTCCTTCACCTTTTGTACATCCGGGTCGTCCGGGTACAACAGCGGCAGTTCCTGCTTGTACATCAGCACGCAGGAGGGGATCGGTGCTGTCAGGTCATAGCCTTCATCTACCAGTTTGGCCAGTACCGGGATGTTCTGGTCCTTGAGCTTGTCCACCGCCTCTAGGTCGCCGAGGTCAAACTTGGGCATGCCGCAGCAGGCCTCCTTCGGCACGATGTCGATCATCACGCCGTTGTGCTGGAACACCTTCATGAAATCCTCGCCGATGGCGGGGGTGTTGTAGTTGCCGTAGCAGGTGGCGTAGAGGGCGAGCTTGCCGGTGGTGCCGTTCATCGGCACTGCCTCAATGGGCTTTACCATGCTGGCTGCGCGTTTGCGCAGGGTGTTGCGATGGTACTCGGGCACCGGTGCTTCGTGGTGTACGCCGAGGGTGCTCTCCAGCACCTTGCGGAACCCCGAGGATTTATTGAGTGCGTTGACGGTGATATCGACGAGAGGGATGGTGGCCAGCTTGCTGACGCCGTCGGTATTGGTTAGCACCCGGTCACGGAAGGGGGCGCCCTCCGCCTTGAAGCGCTGGGCCTTGGCGCGCAGCATCAGGTGCGGGAAGTCCACGTTCCACTCGTGCGGCGGCACGTAGGGGCACTTGGTCATGTAGCACAGGTCGCACATGTAGCACTGGTCGACCACCTTGATGTAGTCGGCCTTGTCGACCCCATCGACCTCCATGGTCTCTGACTCGTCCACCAGGTCGAACAGTGTCGGAAAGGAGTCGCACAGGCTCACACAGCGGCGACAGCCGTGGCAGATGTCATAGACGCGCTCCAGCTCCTGCTCGAGATTCTGCTGGTCCCAGAACTGGTCACTCTTCCAGTCGATGGGGTGACGAGTGGGTGCTTCGAGACTGCCTTCACGCACGGCCATGGCGAGCTCCAAAAGAATCGCTCGAGCCTGCATGCTGCAGGCCCGGCGTGGGTAACGGGTGTCGGCCGGGCGGGCGCCCGGCCAGTGCCTTGATGGGTCTGGTTCCCGTTTGAGAACTCAGTCGTCGAGGTTGTCCAGCGCCTTCTGGAAACGGTTGGCGTGGCTGCGCTCAGCCTTGGCCAGGGTTTCCATCCAGTCGGCAATCTCGTCAAAACCCTCGTCGCGGGCAGTCTTGGCCATACCCGGATACATGTCGGTGTATTCGTGGGTTTCGCCGGCAATCGCCGCCTTCAGGTTGTCCGAGGTGCCACCCATGGGCAGGCCGGTGGCCGGGTCGCCCACTTCTTCCAGGTACTCCAGGTGGCCGTGTGCGTGGCCGGTTTCACCCTCGGCAGTGGAACGGAAGACCGCGGCAACGTCGTTGTAGCCTTCCACGTCAGCCTTGGCGGCGAAGTACAGGTAGCGACGGTTTGCCTGGGACTCGCCAGCAAAGGCGTCTTTAAGGTTCTGTTCGGTTTGGCTGCCTTTCAAAGACATAGTGGTCTCCTGTTGAAACATGACCGGTTAGGTTGGAGCTGCCAGGCAGCCCCGCGTAGTTTGCTGTGGTCAGGGTAGTGATATTCACCGCACATGTGCGACGGCGACGGTATACCCAGCCTCACGGCATCAATCTATGAGCGTAGACCCGGAACCCTGATCCGCATAATGCAAATTTTGCAAAAGCTTGATCGAAAATTTCGATAGCCTGATACTGCCCCAAGATGTCTACCCAGAGACTAGCACGTGACACGACAACCGACCTTGAAACAACTCAAATACCTGTGTGCAGTGGCGGAGCACGGCCATTTTGGCAACGCCGCCAAGGCCTGCCACGTGTCCCAGTCGACCCTGAGCGCTGGCATTCTCGAGTTGGAGGAAGCCCTCGGTGCCTCGCTGGTGGAACGCAACAACCGCCAGGTGATTCTCACCGGCCTGGGCAGCGACGTGGTGCAGCGCGCCCAGTCTATCCTGCTGGATGTGGAAGACCTGATGGCGCTGTGCGACGCCTCCAGTGCGCCCTTTTCCGGCAAGATGCGGCTGGGGGTCATACCCACGATCGCGCCCTATATCCTGCCGTCGCTGCTGAAGCGGCTGCGCAAGGAGCACCCGGATTTCCAGCTTTACATCCGTGAGGACCTCAGCGGCCACCTGGTAGACTCGCTCCAGCACGGCGAACTGGATGTACTGCTGCTGGCCCTGCCCTATCCCGCAGAGAAGGTGGAGACCATGCACCTGTTCGACGACCCCTTCGTATTCGCCTGCCCGCGCGGCCACCAGCTGGCCCGGGAGGGTGAGCTGAGTACCTCAGAGTTGAAGAGCCAGGAGCTGCTGTTGCTGGAAGACGGCCACTGCCTGCGGGACCACGCGCTGGAGGCCTGCAGGCTGAAAGAAGCTGAGATCGATATCCCCTACCAGGCCACCAGTCTCAACACGATTGTGCAGATGGTCGCCAACGGCATCGGGGTTACCCTGTTGCCGGAAATGGCGCTGGGTTCGCACATTTTGTCAGGTACCGAGGTCTTCACGCGCAATTTCAAAGAGCGCGACGTGGTGCGCTCCATCGGCCTGATGTGGCGCAACAAGACGCCGCGCCGGGCCGAATTCACCCTGCTCGGCAAGTTCATTACCGAGCAATACAGCATCGCCAAGGCGGCGTAAAACTGGAGACTGCCGCGGCCAAGTTGTAAGCGGCAGCTTCGTATTAATTGGCCTGCGCCGTATGCGAGACTTTGCAGCGGTTGCAAATAACATTTAACCCCATCCGGAAGAATCAAGGATCAAAGTATGAACATGCGAGCAATCGTGGTGCTGTTTTCAGTGCTGGTCACGACCGCCGCCCAGGCGGACGTCATGGTTATGAAAAACGGTTCCCGCATTGTCGGTACCCTCATCGGTGGTGGCGAAGGCACCATCAAGTTTGAGACGCCTTGGGGCGGCACTCTGGAAGTGGCATCGGAAAACGTCGTCTCCGTGGAAACCGAAGGTACTACCACGGTGATGATGGCCGACGGCGAGATCTACCGTGACAAAAAATTGCTGGCCACCCAGGAGACCCTGACCATCCAGCGGGAGGGCCAGCCGCCGCGCAGCTACCCGATTACCGATGTCAAGCTGGTGAACCCCGACCCCTGGATGCTGGGCGAGGGCTACAATTTCACCGGCCGCGTCAACGGCGGCTTCCAGTCCGAGCGCGGCAACACGGATACCGATGAAGTTGACGTGTCCTACCAGGTCACCTTGCGCAGCCTCGAGGATCGCTTCGCGTTCCGCGGCGTAGGAGAGTTCAATGAGGCCAGCGGCGAGAAAGTGGCGGAGAACTGGCAGCTGCGCAACAAATACGATCGCTTCTGGGGTGATGATCCCGACAATTATTACGGCGCCAAACTACGCTTCGAATACGACAAGTTTGCCGACCTCGATTTGCGGACCCTGTTCGGACCGCATATCGGTCGTGAATTTTTCGACACGTCATTGCTGGAGCTGCGCGGGGAAATCGGCATCGTGTATGTCGACGAGCAGTTCAACGTCGCCGAAGACAATGACTATTATGGCAGCCTGCTCGAATTCGAGGGCGAGAGCGACATCCTCGGTTTCGGCACTACCCTCTATTTCTTCCACGACACCACCATCAACTTCGACTCCTGGGACGAGCCGCTGTCGAACACCACGGTAGGTTTGCGCATGCCGCTGATCCTGGGCTTTGAGACGGCATTCGAGGCGCGCTACGAGTACAACGGCAGCGCCCCGGACGACGTGGATACCACCGACGAGACCTACACGTTCTCGATTGGCTACGCCTGGTAATTCCGAACGGTGGCGGCGAGCTGCGCCAGCAGCGGCAGGGTGTCATCGAGAGCCAGGCAGGCGTCGGTAATGCTCTGGCCGTAGGTGGCGGCCTGGCCGTCGACCACCTTCTGGTTGCCTGCCACCAGGTGGGATTCCAGCATAACGCCGCGGATCGATCGCTCACCCGCGGCAATCTGTTGCGACAGTGAAGCCATGACCTCGGCCTGCCTCGCAGGGTCCTTGCTACTGTTGCCATGGCTGCAGTCGACGATCAGCGATGAGGGCAGCCCCTCCGCCGCAAGTGCCTCGCGCGCCTCGGCAATGAATTCCGGGGCGTAGTTCGGGCCGGTCTCCGAGCCGCCGCGGAGGATAAGGTAGCTGTGGGGATTGCCCGTGGACTGCAGGATGGCCGGCAGCCCGTCCTTGGTCAGTGATGGGAACCAGTGCGGGTGGCCCGCGGAGCGAATCGCATCGATGGCCACCTGGATCGCACCCGAGGTGGCGTTCTTGAAGCCCACCGGCATCGACAGGCCTGAGGCCAGTTCGCGGTGAACCTGGCTCTCGACGGTGCGAGCGCCGATGGCGCCGAAGCTTACCAGCTCGGCGTAGTATTGGCCCAGGGTAGTGTCCAGGAACTCGCTGGCCGCCGGCAGCCCCAGTTCCGCCACATCCAGCAACAGCTTGCGGGCGAGGTGCAGGCCCTTGTCGACATGGAAGCTGCCGTCCAGGTCAGGGTCGTTGATAAGGCCCTTCCAGCCGACGATAGTGCGCGGCTTCTCGAAATACACCCGCAGCACAGGGTAGATGGCATCTGTCAGGCTGTCGGTGCCGGCCTTGAGCTGGCTGGCAAAGTCTAGCAGCGCCGCCTGGTCATGTACCGAGCAGGGCCCGACGATCACCAACACCCGCGAATCCTCGCCGACCAGGATGTGTTCGATGGTCTGTCGCGCCTGTTGCACAAACTGGGCCGAGCCCTCCGGCAGCGGCAGCTCTTCGGCAAGCACCGCCGGGCTGATCAGCGGCCGTGAATTGGCAATGCGTAGGTCGTCGGTACGGGGTTCCATGGTGGCTTCCTGCGAGCGGGCTGGCATTCTGTCGCAGCGGCCGGGTGCGTGCAAGGGTGCCGTGGCGGCTTGCGCATTCGCAACTATAGTGAAGCGACACTGTTTTCCTGGAGGATCGGTGAGATGCGTATTTTCCTGCTGTTCATTGCCCTGTTCCCGGCGCTGCTGGTCGCTGAACCCGGTACCGATGAGATCCCGCGCTCCGGCTGGCTGCCGGATGAAATTTACGACCAGCTTGAGCAGATCGAGACCAACAAGCAGATCAAGGCGCGGCGCTGGCTGGGCCCGCGGCTGAACTTTGCCAACTTCCAGACGGTGATGGTAGACGAGGTGGCCATGTACCCTGAACCTGAGCCCAATGAGCGGGTCAGCCAGGAGACTATCGACGCCATCAACGAGTTCACCACGAGGGTGATGCGCGACAAAGTGGCCGCGGTGCTGAACCTGTCCTGGGAGCCGGGCCCTGGGGTGTTACGCATGCGCACCGCGCTGGTCGGTTTCCATATCCAGACCGAGGGTATGAAAGCCTACGAGGTGCTGCCGGTTACGGCGATCTTCGGCGCCGCCAAGGCCATTACCGGCACCCGGGACCAGGACGTGTGGCTATTCTACGAGACCCGATTGGAAGACAGTGAGACCGGCGAGTTGGTAGGCGCGACCATGCGCGCGGTCAATGGTGACCAGCTCAAGGGCAAGAAGGACCAACTCTCGCTGGATGATATGAAGGAGAGCATCGATGCCGCCACAGATGATGGTAACGAGGTGTTCGGGGCCCACTTCGAAAAGTCGGAATAGCGCTAGCCGGGGTCGGCGTCGCGCCGACCCAGCGCCGCCTGGATTTCCTGCAGGCGCTCCTCGCTTAGCGATACCCTGAAACTGAAGTACATCGCCACCAGCAGCGGTGTGAGTATGCCCAGGGCGAGGTAGATCGCGAACGCATCCAGCGTTGGCTGTGGGATGGTCCCCGGGGCCATGCCGCGCTGCAGGCCGACCATGTCCAGCACCATGCCGGCGTACAGCGGGCCCAGCGCGCTGGCGAGCTTCTGGGCAAACAGGGTGGCCGCGAACAGGGCGCCCTCCTGGCGCCGGCCGTTAGCCAGCTCGTTCTCGTCGGCAATATCCGCCACCAGTGACTGGCTGGCGATGCCCCGCAGGATGAAGAAAAACATCCATAACAGCATCTGCAGGAACAGGCTCCAGAAGACGGCAGGATGCCCGTTCTCCGGCAGCAGGCCCGCCAGTCGCGCCGCATAGGGCCAGACGCCGTCGATGATCATCATGGCGCAGGTCAGCTGCAGGATGGTGTGCTTGGCGACGCGGCTGCCTAGCCAGTGGATCGCAAACATGGCGCCTGATACGCCGATCAACGAGGGGATGGCGAGAATCAGGGCAATGTCCCGGGACGACAATTCCCAGAAATAGACTGACGCCAGCATATGGGTGGCAATCAACACCCCGTAGGAAACGCTGGCCGCCACGTCGAAGGCCAGAAGCTGGCGGAAATTCTCTATCCGCAGGGTGCCGAGAAAGTCCGTCACGAAGTCCCTCAGACCGCGGATGGACGGAGTCGCGCCGGCAGGGTCGGCGCCTGCGTGAGGGGTGGCGTAGCGCCGGGTCGACCAGATGGTCAGCAGCCCGACTCCCCAGGCGCCGATACAGGACAACAGCCCGTAGAGAGGGTAGTTGTCGCGCTGGAAGCGGCCGTCGATATCTCCGTACTGGTCGAACAAAAGCACCAGGGCAGAGGCGGGTATCAGCACCGTGAACAGGAACACGAAGAACATCCGCGCACCGAGAATGCTGCTGCGCTCCCGGTAGTTGCTGGTTATCTCGGCCGACAAGGCCAGGTGAGGGATAGCGAAGACCGACAGGGTGGTGCGGATCCAGATCGACCAGAAGGCCAGCCACAGGGCCAACAGGGCCTGGCTGGCGACCACGACGTCAGGTACCAGGAACAGGCCGATGAAGCCCAGCCCCATGGGCAAGGTGCCCGCCACCATGAAGGGATGTCGACGTCCCCAGCGACCGTGCAGGCGATCAGACCAGGCGCCGATCACCGGGTCGGAGAGCGCGTCGAACACCACGGCGACTGCCAGTGCAACACCGGCACCGGTGCCGCTCAGCCCCAGCACCTGGGTGTAGAAAAGGATGACAAAGGCGCTGTAGGCGGCCTCCTTGATGGAGAACATCGCCCCGCCCAGGCCGTAACCCAGGCGCGCCCCGAAGCTGATCATGCCGTGGCCGCGACCACCTCGACCGGTACGCCATTCACAGCGGCGTTGCCAGACAGGGCGTCAAGGGCCAGCTCATCGGTGACATCATTGACGCTGACACCCGCATGGGCAACGGCCGTTTGCATCCTTACGCCGCTGCGGTCGTGCCCATAGCCGTGGGGCATGCTGACTACCCCGGGCATGATGTCCTCGGTTGCTTCCACGGGCAGGGTTACGGTCCCCGCCCGGGAGCGCACGCTGACCTGGTCCTGCTCGCTGATGCCGCGCTCCGCCATGTCTCGCGGGTGCATCATCAGCGTGCAGCGCGATTTGCCTTTCACCAGGCGACGGTAGTTGTGCATCCAGGAGTTATTGGAGCGTACGTGGCGGCGACCGATCAGCAGCAGGCTGCCATTCCCCCCGCGCATGCCCTGCCGCAGGCGCTCGATATCGGCCAGCGGTTCCGCCGTGTCGCAGTGAATCTTCTTGTCGGGTGTAAACAGCCGCTCGGGGAGCTGCGGCTTGAGTGGGCCCAGGTCGACGCCGGACGGATTGGCCGCCAGCGTGGCCAGGTTCAGCTCGTAGGGCCCGTTCTGCAGGGCCATGTCTACCAGCTCCCGCGGTGCCGGCGTGGGCCGGGATTCCCGGTCCAGGTAATCGGCGAAGCGCCGGCCCAGCTCATTGAAAATCTGCCAGTCGTGCAGCGCACCCTCGGGTGGCTCAAACACCGGTTCGTTCATGCGCGCGGTATTGCGCACCGCGTTGACGTGGAAGCCGATGTCGTAGTGATCGTGCTCCAGCGGCGATGTCGGCGGCAGGATGATGTCGGCGTGGCGGGTAGTCTCGTTGATGAACGGGTCCAGCGACACCATGAATTCCAGCTGTTCCAGGGCGTCGTCGAGTTGTCGGCCGTTGGGAGTCGACAGCACCGGGTTGCCGGCGCCAGTGAACAGGGCGCGAATCTGGTCCTGCCCCGGGGTAGTGATTTCCTCCGCCAGGGCCGAGGCCGGCAGTTCCCGGTCGAACTCCGGCAGCCCGCGCACCCGGCTGTGGTGGCGGCCAAAGCCGCCGCGGCCGGTATTGGCCACGTTGTCGAAGGCCGGCAGCGCAAACAGCATGCCGCCCTCGCGATCGAGGTTGCCGGTGGCAATATTGATGATCTGAATGAGCCACTGGCACAGCCCGCCAAAGGCCTGGGTCGATACGCCCATGCGGCCGTAGCAGATACCGGCGCCGGCAGCCGCCAGCTCCCGCGCTATTCGCCGGATCGCTTCGGCCTCGATGCCGCAGAAGTCGGCTGCCGCTTCCGCCGTGAAGTCCCCACAGGCAGCGGCTACCTGCTCAAGGCCAGCGACGAAAGGCGACAGGTGGCCGGTGTCCACGAGGTCCTCGGCGAACAGGGTATTCAGCAACGCCAGCAGGAAAGCGGCATCGGTGCCGGGTCTGATGAAATGGTGTTCGCTGGCAAGCTCGGCGGTTTCTGTGCGCCTTGGGTCGATCACTACCAGTTTGCCGCCGCGAGACTTGAGCGCCTTGATGCGCTTGCGCACATCGGGCACCGTCCAGATGCTGCCGTTGCTGGCGATCGGGTTGGCACCTAGCATCAGGAAGTAGTCGCTGCGGTCGATGTCCGGGATCGGGAACATCAGCTTGTGACCGAACAGCCAGATACCCACCAGGTGGTGCGGCAGCTGGTCCACCGATGTGGCAGAGAAACGGTTGTTGCTGCGGATGTGGGTGAACAGCGCCGACTGGTGCGTCATCATGCCGTAGTTGTGCACTGACGGGTTGCCCATGTAGATGCCGATAGCGTGCACGCCGTGGCGTTCATGCACCTCGGCCAGCCGGCGCGCGGTGGTGTCCAGCGCCTCCTCCCAGCTGATGGTCTGCCAGTCTTCGCTGCCGTCGTCATTGACGACCTTTTTGACCGGTTCGCGGAGTCGGTCAGGGTCCTCGTGCAGGTCCTTGAGCGCCACCGCCTTGGGGCAGACGTGGCCGCGTGACAGGGGGTCATTCTCGTCGCCGCGAATATCGACGACCACGCCGTCCTCGACTTCGATCTTCAGGCCGCAAATGGCCTCACACAGGTGACAGGCCCGGTAATGTGTTGTCATGCGGCGGCCCTCAGACCCTGCACCAGGGTCATGCACTCCGCGCGCTCCAGGAAGCGGGGCACCGGGTAGCCCGCCGCCTCCTTCAGTGCGGCGGTGACGATTTCGTCCACGTGCTCGTCCTTGATCAGGTCGGTAGTGCGAGGGATGCCGATGGCCTCGTTCAGCGCCCAGATGCGGTCGATAAACTTGCGCACCAGTTCGTCTCGCGGCTCGGTCTCGTCGCCCAGCTCGCAGTAAACGGCCAGTTCCGCCAGCCGCTCACCGGCAGTGTCCTTCAGCAGTTCCAGCACATGAGGTAACACCATGGCGTTGGCGAGCCCGTGAGGCATATGGTAGTGGCCGCCAAGCTGGTGCGAGACCGCGTGCACGTAACCCACCAGGCAGGTGGTAAAGGCCAGGCCTGCGTAATAGGAGGCCAGCGCCATGGATTCGCGGGCCGCCATGTCTTCGCCGTTGGCGCAGGCCCGCTCCAGGTTGTTGAGCACCAGGCGGGTCGCGGAGCGGCCATACTGCAAACACTCGGGTGTATCCCAGGTATTGATATAGGACTCGACCGCGTGGGTTAGTGCGTCCATGCCGGTGGCGGCGGTGATATGGGGCGGCAGCCCTTTCATGATTTCCGGGTCGAGGGCGGCGGCTGAGGGGATGATCTTGGGGTCTGCCACCACCAGTTTCTCGTGGGTCTGGTCATCGGAAATCACTGCGGCGATGGTCACTTCGGAACCGGTGCCCGCGGTGGTGGGAATGGCGAACAGCGGCAGCGACGGCAGCTTGCCCTTCTTGAGGCCAACGCAATCGGCAGCCCTGAGCTTATTGGCCACCGCCAGCGCCATAACCTTGGCCGCGTCGATGGAGCTGCCACCGCCGATGGCCAGCACGCCGTCGCAGGCTTCGCGCTTGAGCATGTCGATGCCGGCATCCACCACGCCGACGGTGGGGTCCGGTTGCACGCCGTCGTAGACGACCGTGCTGACGCCCTTGGCGCTGAGCCGGGTGATGGCCTGCTGCGGTATACCAATCTCCATCAGCGGCTTGTCGGTCACCACCAGGATCTTTTTCAGTCCCACGTGGGAGATGGTTTCACACAGGTTGAGTGCCGCGTCGCGGCCGACGAACATGGCGGGGCGCGGTTGCGGTGCCATGACGATACCTTTCTTCAGTGCCAGGAACGCGCGATAGCCCAGTTCCTTGAAAAATCCCGGCATGAATGCCCCCTCTTGGCAGTGTTTTTATAGAGTCCAGATCGTCTCAGCGAGAAATCCGGAAAGGCAGTCTCGCAGTGTCCATCTAATATGTAAATGTTGTGGCCACAGGAGCACAGGTGATGAAGACGGCGGTAGTGATTGGAGTAGGGCCCCTGGAGGGCCTGGGGGCGACGCTGTGCCGGGCGGCGGCCCGGGAGGCGCTGCATGTGGTCGTGGCAGGCCGCACGCCGGACAAGCTGGCCGCCGTGGTAGCGGCCATTGAAAAGGAGGGCGGCGCGGCCACTGCCGTGGCCTGCGACACCACCCGGGAAGAGGAGGTGGTGGCGTTGTTCGAAGCCGCCGAGGCCATTGGGCCGGTGGCACTTGCCCTCTACAACGCGGGCAACAATATGCCCAGCGCCTTCCTGGATACCAGTGTCGAGCATTTCGAGACCTGCTACCGGGTCGGGTTGCTGGGGGGCTTCCTGTTTGCGCGCGAGGCACTGCGGAGCATGGTGCCGCACGGCAGTGGCTGCCTGCTGTTTACCGGGGCCAGTGCCTCCATGCGCGGCAAGCCCGGCTTTGCCGCGTTTACGGCAGCCAAGGGCGGCCTTCGCAACCTGGCGCAAAGCCTGGCGCGGGAATTCCAGCCGCAGGGTATCCACGTCGGTCACGTGGTGATCGACGGCGGCATTTACGGCGAGAAGATCGAGCGCAACTACCCGGAGTTTTTCGAAAAGCTCGGCGAGGATGGCCTGATCGGCCTGGACGGCATCGCCGATGCCTTTATGTTCCTGTACCGGCAGCCCCGCAACGCCTGGACCTTCGAGTTGGACCTGCGTACTCACGTGGAGAACTTCTAGGCCGGTTTTTCACCTCGGGCGCCTTCCTGCGCTAGTGCTCGTCACGACTTTTCGCTAAGCATGGAGGCATGAGCGAAGCGTGCAAGGTCGAACCTGACAGTACCCCTCAGGCTGCTGCGGCCCCCGGGCCGATGACCTGGGTCGCCGTGGTGGCCCTGGTCTACCTGCTGCTGATCGGGGTTGGCGTGATCGGGGACGGGTTTCGCTGGGTGTCCGGGGGCGATGAAGGCGCAGCGCGGATTTTTGCCTTTGCCCGCAGCCCGGTTATCGGTGTGATCCTGGGTATTCTCGCCACCGCGCTGGTGCAGTCTTCCAGCACGGTCACTTCCGTCATTGTCGGCCTGGTGGCGGGTGGGGTGCCAGTATCCATCGCCGTGCCGATGATCATGGGCGCCAACATGGGTACTACCATCACCAACACGATCGTGAGCCTGGGGGCACTGAGGGAGCGCGACACCTTCAACCGCTGCTTCCAGGCCGCCACGGTGCACGACTTCTTCAATCTCTACAGCATTCTTATCTTCCTGCCCATCGAGGTGATGTTCCACCCGCTGGAGCGCATGGCGGGAAACATGTCGCACTGGTTCGCGGGCGGCAGCGGTGCCGCGGTCAAGGAACTGAATTTTCTCGGCGCGATCACCAAACCCGTCAGCGGGCTAGTGATCGACCTGTTCGAGCGGGTGCCGGCGCTGGGTGGCTACCTGGCCATCGCCGCCGGCATTGGCATGGTGATTGCCTCGGTGCTGTACCTGGGGCGGTTGCTGCGCAGCGCCATGACCGCCCAGGCGAAGGGAATCGTGCAGCTGGCCATCGGGCGCCACCCCATGGCCGGGGTCGCCTCGGGTACCGCCATCACGGTGCTGGTGCAGTCATCCTCGACCACCACCTCGTTGGTGGTACCACTGGCCGGCGCCGGCATTCTCTCCACCAAACAGGTCTTTCCCTTTACCATGGGCGCCAATATCGGCACCTGTATCACCGCCCTGCTGGCAGCCACCGCGGTGTACGGCGACAAGCAGCAGTTGGCGCTGCAGATCGCCCTCGTGCACCTGATGTACAACGTCTTTGGAGTCATTGTATTCCTGACCGTGCCGTGGCTGCGGGACCGGCCGATACGCTCCGCCGAGTGGCTGGGTAATCGCACCGAGCGGAACCGGGTGTGGGCCTTCGGATATGTATTCACGGTGTTCTTCGTGGTGCCCGGCCTGGTGCTGGGTGGCGAGATATTGCTGTCCCAGGAGCCTGCCGTACCGGTGTCGGACGTGTCGGAGACTGCAAAGGAAGTGGAAGAGGCGGGGCTGAGGATCGAATAGTGCGATTGGTCGCGCGCTGACGGCCTGGTCTATACTTCGCCGCCACATGTACTACCGAGCCCGCCATCCCATGCGAACCCTCTTCACCCTGCTGGCCGCTGCTTCGCTGCTGGCCTGTGCCCAGCTCCCCGACCGCAGCCCCGCCGTTGAGCAGGAGCGCCTGCGTGCCCATATCGAATTCCTGGCCTCTGACGCCCTGGAGGGCCGCAATGCCGGTACCACCGGTTACGACGTGGCGGCCGAGTACGTGGCTGCCGAGTTCCGCCAGCTGGGCCTGGTGCCGGCAGGTACTGACGGCAGCTATTTTCAGCAGGTGCCGCTGCGGGAGCACAGCCTGGTGAAAGGCAGTGCCAGCGTGGTGATAGAGTCCGCCGCCGGCCGCCACGCGCTCAGCTACCCGGAGGACTTCATCATGGGGCCGGACCGCAATCGCCCGGTCGCGCGGCTGGATGACGCCGAGATGGTCTTCGTGGGCTACGGGATCGTCGCGGCTGATTACCGGCACGATGACTACGCCGGCCTGGACGTGGAAGGCAAGATCGCCGTGTTTCTCACTGGCCGCCCCAAGGCGTGGCCCACGGAAGAGGGCGCTCACCTGGCCTCTGGCACCCAGAAAGCCCGCTACGCAGTGGAGCGAGGCGCCATAGGCGTTATCGCCTTACACACACCGCGCAGCGAAGCGGTGTTCCCCTGGGAGGACAGCATTGAACACCTGGACCAGCCGGGAATGAGCTGGATCGGGCCGGACGGCCTGCCGGACGATTACTTTACCGAAATCCAGGGAGGCGCGACCCTGAATCTCGCGGCTGCCGCAGTGCTGTTCGACGGCGCGCCGGTTACCCTGGAAGAGGTCTACCGCCGTGACACGGAGCAGGAAGCCATCGAGGGCTTTCCGCTAGCGGGCAAGATATCGCTCGCGCGCAAGTCCAGCTATCGCGAGCTCAGCTCCCCCAACGTGATCGGGGTGATCGAGGGCAGTGACCCGGTGCTGAAAAATGAGGTCATCGTCTACAGCGCCCACCTCGATCATCTCGGCATCATTCCCAATGAAGAAGGCGTGGAGGAAATCTACAACGGTGCCATGGACAATGCGGCGGGCATCGCCACGCTGCTGGAAACCGCTCGCATACTCAAGGATGAGGGGCTCAAGCGCTCGGTAATGTTCCTGGCGGTGACCGCCGAGGAAAAGGGCCTGCTCGGCGCCGGCTACTTCGCCAATAATCCCACCGTACCCATCGAGAACATCGTTGCCAACATCAACCTGGATATGCCGGTGATTACCTATCCGTTTGCGGACGTGGTGGCGTTCGGTTCTGAACACAGCTCACTCAAGGACACGGTGGCGGCCGCTGCCGAGGGCGCCGGCATCAAGCTGTCCCCTGACCCCATGCCGGAGCAGGGTCTGTTTACCCGCAGCGACCACTACGAGTTGGTGAAGAAAGGTGTGCCGGCGGTCTTCCTGATGACCGGTTTCGAGTCCAAGGACCCGGACCAGTCCGGCGCCGAGGTCTGGCAGGCGCACCTCAAGGACCACTACCACCAGCCCAGCGATGACCTGAACCTGCCCATCGACTACCAGGCGGGCGCGGTGTTTACCGAGATCAACGTGAATATCGGGCGTGAGATTGGTGACGGCGCGGCGCGGCCGCACTGGAATGCCGGGGATTTTTTTGGTCGGGAGTTTGGTTCCGGCGCGCAGCTGGCGCCGCCGCCAGTCGCCGCGCCCTGAGGCTCAGTCGTCCAGTTTGACCTCTGGTGGCGCCTGCAGCGCCGCCTGGTTTTCCACCGCTTTGGTGGTGATCTGCAGGTACAGGGAGATCACTTTCGCCACCAGGTCCTGCACCTCCGGGTGTTCGTCGTAGACGTGGATCATGTGCCGGGCGCGCTCGAATATCTCTTCCAGGTTGGCAATCTCGACGTCGCTCAGGGTATCGCCTTCCTCCATCCGCTCCATGGTCGCCAGCAGGTTGGGAATCCCGCGCCGGGCATTTTCAAGCTGCGCGGCGATGGCGCCTTCCTCGTCTTCTTCCTGGTCTCTGTCAACAATATCCATTGGTCAAGCTTAGCTGAAGAAGCCGGTCCCGGCACGCCTTCAGGCGGCTACTGATTACTGGCGGGCGCTGCCTGCAAAGCGGCGGAGCCGGGGGGCAGCGACCTGAACATGCCGAGGCCCAGTTCCCCGGCCAGTTGGGCAATCGCCCGCATGCCGCGCACGCTGTTACCCGCCTCAGATAATTTCGGTGAGTAGGCCGCTAGCGCCATGCGCCCCGGCACAACCGCGACGATGCCGCCTCCGACGCCGCTCTTGGCAGGCAGACCCACATCATAGGCCCAGCGGCCGGATTCATCGTAGAAGCCGGACAGCATCATCACCGACAACACCTCATCGACCAGATTGGCATCCAGTACCTGCTTGCCGGTCAGTGGATTGACACCACCGTTGGCCAGGGTGGCACCCATGGCCGCCAGCTGGCGGGCGGTCACCGCTACCGAGCTCTGCTTATTGTAGACATCCAGGGTTGAGGCCGGGTCCGCACGCAGCCAGCCGTTCACCTGCAGCAGGTTGAGCAGCGCCCGGTTGTTGTAGTTGCTGGTGCTTACCGATTGATACACCTCTCCCATCAGGGCCAGGGGCTCACCGGCAAAGTCGCCGTAGTAGTCGAGAATCAGTGCCCAACGCTGTTCCGGGGAGTCGACCTTCAACAGGCTGACCGCAGTGATGGCGCCGGCATTCACCATCGGATTGAGAGGTTCCTTGCGTGACCTGTCGATACCGCTGAGGGCATTGAAGGGCAGGCCGGTGGGCTCCACGCCGATAAGCTCAGGGGCTGCCTCACGGCCCTGTTGTTGCAACAACAGGGCGAGGGTGAAGGGTTTGGCGGCGGACATGATAGCGAAGGCTACTTCGGATTCGCCGGCTGCGTAGATCTTGCCGTCCACGGTCATCGCTACCAGCCCGAAGTGGTCACTGTCCGCCCGCGCGAGGGCCGGAATGTACTGGGCGGTCTCGCCCTCATCCAGCCCTTTGAAATTGGCATGAGCGCGCTGCACGACCTCCCCCAGGCCGGTGTCGGCAGCAGCCGTTGCCCCCAGCATCAGGGCCAGTGTCGCCAGCAGGGGTTGCAACGGTCCCATCAGGGAAAGGCGGCCGGCGGTTTGCGACCCCGGGTGGCCTGTTCGAAGGCGTAGGCCAGTTCAATCAACCGGCCCTCGCTACAGGCGGTACCGATAAAGCTGACGCCAAAGGGGATGGGCGCCGGTTCGAAACCCTGTGGCGGGGCCGGGTCGAGGCTGTTGGGCACCTCGGCGTAGGGCACGATCACCGCTGGGTAACCGGCCTTGTTAAGGATATTCTCGCTGAACCAGGAGGGCACCAGTAAGGCGTCTACGCTGGCCAGTTCCAGGGCCGCATCAATGCCTTCGCTACGACTCAGGCGAATATCCTTGTCGCGGTCGGCGCGCCAGCGGGCGCGGTCGGCCTCCACCTCCATCTGGTCAGAGATGTCGAGCTGGGCCTGATCATAGCGGATGGCGCCGTCGTCCTTGTGCGCCAGGTTGTATTCGCGCAGGGCGGTCAACGACGCTACCGGCGCCGAGTCACCCAGCGAGTCCAGCCACTGGTTGAAGTCGCGCTTCATGCCGTATTTGAGTATCACCGAACAGTGGCTGTCACCGCCCTTGCCCATGGCGAGGTCGAAGCAGTTGCCAAACAGCAGCTGATTGTCAGCAGGGTTGCTGGCGATCAGGCTGGGGATGTCGGCGGGATCGACCACGACTGCGCCCTGTTCCTGGAGGAGGGCGATGGCGCGTTCCATGACCACCGCAGCTTCCGGGGTGAGGCCGCCGCGGGTGTCCGTCTCACCGGGTGGCAGCACCGGGTCGTAGAAGAACGCGCGCGGTATGCCAATGCGGGCACCTTCCAGTGCATTGGACTTGAGGTGCGAGGAGTAGTCGCCATCCGCCGGCGGCGCGCAGGTTCCAGCAGCGGGGTCCCTGGGGTCGAAGCTTTCCATGGCCCCCAGCAGGGCGGCGGCGTCGGCCACGAATTTTGCCATCGGCCCAGCAGTGTCCTGGTCGGCGGTTATGGGAATGATGCCGTGCCGGCTGATGCGCCCCACCGTCGGCTTGATCGCCACCAGCCGGTTGTTATTGGCGGGAATCTGTATGGACCCGGAAGTCTCGGTGCCGACATTGGCAGCCCACAGGTTGGCTGCGGTGCCCACCCCGGAACTGGAGCCCCCCGTGTCGAGAATGCCGCGCCCGTCATTACTGCCCTCGCGAGGGTCCGGCCGCGGGTCGTAGGGGTTGAGGCTGTAACCACCCACGGCGTTGTAGCCGTTGGGCATGCCGGTGGCCACCCAGTTGGCGAGTTCCGTGAGCGTGGTCTTGGCAATGATGACCGCGCCGGCTTCCCTCAGCTCTTCCACCAGCGTCGCGGGGTAGGGCGGGGTGAAATCCTTGAACGCCAGGGCGCCGCCGGTCGTGGGCATGCTGGTGGTATGAATATTGTCCTTCAGCGCGATCGGGATACCGTGCAGCGGTCCGCGCACCTCGCCGGCGGCCCGCTCCCTGTCCAGGCGCTCAGCCTCGGCCAGAGCATCGGGATTTACAGCGAGCGCTGCCCCCAGGGTGCCGTTGTAGCGCCGTATTCGGTCCAGGTACTGGGCGGTAATTGCCCGCGAGGTGGTTTCACCCGAGGCCATGGCGGCCTGCATTTCTGCAAAGCTTGCCTCGACCACGCTGAACTCCGGTTCGCTGTCGCTGCGGGCGGCCTGGTCGGAGCAGGCCAGCAGCAGGGCCAGCAGGGGCGCCGCCAGTAGCGGGGCAGCCGGCCGTAGCTGCAAGTGGTGAAGGAGTGCGTGTAAGCTCATGAAATGTCCTTGTGTCTTGTGCATCCTGGCGACTCTCAGAAGTCGAAGCCGAACTTGTGCTTGAAGCTGAACTGGATACGGTAATCGTCCTCATCGCGGCCGTCGACCACCTCCAGGTTACCCCACAGGAATTCCGAGCCGATCAGCAGCGAGGGGTAGGGCGTCCACAGCAGGTTGACGCTGGCGTACTGACTGGTGTCGAACTCGAAGCCGGCCTGCTGGTTGGTGGGGTCGGCGTTGTTGGTCGACCAGCCGATCGAGGTACTGAACTGCTTGTTCCAGTAGTGGTCGTAGTAAGCGGTGATGCCCATCACCTCTACGGCCTTGGCCTGGTTGTTGTCCGGGGCGAGGTTCACACCGCCGTCGTTGAAGAAGCTGGCGATACCCTCGCCGTATACCAGGCCCAGCTTGAGCTGGTCCCGACCCACGGTGTTGATCACGCTGGTCAGGTTGACGCCCCAACCCAGTTCGCTGTCCTTGGGATTGTTGTTGTCAGTGCCGAGCGTCTCGAACTCCAACTGGCGCAGCACGCCGGCTACCTGGTAGTGGCCCCAGTCAAACTCGTTGCGCCAGTGAGCGGTCAGGTCGGGCAACGGGGTCTTGGCGCGGGCCGCCTCGTCGAATTCCGGCGACTCGTCGCCGAAGATACCGGTGTTGAAACTGCCGTTGGGCTTCTCCAGTGCGAAGGCCAGCTCTGAGCCCTCCCCGGAGAAGGTGTAGCGCACCTGGGGATTGCGATTGAACGCCATGCCCGAGGGCCCCCACCAGTCTATGACGTTGGGGAAAATAGAGATGTCCATGAAGTTGGAATTGGTCTGGCCGAAGCTCAGGCCGCCGACTTCAACCCAGGCGTGGCGCAGGTTGAACTTGGTATCACCGGCATCGGAGCCGGTGCCGAAGAAGTCGTACTCGAACCAGAACTTGGCATCTCCCCAGGCGGTAGGCAGGCTGGCGCGAAAGCCCTGCTGGGTCTGCTTGACGCTGACCACAGTCACGCCGTCGTCACCAAACTGGCCCTCCTCGATGGGGATGGTGGAGGGGCGCAGGGTCGACTCCCAGGTCGGGTCCACCCGCTTGAAGTCATAGATGGCATCGAGCTGCATGTGGCCGTAGAGCTGGAAGTCCAGGCCTGCCGCTTCCTCGGTCTGGCGCGCGTAGCGCGGCAACTCCTCCCGGGCCACCAGAGATTCTTCCAGCCGCCCACCCTGGGCCCTCAGCGAACGCATCTCCGCCTGCATGGCTTCCAGCATCTTCTGCTGCTCGGCCATCATGGCGGCCTGGCGGGCCAGCTGGGCCTCCAGCATCTCGATACGCTCGGCCTCAGTGGCGGCCGCCGCAGTGCTGCTGCAGGCGGCGATGGCCGCGGCCAGCAATGTCATTTTGAATCCAGTAACAGTCACTCTCACCATGTCATCCCCCGACGGTTTGGGCTGAATGCCCAGACTTTTTTGTGGTGATTAAAAGAATAGGCGAGGCACGGGCATTGGCAATGGTTTGATGGCTCCTGTACCCACCGGCTGTCCCGTGCCAGCGTCTATACTTCGGCTAGCAGGAATTTCCGTTCAGCGCGACTCATCCGGGGGACACCATGAAAAGCCTGATTCGCTTCTGTTTTCTTTTTGTTCTGGCGCTTGGGCATGCGACCGTCACCGCACAGGACTTCCAGGCCCTGGTTGACCGGGCTCATGCGAAGTTCAAGGACGACCAGTCCGGCGCCAATGCCAACTATATCCCGATTCTCGACGAGGTCCCGTCAGAGCTTTTCGGCGTCGTCATCACCCTGCGGGACGGCACCACCTACGTGGCCGGGGATGTCGATTACATCTTCTCCATCCAGTCAGTCGCCAAGCCGTTCACGATGGCTTTGGTGATGGAGGAGCAGGGCCTGGATGCGGTGAAACAGAAAATCGGCGTGGAACCCACGGGCATGCCCTTCAACTCTGTGATTGCCATCGAACTCCACGAGCAGCGTTCCATCAACCCGCTGGTCAACGCGGGGGCCATCGCCGCGGTAAGCATGCTCGAGGCCAGCGGCGAGCGGCAGCGCTGGAACAAGGTTCACCGCGGACTGGAGGCTTTTGCCGGAGAGAACCTGAAGGTCCTGAAGGACGTGTACAAGTCAGAAGCAGAGACCAACTACCGAAACCGCGCCATCGCCAACCTGCTGTATAACTATGACCGCCTCTACAGTGACCCGATGGAGGCCACTGTGGTCTACACCCGGCAAGGTACCCTCGGTGTAAGCGCCCGCATACTGGCCATGATGGGTGCCACACTGGCCAACGACGGTATCAATCCTAGAACCGGGGTGCGGGTGATTCGGAAGGATTACGTGGATGAAGTACTGGCCGTCATGCTGATGGCGGGTTTTTATGACGAGGTCGGCAAGTGGGCCTTCCGCGCCGGGCTGCCGGCGAAAACCGGTGTGGGTGGCGGCATTGTAGCGGTGGCGCCAGGGGATTACGCCATTGCGGCGTTTTCCCCCCGGGTGAATGAGGCCGGCAACAGTGTGAGGGCAATGAAAGCCATCCAGTACATCTCCGAACAGCTCGAGGCCAGCCTGTTTATTGACCAGGGTGAGTAGCCAAGCGTGAACTGCTTCACAGAAATGGTAATAGTTGGCATTTTTTGTGAAATTCGGCTTATAATCGTTCCCTCAACAAAAATTGTACATTTGTCCGAACCGGTTGGACCCGGTGTATCGCGAGAGATTTCCGGAGCTGCTGCGGGCAAATGGCGAGAAACAACAGGCGAACAGGGATTACGCAGTGAAATTGGCTGTGTCGGGATGGAAAAACCAGGCGATTCTGGCGTTGGCGGTGAATGCATCGCTGGCCGTTCCTGCCTGGGCGCAGGGGCTCGATACCTCCCTCGACCTCAGGCCTGACCTGTTCGACGTGCAAATGAAGCCCGCCGGCGACAATGGCGAGGGCATCAAGGAAGCCAGCTTCGGTTCCGGACTCGGCTTCGCGCTCTCCAACAGCCTGCTGCAGCTGGATATGGATTACCGCGTCCAGAGCAAGCTCAAGGAATCCTCCTCTGATGCCGACGTTTCACAGCGCGTCGGCGCCTCACTGCAAAGCAAGATTCTCAACGACATGCTGGGTCTGGACGCCAATATCCGCGCCAACAGTACCCTGCGTGATGGCGGCTATGTTTACAGTCTGGCCCCCGGCTTCTCGAAGTCTCTCGCCGACCTGGGCCGCCTCAATGTTCGCTACGAATACCTGCTCGACAAGCCCGGCACCGATGCCGAGGAGCAGGAAAAGACGGCTTACAGCATGGGCCTGCGGGGCGCCACGGAAAATGGGCGCCTGGACTGGTCAGGCAGCTATCGCAGCGCCGATGTATTCGGTGGTGTCGAGCAGCTGCAGAGCACCGAACGGGTGGAGTTTTCCTCGGGCCTGCAGCTGATTCCCGAGCTGCGCCTGGAAGTCTCCGGCCACAGCCTGGACGAGACGCGCTTTGACGGCGGGCTCGTCAATGAGCTCTATACCGAAACCATGCTGGGCGCCGGCTTCTCCTGGTCTCCCTCTTCCCAGTACTCGGTGGCCTTCAAGGTCAATTCCATTGATGAATCACGCAACCGCACCCAGGAAGTTTTCGGTAGCGGCACTGTCTCCTGGTTCCCCCAGCGCAATATGGAATTTACCCTGAGCTACGGTGACCACCTCGTTGATGGCGCCCGCGGCGTCATGTTCAGCACTCGCATCGACCTGAACGACTCCTAGAATGCGCTACACTCACGGCCGTGAGTGAACCCCCCAAAACTGAACCCTGGAGCTGACCGATGGCCGGAAGCAGTTTGCTGCTGCTAATCGATGATATCGCCGCGGTGCTGGACGATGTCTCGTTGATGACCAAGGTGGCGGCGAAGAAGACCGCCGGCGTGCTGGGCGACGACCTGGCGCTCAACGCCGAACAGGTGTCCGGCGTCCGTGCCGATCGCGAGCTGGCGGTTGTCTGGGCGGTAGCCAAGGGCAGCTTCGTCAACAAACTGATCCTGGTGCCCTCGGCGCTGCTGATCGCTGCTTTTGTGCCGGTGCTGGTCACCGTGCTGCTGATGCTGGGCGGTCTGTACCTGTGCTACGAAGGGTTTGAAAAGGTCGCTCACAAGTTCCTGCACGACGATGCCGAAGACGCGGCGCACCGGCAGGCCCACCGCGCCCACCTGCAGGCATCCCGCGAAGAGCTGCTCAAGCTGGAGCGCCAGAAGATTCGCGGCGCCATCCGTACCGATTTCATTCTCTCCGCAGAGATCATCGTGATCACCATAGGCACAGTGGTGAACGCGGAGCCAACCGTACGCGTCCTGACCGTGTCGGCTATCGCCCTGGCGATGACCGTCGGCGTATACGGGCTGGTGGCGGGTATTGTGAAGCTGGACGACGCCGGGCTCTACCTGGCGGACAAGCCGGGCTTCCGGGGCTGGCTGGGGCTGCGGTTGCTGGGCTTTGCTCCCTGGCTGATGAAAGCCCTGGGCGTGCTTGGCACCGCTGCCATGTTCCTGGTGGGCGGTGGCATCCTGGTGCACGGCCTGCACCCGGTGGAGCACGTGGTGGAAGACGCCGTGGCCTGGGGCAGCAGCCTGCCCGCGGTGGGCGTGGTCACCGGCGCCCTGGTGCACCCGCTGGCGGCGGCGCTGGTGGGGATTATCGCCGGCGGCGTCTCTGTCGGTGCGATAGAAATTCTCAAGAAGCTGCGCGGCTGAGCCGTGCGGGCTACATCCACCGATTCCAGCGGAACACTGCGGCCATAACTGCTATCAGCGCCGCGCACATGCCAACAACCACCCAGAACGCGCCGTCATCTTCAACCCCGGGCATGCCGCCGACGTTGATACCCATCAACCCGGTAAAGAAGCCCAGCGGCAGGAAGATGGTCGCCACCACGGTAAACACGTAGGAGCGACGGTTCATTTCTTCCGACACCTGCGTCAGCAGTTCGTCCTGCGCTGCTGCAGTGCGCTCACGGACCGCGTCGATATCTTCAATATGGCGTATAAGCCGGTCGTTGATTTCCCGTAGGCGCAGTCGATCCAGCTCATTGATCCAGCCCAGTGTCTCGGTGATCAGCCGGTTCATGGCTTCACGCTGGGGCGCCAGGTAGCGCCGCAGGCTGATGCACTGCCGGCGCAGGCCGATCAGGTCGTGGCGCATGTCGGAGATGTCGCCGGCCACCACCCGTTCCTCCAGTTCGTCTACCTGCTCCTCGAGGTTGTCCACGGTGCCGCTCATGCGCCAGGTAATCCTGTCGATCCACGCCAGCAGCAGGGATGCGGTATCGGTGGGGCCCTGGCCGTTGGCGAGATCAGCCAGCAGGTCTTCCGTGGATTGCAGCCGATACTTGCGAGTGCTGATGAGACGCTTGCCGTTGCACCAGAGCCTTACCGAAACCATGTCGTCAGGCTGCTTGCCGGGATTAAGGTTGACCCCGCGCAGGGCCAGCAGCAGGTTGTCGCCGCGATTGATGGCCCGGGGGCGGGTCTCGCTGGCGATCAGGGCGGAGGAGGCGATGTCGTTGAGCCCGCTCTCGTGCACCAGCCAGTGCTGCGCCTGCTGCTGCTCGAAATCAAAATGTAGCCACAGGCAGCCCTGCTCGGCAGTCCAGGTGCTTACCTCAGGCCAGTCGATGTCTCTGGCGCCGCCCTTGCCGTCCAGCAGCTTGGCATGTATCAGCCCTGTTGGTGGCGTGCCCACTAGGAATTCGCACTCCTGCGGGCTCGATCCTCTGCCTCGAGTTCCTCGATGCTTTTGGTGGGGTCCACGCCTGCCAGCCGTATGCCGATCAGGCTGGCCACCAGGATTGCCATGTAGAAGACGCCGGTGACCGCCTCCATGTAGGCCAGGAAGCGAACGAGGGGTTGGTTCGGCGTGATATCGCCATAGCCCAGCGTGGTGAGGGTTACCATGCTGTAGTAAATCAGGCCGTGGACGTTTTCTTGCCAGAGATCCGACTCCAGTCCGTTCATGGAGCCGGGCAGGAAGGCCTCGACGATCAGGTAAGCGAAAGCCCAGGCCATGCCGAGCAGCAGGTAGATGCAAACCGCCCCGACAATCTTGTTCTGGTCTACGCGGCCGGTAAACATGACCTGGCTCCAGGCCTGCCAGGTGGTCAGGCTGATGAAGATGAAAGCCATGATCAGTTGAAACTTGGCCAGGAAGTTGCTCACGATCAGGCTGTCGGTAATCATGGTCAGCGCGATCGCCATGGTGGCGCCCAATTTCCAGCTGATGACGTCGGTGCGGGGGTTATCGATGGCCCAGACGTTGACAATCAGCACGATCATGAGTGTTATGTTGATCGCCTGCTGCGTACCCTTGAGCTGAAACTGGACCACCACTGCGTCGGCGCCCAGGAAAAAAATGAGTCCGCATAGCAGTACGTGAAAATTGTTGCGATCGTCAATGAATCGAGTGATTTGTGGCAAGTTGCTACCCGGCTACACTGCGTTTTTGGTTGAGTTTAACACTTAACCAGTGCCCCGCAGATAGCCAGCGTTGGCGAACACTGTGCATCTGCAACAGCGATAGCGCGCCCACCACATAACACACGGCCAGCATGGTCAGGACAATGCGCTGGTAAAAGGCGGCAGCGGTTTCGCCGCCGTACTCGCCGCTGCCGCTGCCGATCAGGATCAGCACGGTGCTGAAAGCGCTGCCGTAGAGTGGCGCCGCGGCTCGCGTGGAAAACAGGCGCTGGCCGAACAGCAGCGCCATTGCGAACAGCCCCAGCACCAGGAACGGGTAGGTGGGAGTGATACGCAGCAGCTGGTAGAACAGGACCGCCGCCAGGCCGCCGCCCAGGTTGGCAAGGATGAGTGCAATTCCTCCCTTCGCGCCGGTGGAGAAGTCCGCTTTCTGAGACAGGGCGGCAATCAGGATCAGGGGCAGTACTGCTCCGCTCATGTTGAAGGCAACGCACAGCAGCGCCACCGGCAGGACGACGGCCGTGCTCAGCCACGCTGATCTGGCGGGATGTGCCTCCACCTTGGGTTCTGCGAGCGCCGGTACCGTGCCTCCGGGTACCAGGGTGTGGGCAAGTTGCGTGCACAACAGGGCTACGGCGGCCGACACCAGGAACCCCTGCGCGACCAACAGAGCCATCGCCGGCTGGGGGCCGCCGACCACGGGTATCAGTAATATAGCCATAGTGCACAGCAGCACGACCAACCTCGATCCACCGCAGGCGGCCTGATAAAAGTTCAGGTACAGGCCAGTGCTGATCAGGATGCAAAAAACCAGCGGGTAATGGTACAGATGCAGTGTTGCCAGCAGCGCGACACCGAATATCACCACAATGGCGACTAGTATTGCCAGCGAGGCCTTGAGGTCAGGCCGGGGCGCCCGATTGCCAAGGAAGGCCGCGGTCAGGATGGTCGCCAGCCAGGACATGGGCCAGCCGACGCCGTAGGCAAGGGCAACGCTGAGCGCTACGCCGAAGGCGTAACGAAGTGCGCACTGGCTGTATGCACTCACCCCGTTCAGTACCCGTAGGACATGAGGCTGATAAAGCGCATCCACAGCCATGCGAGACTGTTGGTGATCCAGTTGCCGCTGGTATAAACCACCACGTCGGCCTGGCCGCCGCCCCGCAGCAGGCCCCGGGCGCTGTCGTCCTTGAAGCGGATGATCACCGGAAAGCGCTGGGCGTCTCGCAGCCAACTGTTTTCGCTATTCACAGACTGCAGTTGGCCGGCCTGGGCAGCGTTCTTCCAGTCCACGGCAAAGCCGGTGCTCACTACCTCGCCGTCAAAGACGCGCCCCGGTGCCATGTCCAGCAATATGTCCGCCGGGTCACCTGGCTTGATGTTGCCAAGGCTGTTCTCGCGCATGTAGGCCTCAATCCACACGGCTTCCGAGGAGACAAAGGTCATGATGGCCTGGCCGGCGTTGGCGTAGATGCCGGCGGCAATTGTAACGCTGGTGACGCCACCGTTACTGGGGGCGCGTAGTTCCGTGCGAGACAGGTTCAGGCGCGCCTGCTCCAGTGCCGCCAGCGCCTCCTGCAGGTAGGCGTTGTCATCATCCTGGTCGCCGATCTGCTGTTGCACCTGCTGTAGTCTGGCGCGGGCGCTTTCCACGTCGGCCTCGGATTTCTTGATTTCGGCCCGTGCCTTGTCGCCGTCGGTGACCGGCAGCACGCCGCGCTTCTCGAGTTCGAACACACGGGACGACTGAGCCACCACGTAGTCGCGCTGGGTAATGGCCTGGGACAGCGACGCCTGGGCCACGGTCAGTTCTTCGATGCCGCCGCCCAGTTGCTGTGTGACCTGTTCCAGCCTGGCCTCGGCCTGCTGCACGGCAATCTCGAAATCACTGGGGTCGATGCGCAGCAATACGTCACCGGCACTGACTCGCGCATTGACGTCGACATCGACGGTGTCAACGTAGCCCGACACCCGGGGAACGACCGGAATGATGTGGCCGGTTACCCGGGCCTGGTCGGTGTAAGGGGTATATCGGTCTGCGACCAGGTACCACAGCAGCAGGAAGCTGCAGACCGCCAGTACGCCCAGGGTCAGTCGCTGGATGCTGCGGTTGTCGCTGTCGGCGGCCGCGCCGGAATTCTCTTCAGACATTCTCTACGGCCTCCGCGGTGGAGTTCGCATCCGTGCCGCCGAGAATGTCCTCGCCCAGCTGTTCTTTCAGGGTTTCCGGGTCATCGGCGTAAAGCCACAGGATGAACAGGTCGTAGCCCAGCGCCAGCACCACCGCGCCCACAAACAGGCCAACGATGCCGTTGAGAATGAAGCCGCCGATCGCGCCGAGGAAAATCACCAGCATGGGTTGGGAGCTACCCCGGCCCAGCAGGATCGGTTTTAGGACATTGTCGGACAGGGCGACGATGACCATCCAGGCGCCAAACAGGAACACGCCAATGCCCTCCGATACGGAAGCGTAGTAGGCCACAATCGGGAACAGGATGATGCCGGTGGGGAGCTGCACGGTGGCCATGATCAGCACCAGCAGGGTCCACAGGCCGGCGCCCGGGATCTCCGCCGCCATCAGGCCAATACCCGCCAGCACCGCCTGGATGACTGCGACACCGAGCACGCCCTGGGCCACGCTGCGCACCGTGCTGGAAGCCAGGGCGGCGAACTTCTCTCCTTCATGCCCGGCAAGCCGGCCCCCCAGTTTGCGGGCAAAGCGGCCGGCCCCCTCGTTGTAGGCGAGAAAGACGCCGGCGATGATGATCGCCACGGCAAACTGGAGGATGCTCAGCCCGGCGCCGGCGGCGGTGCGCAAGAGGGTACGCGCCGCGTTGCGTATCTGGGGTTCAAACTTCTCCAGCACTGCGCCGATGTTCTCGTTGGCAGCGTGCCAGGTCTCGTAGAGATTCTCGCCGACCAGCGGAATGTCCTTGACCCGCTCCGGCGCCGGGGGAACTTCCAGCGAGCCGTCCTGCAGCTCATTGGCGTACTCCTGCGCCGTGCTGACCAGGGTGCCCGAGAGCATGAAGGTGGGCGTGAGGATGGCGGTAAGGATGGCCAGCGTGAACAGGGTGGACGCGATCTTGTGGCTGGCGCCAATTTTACCCCTGAACCCGTTGTAGGCGGGCAACAGAGCGGCGCCGATGATCATCGCCCAGACAATGGTGGACATGAAGGGTTGGAGAATGCGGAAACACCACAGCGCCAGGCCGATTGCCAGGCCGACGCGAATCATCACTTCGATGGTGCGGGCGGTATCCTGCTTCTGCTGCTGCATGGGGTTGGTGGAATCTTGCATCACGCGTTCCTCGGACTATGCGTTGTAGGCGGGTCGCTGCGGCGAGTGCCGCGGTGCTTATATTCCTTGCTCTGGCGGCTGCCGCAGTAAATGTAGCATGAAACCATACCCGTACTTTGCTGCTTGCCAGCCTTGCAGCCATTTTGCATGCTTGTGCCCCCCGGCAAGCGACAAAGACGAGACAATGATGACCGCACCGCTTTGGCAACCCTCCAAGGAGCGCATCGACGCCGCCAATATCACGCGGTTCATGAGCTTTGTGAACCGTCGCCACGGTCTCGACATCAGTGATTACCCGGGCCTCTATGACTGGTCCGTGTCGGAGATCGAAGCCTTCTGGTCTGCGGTGTGGGACTTCTGCCGGGTGATTGCCAGCGACAAGGGGGATGTTGTGCTGGAGCCCCCCGGTCGCTTCTCCTCCCAGCAGCCGCCGGGCGCGCACTGGTTCCCCGATGCCAGGCTGAACTTTGCCGAGAACCTGTTGCGCTACCGCGATGACCAGGTGGCGCTGGTCTCGCTGCTGGAGACCGGTCGCCGCCGCACCCTGACCTACGGCGAGCTGTACCGCAAGGTGGCGGCCCTGGCGGCCAGCCTGCGGGCCGAGGGCGTACAGCCCGGCGACCGGGTGGCGGGCTTCATGCCGAATGTCCCGGAAACGATCATCGCCATGCTGGCCACCGCCAGCCTGGGCGCCACCTGGTCATCCTGCTCGCCGGACTTCGGCATCAACGGTGTGATGGACCGTTTCGGGCAGATCGAACCCACTGTCCTGTTCAGCGCCGACGGCTATTTCTACAACGGCAAGACCTGCGACAGCCTGGAACGGCTAAGGGAGATTACCGGGCAGATCGCCAGCCTGAAGCGGGTGGTAGTTGTGCCGCTGGTGGAGAAAGCGCCGGCGCTGGAAGCTATTCCCAACGCCACCCTGTTTGAAGACTACCTCGATTCGCAGGCGACCGAGCTGGACTTCCCCGGTTTCGCCTTCGACCATCCCCTGTACATCATGTATTCATCGGGCACCACCGGTATGCCCAAGTGCATCGTTCACGGCGCCGGCGGTACGCTGCTGCAGCACCTCAAGGAACACCAGCTGCTGGTGGACCTGCGGCGCAGCGACGTGTTCTTCTACTTCACCACCTGTGGCTGGATGATGTGGAACTGGCTGGTGTCTGGCTTGGCCACCGGCGCCACCCTGGTGCTCTACGACGGCTCTCCATTTGCCCGGCGCGGCCGCGTGCTGCTGGACGCCATCGATGCGGAGGGCATCAGCGTATTCGGCGCCTCGGCGAAGTACTTCGCTGCGCTGGAGAAGGCCCGCCAGCAGCCGGGCGACCGCTACGAACTGGCGCGGCTGCGCACGGTGCTCTCTACCGGGTCGCCGCTGGCTCATGAAAGCTTCGAGTACATCTACCGCGAGTTCAAATCCGACCTGTGCCTGTCCTCCATCAGCGGTGGCACCGACATTCTGTCCTGCTTCGTCGGCGGTAGTCCCATCCTGCCGGTGTACAAGGGCGAGATTCAGTGCCGTGGCCTGGGCATGGCGGTGGAAATCCGCAATGAAGACGGCGAGCCGGTTGTGGAAGAGAAGGGCGAGCTGGTCTGCACCCGGCCTTTCCCCTGTGCGCCGGTCGGCTTCTGGAACGACCCGGATGCCGAGAAATACCGGGACGCCTACTTTGCCAGCTGGCCGGATATCTGGGCCCACGGCGACTATGGCGAACTGACCGGGCACGGCGGCGTGATCATACACGGCCGCTCAGACGCGGTGCTCAACCCGGGCGGGGTGCGCATCGGCACCGCGGAAATCTACCGCCAGGTCGAGAAGCTCGAGGAAATCCAGGAAAGCATCGTCATCGGCCAGGACTGGCAGGACGACGTGCGGGTGGTGCTGTTCGTGGTGCTGGCCGCCGATGTGGAGCTGGATGATGCCTTGTGTACGCGTATCAAGGACGTGATCCGCAGTAACACGACGCCCCGCCACGTGCCGGCGAAGATCATCGCGGTGGCGGATATCCCGCGCACCATCAGCGGCAAGATTGTCGAGCTGGCGGTGCGCAACGTGGTGAACGGCCGGCCGGTCAAGAATACCGATGCCCTGGCCAACCCGGAAGCGCTGGAGCTGTATCGCGACCTGCCGGAGCTGCGCGACTGACGGGGCCGCTTCCCAAAGCGTGAAGTCGTTCTCCTCATGGGAGCGGTCTTTTGTGTAATATCCCTAGCATCACTGCAGGAAGGATTGAGAGATGGTTTTCCAACGCGGGTTGGCAGCTGTACTCCTGATATTCGGATTGGTGCAAACAGCCGCAGCGGCTGAGGATGAACGCCGGCCGGTGTTTGCCGCCCTCTATGGAGGCGGCTCGGAGTTCGACGTGGATTTCGCCTTTGCCGGTGATCTCGGCTTCGACCCGGAAGACAGCGGCGATACTTTCGGCCTGGGCCTCGCCTACGAGGTTACCCCCAACTGGTACTTCCAACTCGACTGGACCCGCACCGACGCCGACGAGTTGGAGATCGACCAGGTCTTCCTGTCACTGAACTACCAGCGGCCGCTGTTCATTCCGCGGATGAAAGGCATGATCGGACTGGTCGCAGGCGAGGGCAGGCTGGATTGGAACAACCAGCCGGATTTTGCCGACGCTATCTTCGATGACCTTGAGGACGACGAGGCCCTGTTCGGCATTCAGCTCGGTCTCAACTACGATCTCGGCAGGCACTGGTCCACCAGTCTCACCTACCAGTACTTCGAGCAGGAATTTAATACCAACGTGGAAACCCCGGACGAGGGCGTGCTGGAGTTCGAGCACAGCAGCCACCATTACGTCCTGTTTGCGCTACGTTTCCACCTGTAGCGGTTGCGGGCCGCCTCAATCCCGCTTCAATCCCACTTTAATCCCACCAGCCCAGTACGTCCTGCGCCACCGACCAGCGCCGGCCCTTTTGCGCCGTGACGCCACCTTCCATCCAGTAAGCGTAGAGGCGATCGACGCTGCCATCCGCCTGCTTGAGTTGCACCCAGTTGCTCACCACCTCCTGCCATTCCGTTTCTCCGCGGGGCAGGGCGTAGGCCGCGGGCACCCGTACCGGCGGTTCCGACGGCACCACGCTGTAGGCGGGATAGCGAAAGGCGTAGGCGGCGCCCTCTTCGGCGGTGAGCAGCAGGGCGTCCGCCGGCGGCGGCCCTCTGAAAAATGATTCGGCGCTTTCCAGCTCAACGAAATCGGCATCGGGGGCCACCTCACGCAGTCGCGGCTCGAAGTAGTGGCTGCTGATCAGGGCGATCCGCAGGCCCCTCATGAAGCGGCCGTTGTCCCGAACATCGTGTCGCAGGTGGTCGGGAACGATCAGCGCCATGCGCAGGTCCAGCACCGGGCGTGCGAAGGCGGCGCGACTGTAGCGATCCGGCAGGCTGGCAATGCAGGACATGGCGATGTCGATCTGCGCTTCGCGCAAGGCGCCATAAAGTGTGTCGAACTTGAACGGCACGAATTCGAGGTCTACGCCGAGATCGCGAGCCAGGCTGTGGGCCATGTCGGCATCGAAGCCCACCACCGTTTCCCCGTTGAGGAACGTGCAGGGCAGGTTGTTGGGTCGGTAGCCTACCCGCAGCACGCCGCGGTCGAGGATCTCGTCAAAGCGGCGCCCCAGGCGCATGTCGGTCATCGAGAATTCCTCGACGCTGTCTTCCGCATCCTCGTCCACCAGTTGCTCGCCCGGCAGCCTCGGCGCGGTCAGCAGTACCCGCGAAGGGACCTGCGCTACCCTGGGCTCTATGGTGGCCAGCACCGCTTCGCGTTCGGGCGGAACCGGCACGAAGGCCGAGAAATAGCCGTAGAGCACCGCCAGCATCAGCGCCGTGGCCGCCGCGCTGATGCCCAGGTAGCGGCCGATGCGACCGGCATCGAATCTGAGCTTGCCGCACACCGCCAGGGTGCCTATGACGCTCAACACAATGATATGCAGCGCGGCCAGCATGGCGCCGAAACGGCCTACCACCACGCCGGTCACCAGGAACAGCTGGAACATGTCGGCGGGGATGCGCAGGCTGTCCAGCAGGTAGGGCACTGCCACGTTAATGCTGCCAAACAGGCTGAACAGGCCGTTTAATCCCAGCAGCAGGCGCTGGCCGGCGTCCAGGCTGGTATCGGTAAACCAGGCGGCAAACAGCACGAACAACAGCACCAGCATCTTGCCCAGGGATGGGAAGTTGAAGGACACCGGTACGATGATGTCGATGGCCGATTCCGTATCCTTTTCCGGCAGCGAATGGCGGGCGAGCAGCGCCTTGCAGTTCTCGGCGATCAGCGGCAGCACCACGAACTGGTTGCCGGTAGCGAAGGCGGTCACCAGGGCGTCGCGGAAGGTGTCCAGCACCTCCCGGAACGGAATGCCGCTGACGGCGCTGACCAGCCCGGGAAATATCCAGAAGGTCACCAGCAGGGCCACGGCGATATAGGTCACCAGGTAGACCTGCACCCGGCCCAGCTCCTCCAGGGTCATGGTGCCGGCCGCGGCGGCCGCGATGGCGAAGATGCCGTAGGGGGTGAGCTTCACGATCATGCCGTTGATGTGGGCCAGGGCGTCGCTGAGGCTGTCGAAAATCGGTAGCACCCGCTCCTTGTCTTCCACGGAGATCAGCGCGATGCCCATGAAAATGCTGAACAGCACCACCGCCGGCACCAGGTTGTTGGACAGCGAGTAGAAGATGTTATGGGGCAGGTAGAGTTCCAGCAGGTCCGGGTTGGCGGCACTGGCCAGCATCGGGCTGGCAAAGAAAGAGGCGCTGTCACGATCCGGGAAGGCCAGCGGTGCGGCGAAGATCAGCAGCAGGGCCAGCAGCCAGATTACGCCGAGCACGGCGGCGCCGCGCAGGGCGAGGCGTTTGGCCTGCTGCAGTTCCATGCGCCCGAAGCCGGCCACTAGCGAGACCACGATATACGGCAGCACTGTCATCTGCAGCAGCTTGACGAAAACGTCGCCGACGACTTTCAGGTCGGCGACCAGCTCACCAAAAAACAGGCCGGCGGCAATGCCGGCAAACAGGCCGATGAATATGCGGGTGGAAAGCGCCATGCAGCCCTAGTGGGCAATGAAGTCGGTATCGTCGCGATCGGCGCTGAACGTCATGGGCAGGGACACCCAGTGGTCTCCGCCGCTATGGCCCTTGCTGTGCAGTGCTGCGCCGAAGGTATAGCTGCGGCCTGTCTCCACTTCCAGCAGCGGCGCCTCCGGTGCCAGCGGACGACTGACGGTGGCCGTCCAGCGCCCGTCCTGGTAATCCACGGCGGCCGTAATCGCCTCGGTGGCGATCCGGTGCGGTTTGTCGAGCAGGGCGTCTACCTTGAGCGCGCCGGACTGGAGATCGATTGTCCACAGCTCGGCGAAGCGGCCTGCGGCAAGGTCTGCGGCGAGCACGTCTTCCGGCTTGGTGACCGCCGGCTGGTTGATGGCTCGCCGCTGTGACAGGGCCGACCAGAGATATTTTGGCTTGCCCTTGTCCAGCCGCATGCCGCGCATGTCGTCGTGGCAGGCAGCCCAGCAGCCGCCGCGCCGCAGGGCGGCATCTTCACCAAAACCCCACATCAGCGATACGCGGCTGTCGTCCCGGTCTCCGTCCCAGCTCAGTCGGGTGACAAGGGCTCCGTCGTCGCTGGAGAAGTTGACCGTGAGCGCGCGCACCCGGGGCTCGGGGCCACCGAGGGCGGCGCTCAGCTCAGCCTCTTCGCCGCGATGGCACTGCCGGCAGTTGGTGCCCTGTCGCAGTGGCTGCGATCCGGGATGTTCGCTGACCAGCCACTCGGCGTCGGAGCTGCCGGGGTCAAAGAGCGTGAGTTCGCGCTCGGCCAATGGCAGCGGGATAAAGGGCTCAAGCGCCTCGGTATCGCCATGGGCCACACCCTTGTGACAGCCCACGCAGGTGCGGTCGCCGCCGTCCATGACCCGGTGAAAACTCTTGGCCCGGGCACTGACTTTTTCACTGCGCGCCATGGCTTCCAGGTTGTGGCAGCGACGGCAGCCCATGGAATCGTTGGCCAGCATCACGCCCACCGGCGACTGGTCAGCGTGAGGATTGTGGCACTGGGTGCAGGGCGGATTCATGCGGATCATGTTCTCGCGGCCGTGAATCCCGGTTTTCTGGGTCCTGTGACAGGTCGTACACACCTGCATCTGCCCGCCGCTGGCCCGCACCGGGTCCTGTTCAACGTGCAGGTCGTGGCAGCTGACACAGGTGACGTTCTCGGCCATGTGCAGGGCTTCGTTCCAGTGCCGTGCTACCGAGGTCTGGTGACAGTCGAGGCACTGGCTGTCCTGCAAAGCCGGACTCGCGGTCCAGCGTGGCCCGAAACTGATATCCGGAGAGGCGACCGTGGGTTGACCCATGTGCTCGGTGCTGGCGCCATGGCAGGCCTCGCAGGACTGGCTGATGCCGCCGTGAGCGCTCTGCAGCATGGCGTGGACGGGATTGCCTTCCGAATCCAGGTGGCAGCCCAGGCAATCCTCCGATTGCGCACTGACTGTGAGACAGCTGCCCATTCCCAGGGCAAGGCTGAAGGCGACGGCAAGTCTCAGGCTGCACATTTCCGATTACCCTGCTCGGCCGAAGCTGCGGCGCCCTAGCGGGGCGCTGCCATGCTTACCTGATCCTTCGGCGTGTGCGTCAGGCCGGCATGGCAGTCGATACAGGTGCGCTTGCCGGTCTCCAGCACCTTGTGGAAGGACTGTGCCTTGGGTGACTGGGCGGAGGCCAGCATGTGATTGACCTCGTGGCAGTTGCGGCACTCCTGCGAATCATTGGCCTTGAGTCGCGCAATTTCACGGGCCTTCATGGTTGGAGCGTGGGCGGCATATTTCTCCGGTGTATCGATCACGCCGGTCAGCCAACCATAGACTTCGCGGGAAGCCTGGATCTTGCGCACCAACTTGGGCCCTAACTCCTTGGGAATGTGGCAATCGGAGCAGCCGGGGCGTACCCCGCTTTCGTTCATATAGTGAGTGGTACCCACCAGCATCATGCCCGCGTTGTCTGCCATGACGTGGCATGAGGTGCAGAATTCATCGGTGCTGGTGGCGTGCATACTGAAATTGAAGCCGGCTACGCCGAGTACGCCCAACACCAGGCCGCCGCC